>CAZWAY010000057.1:0-34914 GCA_964631945.1 uncultured Planctomycetaceae bacterium
CGCGGTCCGGCGCCAACGAGCGGGGCCCCGGGAAGCGACACTCGCTCTTGCCGGACCATCACGACCCCGTACAATGCCCCGCATGGGGAAGTTGCACAAACTGCTTGGCGTTGCTGGTGCGCTCATGGTCGCCCTTCCCATTTGGCCCCAGCAGTCCGTGTTACCTTCGGGCGCTACAAGGATCCCGACCCTGCAAGATGCGATCTATTCTGCAGCGCCGGGAAGTGTGCTCAACGCGGACACTTACGGCCCTCGACTGAAGCGTTTCATCAGAGTAGATCGCCCTATCACGCTGGTCGGCGGGACATACCACGAGATTCTCTTTGACGGACCAGGCTACGGACGCGTCTTCCTTCGAAACGCACAGATACTCCAAGACCCCGACAACTCGGGCTCGCCTCCGGCACACCCTGGAATCACGGCAGGAGGGTTCGACCTTCTGGGAATCGCCAACTCAATCGTGTGGGCATCGGGTGCCGCAAGCCACGTGTCGGCCCAGGGAGCTTCAGCCTTGGTGGCAGGCAATGTTTCTACCCTGCTGCTGATCGAGTCTTCCTTCTATGCAACGATCGGAGGCTGGCACGGTGAATACACTTGCGAGGCTTGGGCCAGTGGGTCGGCTGGAGTCAGTGCCTCGGGGGCGTTCGTCTTCGCCCTGAACTCGACGATCCAGGGGGGTGGAGGCATACGCTTCGGATGGGATGATTCGGTCGATGGCCCGTGCCCCGGCGGCCCCGTGAACAATCCTCCAGCTGCAGGCGCTCCTGGTTTGATCGCCAAGAGCCTTCGGCACAGTGGCTGCACCTTCCTCGGAGGGCCCGGCGCCTACTGGTTCAACTACCCAGGAGAAGGCAGCCAAGGGCCACCCGTTCAGGTTGGCTGGTCGAAAGAGATAGAGATTGTGGCCGGCGGGCAGTTCAAGCCTCGCTGAGCGGGTCCCGAGATCCGTTGGTCCCTACCGCCCCGGTCCCGCCGCCGGATCCAGACTCCCCCGCCAACCCAGCCGCTCGCGCAGCCGCCGATACGGATCCATCCCCCGCATCCACAACAGCGGCACCGGCACCGGATGCCGGCGCAGCGTGACGCGCTCGCCCTCCGCCAGACGATGGAAGTCGTGCCCGTCGATGGCCAGGGTCGGGGCGCCGTTCGAGGCCTCGACCGCCAGCGTCAGCTCGACTCCGCTGGGCAGCACCAGCGGGCGATTCGAGAGACCCTGGGGGCAGATCGGGGTCACCACGATGGCCTCGAGCGAGGTCTCGAGGATCGGCCCGCCGGCGGACAGCGAGTAGGCGGTCGAGCCGCTGGGCGTGGCCACGATCACGCCGTCGGCGCGGTAGTTGGTGACCCAGTGGGCGTCGGCCCACAGCGCGGCCTGGATCATGCCGCCGTGCGAGCTGCGCTGCAGCACGACCTCGTTCAGGGCCAGCGCGCGCTTGGCGCCGCCGTCGCTGCTCCACTCGGCTTCGAGGCGCGCGCGGGGTTCCTCGACCGCCTCGCCGGCCAGGCACGCGGCCAGGGCCTCGCGCCAGGCCGAGGCCGGGGTCGCGGCCAGGAAACCGACCTGTCCCAGGTTGATGCCGAGCGTGGGCACGGGCGCCTCCTCGAAGGCGCGCACCGCGCCCAGGATCGCGCCGTCCCCGCCCAGCACGACCACCAGGTCCGGGCGCGCGCCGGCGCGGCCGGCCTGCAGCGCGGCGGCGCGCTCGAGGCGGAAGGCCGCCACGTCCGAGCGCACCTCGACGCGCTTCACGCGCGCGCGCAGCCAGGGCTCGAGCTCGGTGATCAGCGCGCGCGTGCTCGGCTTCTCGGCGTTGGCCAGGACCAGGACGCTCTGGATCGAGCTCGGATCGTGCCGGCGCGGTTCCATGGTGCGCTGCCCAGCTACACCAGGCTCGCGCGCAGCACGGCCACCACGCTCTTCTCGATCCCGGCCGAGTCCAGACCGAGCTCGGCCAGCTGCTCCTCGCGCGTGCTCATGTGCTCGACGAAGCGGTCGGGCACGCCCAGCATGCGCACGCGCGCGCGCGCGTCGGGCAGGCGCGAGGCCACCTCCAGCACGGCCGCGCCGAAGCCGCCGGCGCGCTGGTGCTCCTCGAGCGTGAGCACGTGGCGGTAGCGCCGCAGGTGCAGGCCGAGCAGCTCCTCGTCCAGGGGCTTGGCGAAGCGCGCATCCACCACGCCGATCGAGAGCCCGCGCGCCGCCAGCTCGTCGGCCGCGCCCAGGGCCTGCTGCACCAGGGCGCCGAGGGCCCACACCACGAGCTCGTCGCCCTCGCGCAGGACCTCGGCCAGGCCGGGCTTCAGCTCGCGCCGCTCGGCGGAGGGGATGCCCTCGTCCTTGGGGCAGTCCGCGCGCGGCCAGCGCAACGCCACCGGACCCGCGTCGTGACGCAGCGCCATCTCCAGCATGCGCGCCAGGTCGCTGGCATCGCGCGGCGCGGCCAGCACCAGGTTCGGCAGCGTGCGCAGGTAGGCCAGATCGAACACGCCGTTGTGGGTGGGCCCGTCCTGGCCCACCAGACCCGCGCGGTCGAGGCAGAACACGACCGGCAGGGACTGCAGCGCGACCTCCTGGAAGACCTGGTCGTAGGCGCGCTGCAGGAAGGTCGAGTAGATCGCGGCCACGGGCTTGAGCCCGCCCTTGGCCATCCCCGCGGCCATGGCGACGCCGTGCTGCTCGCAGATGCCGACGTCGTGGAAGCGCGTCGGGAAGCGCTCGGCGAACTCGCCCAGGCCCGTGCCCGAGGGCATGCCGGCGGTGATCGCGTGCACGCGCAGGTCGCGCTCGGCCAGCGCCAAGAGCGCCTCGCCGAAGACCTTGGTGAAGGCCGGTCCGCCGCCGGCGCGGCGCGCGACGAGCTCGAGCTTGGCGCCGGCCGGCGCGAGCTTGTCGGTCGTGAGCGCGCGCGGGGCCTCGCCCTTGGCGGCGTGCACGCGCTCGGGGTGCGAGAGCGCCTTCGGATGGCCCTTGCCCTTCTGCGTCAGCACGTGCAGCAGCACCACGCCGTCGAGCTCGCGCACGCGCTGCAGGTTCTCGATCAGGTAGTTCACGTCGTGCCCGTCGACCGGTCCGACGTAGGTCACGCCCAGCTCCTCGAACACGTGGCCCTGCACGATCGAGTGCCGCAGCACCTCGCGCACCTGACCGAGGGCGTTCTCGACCTTGTCGCCGATCAGCGGGATCGACTGCAAGAGGCCGTGGATCTCCTGCTGCGCCCGCTGCACCACGCGCGCCGAGCGGATGCGCGTCAGGTAGCGCGCCAGGGCCCCGACCGATTTCGAGATCGACCACTCGTTGTCGTTCAGCACCACCAGCATGCGCGCCCCCAGCGCGCCGGCGTGGTTCAGGCCCTCGAAGGCCACCCCGGCGCCCAGCGAGGCGTCGCCGATCACGCTGACCACGTGCGGGCGCTCGGCCTCGTGCGCGGTGGCCAGCGCCAGCCCGAGTCCGAGCGAGATCGAGGTGCCGGCGTGCCCGGTGTGGAACAGGTCGTAGGGCGACTCGCGCGGATCGGTGAAGCCGCACAGGCCGTCGGTCTGGCGCAGCGTGCCGAAGCGCTCGCGGCGCCCGGTGAGCAGCTTGTGCACGTAGCCCTGGTGCGAGACGTCCCACACCAGCCGGTCGCGGCGGAAGTCGAACACGGTGTGCAGCGCCACGCTCAGCTCCACAACCCCGAGGTTCGAGCCCAGGTGCCCGCCGGTGCGCTGCACCGAGTCGAGCAGGAAGGCGCGGATCTGGTCGCACAGCTCGCGGCGCTCGTCGGGCCGGAGTCCGCGCAGGTCCGCGGGCGAGCGCAAACCTTCGAGCCAGCGCTGGCCGCTGGCCTGGACGGGGTCGGTCATCGAGGGGGGCCGGGCGCGGGCCGGGAAGGGGATTCTACCCCCTCGTCAGGCGCGGCGCGCCAGAACGAAGTCCACCAGCTCGAAGGCCGCCGTTCCCGGTCCGAACGAGAGCGCCGCCGCACGCGCGCGGGCGCCGTCGGCCAGCTCGCGCGCGCGGCCCTCGGCGCCCGCGAGCCCCAGGGCGCGCACGAGACTCGGGCGCTCCAGGGCCGCGTCCTTCCCGGGCGTCTTGCCCAGCGTGCGGGCGTCGCCGGTCACGTCGAGCAGATCGTCGACCGCCTGGAACAGCCCGCCGATGGCCTCACCGTAGGCCGCCGCGCGCGCGCGCGTCGCCGCGTCGCGACCGGCCGCGATCGCGCCCATCTCGGCCGCGGCCGCGAACAGCGCCGCGGTCTTGCGCCGGTGCATGTCCACGATCACCTCGAGCGCGGCCGCACCGCGCGTCTCGAGCGAGAGGTCGAGCACCTGTCCGCCGACCATGCCGCGCGCTCCGGCCGCGCGCGCCAGGACGCGCGCGTGCTCGCGCGCGTGCTCGTCGGCGCACAGGACCTCGAAGGCCAGGGTGAGCAGCGCATCCCCCACCAGGATCGCCGTGGCCTCGTCGAAGGCCACGTGCACCGTCGGGCGTCCGCGCCGCAGCGCGTCGTCGTCCATGGCGGGCAGGTCGTCGTGCACCAGGCTGTAGGTGTGCACGAGCTCGAGCGCCACGGCCGGGGCCGCGGCCGCGCTCTCGCTCCCGCCCAGTTCCAGGCACGCCAGCCGCACCAGCGCCGGGCGCAGGCGCTTGCCACCGCCCAGGAGCGCGTGGCGCATGGCGGCGTGCAGGCGAGGGGGCACCTCGTCCTCGCGCGGCAGCGCGTCGGCGAGCAGCCGCTCGACCCACGCGCGGCCCTGCTCGAGCCAGCGCGGCGGGCTCACCCGCGCGCTCCGGCGCGGCCCGCCCCGCCCTCGCCGGGGAAGTCGGGGTCGCCCTCGAACGGGCGCATGGCCCCTTCGGCCTCGCGCGTCAGCTCCTGCACGCGCTGCTTGTAGGTCTCGAGCGCGCGGTGGCACTCCTTCAGGAGCTGCAGGCCCTCCTGGTAGCGCTCGATGGCCGGCTCGAGCCCGAGCCCGCCCTGTTCGAGCTCGCCCACCAGCTGCTCGAGCCGCCCGAGCTTGTCGTCGAAGGCCCCGCCCTTGTCGCCGGCTTCGGCACTCGCCGTGCCGCCGGTCGTCACTGCCCTCTTGGCCGCCTCGGACGGCTTGCGCTCGTTGCTCATCGTGGGCGCGAGTCTACCCTGCGCGCGCGCCTCTCCTAACCCGTGCGCGCGCCCCTGTGGCGCTTCTGGGCCAGGGCCTCGACCGCCTCGCGGGTGGGCAGGGACGGGATCGCGCCCGGCACGGTCGCGGCCAGCGCGCCGGCCGCGCAGGCGAAGCGCACCGCGTCCTTCAGGCGCGCGCCCTCGGAGCGCGCGACCGCCAGGGCAGCCACGAAGGCGTCGCCCGCCGCGGTGGCGTCGACGGCCTCGATCGGGAAGGACTCGACGTGCTCGAGCTCCGTGCCGTTGAAGTGGTACGCGCCCTCGCTCCCGAGCGTCAGCACCACGCGCTCCGGCCCCAGGCACGCCAGGCGCCGCACCAGTCCCGGCGGACCGATCTCGCGCGTGCCATCGCCCAGCAGCTCGGCCGCCTCGCCGCGGTTCGCCACCAGGATGTCCACCTGCCGCAGGAAGCCCTCCGGCAACGCCAGCGCGGGCGCGGAGTTGTAGAACACGACCGTGTTCGAATTGCGCGCGATCTCCATGGCGTGCAGCGAGACCTCGGGCGCGAGTTCGCCCTGCACCAGCAGCACGTCGGCCTCGGCGATCGCGCCCGCGGCGCGCTCGACGTGCTCGAGCGCGACCACGAGGTCGGCCCCGGGAGCCACCACCACCGTGTTCTCGCCGCCCGGTACGACCGTGATCACGCCCACCCCGGTGTGCGCGCCGGGAGCGCTCACGACGTGTGTGAGGTCGATGCCCTCGGCCGCCAGCGCGCCCCGCACCGCGCGCCCCCACTCGTCGTCGCCCACCGCCCCGACCAGCACCACGCGCGCGCCCAGGCGCGAGGCCGCCACGGCCTGGTTCGCGCCCTTGCCGCCGATGAAGAGCTCGAAGCTCTCGCCCAGCACGGTCTCACCGGGCTGCGCGAAGCGCGCGGCGCGCACCACCAGGTCGCGGTGCAACGCCCCCACCACGCACACGCGCGAGCTCATGCGTAGGCCTCCGCGGCGGGTCCGGGGCGACAGGGGGACGGCACGCGCAGCACGCGCGCGATGTTAGCGCGGGGGCTCGTCCGATGCTCCCTCGGCCGGCCAGGGCACGACCAGCGCCCGCCCGCGCGGCCCGCGTCCGTAGTGGAGCTGCGCGCCGAAGACGGGCGTGAGCACGGCCGGACGCAGGACCTCGAGCGGCGGGCCCTCGGCCACCAGGCGACCCGCGCACAGCACCAGACAGCGCTGGGCGAAGCGGCTGGCGAGGTTCAGCTCGTGCGTGACCACCAGCGCGCTGCGCCCGGCGGCGACCAGGCGCTCGAGCAGCAGGAAGATGCGCACCTGGTGCTCGGGATCGAGCGCCGCGGTGGGCTCGTCGAGCAACAGCAGGGGCGCTTCTTGGGCCAGCGCGCGCGCCACCAGCACGCGCTGGAACTGGCCGAGCGAGAGCTCGTCCAGGCGCCGCGCGGCCAGCTCCTCGGCGTCGGCCTCGGCCAGGGCGCGCGCCACCGCGGCACGATCGGCGCCCGGCTCCTCGGCCAGCAGTCCGGCCCAGCGCGAGCGGTGGGCGTAGCGCCCGCCCAGGACGAAGGTGCGCGCATCCAGCTCGGGCAGGGCGCGCAGGGCCTGGGGCACGAAGGCCAGGCGCCGTGCGCGCTCGCGCGGCGCGAGCGTGGCCAGCGGACGCCCGTCGAGCTCCAGCGTGCCGGCGCTGGGCGCCAGCAGCCCGGCGCACAGCCGCAGCAGCGTGCTCTTGCCGCTGCCGTTCGGACCCACCACGCACACCA
Organism: uncultured Planctomycetaceae bacterium; assembly: GCA_964631945.1. Lineage (GTDB taxonomy): Bacteria > Planctomycetota > UBA1135 > UBA1135 > JABFRZ01. Next base: position 6,862 of record CAZWAY010000057.1, read on the forward strand.
GCTCGCCCGCCCCCAGCGCGAGTCCCACGCCGTCGAGCGCGCGCGCCCCGCCGGGATACGCGTGCACCAGGCCGCGCGCCGTGAGTCGGCCTACCACGAGCGCATCTCCGTGCGCTTCCGGAACAGGAGCAGCAGGAAGAACGGCGCGCCCAAGAGCGACATGGTCACGCCCGGACGCAGGTCGACGTCGGGGAGCAGCGCGCGCTGCAGCACGTCGGCGCCGAGCACGAGCAGCCCGCCGCCCAGGGCCGAGAGCGGCAGCAGCGAGCGATGCGCGCTGCCGCACAAGAGCCGCACCGCGTGCGGCACGATCAGGCCCACGAACAGGATCTGGCCCGCGACCGAGACGGCCGCGGCCGCCAGCACCGCGGCCAGGAACAGCACCCACAGGCGCACGCGGCGCACCGAGACGCCCAGCGCGGCCGCGTCCTCGTCCCCACCCGCGAACAGGTCGAGCTCGCGCGCCACGAACGGGATCGCCGCCAGCCCGAGGAGGAGTGCGCCCGCGACCAGCCCGACCTGCGGCGCCGAGCGGTCGTCGAGCGTGCCGAAGGCCCACGCGAAGAGCGCGCGCGCGACCTCGAAGTCCGATAGCGTCAGGGACTGCAGCGCCGCCAGCAGCCCGGCGCACAGCGCGTTCATGGCCATGCCGGCCAGCAGCAGCGCGGGCACCGAGAGGCGTCCGGCCCCGCCGGCCACCACCAGCAACGGTACGAGCACGGCCAGCGCGCCCGCGAGCGCGCCCGCGGTCACCAGCAGCGGCGCCAGCGCCGCGTCGCTGCCCAGCACCAGCCCCGGTCCGAATCCGCCCAGGGCCGCCAGCGCCAGCGAGGCGCCGAGGCTCGCGCCCGAGGTCACGCCCAGCACGCCCGGCGAGGCCAGCGCGTTCCGGAACAGGCCCTGCAACAGCGCGCCCGAGAGTCCGAGCGCGCCGCCCACCGCCAGGGCCGCGAGCGCGCGCAGGGCGCGCAGGCGCCAGATCGTCTGGTCCACGCCGCCCAGCGGCTGGCCCAGGTCCAGCGCCGCCAGCGCTCCGCGCAGCACCTCCGACAGCGCGAAGGTGCGCGCCGTGCCGCTGGCCAGCGCGCCGGCGAAGCACGCGCCCCAGGCGAGCAGGAAGAGCGCGGCCACGAGCGCGGGTCGCGCGCGCAGGAAGCTCAGCTTGCCGCGCCCCACTGGAAGGTCACCGGGATCTCGACCTTCGGGTGCAGGCTCTTGTGCACGGGGCAGGTCGCGGCCGTGCGCTCGAGGATCGTGCGCTCCTTCTCGCCGAACTCGTGCGGCACGCGGATCGTCACCGGCAGGCGCGCGATGCGGCGCTCGGGATCGGCCACCATGTGCTTCTCGACCGTGCAGGTGGCCCCGTCCAGCACCCAGCCGTGGCGCTTGGCGACGATCCCCATGGTCGTGAGCATGCAGGTCGCGAGCGCGGTCGCCACCAGGTCGGTGGGCGAGAAGGCCGCGCCCTTGCCCTGGTTGTCGAGCGGCGCGTCGGTGATCAGGGTGCTCTTCGAGGGGCCGTGGGTGGCCTGCGTGCGCAGCTCGCCCTGGTAGACGACGGAGATCGTGACCATGCTCGACTCGTGGCTCAGTGCGTTGGTTGCGCCGCCGGGTCGGCGGGCGGGGGCAAGACGGAATGGACGAGCTGGCCGTCGACCACGGTCGCGAGCACGCGCGCCGCGAGCAGCGCACGCGGTTCGCAGCGGATCGGGTCGACGGACAGCACCGTCAGATCGGCGGCGAAGCCCGGCCGCAGCTGGCCGCGGCGCCGCTCCTCGTGCGCGGCGTAGGCCGCGCCGGTCGTGAAGGCCGCCAGCGCCGCGCGCCCGTCCAGGCACTGCTCGGGCAGCCAGCCGCCCGCGGGCACGCCGTGCGCGTCCTGGCGCGTGCGCGCGGCGTACAGGCCGAGCAGCGGGTCCGGACTCTCGACCGGAAAATCGCTGCCGAAGGCCAGCGGGGCGCGCGCACCAGGGAGGCGTCGCCAGGCGTAGGCGCCCGCGCAGCGCTCGGGCCCGAGGCGCGCCTCGGCCCAGCGCATGTCGCTGGTCGCGTGCGTGGGTTGCATCGAGGGGACGACGCCCAGCGCCGCGAAGCGCGGCCAGTCGGCCGGGGCCACGACCTGCGCATGCTCCACGCGCGCACGGGCGTCGCCATCCGCGCGCGCGCCGAACTCGCGCGCGTAGGCGTCCAGCACCTGCCGGTTGGCGCGGTCGCCGATGGCGTGCGTGGCCGGCTGCAGCCCGGCGGCCACCACCTCGTGCAGGCGCGCGGCGAAGACCTCCGGGCCCAGCTGCGAGAGGCCGAGTTCGTTCGGCGCGTCCGCGTAGGGCTCGAGCAAGGCCGCGCCGCGCGAGCCCAGCGCGCCGTCCAGCATCAGCTTGGCCCCGATCACGCGCAGCGTGCGCGCCGGATCGCGCTCGACGCGGATGCGGCCGAAGGCCGCCAGGCCCTCGTTCGCCCACAGGTAGCTGGCCACGCGCAGCCGCAGGCGTCCGTCGCGCTCGAGCTCGCGCAGGACGGCCAGCGTCTCGGGCGAGGTGCCCATGTCGTGCATCCCCACCAGACCGACCGCCAGCAACGCCGCCTGCGCCGCCAGCACGCGTCGCACGCGTGCGCCGTGGTCCGCGGGCGGGATGCGGCGGGTCACCAGCGCGGTGGCCGCGTCCACCAGGACGCCCGTCGGCTGGCCCGCGGCGTCGAGCACGATCCGGCCGCCCTCGATCTCCTGGCGCGCGCCCGACGGCGCCAGCAGACCGGCGAGCTCGAGCGCCCGGGCGTTGGCCAGGGCCGCGTGTCCGTCGACGCGCTCCAGGAACACGGGGTGATCGGGCACGCGCGCGCTCAGCGCCGCGTGCGCCGGGAACTCCTGGCCCGGCCAGAGCGTCTGGTCCCAGCCGCGGCCGAGGACCCAGCTCCCCGCTGGCTGGGCGGCGGCGCGCGCCGCGACGCGCTCGATCAACTCCCCGAAACTGGCGCAGCCCACCAGGTCGACGTTCTCGAGGGCCTCGCCCAGCCCCTCCAGGTGTCCGTGCGCGTCGACCAGGCCCGGCACGGCCGTGCCGCCGGCCAGATCGATGCGTCGGATCACCACGTCGAAGCGAAAACCGTCGGCGCGTTCGACCAGCTCGGCCGCCTCGGCCTCGACCTCGGCGCGCGTGCCGAGCGCGCGCACGCGCCCGTCCTCGATCAGGAGCGCCTCGACCGGTTCCGCGTCGGCCGCGGGGTAGATCGCGCCGCCGCTGACGAGCGCGTAGTCCTCGCCCAGCCACGGCGGGCGGCCGGAGATGCAGGCGGCCAGCAACAGGGCGGCCAGGGGGAGGAGCGCGCGCGACACGGCCCGGCAGGGTACGGGGCGGCGCGGACTCTGACCACCCGCGACGCGACGGGCAGTTGCGGCCGTGCGGCGCGACGCTGGAGCCCCGCCGCCGAGCGGCGTAGCCTCTGGCACACCATGAAACCGCTCGATGGCCAGCTCGCCCTGGTGACCGGCGCCTCCTCCGGAATCGGCCTCGCGACGGCGCGCGCGCTGGCAGCGGCCGGCGCACGGCTGGTCCTGGCCGCGCGCCGCGCGGAACGCCTGAAGGAGCTCGCCCAGGAACTGCCCGGGGCCGAGGCGCTCATCCTCGACGTGCGCGACGCGAAGCGCGTGCAGGCCGAGCTCGGTAGCCGCAGCTTCGACCTGGTGGTGGCCAACGCCGGCCTCGGACGCGGGCTCGGCCCGCTGCAGGAGGGCAAGGCCGAGGACTGGGACGAGATGCTCGACACCAACGTCAAGGGCCTGCTGCACACCCTGCGCGCGACCCTGCCGGCGATGCTCGCGCGCGAGCGCGGCGACGTGGTCGTGCTGGGCAGCGTGGCCGGACGCCAGGTCTATCCGGGCGGCAACGTCTACTGCGCCTCGAAGTTCGCCGTGCGCGCGCTGTACGAGGGCCTGCGCCTCGACGCCGCCGGCAAGGGCATCCGCTTCACGACCGTCGATCCCGGCCTGGTCGAGAGCGAGTTCTCGCTGGTGCGCTTCCGCGGCGACTCCGCGCGCGCCAAGAAGACCTACACCGGCTTCGAGCCCCTGACCCCCGCCGACGTGGCCGACGCGATCCTCTACGCCGTGACCCGCCCGCGCCACGTCAACGTGGGCGAGATCGTGCTGTGGCCGACGGCGCAGGCCAGCACGACGGTGCTGAAGCGCGACGCGTGAGCACAGCGCGCTGGAGAACTCACGGGTTCAGGCGCATCTTCGCCTGCTGTTCGAGGGCCGCGGCGAGCTGGGACTCGGTGCGCCAGCCGCGGTTCAGAACGATTTCTCCGAACCTGCTGGCCCCATTCTGAGCGGCCTGCTCGACGAGGATCTTGCGGATCCGTGCAGAGGACAGGCCAAGCAGCTTGCCAACCATGCTCGGGTCGTCACGCAGGGGGTCGGTCTTGCGCGCGATCATCTCCATCTTCTTCCACATGTGCGGAATTCGCACGATGGTCGGCATTCGATAGTTCCGAAGCCTACGCCTGATCTTGTTGCGATAGTGGATGCGCGGCGCGGCCGAGAACGGAACGTCCATCTTTTCCAGCATCACATTGAGCACCGGACGCTCCGAACGGCGGTACTCGTTCACCACCAGCACTCCCGCCTCAGGCATGAAGCGCTTGTCGCGCGCGAGTTCCTTCGAGATCTCCACCAGCTCGCTGGTGCCCTCGTAGGCGGACGGATCCGCGGTGGTGGTCACGACCAGGTGATCTGCAGCCACGATCGCTCCCACCGAGAGCATGTCGTGCGCGCCATGACAGTCGACGATGATCCGGGTGATGGCCTGCTCACCTCGCCGCGCCAGACAGGCCAGGTACTTGATGAACAGGGCGATCTCGACGAAATCCATGCGCGAAATGTCCGAGCCTATGAATTCCTGATCGGGATAGCGGCTCGGCAAGAAGAACGCACTGCTGGGGCGGATCCAGCCCTTGTTCCGTCGAGCGCGGGGCAGCGCAGCCAAGTGCATGTCACGGGGCGCTCCGTTGTCCTCACAGTACTTCGAACGTAGTCGGCGAAACTCGGCCTTGGTGATGTCCCCCAGTGTGGCCTTGCGCTCTTGGCCCTTGAGCTTCTCGTGCAGGCTCTCGCGCAACTCACTGGAAACGGAACTCTGGAACTCGACGAGTTCCGCGAACAGTGTGGATTGTTGGGACTGGTCCTTGGGGAGCATGTGCCCGAACTTCGACGTCAGCCCCCTGTTGTGCAGGTCGAAGTCGACCAATAGCACCCGCTCCTGTTGGCTGTAGTATTCGAGCAATCCCAGTGCGATGGACGACTTGCCGACTCCGCCCTTGCCGCTGGCGATCACCGTGACCTTGGCCTGCTCGTCGATCTGCTTCCAGTAGTCGTCGACCGCGTACTTGCGCACATCCGCCTTTGGGGTCGGAAGCGCCGACCGCCGCAGCTCACGCGCCGCGCGCCAATCGTGTACCAGAGTCCACACGTAGTCGAGGAGCGGAGGCGCCGCTAGGCTCAGGAAGGCGATCGACACTTCAGGGAAGTAGCGCCACTCGGTGGCACGATCGATGGCCGCCGCCAGCCGGTCGAGCAGAGTGATTTCGTCCGCACCCGGCAGCGGTGTGAGTCCATCTTGCATGGCGGCAAGGACGGCAACGCCACCGACGAACGCCCCGAAGAACACGACTGGGTTCTGCTTCATTCCCGCGGACCCGGCGAAGGCCTGGCCCTCCTCCTCTCCTCGCCTTCAGCCTAGCCGCATCGGGAATGCGTGGCAAGGCGTCGGCTTCCGCCAGGCGCTCACGCGTCGCCCCACGGCACGAACAGCACGTGTCCGCCGCGGCGCTCGCCGTGGCGCTCGTAGCGGAACAGGCGCCACAGGAAGGAGACGCGCGTCTCGTCCGGGCCGCTGTCCCAGGTGACGAAGGGGAAGATGTCGCGGCGCGTGCGCTCGCCGCGCGTCTCGCTGCGGTAGCCGTAGTAGAGCAGGCTGAAGCGCCGGTGTTCGGGATCGCGCTCGTAGTGCAGCAGGCCCAGCGGGGCGCTCCATTCGAGCTCGTCCGGCGCGCACTCGTAGGTGTAGACGAGCGGGATGCGGACGTGACGACGCTCGAGCTCGCGCGTGTGCGCGCCGGCGAAGGCCTGGATCGCCGCGCGCAGGCTCTCGGGATCGTCGCCGGCCGGGGCGACACCGTGGGCGCCGAGGACGGCCTGTACCTCGCTGCGCTCGGGCAAGCCCTCCTGGCCACGCTCCAGCGAGTAGGCCCGTAGCAGGCCCGCCTCGGCCGGGTCCAGCACGCCCGCGCGCCAGACGCGGTAGGTGTCGCGCTCGCTCACGAAGGCGTCGAACAGGAAGCCGCGCGACTCGTGCTGGACGCGGTTCTCGCGCTGCAGGGGCTGGCCGCTCGGGACGTGCGCACCGACGAAGCGCTCTTCCTCGTGCGTGAAGAAGAGCAGCGCACGGCTGCGGGCGCGCTGGACGGTGGCGTCCTCCGTGCGCGACGAGGAGTAGAGCAACGACGCGCCGAGCTGGAGCTCACGGCCGCCCGCCCAGCGCGACGAGCCGAGCAACGTGGTGCGCTCGGCGAAGCCGGAGCGTTCGCCCTGGGAGCGCGAGTAGAGCGGCCAGGCCCAGCTGCGCTCGACGCGTGCCTCGGCGGTCCCTTCCGTTCCGTGGTGCACGAGCCCGAGCAGCACGTCCCACTGCGAGCCCGTGGCACCGCGCGAACTCGCGAAGAGCGGGAACAGGCTCGTGCTGCGCGCGCCCGGGCGCTCGCGCTGGTTGAACAGAGTCAGCCGGTAGAGCGGCCCCGGCAGGTCCTCGTCGTTCGACCACGAGTACAGCGGCCACAGGCGCCGCGAGTGGCCGGTCGGCGTGCGCTCGGCGTGGCCCAGCCCGAACGCCCAGGACATCTCGGCGCCCGTGGGCGAGGCACTGCGCGAGTACAGGCCCGCCAGGTTCGTGCGGCTCTCGGCCCCGCGCCGATGGTGCTCGAACAGCGGCCACAGGAAGGCGGTGCGCGCCTCGTCACGGCGGCGGCTCACGCTGTGGTGGTAGAGCGGCCCGAGCACGTTGACGAAGGCGTCCTCGCCCGAGGCGCTCCAGCCGCGCCCGCCCAGCGGCGTGATCAGCGTGCGCTCGTCGCCCTCGCGCTGGAAGTAGAAGAACGGCACCAGCATCCGCCACGAGGACGAGGGGCCCTCGTTGGACCACCACAAGGGATACAGGTCGAGGCTCGAGCTCTCCGCATCCACCGCGCGCGATCCGAGCAGGGTGTGGACCTGCGCGCGCGCGCCGCGCGTGCGCTTCCAGAAGAACGGCAAGAGAGCCGTGTCGCTCTTCCCGGGCTGAGCGCGGTGGTAGTAGAGCGGCAGCAGCCAGCTCTCCTCCTTGGCCTGCGAGCTGGCGCGGTGGCCGAGGCCGAGCAGCAGGTTGCGCGTGCTCGTCGCGCCGCCGAGGTCGTGCGAGTAGAGCGGCAGCAGCGAGAACCGCCGCCCGCCGCGGCCCCAGTCGAGCAGCGGGAAGAGCCCGCCCTCGAAGCCGTCCTCGGCGCCGCGGCGCCACCAGAACGGGCCCGCGTGATCGATGCCCGAGCCGAACAGGTCCAGGCCGAACAGCGGGAACAGCCCGAACGAGCCGCCCGCGCGCCCCCACCAGAACGGTCCGACGTAGCTGGTGGACCCGAACATCGCGAGCGGGAAGAGCCCGCTCCGCGCGCCGTCCTCGTCGGCACGCCACCAGAGCGGGCCGACGTAGCTGAAGTCGCCGAAGCGCGCCAGCGGGAAGAGCCCGCTCGAGCGCTCGCTCCACCACACCGGGCCCACGTAGTTCAGCGCCCCGAAGTGCGCCAGCGGGAAGAGCCCGGAGTGCCCCTCGAACCAGTAGAAGGGCACGGCCCAGCCCGTGCCCGCGTCGGTGTCCCAGGCCGCGATGGGGAAGAGCACGCTGAAGGCCGAGCCGTCCTTCGCCACCAGCGGCCGCAGCGCGAAACCCTGCTCGTCCACGTCGAACAGCGGCCACAGCACGGAGGTCGCGTCGCCGTCGTGGTAGGCCAGCGGCCAGACGTTGACGCGCTCGCTCGAGCCGGCGCCCTCGAAGGGCGTCACGCGCCAGAGACGCTCACCGGTGAGGCAGCCACCGGCGAGGGACGCCACCCCCAGGAGCAGCGCTGGAGCGAGTCGCTTCCGGAGGTGAGCGGTGCACGGCGCCATGACGCCGACTACCGTAGACGCGGCTCGGGCCCGTGCGCCAGCTGCGGCTCCCCCCGGCGCGGCCGCGGGCCTGGTACGACTAGTACGACTCGCCCTCGGCCGGGAAGTCCCCCGCGCGCACGTCCTTCGCGTAGCGCTCGAAGGCCTCGCGCATCTGCGCGCCGAGCTCGGCGTAGCGGCGCACGAAGCGCGGGTGGAACTTGGTGTAGAGGCCGAGCATGTCGTGGCTCACCAGGATCTGGCCGTCGCAACCGCCGCCGGCGCCGATGCCGATGAGCGGGATCGAGATCGACTTGGCGACCTCGGAGGCCAGCGCGGCCGGCACCTTCTCGAGCACGATCGCGAAGGCCCCGGCCTGCTCGAGGGCCTTGGCGTCGCGGCGCACCTCGTCGGCCTCCTCGGGCTCGGTCGCGCGCACCTGGTAGGTGCCGAACTTGTGGATCGACTGCGGCGTCAGGCCGAGGTGCCCCATGACCGGGATGCCGGCCTCGACGATGCGCGTGATCGTGGCGCAGATCGACTGGCCGCCCTCGAGCTTGACGGCCTCGACGTGGGCCTCCTGCACCATGCGTCCGGCGTTGCGCAGGGCCTCGTCGGTGTTGATCTGGTAGCTCATGAAGGGCAGGTCGCCGACCACCAGCGCGCGCTCGACCGCGCTCGAGACCAGCTCGGAGTGGTAGAGCATCTGCTCCATCGTGACCGAGACCGTGGTGTGTCGCCCCTGCACCGCCATGGCGGCCGAGTCGCCCACCAGGATCACGTCCACGCCGGCCTGGTCCAGCAGCTCGGCCATCAGGTAGTCGTAGGCCGTCAGCGCCACGATGCGCTGCCCGCGCTCCTTCATCAGGCGCAGCGACTTGGTCGTGACCTTCTTGTCGCGCTTCTCGGGCTTGGCCTCGCGTCCGTTGCGTTCGCGCGTCAAGGCGGCCCCCGTTATCCGCGCCCCTTGGGCCGCAGCGCACCATCGCCGTGCGAGACCCGCGCGCCCTTCGAGTAGTCGATCATCTTGGCCAGCGTCGCGCGCATCTCGGCGCGCTTCACGATCGCGTCGATCATGCCGCGCTCCAGCAGGAACTCCGCGCGCTGGAAGCCCGGCGGCAGCTCCTGCTTGAGCGTGGTCGCGATCACGCGCGGGCCCGCGAAGCCGATCAGCGCGCCGGGCTCGGCCAGGATCAGGTCGGTGACCGAGGCGAAGGAGGCCGTGACGCCGCCCGTGGTCGGGTGCGTCATGACGCAGATCGAGAAGCCGCCGTGGTCGTTGAGCGTCTGCAGCGCGGCGCAGGTCTTGGCCATCTGCATCAGCGACAGGATGCCCTCGTGCATGCGCGCGCCGCCCGAGCTGGTGAAGATCAGGAGCGGGCGCCGCTCGCGCACGGCCAGCTCGGCCGCGAGCGCGATCTTCTCGCCCACCACCTCGCCCATCGAGCCGCCCATGAAGTTGAAGTCGAGCACCGCCAGCACCACCGGGCGGCCGAGGACCGTGCCCGTGCCGCACAGGAGCGCCTCCTTCTGGCCCGAACGCTCGCTCGCGCGCCGGATCTTCTCGGCGTAGGGCTGCGCGTCCTGGAAGTCCAGGCGGTCCTGGGCCTCGAGCTCGGCGAACTGCTCGCGCCACGAGCCCTCGTCGAGCGTCATGCGGATGCGCTCGGGGCCGGGCACGGTGAAGTGGAAGCCGCAGGCCGGGCACACGCGGCCCTTCTCCTCGAGCTCCTTGCGGAAGATGACCTGCGTGCAGGACTCGCACTTGAGCCACAGCCCGCCCGGCATGTCCTTCTTCTTCGAGAAGCGCAGGCGCGCCAGGCGCCCCTCGCGCTTGGGCTCCTCCTCGGGCTTGTCGGGCGCCCGCTCGACGGCCGGCTCGCTCGGCGCGGGCGGCTCCGCCAGCGGCGCGGCCTTGGCCGCCTTCTTCTCGGCCTTCTCGCGCGCCTTGCGCTCGGCCTCGACCCGCGCGGCCTCCTTCTTCTCGGCCTTGCGGTCGGGCTTCAGGGGCGGCTTCTCCGCGGACCTCTCCGGGGGCTTCGGCTGGGGCGCCGGCCAGCCGGGTCGGCTCGCGCCGCGCGGCTCGGGTCGCTCGCCGGCCAGGGGGTCGGGCTGGGTGTCGTCCGCCAAGGAGCGTCCTTCCATGGGTCAGGCCTTGCTCGCCGCGCGCCGGGCGCTCTCGCCGGCCGCGCGCAGCTCGCGGATGCGCCGCGCACGTTCGCGCACGCCGTAGATGGCCGAGCCCGCCACCAGGACGTCCGCGCCCGCGGCCGCGCACAGGGGCAGGGTCTCGGGATTGAGTCCGCCGTCCATCTCCACGTGCCCGGCGTAGCCGTGCCGGCGCAGCCAGGCGGTCTTGGGCAGGACCTGGGGCATGAAGCGCTGTCCGCCGAAGCCGGGGAACACGCTCATCACCAGCACCAGGTCCACCTCGGCCAGGACCCCGGCCACGCGCTCGATCGGCGTGTCGGGGTTGAGCGCGATCCCGACCTTCGGCGCGCCCGCGCCGCGCAGGGCGCGCGCGACCTCGCGCGCGGCCGCCTCCGTCGGGCACAGCTCGACGTGGAAGGTGAGCACGTCCGCCCCGGCCTTCACGAAGGCCTCGGCGTAGCGCACCGGCTCGCTGATCATCAGGTGCACGTCGAGGGGCCGCTGGGTGACGGCCTTGATGCGCTCCACCACCGGCGGCCCGATCGTCAGGTTGGGGACGAAGTGGCCGTCCATCACGTCCACGTGGTGCCAGTCGGCTCCGTCCGCCTCGATCCCGCCCAGCTCCTCGGCCAGGCGCGCGAAGTCGCAGGAGAGCAGCGAGGGCGCGATCCGGAGCGGCAGGTCGATCACGTGCTGGGGAGGCTCGGCGGAATGCACGGCATCGGACGCAGCCTCGGGCGAGCGGACGAGCGGACTCCCGGCCATGGGCCGCCGATTCTACGCCGGGCCCGAGCGCGAACCCAAGCCGGGCGCCCCTCTCAGGTCCGGAGGGCCTTCTTCGGGAGCAGGGCCTCGATCCCGGGCAGGCTCTTGCCGCCCAGGAGTTCGAGCGAGGCCCCGCCGCCGGTGGAGATGTGCTTGACCCTCTCGGCCAGCCCGAGGAGCTCGACCGCCGCCACCGAGTCGCCCCCGCCCACCACGGTGTAGGCGCGGGCCGCGGCCACCGCCTCGGCCACGGCCGCCGTGCCGGCCCGGAACGCGAGCCACTCGAACACGCCCATCGGTCCGTTCCAGACGACCGTCTGGGCCCGCGCGATCTCGGCCGCGTAGCGCGCGCGCGTCGCGGGCCCGATGTCGAGCGCGAGCTTCCCGGCCGGGATCTCCGCGACCGTGCTGGCGGGCGCGTCCTCGGCGAAGGCCCCGGCCACGACGTGGTCGCTCGGCAGGAGGATGCGGCAGCCGCGTGCCTCGGCCGTCGCCAGCGAGCGTCGCACGGCCTCGAGCTGGTCGGTCTGCAGCTTGGAGGCCCCGACCTCGTGGCCCTGGGCCTTGAGGAAGGTGTAGGCCATCCCGCCCCCGATCAGGATCGCGTCGCACACCGGGATCAGGTTCGCGACCACCGGCAGCTTGTCCGAGACCTTGGCCCCGCCGAGGATCGCCACCAGGGGGCGCGCCGGGCTCTCGAGCACGCGCCGGAAGGCTGCCAGCTCGCGCTCGAGCAGGCGGCCGGCCGCGGCGGGCAGGAACTGCGCCACGACCGAGACCGACGACTCGCTGCGGTGCGAGGTCCCGAAGGCGTCGTTCACGAACACCTCGCCCAGGCGCGCATAGGCGCGCGCGAGCTCGGGGTCGCCCTTGGTCTCGCCCGGGTGGAAGCGCACGTTCTCGAGCAGGACGAGCGCGCCCGCGGGCGCGGCCTGCACCGCGCGCTCGACCGCCGGGCCGATGCTCTCCTGCAGCTTGAGCACCTGCACCCCGGACAGTTCGGCCAGGCGTTCGGCCAGCGGATCGAGGCGCAGCGCATCGACCACCTGGCCGTCGGGCCGGCCCAGGTGGCTCATCAGCACGGGCCGACCCCCCTTCCGCAGGATCTCGCGGATCGTCTCGAGCGCGGCGCGGATGCGCGTGTCGTCGGTGATGCGCCCGTGCTCGTCCTGCGGCACGTTGAAGTCGACGCGCACGAGCACGCGCTTGCCCGCGAGCGCGAGCTCGTCCAGGCCCGGGACGTCGAAACGCACGGCTACTTGGCCTTGGCGGTGGCCTTGGGCGCCTTGGCGGCCAGCGCGTGTGCGTACTGGATCAGGTCCACCACGCGGTTCGAGTAGCCCCACTCGTTGTCGTACCAGGCCACGACCTTGACCATGTTGCCCTGCATGACCATGGTCGATTGCGCGTCGAACAGCGCGCTGGCGGGGTGCTTGACCACGTCCATCGAGACCAGCGGATCGTTCGAGTACTCGAGGATCCCGGCCAGCGGCTTCTTCGAGGCGGCGGCCTGGAAGGCGGCGTTGACCTGCTCGACGGTGACCGTCTTCGCCAGCGTCGCCACCAGGTCGACCACCGAGCCGTCCGGCACGGGCACGCGCAGCGAGCAGCCGTCCAGGCGGCCCTTGAGCTCCGGCAGGATCTTGCCGACCGCGCGCGCCGCGCCGGTCGTGGTCGGAATGATGTTGAGGGCCGCGGCGCGCGCGCGGCGCAGGTCCTTGTGCGGCAGGTCGAGGATGTTCTGGTCGTTGGTGTAGGCGTGCACGGTGGTCATCAGGCCGTGCTGGATGCCGAAGGCGTCGTGCAGCACCTTCGCCACCGGCGCGAGGCAGTTCGTGGTGCACGAGGCGTTGGAGATGATGCGGTGCTCGGCCTTCAGCGTGCCTTCGTTCACGCCCATCACCACCATGGCGTCGATCTCGTCCTTGGCCGGCACGGTCAGGATCACCTTGGGTGCGCCGGCGGCGCAGTGCTTCTCGCAGCCCTCGCGACTGGCGAAGACACCCGTCGACTCGACCACGAAGTCGACCCGGTTGGCGGCGTGCGGCAGCTTGGCGGGATCCTTCTCGGCCGTGACCTGGATGTGCTTCCCGTCCACCACCAGGCCGTCCTTGGCGGCCTCGACCTGGCCCGCGAAGCGCCCGTGCACCGAGTCGTAGCGCAGCAGGTAGGCCAGCGTGGCGGAGTCGGTCAGGTCGTTGATCGAGACGACCTCGAGACCCTTCTGGTGACAGACGCGGAAGACGTTGCGGCCGATGCGGCCGAAGCCGTTGATGGCGATGCGCATGGGGAGTCGGCGAGGGGAAGCAGGGCCTGGCGCACGGGAACCCGTGCGCGGGATCGCGCGGGCGCCGGAAGCCCCGCGGCGAGCCCGCGGCGGCGCTCCGGCGCGGGGCGGCGTGTCAGGAACACGCAAATCGCCCGGCCGGCGCCACCCGCGGCGACCCCGAGGTTTCCGGCGGAAACGGGGCAGAGACTAGCGGCCTGGGCCGATGGCTTCAATCGACTCCGCTAGACTCCGCCGCGGCTCCCCGACTCGCTGCCATGCCCGCCCACGCCCTCGCCCACGACGACTGGTCGCAACGCTGGCCCGCGCTCGCGCGCTCGGCCGCGATCCAGCCCGCGGAGCCGCTGCTGCTCGCGCTCTCGGGAGGGGCGGACAGCGTCCTGCTCCTGCACTGGCTGGCCGCGGCGCGGCCGGCCGTGCCGGTGCGCGCGGCGCACGTGGACCACGGCCTGCGCGGGGCCGAGAGCCGCGCCGACGCGCGCTTCGCGGCCGAGCTGTGCCGCAGCCTGGGCGTGCCCTTCGTGCGCCTGGCGGCCGCGCTCGAAGCGGACGGGCCGGACCTGGAGGCGCGCGCGCGCGCGGAGCGCTACCGCCTGCTGGTGGACGAGGCGCGCCGCAGCGGACACACGACGCTCTTGACCGGGCACCACTCGGACGACGCGCTCGAGACCGTGCTGATGCGCTGGGCGCGCGGGACGGACCTGGCCGGGCTGCGCGGTCCGCGGGCCGACCAGGCCTGGCCCGGCGAGCCGGGCGCGGCGGCGGTGCGCGTCGTGCGCCCGCTCCTGCACCTGCGCCGCGAGGAGGTGCGCGCGCTGCTCGCCGCGCGCGGGCTCACCTGGCGTGAGGACTCGAGCAACCGCGATCCGCGCTTCACGCGCAGCCGCGCGCGCCACGGATTCTTGCCGCTGGTGCAGGCGCTCGGCGGCGCCGAGGCGCTGGAAGAGCTGCGCGCCTTCTCGCGTGCGGTCGAGGAGCTCGAGGGCGAGTTCGCGCGCGCCACGGCGCACCTCGCCTGGCAGCCGGTGCCCTACGCCGCCGCCGCGCGCGGCGCCCACGAACACGGCCTGGGCGGAGTCCTCGCGCGCGGCGAGCTCATGGCCCTGGCGCGGCCGCTGGCGCGGCGCGTCCTGTGGCGACTCTTGACCGAGGGCAGCGGGCACGCGCCCACGCGCCTCTTGCTCGAACGCGTGCTGACCGACCTGGGCGCCGGCCGCTGCGCGCGCCACAGCCTGAGCGGGAACTGGACCCTCCTGCTGCGGGCGCGCGAGCTCCTGCTGGTGCCGCCGCGCGCGACCGACCCGGCCGAGCCCGCGCGTGAGCAGCAACTGCTGCTGCCCTTCCCGAACTCGGGGCCGGTCGCGCTCGGGACGCGCGGCCTGCGCCTCGAGGTGCCCGGGATCGTGACGCTGGACGATGGCCGCCGGCTCTCGGCCGAGCTCCGGCGCGTGCATGCCGACACGCCGGTGCTGCGCGCCGCGCTGGAGGTCGAGCTCGATGGCGAGGGCCTGCCCGGCACCGCCGGCGCGCGGGCCGGCCTGGCGCTCGGCGTGCGCTTCGCCGTGCCGGGCGATCGCTTCCACGCCCTGGGCGCGCCGGGCTCGAAGCGTCTGACGCGCTTCCTGGCCGAGCGCGGCATCCCGCGCGAGGAGCGCACGCGCGTGCCGCTCGTCACGGCCGGGCCGGAGATCCTGTGGGTCGCGGGCCTGGCCCCCGGCGAGCACCGCCGCGTGCGCGCGCGCACCGAGTGGCGCCTGCGCCTCGCGCTGCACGCCTGAGGCGGTGACTTCCCGCGCCCCCCTGGGTACGCTGGCCGTCTGGCGCTCGCGCCGGTGACGCGCGCCCGGTGGCGGCAGGGAGCGCCGTCGCGGCCCAGTCGCGGCCCACCCCGACACGCCCGCCAGCAGGACACGTTGGAGACCCGTCTCGAGCACAATCGCGCCAGGGTGCTGGCGCGCATCGCGGCCGCGGCGCGCGCCGCCGGGCGGGATCCGGCCGACGTCGAGCTCCTGGCCGTCACCAAGGCGGTCGCTCCGGCGCGCGCCATGGAGCTCTTCGAGCTCGGCTGCCAGGACCTGGGGGAGAACCGCGCCAGCACGCTCGAGCAGAAGCACACCGCCTTCCTGGCGGCCGGCCGCATCGCACGCTGGCACTTCGTCGGACACCTGCAGCGCAACAAGGCGCGGCGCGTGCTGCGCGTGGCCCACGCGCTGCACGCGGTCGATTCCGTGGCGCTGTGGGAGACCTTGGCGCGCCAGGCCGTGGAGGAGCGTCGCTTCCCGGGCATCTTCCTGCAGGTCAAGCTGGCCGACGAGGCCGACAAGGGCGGGCTCGACCCCGCCGAGCTGCCGGCGCTGGTCGAGCGCGCCCGCGCGGGCCCGCTGCCGCTGCTCGGCCTCATGACCATGGCCCCGCTCGTGGCCGACCCCGAAGCGGGGCGGCGCGCCGCGCGCGCGGTGTTCGAGCGCGCCTCGGCCCTGGCGCGCAGCCTGCCGGCCGTGGCCTTCGCCGAGGGCCGCGTGAAGCTCTCGATGGGCATGACGCAGGACTTCGAGGAGGCCGTGCGCGCCGGCGCGCACGTCGTGCGCGTGGGCTCGGCGCTGTTCGAGGGCTGCGACGCGGACGCGCCCAGCGGCGCCGGGAGGAGCGCCCCGTGAGCTCGACGCGCTGGGTGCTCGAGCTCTTGGGCGGCGACTCGCACGCGACCGAGCTGCCCGAGGCCGGCACGCTGGTGCTCGGCTCCTCGCGCGAGCGCGCCGGCTTCCTGGTCGAGGGCCAGGGCGTGGACGAGACGCACTGCGCGATCGGCCGCACCAAGGAGGGCGACTGGGCCGTCAAGGACCTGGGCTCGCGCTACGGCACGATGCTGAACGGCACGCGCGTCAGCGCCGCGCGCCTGAAGCTCGGCGATCAGCTGGTGCTCGGCTCGCGGCGCCTCGAGGTGCGTCCGGCCGCGGCCGCCGCGCCCGCCCCGGGCAGCGCGCGCCCCAGCGACGTCCCGCAGCGCATCGGCGGCTATCGCATCGAGCGCCTGATCGGCAAGGGCGGGATGGGAGCCGTGTACCTGGCCGTGCAGGAGAGCCTGCGCCGGCCGGTGGCGCTCAAGCTGCTCGCGCCGCGGCTCGCGGCCGACCGCGACTTCGTGCACCGCTTCCAGGCCGAGGCGCGCGCCGCGGCCGCGCTCTCGCACCCCAACGTGGTGGTGGTCTACGACGTCGGCGAGGAGGCCGGCGCGCACTACCTGTCGATGGAGTTCATGGCCGGCGGCAGCCTGGAGCAGAAGCTGGCGGCCGCCGGTCCGCTGCCCTGGAAGGCCGTGCTCACGGTGCTGACCGACGCCGCCGCCGGGCTGGCCTACGCCGAATCGCGCGGCATCGTGCACCGCGACATCAAGCCCGCCAACCTGATGTACTCGGGCACCGGCACGGTCAAGATCGCCGACCTCGGCCTGGCGACCACGCTCGAGGAGGAGGCCAGCCTGGGCGAGGAGGGCGGTCGCAAGGTCTTCGGCACGCCGCACTTCATCTCGCCCGAGCAGGCCCGCGGCGAGGCCGTGGACCAGCGCTCGGACCTGTACTCGCTCGGCGCCACCGCCTATCGCCTGCTGTCCGGCAAGACGGCCTTCGAGGGCAGCACCACGCGCGACATCCTGCGCGCGCTGCAGAACGATGCGCCGCGGCCGCTGCGCGAGCTCGTGCCCGAATTGCCGGACGAGCTCGAGCAAGTCGTGCGGCGCCTGATGGAGAAGGACCCGGGCGCGCGCTTCCCGACGGCCGAGGCGCTGCGGCGCGAGTGCGAGCGCCTGCGCCTGATGGCCGAGCACGGGCCGGCGCCCGAGGTCGGGCGTGGCTCGCGCTCGAGGCTCGCCGTGGCCCTGGTGCTGCTGGGCCTGGGCGCGGGCGCGACCTGGTACCTCACGCGCGCCCCGCGCGCGGACGCGGGTCCCGACCCCGCCGCGGACCCCGCCGTCGCCGGGCTCGCGCAGCCCGTGGACGACTCCCTCGCCGACCCGGGCTTCTTCGGGAACGAGGCCGAGCCGCAGCCCTCCGAGCCCGACGAGGAAGCCGAGCTGCGGGCGCGCGAGCGCGAGGCCGGACAGGCCCTGCGCGAGCTCGCGCCGTACCTCACGGGCGAGCAGCGCGCGCTCGAACTCGAACGCCTCCAGCAGCGCTACGCGGGCACGGCCGCGGCCGAGGCTGCGGCCAGCGAGCTCGCGGCCCTGCGCGCGCTGGCGGAGACCAGCGCTCCCACGGCCACGCCGGCCACGCGCCTGGACCAGGCCGAAGCGGAGCTGCGCGCGGCGGTGGCGGCGCTCGGCGCCCAGGCCCCGCTGGCCGAAGTGCTGCGCACGATCGCGGCTTTCCGGCCCCCGCCCGAGCTCGGTGCGGCCTTCGAAGCGCGGCGCGCGGCCTTCGAGGCCGAGAGGATCGCCGCCCTCGAGGCGCTGCTGGGCGCCGCCTTCGAGCAGGCCGACCGGCTCGGGGTGGACGGGGAGTTCGCCGCGCTGCGCGCGCACCTCGACGCGCTCGGGCCGGCCCTGGCCGGGCTGGACGGACAGCCCGGCGATCTCGCGCGCCTGCACACGCTGCGCGAGGAACTCGGCCAGCGCCGCCAGCGCGTGGACGAGCAGGAGCGCTTCTTCGAGCGCATGCTCGAGCGGCGCGCGTGCGAGGCGCTGGGCCAGGCCCTCGGGCCCGGCTCGGGCTTGCTGGCGGAACTCGGCGCGCTCGACTTCGCGGCCCTGGACGCGCGCCTGGGCGCGCTGCCGCCCGAGCTCGCGGCGCGCCCGTTTCCGCGCGCGCTGGCGGCCGAGAGCGTGTCCGCGCGCAGCGCGCTGGCCAGCCTGCGGACCGAGTTCGCGGGCGGCGGCTGGCGTCGCAAGGCGCTGCTGGACCCGCGTTCGAAGCGCGTGCGCGAGGTTCGGGACGTGCGCCCCGACGGGCTGGTGTTCGACAAGGACGGCGCGCTCGAGACGATCTCGTGGCGCGAGGCCCAGAACGACCCGGAGTGGTGGCAACAGCTGTTCCTGGCGCGGCTCGCGCGCGAGTGGAGCGACGAGGAGATGCGCGCGATCGCGGCGCTCCTGCGCCTGGTGGGCGCGGCGCGCGGAGCCGAGCTGGCGCGCGAGATGATCGACCCGCGCGCGCGCGGGACGCTCGCCCCGGCCGAGCTCACGGCCCTCGCGGCCGTCTTCGATCCGGCCGTGAACTGGCTCGGCGGTCCGCGCGCCGACGCGGCCGAGCGCGTCGTGATGCTGGGCGAGCAGGCCCTCGCCCGCCGCCTGGCGCAGGCCCTGGAGGCGGCCCAGAACCGCGCCTGGACGAATGCCTCGGCGCAGCTCGAGGGGCTGCTGCGGGAGGGCTCGGAGTCGCTCCTGGTCGGGCTCCTGTCCGATGGCCGCGAATGGCGCGCGGCGGGCCCGAGCGGCAAGTGACGTCCATGGGCCTCAGCGCCGAAGCCGAGCGCGCGGTCCTGCTCGAGGTGCGGATCCAGCCCGGCGCGCGCCGTTCGGAGGCGCGCGGGAGCTGGAACGGACGCCTGAAGCTCGCGGTCGCGGCGCCGCCCGAGGACGGGCGCGCGAACGCCGCCGCGGCCGGGCTGCTGGCCGAGCTGTTCGGGCTGCGCCCTTCCGCCGTCGAGCTCGTTCGTGGACACTCCTCGCGCTCCAAGGTCTTCCGCCTCGCGCTCCCGCTCGCCCGCGCGCGCGCGCGCCTGGCGGAGCTGCTGGCCGGCGACGACGATCCGCGATGAGTTCCCCCACCTCTGCCCCCGGTCTGGACGAGACCGTCTTCCCGCTGCGCGAGCGCCTGCGCGTCGCGGGCGTGCCCGACCCGAAGGTGCTGTTCCTGATGGCGACCGGCACGGGCTTCCTGCCGGCGCGCCTCACGAACGCGCGCGAGGTCGAGTTCGGCGAGCTGTGCGGCGAGTGCGAGCCGTGGAACGGGCAGGTCCTGCGCGCCGGCAGACTCGCCGGGCTCGCGGCCTGGTTCCTCGACGACGTCTCGGGCGAACCGCTGGCCTGCGCGGGCGCGGCGGACGAGCCCGTCAGTCCGTGGATGCGGGCGCTCCCGGTGTGGCTCGCAGCCGCGGCCGGAGCCCAGGTCCTGGTGCACACCTCGGCCGGGAGCGCGCTGCGCGCCCAGGCACGGACCGGCCACGACGCGGCCGCGCTGGCCGTGCCCGGGCTGGCCGTGCTGCGCGACCACGTGAACTTCAGCGCCACCACGCCGCTGCTCGGGCTGGGCGAGAGCAAGCTCGGCCCGCTGTTCCCCGACCTCTCGCGGCTCTACCACGAGGGCCTGCGCGCGGCCGCGCTCGCGCGCGCGGCGACGCTGGGCATCCCGATCGCGGAGGCCATCGCGGCCTGCACGCTCGGACCCGCGCTCGAGACCCCGGCCGAGCGCCGCATGCTGGCGCAGCTCGGGGCCGACGTGAGCGTGCCCAACCTGGCGGCGCCGCTGGTGGCCGCCGGCCACGCCGGGCTGGCCGCGCTGGCGCTGGTGGCCGTGACCGACGCCTGTGAGGGCACCACCGACCTGAAGAGCGTGCTCGCGGCCGCGGGCGTGCTGCAGCCGGCGCTCGAGGACCTGCTGCTGGCGCTGGTGCCCGAGCTCGAGGCCACGGCCGCGGCCCTGGGCGCGGAGCTCGAGGCGTGAGCGCGCCCGCGCGCCTGGCGCTGCTGGCCTCGGGGGGCGGTCGCTCGCTCGACAACCTGCAGGCGGTGATCGCGCGCGGCGAACTCGCGGCCGAGCTGGCGCTGGTCGTCACCGACCGGCCGGGGATCGGCGCACTCGAGCGCAGCGCACGCCTCGGCCTCCCGACCCTGGTGCTGCCCTACGCGGACCTCGGCGGCGCGGCCGGCTTCAGCGCGCGCGTGTTCGCGGAGCTCGACGCGCGCGGTGTGACGCTGTGCATCCTGGCCGGCTTCCTGCGCCTCCTGCGCGTGCCGCCGCACTGGAGCGGACGCGTGCTCAACATCCATCCCTCGCTGTTGCCGGCCTTCGGCGGCAAGGGCTTCTACGGCGAGCGCGTCCACGCCGCCGTGCTCGCGGCCGGCGTCGGGGAGAGCGGCTGCACGGTGCACCTCGTGGACGAACAGTACGACCACGGCCAGGTGCTGCTGCAGCGGCGGGTACCGGTGCTCCCCGGCGACGACGTGCACACGCTGGCCGCGCGCGTCTTCGAGGAAGAGAAGCGCGCGCTGCCCGAGGCGATCCAAGGCGTCCTGGCCACGCTCGCGAAGTCCGCGACGGGCCCCGGCGCGGGCTGAGCACGTCACGCCGGACGACGAAGGCCGACGCCCGGTCGCGGCTGGGCGCTACCGCCCGCCCGCTGTCGCGAGGTCCTGGGCCAGCTCACGCGCGCGCGCGTCCTCGCGCAGGCCGGGGCGACGCTCCAGGGCCAGGGCGAGCTCGGCGGCGGCGCGCGCGCGCTCGCCGGCGCGCGCCAGGGCCTGGGCCAGGACGAGGTGCGCCTCGCCGTTCTCCGGCCGCGCCTGGACGGCGCGCTCGAGGGCCGCGCAGGCGGGCGCGAGCGCCCCGAGGTGCAGGTGTCCGAGGCCGGCGTTCAACTCGGCCTCGAAGAAGCCCGGCTGGGCCGCGGCCGCCGCCTCGAAGTGCGCCAGCGCGCGTTCCGTCTCGCCGCGGCTCGCGAGCGCCAGGCCCAGGTTGTTGTGGGCCCGCGGGCGCAGCCCACCGGGCTCGGCCGCGAAGGCGCGCTCGAGCTCGGCGCGCGCCTCGTCCATGCGTCCGAGCTCGAACAGCACCTGCCCGAGGTTGAAGCGCGCGTCCGTCAGCCACGGATCCAGCTCCAGGGCGGCCGTGAACTCGGCCGCGGCGCGCGCGCGATCGCCCTGCGCGAGCCGCAGGCGTCCCAGCTGGAAGTGCACGGCCGACAGCCGCCCGAGCCGCGCGGCGCGCTGCAGGTAGTCCTCGGCCGCCGGCAGGTTCCCGGCCTCGAGTTCCAACCGCCCGAGCAGGTTGAGCGTGCTCGCCAGCTGCGGAAAGAGCGCCAGGGATTGCTCGAGGTGCAGGCGCGCGCGCTCGAGTTCGCCCTGCTGGAGGTAGTGCGCCCCGAGGGCGTTGTGGGCCACGTAGTTCGCGTCGGTCACGCGCAAGGCGTGCTCGAACAGCGCAGGCGTGTCGGCCCACACGGCCACCTGCCGGCGCGCGGCCAGGGCCAGGGCCGACACGACCAGGGTCGCGAGCACGAGCGCGGGCCCGCGCGCGCGGGCCCGCCTCGGCCCGAGCTCCCGCGCGAAGCCCGCCACGATCCAGGCCACACCGAGCAAGGGCAGGTAGGTGTAGCGATCGGCGTGGGCCTGGGCGCCGACCTGCTTGAGCCCCAGCACGGGCACCAGCATGACGAGGAACCAGCACCAGCCGAGCAGGAACCACGGCCGCCGCACGCGTGCACGCCAGGCCGCCAGGCTGCCGGCGCCGAGCGCGACCCCGGCCAGCAGCGCAGGTCCGAGCAGCCGCGCGCGCGGCTCCTCGGCCACGGCCGCGGCCAGCGGATAGAACACCGACAGGCCGGCCGGCCAGAGGGTCTGACGCAGGTACACGCCGCAGGCCGCGAGCGCGTTGAGCGCGCGCAGATCGAACGGCAGGACGCTCGCGCTGCTCCCCGCGCCGCCCGAATCCTGGGCCAGCCAGGTCGCGAGCGCGCCCAGGAACGCCAGCGCGAGCAGCGGCAGCTTCTCGAGCACGATGCGACGACCGGCGCCGGGCACGCGCGCGCGCCACGGCCGGGCCGGATCGAGGCGTCCGAGCGGCCACAGGTCGAGCAGCAGCGCGACGCACGGGAAGGTGACCGCCATCGGCTTCGACAGCAGCGCGAGCACGAGGCCGACGCACACCACCAGGTAACGAGCGCGCGTCGGGGCGCGGCCGTAGGCGAGGTAGGCGAGCACGCCCGTCAGGAAGAAGGCCGCGCACAGGAGGTCCTTGCGCTCGCTGGCCCAGGCCACCGATTCGACCCGCAGCGGGTGCAGCGCGAACAGCGCGGCCGCCAGGGCCGCCGCCCAGGTGCTGGCGAGCAGCGCCCGGCCGAGGAGCAGCACCAGGAACGCGTTCAGCGCGTGCAGCGCGACGTTCACGAGGTGGTGCGGGCCGGGCTCGAGCCCGAACAGCTGCACGTCCAGCATGTGCGACAGCCAGGTGAGCGGGTGGTAGTTGGCCGCCAGCGGGTGCGTCCAGACCCAGCCGATCTGCGCCCAGTCGAGGCCGCGCGCCACGTGCGCATTGGCCGTCAGGTAGACGTCGTCGTCGTAGGCCACGAAGCCGTGCGCGCGCACGGGCGCGTAGACCACGGACACCGCCACCACCAGCGCGAGCGCCAGCGCGACGAAGCGGGTGCGCTCACGCGCCTCGAACTGGGCCGGGAGGCTCACCGGCGCGAGCTTACCCACGGTCCCTGGGGTGCGAGCGTCCAAAGGTCCATCCCGAGGCGCGGGCCGTGGGCTCACGCGCGTGGACGCGGCACGATGGCGGCGCGGACGCGCGCGTGCGCGCGACCGGTCAGCGTGCGCTCCGCGGCGGCCAGCCCGCACGCGCACGCCTCGAGCTCGAGCTCGCTCCGCTTCAGGCGCCGGGCCAGGCGCACGACCTCGGCCCAGGAACGCGCCGCGATACCGTCCTGGCGCTCGCGGGCGAGACGGAGGAATCCCTCGAGGGCGCGTTCGCGCTGGCCCAGCTTGCGCAGGCACTCGGCGTGGCGGAACAGGAGCTCGCCCGGATCGGAGGAAACGTCGCTGCCGGCGTGCGTGAGCGCGCGCTCGAGCCAGTCGAGGGTCGCGGAGTGCTCGCGCCGCGCGGCGTGGAGCTCGGCCACCGCGCGCGCGCGCGCGCGGGCGGCGCCGGGGAGCACGGATCCGTCCGCGCACCGTTCGCTGCGCACGCGCCCGAGATGGGCCGCGAGCACGACCAGCGAGAGCACGTCGAGCTCGTTGTGACGAAAGACGGCTTCCAGGCGGTGCGGGCGCTCGGCCAGGAAGTCGAGCCAGGCCGCGGGCGCGAGGCTCCCCGGCAGGTCGTGCGCGCGCGTCACGCCGCACAGCTCCTGCTCGAACGTCGAGAGCCGTCCGTCGCGGTAGGCTCCGCGGTAGAGGCGCACCAGCGGATGGTAGAGGTCGAGGTGCGGCTTGCCGGCGAAGGGCGGCGCGATGCGGTGCATGCGCATCTTGTCCTCGAGCCGGTGGCGGTCGAACGACTTGCCGAAGAAGCTGACGATGCCGCTCGCGGCGCGCACGCGCTCGGCGACCTCCGCGAGCACGGCCGCCTCCTCGCCCGGGTCCCGCAGGAAGGCCTGCCACAGGCGGAACGAACCGCCCTCGAAGCTGCCCAGCGCGACCAGGAACGGGATCGTGCCGACGCCGCCCGCAAGGCCGGTGGTCTCGATGTCGAGGTACACGCAGCGCGACGGATCCAGCGCCAGGAGCGCGGGATCGCGCGTGAGCCAGGCGAATTCCTGCGGCGGCGCCGCGCGGCCCTCGGCCAGCGGGACGTCGCCGTGCGCGTGAGTCTCGGCGTAGTCGCGCGTGCGCGCCGCGAAACTCCCGCGCTGGCTGGTGGCTTCCTGCAGCTCGGCCGGGAGCCCGAGCGTGTGGCCGTTGCCGCCGGCCGCGGGCGTGGGCGCGACCGCACGCGCCCGGAACCAGTCCGGCAGCCCGACGAACTCCCCGGACGCCCCAGCCGGCGCGGAGGCGGGCACCGGCTCGCGCCGCAGGCGCGCCAGCCTCGCGCGCAGCTCGTCAGTCATGCGCGGGGCTCCGCGGCGCGCGGTCCGGGCTCGAGCTCGGCCTCGACCGACCCCGGGACGAACTCCGGACCCTCGTCCAGGAAGCCGAGCAGCGCCAGGGCCGTCTCCTTGCCGAGCGGCCCGACCTCCTCGAGCGGGCCGATGCAGGCCGGACAGCCGTGCTCGCACGCGCAGCGCGCAAGCACCGCGCGCGCCGCGCCCACGATCTCGCGCTGGGCGCGGAACAGCGCCACCGAGGTCCCGACCCCGCCCGGCACGCGGTCGTAGAGGTACAGCGCCGGACGCTGGAAGTGGCCCGAGCGCACCTCCGAGGAGAGTCCGAGGTCGCCCGCACCGCAGCGCACGAACAGCGGCGCGGTGCGGCGCAGGAGGCGCGCCACGCCGCCCCAGGCCGCGGCGCGGTTGCCGGCCGCGAGCTGCAGCTCGGCCGCCGCCTCGGGTGCCAGCGTCAACACGAAGGCCTCGGTCTCCATCTCCTCGGGCGGCAGATGGATGTCGCCCGCGCCCACGTTCTCGCGCGTGTAGAAGCGGATCTTCTTGTACATCGTGGCGACGGTGGTGACGTGCACCTCGCCGCGCCACAGCTGCACGTCCGAGCGCCCGTCGGCGCGCAGGCGCTCGGCCTTCTCCTCCAGGCGCAGCACGCGCACCTCGGTGTCGGTCTCGGCCTCGGTGAAGTAGTCGCTGGCCGCGCGCCGCACCCAGGCGCGGCGGTTGGCGTAGTCGAAGCGCTCGACCTTGTAGGTCTCGCCCTCGACCTGGTAGATCGCGCCCTCGTGCACGGCGGTGATCGACGAGGCCCGGTCGACCTCGCCGATGGCTTGCTCCTCCTCGTCGAACACCAGCACGTTGTCGGGCTCCGAACCGGACAGCGACACGTCCTGGGCCGGATAGGCGTCCGCGGCCCAGTACCAGGTGCCCTGGGCGCGCGAGCCGCGCCGCAGCAGGAGCTTCGACTCCTCCGCCAGGTAGTCGAGGATCCCGGGCACGTGCGGCGAGGCGCCGAAGCCGCGCACGCTGCCGTCGGCCTGGCTCTGGAACGGCAGCTCGAAGGCCGCGCACTTCAGCTGCTCGGACAGGAGCACCAGGTTGTCCGGGTCGAGCCCGAGGTGCTCGCGCGCCTCGCCGAACAGGTACTCCGGGTGCGTGGCCAGGTACTGGTCGACCGGATCGGCGCGCGCCACCAGCACCGCCAGCGAGCTGCCACCGCGCCGGCCCACGCGCCCGGCGCGCTGCCAGAAGGACGCTTGCGAGCCCGGGTAGCCGACCAGCACGGCCACGTCCAGGCGCCCGATGTCGATCCCGAGCTCGAGCGCGTTGGTCGAGACCACCACCTTGACCGCGCCGTCCTTCAGGCCGGCCTCGATCTCGCGTCGCAGATCCGGCAGGTAGCCGCCGCGGTAGCCGCGGATCTCCTGCGGCTCGAGGCCGAGCCGTGGCGCGGCCTCCTTGAGGTAGCGCGTGAGCACCTCGACCGAGGTGCGCCGGTTGCAGAAGAAGATCGTCTGGTGCGCCGGGCCGCACAGGTAGGGCGCGAGCCGACGCACCTCCTCCAGCGCGTTGGCGCGCAGGCCGGCCACGGCGTTCACGATGGGCGGGTCGTAGACCGCGAAGTGCCGCCGGCCGCTGGGCGAGGCGTCCTCGCCCACCACCTCGACCTCGCGTCCGAGCAGCGCGCGCCCGTGCTCGGCCGGCGCGCGCACGGTGGCCGAGGACAAGAGGAAGCGCGGCTCGCTGCCGTAGTGCCGCGCGATGCGCACCAGGCGTCGCAACACGTTCGCCACGTTCGAGCCGAAGACCCCGGCCAGCGTGTGCACCTCGTCGATGACGACGTAGCGCAACGAGGCGAACAGCTCCGACCACTTGGCGTGATTCGGGAGGATGCCCTGGTGCAGCATCCACGGGTTCGTGAGCACCACGTGGCCGCGCTCGCGCAGCGTGCGCCGCACCGAGGGCGGCGTGTCGCCGTCGTAGGTGAAGGAGTGCCAGTCGGCGCGACCCGGCGCGCTGCGTCCGAGTTCCTCGATCAGCCCGTTCAGGCCCCGCGACTGGTCCTGCGAGAGCGCCTTGGTCGGGAACAGCCACAGCGAGCGCGCCGCGCCCTCGCTCTCGAGCAGCGCCTGCAGCACGGGCGCGCTGTAGGCCAGCGTCTTGCCCGAGGCGGTCGGGGTGGCGATGAGCACGTCGCGCCCGGCCAGGGCGAGCTCGATCGCACGCGCCTGGTGCGCGTACAGCTGGCCCATCCCGCGACGCGCGAACAGCGCCACGAGCTCGGGCGAAAGGCCGGCCGGCAGGGCCGCGCTGCGCGCCGGTCGCGCGGGCGTCTCGTGCCAGGCCGTGAACGAGGCCCGCAGCTCGGGCGCGCCGCGCAGACGCTCGACCAGGGCCTCGATGCCGCCCTCCGCGCCACCCTCGGCGCGGGCGCGCCGCTCGCCGCCGGAGCGCGGATCGGCCTGACGGGGTTCGCGCGGGCGGGAGCTGGGCATGGTGCGGGGGGGCGCGGTTCGGGATCCGTTCGGTGGCCTGAGCCTAGGGCCCGCGCGGGCGCTGGGCAAGCGCGCGCCGGCGACGCCCCACCGACGGCGCGAGAACCTACAGCGCGCGGGCCGCGAGGGGCTCGCCGCTCGGATCGAGCTCGACCACCTCGCCCAGCCCGAGCGCCTGCAACGGGGCGAGCACCTGCTCGCGATCCCCCACCACCAGGAGCGCCAGCGCCTCGGGCCGCACGTGGCGCCGCGCGAGCGCGTCCAGCTCCGGCACGCTCATCGTCCCCAGCCAGGCCAGGCGGCGCTCGAGCACGTCCAGCGGGTAGCCGTGCCGCGCGATGCTCTCGAGCAGGAAGAGCCGCGCTTGGGTCGATTCCAGGCTGCGCGTCAGGGCGCGCGAGAGCGACTTGCGCGTGAACTCGAGCTCCTCCCCGCTGACGCCCGCGTGGATCCGGCGCAGCTCGGCCAGGGCCTCCGCCAGGGCTGGGGCCGTGACCGCCGAGGCGACCGCGCACGCGACCTCGAACGGGCCCGGCGTGACGCCGCCCGGGAAGGAGCTGCGCACGCCGTAGGTGTAGCCCTTGTCCTCGCGCAGGTTCAGGTTGAGGCGGCTCGAGAAGGCTCCGCCCAGCATGTGGTTGAGGGCCTGCAGCGGATAGAAGTCCGGGTCGAGGCTGGCCACCGAGAGGTGTCCGAGGCGCAGCTCGCTCTGCGCCGCGCCGGGCTTGTCGATCAGGAAGAGGCCGAGCTCGGTGCGCGGGTCGGGCTCCGGCGCGGGCGGGCGCGTGGCGGGGGCCGACGCGCCGCGCGCGCGCGCGCCGAGCGGCGCGAACAGCGCGGACACGCGCGGCGCATCCGCGGCGCCCACCACGGCCAGACGAGCGCGTGCCGGCACGGCCTGCGCCCGCCAGAAGGCGCGCACGTCCTCCAGCTCCAGCGCGGTGACGCTCGCCTGCGTGCCCCGGCCCGGCGCACCACGCGGGTGCGCGGGGCCGTACAGGAGCCGCGCGAAGCCGTCCTCGG
Source organism: uncultured Planctomycetaceae bacterium (assembly GCA_964631945.1). Lineage (GTDB taxonomy): Bacteria > Planctomycetota > UBA1135 > UBA1135 > JABFRZ01. The sequence continues at coordinate 34,502 of CAZWAY010000057.1, forward strand.
CCAGCTGCTGGATGCGGTCGGCGCGCGTCCCGATCTCGACCAGGCGCGCGCGCTTGACGCGCGCGAAGTCGGCCGCGTCGAAGCGCGGCTCGAGCACCAGCGCGCACAGCAGCTCGACCGCGCGCGGCAGGCATTCGTCCAGCACCGACAGGCGCAGCACGAGTTCCTCGTCGCCGGCCGTGACCGAGAGGTGCGCGCCCAGGCCGTCGAGCTCGTCCAGGAACTCCGTACCCGAGAGCGCGCGCGTGCCTTCCTCCAGCATCTCGGCCGTGAGCGTGGCCAGGCCGCGCTGCCGAGGCAGCTCGAAGGCACGCCCGGCCGGGAAGGCGAGCGAGAGGCGCGTCAGCGGGACCTTCTCGAAGGGCGTGCCGAGCACGCGCGCGCCACAGGCGAGCTCGGTGCTCCAGATCGGC
>CAZWAY010000058.1:0-34845 GCA_964631945.1 uncultured Planctomycetaceae bacterium
GCAGGTCGAGCACACGCCCGACGAACTCGAGCGCCTGAGACAGCTCGGCTACTAGTGTCGGCGTCCCGACCCGGGCCTAGCAGGCCGTTGAAAAAGTCCCGTCGCGAGGCAAAGCGCGCATCGACGGAGCTAGGAACGCGACGGAGAGACGGCGGAAGCGGCCTTCCTGGCCGCTGAGCACGGCTCGACGAGCGTGACGACGCACCGTCGATGCGCGCGAAGCCGCAGCAGGGATCTTTATCAACGGACTGCTAGCGCCGCTTCTTGTCCTTCTTGGGGTCCGCGAGCGAGTCCGCCAGCGTGTAGCGGAACGGCGCCTCCAGCGCGAGCGCCAGCATCGCGGTCGAGTACACGCGCCCACCGAAGCCGGCCCACACGCCCAGCGGATCCCACGAGCCGCGCTCGCGCGCATTGCCGCTCTGCGCGCCCGCGATCTGGCGCAGGCCGGCCTCCCAGGAGCGGTCGAGCGCTCCGCACAGCGCCAGGGCCTGCGCGCCGTAGTAGAAGTAGTACTCGTCTACGCGCAGGCCCGTGGGATCCCAGATCGGCGGCAAGTGGGCCAGCAGCTCGCGCTGCTTCTGCGCCAGCGGCGCGTCGGGCGCCTGCCCGAGCAACCGGCGCACGAGCAGGCCGGCAGCCGTCAGCGGCTCGCCCGTCTCGCGCGGGAAGCGCTGGTTCTCCGGGGTGCGGGCCGAAAAGGTGCCGAATTGGTCGTAGCCCACGCGTCCTTGCACCGGGTCGGTGACCATGTCGATCCAGCTCAGGGCGCCCTCGAAGGCCGCATGGAAGTCGCCCTCGAGGCCCGCCGCGCGCGCCACGAACAGGGCCTGGACGGCCCAGCCGGTGACCGAGGTGTCGTTCTCGCCGCTCGGCGCGTCGTAGCGCCAGGCCGCATACGGATTGCGAGCGCTGAACAGCACGTCGACCGCGCGCTGTACGCGCGGCCGCAGCCCGGCCTCGGGCGCGAGCGCGAGGGCCTCGGACAGCGCGATCGTCGCCATGGCGTGGCCATAGAGCCAGTCGTGGCGCGGCGTGCTCCAGATGCGGCCGTCCTCGGGGCGCTGCCGTGCGAGCAGCCAGGCCAGACCCCGCGCGAGGCTGGGCGAGGTCTCGGGCCGGTGGCCGGCGCCGAGCTGGGCCAGCAGCGCGAGCGCGGTCACGCCCACGTCGTTGCCGGCCAGCGGGCGCGGCGGCGGCGCGCGCGGATCCGGTGCGGGGCTCCAGCTGCCGTCCGCGTGCTGGTTTTGCTCCAGCCAGAGGAGCGCCGCGGCGAGGGGCGCCTCGTTCGGGCCGGTGCGTCCCTCGTAGCGGCGCGCGAGCAGGGCTGGCGGAGCGGGGACCGCCGCCAGGATGGGCGAACGCAGGAAGGGTGCCTCGGCCAAGGCGTCGTCCGGCGCGCTCGGCGGCGTGAGCGGCAGCGCCACGCACCACAGCCACGCGTCGTCGGAAGTCGCGGCCCACAGGTTGGCCCAGGCGCGCACGAACTCGCGCGCCGCCTCGGCCGAGCGCGCGGTGGTCGCGGGCGGGCTCTCGAGCGCGTGTCCGCCGAGCAGGGGGCGCAGCACGAGCGCGTCGAGCCGCTCGATCTCTGCGCGCCCGCGGGCGTCCTCGGGATCGCAGGCCAGCAGGCGCTCGAGCACGAGCGGGAGACAGCGCGGTCCGCACTCGATCCAGCCCGGTTCGCGCTTCGCCGAAGCGAGCTTTCCCAGCCGCTCGGCGCGCTGCTTCTCGTCCATCCCCAGCCAGGCGCCCAGCTCCTTGCCGAGGGCCTCGGCTTCGGGCAGTCCGCCGAGCGCGCCGCGCGCGGGCACGGGCAGGTCGAGCGTGGCTCCGCGCGCGGCGCAGTCCTCGGCCGCGGCCGGTCGTCTGCGGCCGTCGCGCGCGAACACGCTCGAAAGCAGGCGCACCGGACTGCCGGCCGCATCGAGGAACAACCACAGCCCGCTGCGGCGTCCGCGCACGAGGGCCCCGACCAGCTGCGGCCCGCCGGCGGGCCAGCTGCTCTTCCACTCGCCGTGGGGCAGGCCGTCGAGCAGGTGTCCGCTGGCCGCGCGTCCGTCCGGCGCCGTGCGCACGACGTACTCGTAGAGACCCGAGTTCTCCGCATCGAGCTCGCCCGTGCGCGTCCAGAAGCTCCACGCTCCGCTGCGGTGGTCCTTCTCGTAGCGGCCCTTCGACTCGCGCTGGCCGCCCGGGTGGAACGTCTCCCAGGGTCCGACGCGCTCGCCGCGCGCGAAGCTGCCCTCGGCCGCGGGACCGCCATCCGCGTGGAAGAACTTCCAGCGCCCGACCTCGCGGTCGTCGGCGAAGCTGCCCTGGCTCGCCAGCGCGCCGTTCTCGTGCCACGCGCGGTACGCTCCGCTGCGCCGTTCGCGCCCGCTCGCGTCCCGCTCGACCTCGTACTCCGCGCGCGGGCTGCCGTCGGGCCAGGTCTCGCGCCGCAGCTCGCCGGGCGCGAGGGCCGTGAGTGTCAGCAGCAGTGTCGCGCAGGCGAGCACGGGTCTCCTCGCGCGCGAGTCTAGCAGACGTGCTAGTGCGAAGCGTGCTCGCCGGCAACGCCCAGGGCCTCCTCGGCCGAGCGCTGGAAGCGCTCGACCAGCGCGGCCTGCGCCGGGGCCGGGAGCGACGCCACGTGCGAGCCGCGCAGCACGGCGCCGATCCAGCCGTCGGTGACCCACTCGAACGGCGGCGCCAGCGGGGGCAGGGCGTGCTCGTCGGGGTACGGGGTCGGGAGCGCGTAGAGGTACGGCTCGGCGTAGCTCTCGTCCCCGGGCGAGAAGCCCAGGCCGAGCGTGCGCCCGCTCCCGAGCGTGAGCACCGTGTCCAGATCGAAGTGGTGCGACCAGACGCGCAGCGGGCTCGCCTCCCGGCCTGCTCGGCGCCGCGCGAGCGCGACGGTCAGGTTCGCGAACCAGCGCGCCAGCTCGAGCGCCTGGGCAGACCTCTTCCCGAAGCGGGCGCCGCTGGCGAGCGGGTGCTCGGGCAGCTCGTGCGCGGGCAACGCGAGCGGAGTGCGGGCCGCGCCGGCGTGGTCCGCGCTGGCCGTCTCCAGCCACGCGAGCCCCTCGGCCAGCGTGCGGCCGACGAGCGGCAGGGTCGCGAGCGGCTCGTCGTGCTCCGTGAGCAGGAGCAGCGTCAGCGGTTCGAAGCGCAGGCCGGCGCGGTAGCGGCGCGGTTGCGCGGCCCACGCGCTCACCAGCGCCTGGTGGCGCGGCTCCCAGTGCAGCGCGTGCTGGGCGAAGTCGGCACTGGGGGTGGCGCGCGCGATCCCGAGCGCGGCCGGGAGCTGCAGCGCCCAGTGCAGTTCGAGGCGCGCCTCGACCAGTTCGGTCGCGGGCAATGCGCCGAGGCGGAGCCAGTCGGGGTGGGGCCAGTCGGGGTGGGGCATGGGAGCGTGGGGCGGAGAGTGCGGCATTCCGCTCCGATGCTGGCACGCGCGCAGCGTTTCGCGAAGGGCCCGCTCGGCCTGGACCCCCCCGGTGAGATCGGGCACCGTGGGCGGCGTGATCGCCGCGCCGCTCCTGTACCTCTCGTTCGCGTTCCAGGCGGACGAGGCCGCGCGCGCCGGGGCCCTGGCGCAGTGCGCCGACTGCCATCCGTCGCAGTGCGCGAGCTACGCGCGCACGGGCATGGCGCGCGCGCTCGAGCCGCTGCGCGCGGGCGAGCTCGCGCGTCTCGCGCCGGTGGCCGAGCCCGACACGGGCTTCGTCTACGCCTTCGAGGGCGACGGCCCGGGGGCGCGCCTGGTCGAGACGTGGCGTGGCGACGAGGGCGCCGGGCGCGCGCCCTGGCGCGACTCGGCTGCGCTGGCCTTCGCGATCGGGGCGGGCGAGCTCGACCGTTCCTTCGCCGTGCAGCGCGCCGGTCGCTGGTGGCTCGCGCCGCTCGAGGTGCTCGGGCACGGGGCCGAGCGGCACGCGGCGCTCGCGCCCGGGCACACCATCGCCCCGGGCACCCGTTTCACGCTGGCGCTGACGCCCGAGTGCCTGGGCTGCCACACGGACACGCCGCCTCCGCGCGATTGGCCGCTGAATCGCGCCGCGGCCGCGTGGCAGCCGCGCGGGATCTCGTGCGCGGCCTGCCACGCCGATCTGGTCGAGCACGTGCGTCGGCGGACGGACGGCGCGGACGCATCCGATCCACTGGCGCGTGCCTGGAGTCGGGTGGAGCGCATGGAGCGCTGCGCGGCCTGCCACCTGCAGGGCGACGCGCGCATCGAGCTCGACCCGGCGCGCCTCGGCCCGCCGCCACCCGGCACGCCGCTGCTCGCCACGCGCGCGGTCTTCGTGGCGCGCGAACCCGGCGACGAGATCGGCTTCGTCAGCCACGTGCAGCGCCTGGTGCTGTCGCGCTGCTACCTCGAATCGGCGGCTTTCCCGGACGGCGGGCTCGCCTGCGAGAGCTGCCACGACCCGCACCGTTCGCTGCACGAGCCGGCCGAGCGCGCGCTGGTGCGCGCCGCCTGCGACGCCTGCCACCCGTCCGGAACCCGCGCGTCGCAGCCGGCCGCGCGCGCCTCGGCCTGCGCGCTGGCGCCCGCCGCGCGGCCCGGGGCGCGCGACTGCGTCGACTGTCACCTGCGCAAGACGGGTGTGTTCGACGTGGCCGAGGTCGCGATCCACGACCACTGGATCCGGCGCGTGCCGCCCGCGCCGAGTGCCCCCGCGCGCCTGCGCTTCCCCGAGTCGCCGAGCGGCGACTGGCGCGTGTTCGCATGGCCCGACGCGCCGAACGCGGAGTCGGCCGACGATCCCGGGCCGTGGACGATGGCGCTGTTCCACGGCTCGCACGTGGAGCGCGCGCGCGAGTTCCTGGGGCGCGGCCCGGGCACGCGCGCGCGGGAGCTGCCCATGTTGCACCACGTGCGCGGCAGCCTGTTCGAGCAGGCCGGCCAGGTGGACGGCGCGCGCCAGGCGTACCAGCGCGCGCTCGAGCTCGACCCCACCCTGTGCGCCGCGACCATCAACCTCGCGCCGCTGCTGGCGCGCGCGGGCGAGGCCGCGGCCGGCAAGCGCCTGCTGGACGAGCTGATCCAGCGCCACCCGCTGGCCGACACGGCCTATCGCAACCGCGCCGTCGTGCGCCTGGCGCTGGGCGACGAGGCCGGCTTCCGCGCCGACCTCGAGAGCGCGATGAGGCTCCTGCCCGACGCCGCCCTGGCCCAGGCCCTGGCGCGCTTCGCCGAGCAGCGCGGCGACTCCGCCGGCGCGACGCGCTGGCGCGCGGAAGCTCGCCGTCTGGACCCGCGCGGGCCCTGATCGCGGGCAGGGCACGGACCCTGCGCGCTCCCGAAGCCCTTGCTGCTCCGACGAGACCGGTGTTGCGGCTCACTCGCGCGCGAGTAGGGCCAGCGCACGTTCGGCGAACGAGCGCGGATCCACCCGGCCGTTCCGTGGTGCACCACCGCAGCGCTCGAAGGGCGCGCTCGACACGAACACCGGTCCGTCCTGCGGATCGTCCGGCAGCCGCCCGTGGCTGCCCTGGACCAGCGTCGCGTCGAGCGGGATCACGTCCATCAGGTAGCGCATCCCGAGCGCCTTCTGCGCCAGGCGCAGCGCGATGCGTAGCCTGGGGAAGCGCAGGGCGGGATCGAGGAACAGCTCGCACGGGTCGTAGCCGGGTTTGCGGTGGATGTCGACCGTGCGCGCGAAGTCGGGCGCGCGCGCGTCATCGAGCCAGTAGGTGTAGGTGAACCAGGCGCCCTTGGCGGCCACGCACACGAGCTCGCCCGAACGTGGGTGAGCGAGGCCGGCGGCGCGCTGGCCGGCCGCGTCGAGCAGCTGCGCGAGCCCGGGGAGGCCCTCGAGCAGGCCGCGCGTGCGCGCGAGGTCGCGCTCGTCGCGCACGTAGACGTGCGCCACCTGGTGGTCGGCGACGGCGAAGGCGCGGCTCGCGAAGGGATCCAGCACCTCGCCCACCGGCGTGGCGCGCACGGCCAGCAGCCCGGCCTCGCGCAGGGCGCGGTTGAGCGCCACCGGCCGCTCGACGTGCTCGAGGCCGTACTCGCTGACCACCAGCGTCTCGGCGCCGAGTCCGTCGGCGGCGCGCACCAGCTCGCCCACCAGCGCGTCGACCTCGGTCAGGGCCGCGAGCGAGCGCGGGTGCTCCGGCCCCAGGCGCTGGTGGTCGTAGTCGAGGTGGGGGAGGTAGACGAGCGTCAGGGTCGGACGCTTGTTCGCGAGCGTCCACAGCGCGGCGTCGGTCAGCCAGCGGCTCGAGGCGAGCCCCGCCTTGGGTCCCCAGAAGTCGAAGAACGGGAACGGGCCGAGCGCGCGCGCGAGTTCGTCCTCGAAGCCGGGCCGGCCCTCGCGCGGACGCGGCGTGCCGTACACGGCCGGGAGCTTGCGCCCGTCGGCCGGGTAGAACGGGCGCGGCGTCAGCGACCAGTCCACGGCCGCGCCCAGGTTCCACCACCAGAAGAGCTTGGCGCAGGTGAAGGCCGGATCGCGCTCGCGCGCGCGCTCGTAGAGCTTCTTCCCGGCCACGAGCTCGTTCGGCTGGCGCCACAGGAGCGCCTCGCCCAGCTCGCGGAAGTACCAGCCGTTGGCGACCGCGCCGTGCTCGCCGGGCGCGAGTCCCGTCAGCAGCGTGGCCTGGGCCGTGAGCGTCACGGCCGGGAGCTGCGCGTCCATCGGCGCGCTCGCGCCGCGCCGCGCCAGGGCCGCGAGGTGCGGCGTGCGCGCGCCGATCTGGCGCGGCGTCAGGCCGACCACGTCGAGCACGAGCACGGGCTTCATCGCGCGCGGATGCTAGCATCCGCGCGATGAAGGCCCGTCGCGCCACGCGCACCGTCCGCGTCCCCGGCGTCGCGCGTCTGCCCGAGGGCGAGGCGCGCAAGATCCTCGTGCCGGCCGCGCACGCCGACCTGCCGCCACTCGAGGTGCTGCTGGTGCGCACGGGCGGCAAGCTGTTCGCGCTCGACACGCGGTGTCCGCACGAGGGTGGCCGCATCGGCGAAGGGCCGCTGTGGGAGGGCGGCGCCGTGGTCTGCCCGCTGCACCTCTACCGCTTCGACCCGCGCACGGGCCAGGCGCTGGAGGTCGAGTGCGATCCGGCCACCACCTACCCCGTGCGCGAGCTGGACGGCGTGGCCGAGCTGGAGCTGCCGCGCGAGCCGGACTGAAGCCCTGCTCGCCGCGCTCTTCTTGCCCGCGCCGGCGCGCGCGTCATGATCTGGGCATGATCCCGAGCGCGAGCCTGCTCCTCTGTGCACTGCTTCCGCCGCACCAGGAGCCGCGCGCGCCCGCCGGGCTGGGCGCGCTGTATCGGCCCGGCGAGCAGCGCGTGTGGCTCGTGGAGCAAGGCGGGAAGAGCCTCGGCCACTGCGCCTCGACCTACGTCGGCGAGGTCCGGCTCGGCCCGTTGCGCGCGCACCACTTCCGCGAGCAGGTCGAGCTCGAGCTGAGCACGCCGGGCGGGGCACTGCGGCAGCGCTTCACGGTCGAGCTCTGGACCGACGACGAGGCCCTGCCCCTGCGCTTCGACTTCCGCGCCCAGGTCGGCGACGTCAAGAGCGGCGTGGCCGGCGTGCTGGCCGGCGGCAAGGCCGAGCTGCTCGTGCGCCAGGGACCGACCGAGCAGGCCTTGACGGTCGAGGTTCCGTCGGACGCCTTCCTGCTCGCCAACAACTTCGTGTCCCAGCTCGAGCTCCTGCTGGCGCTCGAGCCGGTCCCGGCCGAGGGCCTGCAGCGCACGCTCTTCTCGGCCAACCTGCTGCGCACCGCTCCTTACTCGGTCAAGCCCGCGAAGACGAGCCCGGAGGGCGCGCAGTACCTCGAGGATTCCCTGGGCGAGCGCCTGCGCCTCGCGCCGGGAGGTCGGCTCGAAGAGGTCGAGATCGCGAGCCAGGGGATCGTCTTCCGCCGCGTGCCGGAGCCGCGCGAGAGCTTCGCGATCGAGCTCCAGGCGCGCGCGCGCCCGAGCGATCTCGCCAGCGAGGACGTGACCATCGTCGACGGGGACGTGTCCCTGGCCGGCACGATCACGCGCCCGAAGGGAGCCGCCGGCCGGCTCCCGGCCGTGTTCTTCCTGTCCGGCTCCGGACCCCAGGACCGCGACGGCTTCGCGCAGGGGCTCGACCTCGGCACCCACGAGATCCTCGATCACCTGACGCGCGCGGGCTTCCTGGTCCTGCGCGTCGACGACCGCGGCGTGGGCCGGAGCACGGGCCCGACCGTGGGCCTCGTGTTCGCAGACCTGGTGGCGGACGGCCGGCGCGCCGTGCGTTTTCTGCGCGCGCGGCCGGACGTGGACCCCGCGCGCATCGCCCTGATCGGGCACAGCGAGGGCGGGCTCTCGGCGCCGCTGCTCGCGGCCGAGGAGCCGATCGCGGCCGTGGTGCTGATGGCGGCCCCCGGCCGGGCGCTCGAGGCGCTGCTGAAGGAGCAGCTCTGCCTCGGGCGCGAGCTCGCGGGCGCGTCGCCGGCGGAGCTCGAGACCTTCGAGCGCGAACTCGCCGCCTTCCTCGCCGAGATCGCCAAGGGCGCAGCGATCGCGCCCGCGGGTCTGGCGCCCGAACTCGCGGCCTTCGTGTCCGAGCGCGCCTGGCTCGCGAGCCACCTGGGTCGGGACGTGCTCGCGCCGCTGGCCAAGGTCTCCTGTCCGATCCTGATCCTGCAGGGCGGCCGCGACGTGCAGGTCTCGGCCGAGCGCGACGCCCCGCGGATCCAGGCCGCGCTCGACGCCGCCGGGCACGTGGACCACGAGCTGCGCGTCTTTCCCGAGCTCGACCACCTCTTCAAGCGCGCCGGCGAGCGCCCGAACGAGCTCGACTACCTGAAGGCCCGCCCGATCGCCCCCGAGTTCCTGGAGGTGCTGACGGCCTGGCTCGCCGCGCGCCTGCACCCCTGATCGCTGGAGCCTCCCAGCCGGAACCGACGGGCCGTGAACGGAAGCGGGCCGCCGTTCCCCCTGCGGAACGGCGGCCCCGTGGGCGCGAGACTCGAGCTCGCGCGCCGTGCGTGCCCGGCCTAACGACCGGAGAGCGCGTCGGGCGTGCTCGAGAGCTGGCGGGACAGCTGCGAGAACTCGCCCAGTTCCTCGCCCGCGATCTGCTGGCGCGCCAGGTCTTCGTAGTCCGTGGCGTGTTCCTCGCTCGCCAGGAGTTCGAGCGCGGCTTCCTGCTTGCCCTTGATCTGGTCGAGACGAGTGGTGATCTGGCCCAGGCTGACGACCTCGTAGCGCCCGCACTCCTCGAGCGTCTGGTTGCGCTTCTCGAGCAGTTCGAGCAGGCGGTCGTTGCGCGCGATGGAGTCGATCTGGCGGTTCAGGCCCACGACCTGGGCGCGGAACTCGGTCTGCTCGCCCTGCAGCTTGACCAGCAGCTCCTCCAGCCGTCCGGCCTGGGTCGTGAGGTAGCCGAGGTCGTGGCGCGCGTCGGTCGCGCGACCGGCGTAGGCGCTGCGCGTGGCGCGCACGCGCTGCAGCTGGGTGTGGGCGGCGTTGGGCGTGTAGCTCTGGCCGTCCAGGCGCACGCTGACGAGCTGCATCCCGCTCTCCATCGGCACCTGCGCGGCGACCTGCGTACCCAGGCGTTCGAGGTCCTTGCCGGCCAGCTCGACCACGCGTTCGGACACCGCCACCTCCTGCTCGAGCTGCTTGATCTCGTTGCGGATCTCGGCCAGGTCGTTCTGCACCTGGGCGATGCGCACGGGGTACTCGCGCTCGAGCTCGCGCAGCTGCGAGCGCATCAGGGCGGGGTTGTCGAGGTGCGCGTCGATCGACTCCAGGAGGTTGTCCTGGATCTCGTGCACGACGGCTTCGGTGCGGTGCCGGCCCATCAGGGCGTAGGCGCCCGCCCCGGCCATGCCGAGCAGGACGGTGGAGATGACCGCGACTTTGAGGGCCTTTCCGAGGAAGGAGAACATGGCTGGGGCTCCGCTAATGGGACCGGGGACGGGTGTCCCCGCTGGACGACGCGCGCCGAGGACCGGCGCATCGCTCGTTCCTTGGGAAACCCGCGCGCGTCCTTGCGCGCCGAACGCGCATTCCACGAATAGTGGCGCTCGTTCCTGGTTAAGGGGCGCCCCCCGCCCCCGCGGCACGCCCACCCTGCCCGTGCTGAGCGATCCCACCACCCACTTCGTCCGTCGTCTGCGCGCGCGCGAACCCGCCGCCTGGTTCGAGCTGTGGGAGAACTTCGGCCCGGTCCTGCGCGGGCAGCTCGCCCGCTGGGGGCGCGGCCACATCGGGCCCGAGACGGTCCAGGACCTCTCGCAGGAGACCCTGGCGGCGCTGACGGACGCGATCGACCGTCACGACCCGGCCAAGGGCGCGCGCTTCTCGACCTGGCTGCTGGCCATCGCGCACCACAGCTTCTGCGGCGAGATGGACCGGCGCATGGCCCAGAAACGCGGCTCGGGCCAGCGCGGGCGCTCGCTGGACGAGGACTTCCAGGGTGCCAGCGCCGAGCCGGCGCCCGATGCGCGCTACGAGCAGGCCGTGTTCGACGCCAAGGTGACGGCCGCGCTGCGGGCGGCCGAGCGCGAGTGCGGCTTCGGCGATTTCGCCGTGTTCCGCGCGCGCGTGCTGGAGGGCCGGCCCGGCAGGGCCGTGGCCGAGTCCCTGGCGCTGTCCGAGGCCACCGTCAGCCGCCGGGCCGCGGCCGTGCGCGAGAAGGTGCGCGCGCGCCTGGCCGAGACCTTCGCCAAGTATTCCTTCTCGCTGGAGGAGCAGGCCGAGCTCGGGCGCAACGGGCTGGCCGGGAATCCCAACAAGGGCGAGGACGCGGCCTTCGACGCGGCCGTGGCCGAAGTCGTGCACCGCATCCAGCTCTCCAACCCGGCGCCGACCCCGCCCCGGGCGGCGGAGGCCGGGCCCGGCGTCGTGAGCCGGCCCGGTCCCCTCGGGCGCGTCGTGCGTTCGCTCTTCCCGTTCCGTGACGACCCTCTGCCGCGAGAGGTTCCGTGATGTCGGTCCTGTCCTTCCTGGCCGTGATCCTGGCGGTGTTCGCCGCGTTGCTCGGCCTCGGCCTGGTGGCCGGGGTCCTGTTCCTGCTCTGGAAGGTCCTGCGGGGCGTGTTCTGGCTGCTCGGGCGCGCGCTCGGCTTCGTCAAGAACGAGCTGGGCGACGCGGTCCACACGGTCGGCGCGCTGGTCACGGCCTGCGCCACGGTGCCGCTGGCGGTGGTCAACTTCGTGATCCTGCGCATGGGCGCCGCGCGCCACTACGCGCGCGCCTTCGGCGACGAGCTGAAGGGCGTGGGCGTCGGCGTGTGGCGCGTGGCGTTCGGCAACCCGCTGCGCTTCCTCGGGCTCGGCAGCCTGGTGGATGGCGTCGAGCGACGCCTGCCCGACGCGATGGAGCGCGCGCCGCGGGCGCGCCGCGCGCGCCGCGCGACCTTCGACGGCTACGAGGTCATCGGTACGCTGCCCTCGGGCGGCTCGGGCGCGCAGCTCTTCGTGGCCCGCCCGCGCAGCGCGACCCAGCGCCGCTTCCTGAAGGCCGGGCGCATGCTGCCGGGCGAAGTGGTGATCAAGTCCTTCGCGCTCGAGGCGGGCTCGACCCTGCCCCAGATCGTGCGCGAGAGCCGCGCCCTGGAGGCCGCCAGCCAGCTGGGCCTGGTGTGCGAGCACCAGCTCACGAACGACCACTTCTACTACGTGATGCCGTACGTGAAGGGCGAGGACCTCGAGCGCGTCACCCGTGCCCTGCACGCGCGCGGGACCAGCGAGGGCCTGGCCGACGCCGAGCAGCGCCTCGTGCTCGGCTACGCCATCGACCTGTGCGATTCCTTGCAGCGCTTCCACTCCGGCGGGCTGTGGCACAAGGACGTCAAACCCAGCAACGTGATCGTGGCCAAGGGCCGCGCGCACCTGGTGGACTTCGGCCTGGTGACGCCGCTGGCCTCGGCCATGACGCTGACCACGCACGGCACCGAGTACTACCGCGACCCGGAGATGGTGCGCCTGGCGATGCAGGGCGTGAAGGTGCACCAGGTCGACGGCGCGCGCTTCGACGTCTACAGCGCGGGCGCGGTGCTGTATGCGCTGCTCGAGAACAGCTTCCCGGCCCACGGCAGCCTGTCGCAGCTCTCGAAGCGCGCGCCCGAGGCCCTGCGCTGGATCGTGCAGCGCGCCATGGCGGAGATGGGTTCGCGCTACGCCTCGGCGGCCGAGATGCGCGCCGACCTCGCGGCCCTGGCCGTGGCCACGAACCCGTTCGAGCTGCGCCCGGCCGACCTGCCGTCCTTCGCGCGCGCCGACGCGTCGCCCGGGCAGCCCCCCGCGCGCGTCGATGGGCCGGCCTTCGCGCCGCGCGCCGCGCCGCCCGCCCCCGTCTTCGAAGCGCGCTTCGAGCCGGCGCCGCTGCCCGCCTTCGTCCCGCCCGCTGCCTCGCCGCGCCGGCGCCGTTTCGCGCCGCCCCTGGCCCTGGCCGCGGCCGGTCTCTTCGGGCTCTTCGTGCTGACGAGCGCCTTCCTGTTCGCCGGCCGCGCCCGGGCCCACCGCTGGGCGGGGCACGAGGCCGTCGTGCACCGGGTCGCGGCCGCGCCCGAGCGCACCCGCAAGAGCCTCTCCGACCGGGAGCAGAAGCTCGTGGACCTGGCCCAGGGCGTGGTCCAGGACCTCGGCGCCGCGCGGCAAGCCGAGCCGGCCGGGGCTCTCCCGGCGGAGTCCGCGGACGCAGGGCCCAACTCCACGATCCCGGCCGCGGACGGGCCGGACTTCGCCCCGCTCTCCGCGGCCGGGCCCTCCGGCGCGCTCCCGGCGCGCGGCCGCGTGCTGGTGCTGGACGACGTGACCACGGCGGTGGACGCGCGCGTGCTCGCGCACCTGCGCGCGAACCTCGCGAGCCGCGGCTTCGGGCTGGTCGGCCGCGAAGACGACGAGGGTGCCGCGAGCGCGGCGGTGGAGCTCCTGGCCGGCGCGCGCCACGCGCTCGGTCTGGGCCGCGCGGACGAGCCCGAGACCCAGCTGAACCTGCAGCGCTTCCTCGACCAGAGCGCGGACCTGGACGCCCTGATCCTCGTCTCGCGCTCGGACGACGAGCGCGAGCACTTCTACCGCGTCTTCGTGCGCGCCCCGGGGCTGGCCGCCGCACGCGAACCGCGCTGAGGGGCGTCCGAGCGGGCCCTGTGGCCCATCGCGCCGCGCACGGCGGGTGGCTATCCTGGGCCCGAGATGCAGATCCAGATCTTCACGCAAGGGCTGGGCGTACCGGAGCCGCTGCGCGGGTACGTCGAGCGCGACATCAACGAGATCCTCCAGCACTACGCCACGCGCCTGACGCGCGTCGAGGTGCACCTGAAGGACCTGAACTCGTCCCAGAAGAACGGCGTGGACAAGCGCTGCACCATCGAGGCCCGGCCGAGTGGCCTGGATCCGGTCGTGGCCGAGCACGACGCCTCCGAGTTCAAGGACGCCGTGCACCAGGCGGCCCTGAAGCTCGAGCGCGCCCTGCAACACCGCATCGACAAGCGCAGGGACCACTGAGGGCGATGGCGCGCGGCGCTGGCCCGTCGGGACCCTTGCGGCCAGGGCGCAGCGCGTGCCTCGGCGTGCTGGCGTGGGCCGCGTTCACGGCCTGCGGGAGCGAGCCCGCGCCAGCGCCGAGCTTCGTGCTCGTCCTCGCCGACGATCTCGGCTGGGCCGACGTGGGCTACGAGGGCTCACGCTTCCACCACACCCCCGAGATCGACCGCCTGGCGGCGGACGGGTTGGTCTTCTCCCAGGCCTACTCGGCCTCGCCGGTGTGCTCGCCCTCGCGCGCGGCGCTGGTGAGCGGGCTCGCTCCGGCGCGCCTGCACCTGACCACGGTCGTCGGCGCGAACACGCCCACGGCCGGGGCCGAGGAGCGCGAGGTCGACCTCGGCGAGGGCGCGCTGCTGATCGAGCCCACCGTGGTCGATCGCCTGCCCGAGGGCGTGCCCACGCTGGCCTCGCGCCTGGTCGAGCAGGGCTACCGCACGGGCTGGATCGGCAAGTGGCACCTCGGTGGGCGACCCGGCGAGTCCGGCTTCGAGACCGTGCTCGCGGACTCGAGCGCGGGTGCCACCGCCAGCTATTTCTCGCCCTACGGCATCGCGACCCTGCCGGACGGTCCGCCGGGGGAGTACCTGACCGATCGTCTGACGGACGAGGCCGTGCGCTTCCTGGAAGAGAACCACGCGCGCCCCTTCCTGCTGGTGCTGTCGCACTACGCGCCGCACCTGCCGCTGCAGGCTCCGCCCGCGCTGGTGGCCGAGTACCAGGGGCGCGCCGATCCGGCCGCGCCGCAGCACAATCCCGTGTACGCGGCCATGGTCGAGCGTCTGGACGCGAGCCTCGGGCGCGTGCGCGCCACGCTCGAGCGCCTCGGGTTGGCCGAGCACACCCTGCTCGTGTTCACCTCGGACAACGGCGGCTTCGAGGAGAAGCGCATCGAACGCCAGCGCAACGTGGTCGGGCGCGTGGCGTCCAGCGAGACCATGCACATCACCTCGAACCGCCCGCTGCGCGGGGGCAAGGGACGCGTGTACGAGGGCGGCGTGCGCGTGCCGCTGGTCGCGTGGGGCGGTCCCACCAGGCGCTCGGGGACCTGCGCCGTCCCGGTGGTCGGGATGGACTTCGCGCCCACCTTCCTGGCGCTGGCGGGCGCCGCGCCGCTGCCCGTGAGCGACGGCCTGGACTTCACGCCGCTGCTCGCACGCGAGACCCCGCTCGCGCGCGAGACGCTCGCCTTCCACTTTCCACACCAGGCCTCGGAGAGCGCGCTGCGACGCGGCGACGAGAAGCTCGTGTACGCGTGGGCCACCGATCAGAGCGAGCTGTTCGACCTGGCCGCGGACCTCTCCGAGGCCCACGACCTCGCGTCCGAGCGCCCCGCGCGCACGGCCGAGCTGCGCGCCGAGCTGTTCGCGTGGCTGGACTCCGTCGGGGCCGGCCGCCCGCGCCGCAAGGCCATTTCGCGGTAGAGGCGCAGGGGACGCGCGTCGGCCGGGGCCGAGGCGCCCCTACTCGCCGTTCGCGGCCTGGCTGCCGATCACGGCACCGCGCGCGAGGCCGCCCGGCGCCAGGCCGGACTGGACGGGAGTCGGCTCCGTGACGTGGTGATCTCCGTTCCGGGCGGAGTCCTCGCCGGCCGCACCCTCGGGAGCCGATGCGGCCACGACCGGACTCGGCGCGGGCGCGCGGTCCGATGCCGGAACGGGAGGAACGGCCCCGGAGTCCCGGAGGGAGGAGGGCGTGTCGAGCGCCACGGGGGGATCCTCCGGGGCCGTTCGTGGGGGCGCGGACGGCGCGCTCGTGAGGGCGCGCAGGCCCAGCAGGGCGAGCAGCGCGAGTCCGAGGCCGGCCAGCAGGCGAGGGGTCGCGGGAGCCGGGACCCTACGGCCGGAGGTGGGCGGCGCGCCGCACGGGGCCCGCGCGAGGTCTTCCTCGGCCCGGGCCGGGAGCGCGCCGCCCCGTTCGCGTTGCAGGTCGTCGCGCAGGCGCGCCAGCGCGCGCGACAGGCGCTTGCGCACGAGTTCCTCGGAGGCCGACGTGCGCGCGGCCACCTCGACCGTGGTCAGGCCGTCCATGTAGCGCAGGAGCACGGTCGAGCGATAGGGCTCGGCCAGCCCGCGCACCGTGTGCAGCAGCTCCTCGAGCTGGGCGCTGCGCTCGACCACGTCGCCGGAGCCGGCGACCGACTCGCTCTGGGCCGCGTGGGCCTCGCGCCGCGCGCGGCGGCTGCGCGCGCGCAGCGTGTCGCGCGCCATGCGGCGCGTCACCGCCGCCAGCCAGGCGCGCAGGCGCGAGCGGCTCGCAAAGCGCTCGGCCGGCGTGTGGCGCGCCTTGAGCCAGGCCTCCTGGACGACGTCGTCCGCGTCGTTGACGTCGCTCAGCAGCCGGCAGGCCAGGGCGTGCACCCAGCCGAGCTCCTCGAGCAGCGTGGCGTCGTCCGGAAGGAGCGCTTGCCCGTTCATCCGACCGAGTAGGCCGCCAGCCGCCCGGGCGTGACAGGCAGGCGTCTCGAAATCTCGGACCCACCGCCGTGGCGCGCCCCGAGACAGGAGATCGCAGTCTGGAACCCCCTGGCCGGCCGCGCTGTGGCAGCGCAGTCCGACAACCGGACTCGCTGCCCATCTCGACCCGATCGGGGTGGCCACGGAAGCGGAGTGGGAACTGCGACCATTGGCGCATGGGAATCCACGGGCGAGCAGGGCAGCGTGTGCTCGCGCGATGCGCACCGGTCTTCGAGGCCGTGACCGCGGCCCTCAGCCAGAAGCAAGCCATGAAGCTCCCCATCCTGCCGCTATCCGTTCTCCTCCTGACGGTCGCCTCTCCCCAGGTCGAGGCTCAGGCCGCCTTCCGGCGGGCCTCCATGCAGCTCGTTCCCTCGGACCTGTACGCGGTGGACTTCGTCTCGACCGCGGCCGACGGCTTCGACATGAACCATGCGGGGGTCGTCGTCGGGAGGTCGTACCTCGACACGGGCTGCGGCCCCTTCTGCTTGCCGCCCGTGGAGGCCGTCGTGTGGCGCAATGGCGAGCGCATCGTTCTGCCGGGCCTCCCGGGTCTGGGCGGGGTCACCGCCACGAGCCTCAACAACGCGGGTTGGGTGGCCGGGTACGCGGGCGTCTACAACCCGATCCACGCCGTCGTCTGGCGGCCGGTGGGCGGTGCCTACGAGGCGCTCGACCTGGGGGTCTTGCCCGGCACGACGATCTCACAACCCGTGGGAATCGACGATCAGGGCCGGGTCGTGGGTTGGTCGACGGACGGCAACGCGATCGGCGGCACCTCGGCACCCTTCTTCTGGTCCCTGTCGACCGGTCTGCTGGACCTCTCCACGCTGGGCTATCCGGACGAGCAGCCCTTCGCGCTCAGCCCCGCGGGCACGGTGAGCACGGCGAACAAGTGGTATCGCCTCGGGGATCCGGCCAGCGTCGTCGTGATGGCGCCGCCCCCCAGCGGCTACGCGAGCGTGGGCAGCGGCTCCGCGATCAACGATGCCGGCGATCAGGCCCGCTTCCTCGTGCGCACGAGCGGCCAGAGCCTCGCCTACCTCTTCCGCTACCACCACGAGGGAAGCTGGCAGCAACTCTCCACCAGTCCGAGTGGACACCTCTCGAGGTATGGCGTCGGATCGATCAACGACGCGCGCGACGTGACGGCCACGGTCACCAGCGCCGGCGTCATCGCGCTCGGCCCGAACGGCCTGGCCCGGGGGCTCGACTCGTTGCTCTCCCGCGCGTATCCGCCCTCGAGCTACCCGGACAGTACCGTGACCTCGGCCGGCCAGATGAACCAGCGGGGCGAGATCCTGGCCGAGGTCATGCTCGGCCGGAGCCCGCGAGTCGTGCGGCTCGAACCGGCCTTCGAGTGCTGGAGCAACTGCCTGCAGGTGCGCGACCTCGCCATCGCCGCGGACTTCGTGCCGGATCCGAACGACCCGAGCCAGGACCACTGCGCTCCCGAGCTGGGCGCCTACAACCAGGCCTTCGTGGTCCTGACCGTGACCACGCGCAACGGGACACCGCAGCAAGGGGTCCAGGTCTCCGGTCGGTTCATGGACGACTACTGGACGAACGAACCCGTCTCCGGGACGACCGATGCGAACGGCGTCGTTTCGTTCTCCTACACGGGCCCGTGCGGCGTGGGCGCGCTCGAGTTCCTGGTGGAGAGCGCGGCACGTGGCCAGTTGCGCCTCGACCGGACCGCCGGGAGCCTGTCGGTCTGGGCGATTCCCGAGTAGCCGAGGCTGCAGCGAACACCCGGCGGTCACGGCTGGCCATCCCGCGCGACGGGGTCGGTCGGAATGGCGCGGCCGACGCGCCTCAGGCCTGGCCGGCGCGCGCCACGCGCGCGATCAGCTCGTCGTCGGGGTGGGCCTCGTCGTGGGCCGCGCGCTGGAAGGCCTTGGTGGCCCGACGGCAGGCCAGGCGCGCGCGGTCGAGCTCGCGCGCGTCCAGCGTGCCGTGGCCCTCGCTGGCGCTGGCACGCGCCAGCACCGCGGCCGAGACGAACAGCGCCGCGAGCATGTCCGCCAGACGGTGCAGGCTGAACTGGGCCTCGCGCACGCGCTCACCGTGGCGCTCGAGCGCGGCCCGGCAGCGCGCGGCGAAGAGCGGCACGAGTTCCTCGAACGCGGCCTGCTCGCTCGCCAGGCTGACGCCCACGCCCAGGAGGCGCGCGCGGCCCGCCGCGGGCGCGAGCTCGCCGCGCTGCAGCGAGCGCAGCCCCTGCGAAGCGATCATCATGCGCAGCACCTGGTTGGTGCCCTCGAAGATCAGGTTGATGCGCGCGTCGCGCAGGATGCGCTCGTAGGGATACTCGCGCATGAAGCCGGTGCCGCCGGTGATCTGCAGCGCATCGTTGGCGATCTGCCACAGGCACTCGGTCGCGTGCAGCTTGCAGCACGCGGCCTCCAGCATGGTCTCGCGCTTCGCGTCCATCAGCCCGGCCGTGAGGTAGGTGGTGGCCTCCATCGCGTAGAGGTCGGCCTCCATCCCGGCCAGCAGTTCCTGCATCATCCCGAAGTGCGCCAGCGGGTGGCCGAACTGGACGCGCTCGGCGGCGTGCTGGGCGGCCAGGCCGCGCGCCAGCTTGGCCTGGCCGATGCAGCACGCGGCCAGCCCGTGGCGCCCGGAGTTGAGCACGTTCAGCGCGACCTTGAAGCCCTCGCCGCGCGTCCCGATCAGGGCCTCGCCCGGCACGACCACGCCCTCCAGCGCGAGCTCGGTGGTGGACGAGCCGCACAGGCCGAGCTTGTCCTCCGGCTTGCCGCTCGAGAAGCCCGCGCGCTCGCGTTCGACCCAGAAGGCCGAGATCGGCCACTCGTGCGGCCTGGCACCCGGGCGCGCCGGATCCGGCGTGCGCGCGAAGACGGTGAAGGCGTTGGCGATGCCGCCGTTGGTGATCCACAGCTTGCGCCCGTCGAGGCGCCAGGAGCCGTCGGGCAGCGGTTCGGCGCGCGTCGCCAGCGCGGCCGCATCCGAGCCCGCGCCGGCCTCGGTCAGCGCGAAGGCCGCGATGCGCTCGCCGCTCGCGAGCTTGGGCAGCCAGTGCGCCTTCTGGGCCGGCGTGCCGTACAGCAGCAGCGCCTTCATGCCGATCCCGAGCTGCGCCCCGAGCACGGTCACGGTCGAGGCGCAGCGCTGGGCCACGGTCTCCATCACGCGTGCGTAGGTCACCTGGCCCTGGCCGGCGCCCCCGAACTCCTCGGGGATCGTGAGGCCGAACAGGCCGAGCTCGCGCAGCCCGTCGATGACGCTCTCGGGGATGTGCTTCTCGCGGTCGATGCGCTCGGGATCGACGGCCCTGGCGACCCATTCGGCCACCGCCGCCACGATGGCCGCGGTGGTCTCGGCCTCCGCGGGCGGGGGCTCGGGGTAGGGCAGGATCGCGGCCGAATCGAGCCGTCCGCCGAACAGCGCGCGCGCGAAGCTAGCCATGCAGTCCCTTGCCTGCGCGCGCGAGCTCGACCAAGAGCGGCGCCGGTTCGAAGCGCCCCAGGCGCTCGCCCTCGCCCTGGATCGCGAAGCGCAGCTTCTCGAGGCGCTCGACCACCTGCGCCAGGCCGCGCGTGTCCGCGTAGCGCAGCACGCCGCCGCGGAAGGGCGCGAAGCCGGTCCCGAAGACCGTGGCCAGGTCGAGCGTGCGCGGGCTCTCGACGACCTCCTCGGTCAGGCAGCGCACGGCTTCGTTGGCCATGGCCAGCACGCAGCGGTCGACCAGCTCGTCGGGCTCGAGCTTGCGCGCCGCGCCGCTGATCAGGCGCGCGTTGACGCCGTCCTTCTCGAGCTTGCCGCGCTTGCCCATGCGCCAGGCGTAGATGCCCTTCCGGGTCTTCTTGCCGAGCTCCTTGGCCTCCACCAGGGGCTGCAGCACGCGGGCCGCGCGCATGCGCTCGCCGTAGGCCGCCTCGAGCGAGGCGCCCGCGTGCGCGGCGATGTCGAGCCCGACCTCGTCGATCAATTCGCACGGCCCCATCGGCATGCCGAAGGCCACCAGCGCGTGGTCGATCGCGTTCGGATCGACGCCCGCGCCGATCAAGCGCACGGCCTCGTCGAGGTACGGACCCAGCACGCGGTTGACCAGGAACCCGGCCACGTCCTTGGTGACCACCGGGGTCTTGCCGAGGTCGAGCGCCAGGCGCGCCGTGCGACGCACGACCTCCTCGGAGGTGCGCGCGCCGCGCACGATCTCGACCAGCGGCATCTTGCGCGGCGGGTTGAAGAAGTGCATCCCGACCACGCGCGCCGGATTCGGCAAGCCCTCGGCGATGGCGTCGACCGAGAGCGAGCTCGTGTTGGTGGCCAGGATGGCCTCGTCGCCCATCTGCGCCGCCAGCTCGCGGAACACGGCGCGCTTGACCTCCAGACGCTCGGCCACGGCCTCGATCACCAGCTGGCAGCGCGCGAAGCCGACGGCCTCGGTCGTGGCCGTCAGGCGGTCGAGCGCGGCTTCGGCCTCGTGGCGCGCGAGCTGCTTGCGCTTCCTGCGCTTCTCGACCTCGGCGTAGTGCGCGCCCAGGGCCGCGTCGAGCTGCTTGCGATCGAGGTCGCGCAGGCGCACCTCGAGCCCGCGCTCGGCCATCAGGCCGGCGATCCCGCCGCCCATGATCCCGGCCCCGACCACGGCCGTGCGCGCCAGGGGCGCGGCCTTCTTGCCGTCCGCGAGGTGCCCGGTCTTCTTGGCCTCCTCCGAGCCCTGGAAGAGCGCGATCAGGTTGCGCGCCACGCCGCCCAGCGACAGCGGCTGCACGGCCTCGGCCTCGTCGGCCAGGCCCTGTTCGAGCTTCTTGCGCGGCGCGCTCGCCACCAGCGGGATCGCGGCCAGCGGCGCGGGGTAGTTCCCGCGCGTCTCCAGCAGGACCTTCTCGCGCGCCTGGCTGGCGATGGCCGCGGTCACCAGCCGGTTGCGGTCGATCAGCACCTTGCGCATCCCGGCGCGTCCACGGTACGGGCAGGCGAGGCGCCCGAGCGCGATCGCGCTGGCCTTCTCGAGCAGGTACTCGGGCGGCGTCAGGCGGTCGACCAGGCCGAGCTTCAGCGCCGCGCGCGGCGCGTACAGCTTGCCGGTCAGGATCGCGCCCAGCGCGGCCGGCACGCCGATGCGGCGCGGCAGGCGCTGCGAGCCGCCCCAGGCCGGGATGATGCCGAGCAGCACCTCGGGCAGACCGATGCGGGTCTTCGGATGGTCGGCCAGCAGGATGCGGTCGCACGCCAGCGCGATCTCGCAGGCACCGCCCGGCACCGGTCCACCCACGGCCGCGACCACGAACACGCGTCCGCCGCCGCCGCGCGAGAGCTTGTGGAGGCGCTGGAACAGCGCCTGGCCCGCGCGCGCGAACTTGCTGGCCAGGGCCGGGTCGGTGATGCCCGCGATCGTCTCCACGTCGGCCCCGGCCGCGAACGAGAGCGGCTCCTTGCCCGTGATCACCAGGCCGCGCAGGCTCGCGTCCTGGGCCAGCTGCTCGAGCGCGCGCTCGAGGTCCGCCAAGAGCGGCACGTCGAACACCGCCAGCTTGCGGTGCGGCGGATCGAGGAACACGAGCGCGAGCCCGGCCTCGGGTCGCTCGATGCGAACACACGCCCCGGCCGCCGGCGCTTCCGCCGGCAGGGGCAGCCCTGCGAGATCGATCATGGGGATCCTTCTTCGTCCGTCCGGACGAAGTGCGTGACCAGAGGTCACGAAACCCGCTTCGCCGGGTCAAGATCCTTCGGTGACAAGCTGCGGCCCGCGCGCGAACCGCTGGCGCGTCGCGCGCGAGCTGCTAGGCTCGTTCGTGTCCGCGCTGCCCTGCTCGGAAGATTCGGAGGAGATCGGCATGAATCGCCTGCTGCTCGTGGCGCTCGCGGGCCTGGTGGCCCTCGGCCTGTGGCTCGCGCTCGGACGCGGCGGGGAGCGCGGCGCGATCCGGGCCTCGCTGCCGCCGCCCGACCTCGTGGGCCTGCCTGAGCGCGTGGTGGCCGAGCTCGACGGGACTCCGGGCGGGCGCAGCGCGCTGGCGGCCGAGCCCGCGGCGAGCGGCGCGAGCGCGAGCGGGGCGGTCGAGCCCGCGGCGATCAAGCAGAGCGTGCGGACCCCGCTGCACGTGCACGGACGCGTGCTCGACGCGCGCGGCCAGGGCCTGGCCGGCGTGCCGCTCGTGAAGACGAACGGTTGGCCGCTCCCGTTCCAGGGCGCCGCGCTGGCCGTCAGCGGTCCGGGCGGGGTCTTCGAGCTGGAGCTCGACCTGGCCGGGCGCGAGGACGCACGCCTGGAGTGCGCGGCCGACGGGCGCTTCCTGACCCTGCGCGGCGCGCTCGTCTCGCGCGAAGACGCGCGCGCGGCGCTGCTCCTGGCGGCGCCGGCCATCGAACTCGCCGGCGGCGTGGCCGAGGCCGGGGCGCGACCGCTGGCCGGCGCCACGCTGAGCTTCGAGG
Organism: uncultured Planctomycetaceae bacterium; assembly: GCA_964631945.1. Taxonomy (GTDB): domain Bacteria; phylum Planctomycetota; class UBA1135; order UBA1135; genus JABFRZ01. Next base: position 22,331 of record CAZWAY010000058.1, read on the forward strand.
TGCCGATGGAGGTCTTCATCGGCTTCCCCGTGCCGCTCGACCGGACCGTGCCCGTGACGATCACCGCACGCAGCGGCGAGGACGGACGCTTCGCGGGCCTGCGCGTGCCGGCCGTGGCGGGCGCCGAGCTGCTCGTGTCGCGCAGCGGCTTCCGCTCGACGCGCGTGCCGGCGCCGACCGAGTCGCAGATCGACCTGTGGATCGAGCTCGAGCCGCTCGCGGCCGGGGAACCCTGGCTGCGCGGGATCGTGGTGCAGGCCGACGGCACGCCGGCGAAGGGCGCCAAGGTGCGCCTCGACGGGCTCGCGACCGAGAGTGCCGCCGACGGCACCTTCGCGTTCGAGAAGGAGTGGGCCGACCCCGAGGCGCCGCTGGTGGCCGCGCTGCGTGGCTTCCAGCCCGCCGTGCGGATGCGCGCGGGCGAGCTCCTGCAGCAGGAGTTCGCGCCCGCGCCGGTGCGCCTTGTGCTGGGCGGTCCGGCGCTCGCGATCGCGGGCAAGATCCTGGACGCGGACGGCCAGCCCTGTCGCGGTTGGCGCGTCGGCCTGCTCGACGGCACGGTCGTGACCCTGAACCGCGTGCCCTTCGACCTGGCCGAGGACCTGGCGCGCGGCAAGAAGGTCGCGACCAAGAGCGACCGCGCGGGCGCCTTCGAGCTCGAGGGCCTGCTCGCGCGCGACTACGTCGTGCAGGTCTACGACGAGGATTCCCTGCTCATGCTGCGCTCGGATCCGGTCCCGGCCGGCACGCGCGAGCTCGTCCTGCGGGTGCCGGCCGACGCGCTGCACGCGCGCCTCGCCGGCCAGGTCGTCGGGCGCGACGGCCGTCCGATCGCGGGCGCGCGCGTCGGGACCCGCCTGGTCACGGCCGTCTCGGGCGGCGCGACCTCCTACGACAACGGCGCGAGCGTGATGAGCGACGAGAACGGCCGGTTCGAGCTCGCCCGCGTCCCGCGCCGTTTCGTCCAGCTCGACGTGGACGGCGAGGCCGTGATCCCGGCCGTGATCGAGCTCGGCGACCAGCCCGCGCTCGACGACCTGCGCCTCGAGGTCGCGCGCCGCTGCCACCTGCGCATCGAGCTCGCGCCCGAGGGCACGGAGGCCGCTGCCGCGGGCGAGTCCGAGCCGCCCGACGCGCTCGCGGCCCTCGACCCCGAGGGCCACGAACTCGCGCTCTATACCTTCCAGGGCAACGGCTGGAGCTCGAGCACGCGCCTCCACCTCTCCGGTCTCGGCACCCACCCGCTGGGCGTGAGCGAGGACGCCCGCACCCTGGTCTTCTACCGCCACGGCCTCGAACTGCGACGCGCGACGGTCGCGCTGGTCCCCGGGGAGCTCTCGGTCGTGAGGGCCTGGGGCTCCGCGCGCTGAGGAAGCCGCAGCGCGCGCCGGCCTTGTCTAGGCCTTCTCCAGCACGAACGCGCCGCCCTGGCCGCCGCCGATGCACAGCGTGGCGAGCGCGAGGTTCTTGTTGGCGACGGCGAGCTCGGTCGCGGCCGTGAGCAGGAGCCGCGCGCCGGTCGCGCCGACCGGGTGGCCGAGCGCGATCGCGCCACCGTTCCGGTTGAGCTTGGCGGGATCGATCGTGCCGAGCGCCTGGCCCAGGCCGAGCTCCTTGGCGGCGAAGGAGTCGCTCGCGAAGGCCTTCAGGCAGGCGAGCACCTGCACCGCGAAGGCCTCGTTGATCTCGATCACGTCCATGTCGGCCAGCGTGCAGCCGGCCTCGGCCAGCGCGCGCGCGCTCGAGTAGACCGGTCCGAGGCCCATGCGCGCGGGGTCGCAGCCCGCGAAGGCCCAGCCGCGGATCGTGGCCATCGGCACCAGGCCGAGCTCGTCTGCGCGGGCCGCGGTCGTCAGCAGCAGCGCGCAGGCGCCGTCGGTGATCCCGCAGGCATTGCCGACCGTCACGACGCCGTCGGGCTTCTCGAAGTAGGGCTTGAGCTTGCCCAGGGCCTCCAGCGACTGGTCGTCGCGGATGCCGTCGTCGTGTAGCAGCGCGCCCTGCCCGGGTCGCGCACCCAGCGGCAGGTGCGGCTGGATCTCGCGCGCGAAGCGGCCGGAGTCGCGCGCGGCCCTGGCGCGCTGGTGGCTCTCGAGCGCGAAGGCGTCGGCCTCGGCGCGCGTCAGGCCGAAGTCGCGCGCCAGGATCTCCGCGGTCGAGCCCATGATCAGGCCCACGGTGGGGTCGGTCAGGCCCTCGGTCAGGGTGATGCGCGGCGCCAGCATCATCGCCGGGCGCAGGCTGGCGAAGGCCGCCAGCTTCGCGAGCGGCGTGCGCGCGCGCATCATGCCGGCGAAGAAGCCCACGCCCCTCTGGTTGTAGACCAGCGGGTAGGCGCTCATCACCTCGACGCCGGCCGCCAGGTAGAGGTCGCCGCGCCCGGCGCGGATGGCGGTGGCGCAGGTGGCCACGGCCTCCATGCCGCTCGCGCAGTTGCGCCCCACGGTGTGGGCCGGCACGCCGCGCGGCACGCCGGCGCGCAGCGCGATCACGCGCGCGACGTTGGCCTGGTCGTGGGGCGGGCCGACGCAGCCCACCACCACCTCGGAGAGCAGCGCCGGATCGATCCCGGCGCGCGCCAGGCACTCGCGCACGACCACCGCGCCCAGGTGTCCGGCATCTTCGCGCGCGTAGGCGCCGCCGGCGCGCGCCTGCGGCAAGCGCACCCCGGCGGCGAGGACGAGCGGTTCGTGCGCGGAGTCGGGCATCGGGAGCGGCGGCTGATCTAAGCGTTCGGGCGCGACGGAATCCATGCCCCGTCGCCGGCGTGGACTTGGGCCACGCCAATCCCTTAGATGGGGAGAGCCCATCGTCTCGCCCGTCCCGCCCCCTTGAACGCCAAAGCTCCTTCCTCCACCAGCCCGCTTTCCTCGTCCGGCCTGATGGTGCAGGGCGGGCACGCGCGGCCGAGCACCGTGCTGGTCCTCGGCGGCGGCGGCATGCGCGGCATGGCGCACGTGGGCGTGCTCAAGGCCCTGGCGCGCCTGGGCATCCGCTACGACGCGATCATCGGCACCTCGATCGGCTCCCTGATCGGGGCCCTCGCGGCCGGCGGCGTGCCGCTCGCGCGCATGGAGGAGATCGTCTCCAACCTCCAGAAGGAGGACTACTTCAAGCTGAACTTCGTGAAGTTCCTGCTGAAGGGCGTGCGCGCGTCCAGCGTCTACCGGGGCGACACCTTCCGCGAGCGCCTGGCGTCGATGCTGCCGAAGCTCGACTTCGACAGCATGAAGGTGCCGTTCTACTGCAACGCCGTGTGTCTCGAGACCGGCGGCCTGGCCTTCTGGGGCGCGCAGGGCATGCGCGACATCTCGCTGCTCGACGCGGTCTACTCGTCCTGCTGCCTGCCGGGCATCTTCGAGCCCTTCGAGCGCGACGGCTACCACTACATGGACGGCGGCATCGTCGACCCGCTGCCGCTGCGCTTCGCCAAGGCCCTGCGCCCGGACCTGATCCTGGCCATCGACCTGACGGTCAAGGCCACCTTCAAGACCCCGAACTACAAGGACCGCGTGGTCAGCACGCTGTACCGTTCGTTCGAGATCGCCGAGGAGATCATCGTCGAGCAGCTGCTGCACATGCACCAGGACCGCCGCACGGTGCTGATCCAGCCCAAGGTCGGGCACCTGGCGCGCTTCGAGTTCAGCGACGTGCCCGAGGTCGTGCGCCTGGGCGAGGAGGAGACGCTGCGCGTGGTGACCTCGCACGCGGCCACGCGCTCCTTGATCCGCAACGACCTGTACGACGGCCTCTCCTGCCCGGTCACGCCGCGCGACTACGTCTCGATCCGCATCGACTCGAACGCCTGCATCGGTTGCGGCAACTGCGAGATGGTGTGCGAGACCCAGGCCTTCTGGGCCCAGGGCGAGAAGGCCGAGGTGCGCAAGCTCTCGAACTACGAGTGCACGCGCGACCACGCCTGCGCGCGCAACTGCCCGACCGGCGCGATCCACCTCGGGAACCTGTAGAGTCTGCCGCGTGAGCGCGCGGAGCTCGACGCGGATCCAGCACGAGGAGCTCACGGCAGTCAGCGCGCGGCGCGCGCTGCAGCGCGGGCAGACGCGTCCGCGCGGCGCGCGCGTGGTGGTGGAGGGCGCGGCGCTCGAGCCGCGCGACGCGGGCGGGATCCTCGACCTCGCGATCGAGGGCCTGCTGGCACGCCTCGGGCCGGCGCTCCTGCTGGCGCTGTGCGTGTGGCTGCCCTTCAACCAGGTGGCCGAGCTGTTCGGGCTCTCGGGGCTGGACGAGTTCGCGGCCAGCCTGGCGGCGCTGGCCTGGAACGCGCTCGCGATCGTGCCGCTCGGCCTGACGGCGGCGGTGGTGGCGAGCCTGGTGGGGGACGTGCTGGCGGACAGGCGCGCCGCGCTCGCGCCCGGCGTGCTGCGCGGGCTGGCGCGCGCGCCCGGCGCGATCGTGATCCTCTTGGTGACGCAGGTGGTGAGCCTGCCGCTCGTGTTCCTGTGCGTGGCCCCGTACTTCCTGGTGCAGTGGCTGTGCTGGGCGGCGGTGCCGATCTACGTGCTCGAGGGCGACGGCCTGCTGAGCCCGGCCGAGCGCGCGCGCGCGCGCCAGAGCCCGTTCGCCCTCCTGGCGAGCTTCCCGCGCTGCGTGGGGCGCGCGCTCGCGCGCAGCGTCGCCCTGTCGCGCGGCGGCCCGGCGCTCGGGCGCTGGGTGCTGCTGGCCGTGATCGGGCAGGTCGTGCTGGGCGGCGTGCTGGAGCTGGGCGCCACGGCGCTCCACTATCCCGAGGCGCGCGAGTACCTGCGCAGCGAACTCGGCTTCGGCGGCGGAGCGGCCGAGTTCGCGCTCGGCGCGGTGGCGGCGCTGTTCACCGCGCTCTCGGCCTGCCTGCGCGCGGCCCTGATGGTGGCCTACTACCTCGACTTGCGCGTGCGGCGCGAGGGCTGGGACCTGGAGCTCGCGCTGCGGCGCGCGGAGGGCGGGCGCGTCACGGGAGCCCGCGCCTGATGCAGCTCGTGCCGCCGATCCCGGCCGCGGAGGTCGAGCGCGCCCTGGCCGAGGTGCTGGCGCGCGGCGAGCTGAGCCAGCGCGAGAGCCTGCTCGAGCGCCTGATCCGCTGGCTGGCGCCGCGCCTCGACTCGAGCGAGGTCCAGAGCCTCGGCGACGTGCTGCTGGCGCTGCTGGTGGCCGGCGCGGCCGTGGCGCTGGCGCTGGTGTTGCGGCGCGCCTGGCTGGCCTTCCGCGCCCCGGCCGCGCTGCAGGAGCAGTCGCTGGCGCACGAGCTCGCCGATGCGCGCACGCGCCTGGCGGAGCTCGCCGCCGCCGCGCGCGCGGCCCGGGCGCGCGGCGAGCTGCGCCTGGCGCTGCGGCTGCACCTGCACGCGTTGCTGGTGGCCCTGGGCGGGCGCGGCGACCTCGAGCTCAACGCGGCCTGGACCAACCGCGAGCTGCTGCGGCGTGGCAAGCCCTCGCGCGAGGCGCGCCTCCTGCTCGAGCCGCTGGTGCGCGAGCTCGAACCCAAGGAGTTCGGGCGCGCGCCGGTCGACGCGGCCGACGTCGAGCGTCTGGCGGCGCTGCTCGGGCCGCACCTCGCGCGCGCCGGAGTGCAGGCGTGATGGGAGCACGGTCGTGATGGCGAAGCTGCTCACGCGCCTCGGGCTGGCGCTCGGCGCGGCCCTGCTCGTGCTGGTCGGGCTGCTGCTGGCGGTGCTGCCGAGTCGCGGCGAGCAGCGCGCCCACAGCGTGTTCTCGGCCGAGAAGGACGGCCTGCGCGCGCTGTACCTGACGCTGGAGTCGCTGGGCTTCCCGGTCGCGGCCTGGAGCGAGGCGCCGGGCGAGCTCGGCGGCGCGGGCGTGCTGGTGCTCACGGAATTGCCCGCGGCGCCGCCGGCGCTGCCCGCGGCCCTGGCCTCGGGCGGCGCGGCCGAGCCCGACTCGCCGCTGCGCCGCGGTCGCGACCTCGCGCACTATCGCCGCTTCGTGGAGGAGGGCGGCACGCTGCTCGTCTTGGGCGTGGACGACGAGGCGCTCGAGTTCCTGCGCTCGACGCTGGGCTGGACGGAACTCGCGGACGTCGAAAGCGTCTGGATCGGCCGCGACGAGTCCAGCGTGGTGTGGTTCGGCGCGGAGCGCCTCGAGCTCGGCGAGGGCCCCGGACGCGGCCTGCGCGCGGGTGCCGCGGGCGAGGTCCTGGCGCGCACCGAGGACGGCTCGGCCCTGGTCCTGCTGGAGAGGCTCGGGCGGGGGCGGCTGGTGCTCACGACGCTGCCCGCCGCGCGCCTCGACAACCAGGACCTGGCCGAGAGCGGTGCCGCGGCGCAGTTCCTGGTGCGCACGCTGGAGGCGCTGGCGCCGTGCGAGCGCGTGCGCTTCGACGAGTACGCGCTGGGCGGCTGGCGCCCGGCCTCGGTCACGAGCCTGGCCTTCGCGCCGCGCCTGGTGTGGTTGAGTCTGCACGCGCTCGCGCTGCTGCTGGTGCTCGGCTGGCGCAGCGCCTGGAGCGGGCCCTTCGCGCGCGATCCCGAGGCCTGGCTGGCGGCCTCGCCGCTGGCGCGCGCGCGCGGCTTCGCGCGTCTCCTGGCGCGCGCCGGACGCTTCGACCTGCTCGCGCGGCTCCTGCGCCAGGGCCTGCTCGAGCGCTGGGAGGCGCGCGCGGGCCGGCGCGGCGAGCTGCGCACGCTGGAGGAGCGTCTGGCGGCGCTGGCGCGGGGCGACGCGGGCCGTGGCGCGCGCCTGAGCGAGCTGTTCGTCACGCGCGCGCCGCGCGACGGGGCCGAGCTGGAGGCGCTCGCGCGCGAGCTGCGCGCGCTCGAGGGCGAGCTCTTCGGCCCCTCCGAATCCAAGAAAGCCCGGCGTACCCTTGGCGCGAGCCCGTCGCGCACCGGATCCTGAGCCCATGCCCGAACCCGCGATCCCCGCGCCGCTCGCCGCTCCCGCCCTGGTGGTCGATCTCGCCGGCCGGGTCCAGGCCGAGTGCGCGCGCGTGCTGGTCGGGCTCGAGGACGAGCTCGGCCTGGCGCTGTGCGCCGTGCTGGCGGGCGGCCACGCGCTGCTCGAGGGTCCGCCCGGAGTGGCCAAGACGCTGCTCGTGCGCACGCTCGCGACCGCCCTCGGCGGCAGCTTCGCGCGCATCCAGTTCACGCCCGACCTGATGCCCTCGGACGTCACCGGCACGAGCGTGTTCCACCCGCGCGAGGGCGAGTTCCGCTTCCAGCCCGGGCCGGTGTTCGCGCAGTTCGTGCTGTGCGACGAGATCAACCGCGCGCCGGCCAAGACGCAGTCGGCGCTGCTCGAGGCCATGCAGGAGGGCGCGGTCACGATCGACGGCGTGCGCCACGAGCTGCCGCGCCCGTTCACGGTCTTCGCGACCATGAACCCGATCGAGCACGAGGGCACCTATCCGCTGCCCGAGGCGCAGCTCGACCGCTTCCTGTTCAAGCTGGTGGTCGGCTATCCGCCGGCCGAGGTCGAGGCGCGGCTCCTCTCCAGCGCGCACAAGCGCTCGCCGGCCGCCACGCCCGAGGAGCTGGGCGTGCGCGCCGTGAGCTCGCCGGCCGAGCTCACGCGCGTGCGCGCCGCGGTCGAGGAGCTCGAGGTGCGCGCCGACCTGCCCGCCTACGTGGTGGCGTTGCTCACGGCCACGCGCAATGCGCGCGCGCTCGTGCTGGGCGCCAGTCCGCGCGCGGGCGTGATGCTGCTGCGCGCGGCCAAGGCGCGCGCGGCGCTCGAGGGCCTCGACTACGTGGCGCCCGACCACATCAAGGAGGTCTTCGTGGCGGCGCTCGGGCACCGCGTGGTGCTGGATCCGGCCGAGGAGCTCGAGGGCGTGCGCGCCGCGAGCGTGCTCGAGCAGATCCTCGACTCGGTGGAGGTGCCGCGCTGATCCCCACGCGGCGCGCGGCGCTGTGGCTGGGCGCGCTGGTCCTGCTGGCGGCCGGCGCGGCCTTCGTGCCCGCGCTGCGCCTGGTCGTGCTGGTGGGCGATGCGCTGCTGCTCGGCGCGCTGGTCTACGACTTCGGGCGCGCGGGCGATCCGGCGCGGCTCGAGCTGCGGCGGCGGGCGCCCGAGCGCGTGCGGCTCTCGCAGCCCTTCGAGCGCACGCTCGAGCTCGGGCGCGCACGCGCGCGGCTGGCCGTGACGGTGTTCGAGGTCTACCCGGCGACCTTCCAGGCCCTGGCGCAGACGAGCGACGCCGCGCTCGCACCGGGCGCCAGCGAGAGCGGGCGCTTCGACGCCGAGGGCCGGGTCGCGCTGGTGCGCCGCTACCGCGCCGATCTGCGCGGGCGCTTCGCCTTCGGCGACGTGCGCGTGCGCGTGCGCGGCCCGCTCGGCCTGCTCGAGCGCCAGACGCGTTTCGCCGGCGAGCTCGAGCTGGCGGTCGAGCCGGCGCTCCTGCGCCTGTCCGAGACGCTGCGGCTCTCGGCCTCCGAGCGCTGGCAGGACCTCGGCGTGCGCACGCTGCGCCGGCGCGGGGGCCTGTCGGAGTTCGAGTCGCTGCGCGAGTACGTGCCCGGCGACGAGGTGCGCCGCATCGACTGGAAGGCCTTCGCGCGGCGCGCCAAGCCGATGGTGCGGAGCTACCAGGTCGAGCGCGGCCAGGAGCTGATCCTGCTGGTGGACTGCGGCCGGCGCATGCGCGCGCCCGGCGGGGCCGGCGAGCACGCGGCCTGGAGCAAGCTCGACTGGGCCCTGGACGCGGCCCTCGAGCTGGCGGCCGTGGCGCTGCAGAAGGGCGACCGCGTGGGCATGGCGGCCTTCGAGCGCGAGCTCGTGGCCTACGTCGCGCCCGCCAAGGGCGCGCGCGCGCTGGCGCGCCTGTCGCAGGTGCTCTTCCCGCTGCAGCCCTCCGGGCGCGACGGCGACCTGGCGCGCGCGCTGCGCGAGCTGGCCGTGCGTCACCGGCGGCGCGCGACCGTGCTGGTGATCTCGGACGTGGCCGACCCGCTCTCGCTGGCCGAGCAGCGCGCCGCGCTGGCCGCTGGTTCGCGTCACCATCGGCTGGTGTTCGCGGCCCTCGACGACCCCGAGCTGCGGCGCGCGGCCGAGGGCACGGCGGGGGCGGACGACGCCGGCCTGCGCGCCGCCGCGCTCGAACTGGTGGCCGAACGCGCGCGCTCGCTGCGGACCCTGGCCGGGAGCGGCGCGCGCGTGCTCGACGCCCTGCCGGCCGAGGCCGCCGCGCCGATGCTGGCCGCCTGGCTGGACGAGCGCCGCGCCAGCTAGTCCGCGATCGGCGCGTGGCGGCGCGTGCGTCCGCCCAGCGCGACCCAGAGCACCAGGCCGAGCGCGCTCGCCAGCGCCACGCCCAGGCGCAGCGCGAGCGGCGCGTGCGGGCTCACGAAGCCTTCGATCAGGCCCGCCAGCACGAGCAGCGGGAAGACCGGCGTGAACAGCTCGAGCGCGCGTCGGCTCTCGCGCACCAGCGCGTACCCGCGCGTGGTGGCGCCGGGCGCGACCCAGGCGCGCACCAGCACCAACCCGGCCGTGCCCACCAGCACCAGCGCCTGGATCTCGAGCACGCCGTGGGTCCACAGGATCGAGGAGATCGCGCCGGCCTGGCCCCAGTGGCCGGCCACGGCCGTGTAGGTGCCGAGCATGAGCGCGTTGGTCGCGAGCAGGTAGAGATACAGCGGCGGCAGCAGGGCCGAGGCGAAGAACACCACGCCCACGCCCAGGTTGTGCAGCATGATCCAGCCCGCGGTCAGGGGCGAGTCGCCCAGGCCGAAGGTGAAGTTGCCGCGGAAGGGTTGGCCCGCGCTCAGCGCGGCGAGCTGCTCGATCTCCTGCTCGACGGCCGCGGGCGCGAGCAGCGAGTAGGCCAGATCGAGGTCGCGGCGCACGGCCAGGTAGGCGAGCAGCGCGAGCCCGTAGAGCAGCGCGAACGAGCACGCCAGCAGGCGCCACTCGGCGCGGATCGCGCGCGGCGCGACGTGCAGCAGGAATTCGAGCGCGCGCACCGGCCAGGGCGCGCGCGTACCCGGCTCGTCCAGCATCAGGAGCCCGTGGGCGCTGGCGATGCGGGCGCGCAGCTCGTGCGCGAGGGCCGGGTTCTCGCCCTCCTGCTCCAGGCGCGCGAGGCGCGTGCAGGCGTGGCGGTAGAGGCGCGGCAGCTCGAGCAGCTCGGCCTCGCCCAGGGCCGACGGTCGCGGGTGCGCGAGCACGGCGCGCAGGCGGGCCAGGGCCTGGTCGTCGTCGAGCGCCGCGCTGACGGCGTCGGCGTTGCTCTTCGTCCTGCTTCTCGGGCGCGACTCGTGCATGCCTGTCCCGCGCGGAGTCTACTACTCGCGCCATGGTCGATCTCGTGCTCGAGACCCCCGAGGGCGTGGCCCTGCGCTTCGAGCTGGCCGGGCCGGGCGCGCGCATCCTGTCGGCGGCCATCGACGCGCTCCTGTTCTTCCTCGGCTTCGCCGGCACGGCCCTGTTCCTGCAGCTGGGCGGGCTCGGCTTCGGCAACGCGCTGCTCTTCAGCGGGGCCGTGCTGCTGCTGGTGGCCTATTCGTTCGGCTTCTCGTACGTGCTGGGCGGGCGCACGCCGGGCAAGCTGTGGACCGGGATCCGCGTGTGCGACGCGCAGGGCTTCGCGCCGCGCACGCGCCAGCTCTTGCTGCGGGCGCTGTTCGTGCCGCTCGAGGCGGTGCTGATCCTGCCGGTGCCGGTGGTGTGGATCCTGATCGCCTCCACGCCGCGGCACCAGCGCCTGGGCGACCTGGTGGCGGGGACGCTGGTCCTGCGCGAGCGCCCGCGGCGCGCGCCGCGCGAGCCGGTGCCGGGCCTCTCCTGGTCGCGGCTCGAGACGCGCGTCTTCGCGCTCGAGCCGGCGGCCGTGCGCGCGCTGGCCGGGCGCGACCTCGGCCTCTTGCGCGAGCTCCTGACGCGCGCCGATCTCGAGCCGCGCGCGCGCGCCGGACTGCAGCTCCACGCCGCGCGGCACTACGCGGCCCGGCTCGGACTCGCCCCGCGCGCCTTCGCGCTCGAGGAAGCGCGCACCTTCCTGCGCGAGCTGTTCTTGCTGCTGCGCGAGGTGCGCGCGGCGCGCGGGGCCACCCCGCTGCCTACGGCTCCTCGGGGGGACGCCGCAGCGGGCCGGGGTGCGCCTCCAGGCGGCGGATCTCCTCCTCGCTGAAGCCGCGGCTCGCGGAGTCGCGCTGCCAAAAGGAGCGCGGGCGGCGCGCGCTGCCCGGGACGCCGGCTTCGTCGGGGGGCGCCGCATCCGTGCGTGCGCCGCCGCCCGCGGCTGCGCCGCCCCCGAAGGCGAAGCGCAGGCCCGCGCCGAGCGGCGAGACGCCGTGCCGCAGGCGCACGTTCCACAGCTCGCGCGTGCCCTCGAACCACACGAACAAGGCCACCAGCGGCATCAGGCACAGACCGGGCTTGAGGAACAGGAACACGATCGAGCCCACGAACAGGACCAGGGCCACCCAGCGTCCGACGCGCACGGCGAGCTCGGTCGCGCGCAGCCAATCGCGCTTGCGCGCGAGGTACGCGCGCAGCAAGCGCCCGCCATCCATCGGGAAGGCCGGCACCAGGTTGAAGCCGCCCTGCATCACGTTGACGGCCAGGAAGAACCACAGGAGGCGCTCGGGCACCGAGTCCGGCTCCAGTCCGAGGGCCGTGCCGGCCAGGAGCCCGACCAGCGCCAGTCCGGCCAGGGCGAAGTTCACGGCCGGGCCCGCGACCGCGATCAGCGCCTCGATGCGCGAGTTCTCGGGGATCTCGCTCATGCGCGCCATGCCGCCCAGGGGCCACAGCGTGATGTCGGCCACGCGCAGCCCGAAGCCGCGCGCCACCAGGCTGTGCCCGAGCTCGTGCAGCAGCACGCAGCCGAACACGAGGCCCATGAAGCCGAGCGTCACGAGCGCGTCGGACTGGAACAGGAACAGCGCATACACGAGCAGCAGGAACGTCGTGTGGATCCGCACCGGGATCCCGAAGGCGTTGCCGATCTTGAAGGAGCCGTTCACGGTTCTCGGGGGGCGCGGGCGAGCGCGGCTCGAAAGCGCGCGAAGCGCAAGCGTCCTGCCGCTCCCGCCGCCCGGCGGGGTCAGAACGCTAGGCCGGATTCTCGCCCCGCGCAAGGCGTTCCGGCCCGCATCTGCGCGCGGACACGGGAGTAGGATGCGCTGATGTCCGCGGCCCGTGCACTGCGCGTCGACCTGGCAGCGCTCGAGGGTGGCGCCGCGCCGGCGTGGATCCAGCCCGCCGAGCGGCTCGCGGGCGCCGAGCCCTGGGCTGCGCTCGCGAGCTGGGGCGGCAGCGCGCTCGGGCTCGCGTGTCTCGCCTCGCATGCGCGCCGCGCGCCGCGCGGGCCGCAGCCCTTCGTGCTGGCCGTGGGCGAATCCGTGCGCGCGGGCCTGCCCACGGCCGCACGCGCGGCGGTGCTCACGCGCGCGCCGCTCTCCGGTCTGTACGCCGAGGGCCACGTGGGCGGCGAGCTGGGCGCGCGCCTGGCGCGCGTGGCCGACGCGCTGGTCCTGGAGGGTCGCTGTGCGCAGCCCGGTGCCGTGCTCGTGCTGGAGGCGGATGGGGCCTGCGCGCTGCTCGCGCGCCCGGCGCTG
>CAZWAY010000059.1:0-34265 GCA_964631945.1 uncultured Planctomycetaceae bacterium
GCACCTCGGAGCGCACGCGCCAGGCCGCGCGCGGCAAGGCCAGCTCGGCCGCGTCGGCGCGCGCGCCGGCGGCCGCGCGGCGCAGGCCCCGTTTCCCGGCCGTCTCGAGCGGGAGCTCGAGGAGCCAGGCCAGGATCCAGGGGTGGACCGCGCCAGGCACGACCTCGGGGGCCAGGGCCAGGCGCGGGTTCGGACGTGCGCCGGCCGTCTCCAGGGCTCCGCGTGCTTCCGCCAGCTCGGCGCGCGCGACGTCCAGCTCGCTGCGATAGAAGCAGGCCGCCAGCGCGAGCGTCTCGAGCTCCCAGGCCGCGGGCGGGAAGGGCGTTTCCGGCGCGAGGCGCGCGCGCGCGAAGGTCGCGAGCTCGGGCGCGTCCAGGCGCCGCTGGGCGAACGCCCGGGCGCTTTCGGAGGCGTCGAGCGGACGCTCTTCGTAGCGCTGGAAGGCGCACCCTCCGAGGACCGTGAGGCAGGCCAGGAAGGATGCTCGGAGGCGCATGACACGGCGAGCATCGGCGCAGCGGGCCTCCGGCAGGCATGACACCTGGTTCATGGCGCGACCGAAGCCCGTGGCTCCGCCAGCGCGGCCTCGCGCGGGTTCGGCAGCTCCACCCGGAAGGAGGCCCCGCCCAGGGGCGAGTCCGCGATGTGGACCGTCCCGCGGTGTTGCTCGACCACGGTCCGCACCAGCGCCAGCCCGAGCCCGTAGCCCAGGCGTCCGTCGGCGCGCGCCGAGCCACGCTCGAAGGGCAGGAAGACGCGCTGGCGCTCGGCCTCCGGCACACCGCGTCCCTGGTCGTCCACGGCGAGGCTCAGGGTCTGGGCGCGCTCCCCGAGGTGCACCTCGATCCGTCCCCGGGCCGGCGACCAGTCGATGGCATTGGCGACCAGGTTGCGCAGCACGAGCATCAGGCCCTCGCGATCGCCGCGGAACGGGAGGCTCGCGGGCAGGTCGAGCTCGAGCGCGATGCCCTTCTGGGCCGCGCGCGCCTGCTCGCCGCCGAGGCGCAGGCGCGCCTCGGTCGCGAAGTCGAAGCTCTGGCCGAACAGCGCGCGGCGCGCCTCGGGCGGCGCGCACAGGGTGACCAGGTTGTCCACCGCGCGGATCAGCTCCTGCAAGTCGAGGATCTGCTTGGAGAGCGCGCTCTGGTATTCGCCGGCGGGGCGCTCGCGCAGGAGCGCGACCTCGGCCTGCAGCAGCAGGTTCTGCAGCGGCGTGCGCAGCTCGTGCGCGACCCCGGAGGCCAGCAGGCGCGCTCGGTCGGACTCGGCGCGGATGCGCGCGAGGGCCTCGCGCTGGGCCTCCACCACCGCGCGCATCTCCAGCGGGAGTCCGTCGGTCGCGTGGGCCGAGGCGTCCTCCAGCGCGTTCGCGCGCGCCTCGGCCGCGATCCCGCCCAGGACGCGGCCGACGCGCCGGCCGAGGAGTCGTCCGGCCAGGAACGACATGCCGGCCGCGAGCGCCACGATCGAGAGCGCCACGAGCGCGAAGGTCCGCTCTCCCGCCACCTGTCCGCCACCCGCCAGCAACAGGCCCACCTCCAGCTCCGGCGTCAGCTGGGCGGTACGCCAGAGCATGAAGCTCCCGGTCGAGGGCTGCTCGCTGGACTTCGCCGGCAGCTGCGCGAGCAACTGAGCGTCCCCGAAGGAGCCCCACTGCGAGCCGTCCGCGCGCTTCCAGACGCGCCAGGCCATGGCGTTGAAGGGGTGCGATTCCTGCAGCGCGACGGCGATGGCCGCGAAGTCCTGCGGGGTTCGACCCGATTCGGCGAAGGGTCGGATCGTCTCACCCAGCTCCTCGGAGACGAGCGCATCGAGCTCGTTGGCCGTCTCGATGTGGACGAGCACGATGCCGACCATCGCCAGCAGCGCGACGAAGCCCGTGCCGACGAGCACGCACCAGCGGGTGATGCGCCGCGAGAGCAGCCAGGGACCCGCGGGGCTCATTCCCCGCTTGCGGCGGGGCGGTCCACCTCGAGCGCGTAGCCCTGGGCCGGGACGGCCTGGAAGCTCACCCTGCGCGAGTGCATGAGGCGCCGCCGCAGGCGACTCACGGTCACGTCGATCAAGTTGGTGCCGGGCTCGAAATCGATGCCCCACACCTCGCTCAGGAGCTGCTTGCGCGTGACCACGCGTCCGGGCTCGCGCGCCAGGCGCGCCAGCAGCGCGAACTCGCGCGGTGACAGCTCGAGGCGCAGCGTTCCGATCCGCACGTGCCGGCGCTCGAGGTCGATCTCGAGGTCGCCGCAGCGCAGCACGCTCTGCGTGCGCCGGCCCACGGCCTCGATGCGTGCCAGGAGCTCGGCCCAGGCGAAGGGCTTGATGAGGTAGTCGTCCGCGCCGAGGCGCAGGCCCTGCACGCGTTCGTGCACCTCGTGGCGCGCGGTCAGGACCAGGACCGGAGTGCGCTCGCCCGTCGCCTGGCGCCGCTCGAGCACCTCCCAGCCGTCGCAGACCGGCATCATCACGTCGAGCAGCATCAGGTCGAAGCGCGAGGTCTCCTGCCCGAGCCGCGCCAGGGCCTCGGCGCCGTCCCCGGCCTCGGTGCACGCGTGGCCGGACTCGCTCAAGCCGGCCACCAGCAGGGCGCGCGTGCGCGGGTCGTCCTCGACCACCAGGATCCTCACGACAGCGAGCCCTGCGCCGCGTCCGGGCTGCTCTCGTCCGCATCCAGCCGGCCGGCGCGGTGTCCGAGCACGAGGTTGCGCGCCTGCAGCAGGGGCCCGGGCAGGAACCCGAGCACGAAGACCGGGTCCCCGAGGTGCAGGGCGTAGGCCAGGAGCAAGGCGTTGCCGGCCAGCGAGAGCCACCAGAATGCCGGCGGGAAGTGGCTCTCGCCGCGGCGCTCCGAGAGCCACCACTGCAGCGGAAAGCGCGCCACCCACAGGCTCTGGCCGAGCGCGCCGAGCGCCAGCCACAGGAGCGGCTCGCGGGTCACGTGTCGCGTGGCGAGCTCGATCCACAGCGAGGTCGCCACCACCAGCACGGCCACGACCAGCCCGAGGGTCGCGCCGCTGCGCGCCGGCCGGCCGGCCAGCGTCAGGTTGCGCACGGCGATCGCGCCGCTCACGAGGAAGCCGAACAGGAGCAGGGTCGTGCCGCGCTCCAGCGCGTAGAGGCTCATCAGCAGCGCGCCCGCCAGCGACAGCCACCAGAAGGCGCGCGGCACGACCGAGCGGCGCGCGCGCTCGCTGGCCAGCCACTGCAGGAAGAAACGCGAGAAGAAGCAGGTCTGCCCGATCCAGCCGGCGGCCACGGCGGCGGGTGCGAGCAGGGCCTCAGCGGGCACGCAGCACCTCCCGCACCGAGGAGCGGATCATGCGGCTCCGCATCCAGCGCACGGCCAGCAGGTCCTTGAAGGCGCGCCAGGCCCGATTGCGGATGCCGTACTTGCTGTTGCCGGCGTGGCGCGGGTGATGCGAGACCGGCGCCTCGATGACGTCGTAGCCCTGGTAGCGCAGCAGCGTCGGCAGGAAGCGGTGCATGCCCTCGAACCAGGGGATCGTGCGCAACGCCTCGGCCCGGAAGACCTTGAGCGAGCAGCCCGTGTCGCGGATGCGGTCGCCCGAGATCCCGTTGCGCACCCAGTTGGCGAAGCGCGAGGACGCGCGCCGGACCAGGGTGTCGCGGCGCCGCAGGCGGTAGCCGACCACGGCGTCGTGGCCATCCAGCAGCGCCAGCAGCCCGGGCAGGTCGGCCGGGTCGTTCTGCAGGTCGGCGTCCAGCGTGGCCAGGCGCGCCCCGCGCGCCTCGTGCACCCCGGCCGCGAGCGCCGCCGTCTGGCCGCAGTTCTGCTGCAGGAACACGGCCACCACGCGCGGGTCCTCGCGCGCCAGCTCGTGCATCACGCGCGCCGTGCCGTCGCGGCTGCCGTCGTCCACCAGCACGAGCTCCCAGTCCGAGCGCGCGCCGAACACGGCCAGGATGCGCTGGTACAGCAGGCGCAGGTTGGCTTCCTCGTCGTAGGCCGGCACGACCAGGGACAGCGAGCAAGCCGTGGCGCCGCCGGACCCGGCCTGCGCCGCGTCGACCGCTACCGTGGATCCCGGCTCTGCTTTCATCGGTCTCACTGTCACCTCAAGAAGCGACGACACTCGAGTGCCAGCGTGCCCAGCACCCTTCCCTCGCGCGCGAGGACGGCTCCGTCGTCGAACACGCGTTGCCAGCCCGGATCGTACACCGCGATCCCCGTGCCCCCGTAGCTCGCCATGGGGACCTCCAGGATCGCGTCCCCGACGTGGACGCCGAGGGAGTCCCAGCCGGACACCACCCGCGCACGGCGCTCCTGGGGGGTGAGCAGGCTGACCCCCAGGGTCCAGCGCTCGCGTTGCGCCGGATCGGCCCCGAGCAGCTCGAGCAGGGTGGCGGGCAGGTCGAGGTGGCTGGTGGGGCGCTCCTCGACGCCCGGCGGCACGCCCGGGCCCGCCAGCACGAAGGGCACGTGCACCTGGGTGCGGGTGAAGTTGCTGGTGTGCCCGAAGAAGCCGTGCTCGTTGAACTCCTCGCCGTGGTCGCCGGTGACGACCACCAGAGTCTCGGCCGACTTGCCTTGCTGCTCGAGCGCATCGAGCACGCGGCCGACCACCGAATCGGCGTAGTGCACCGAGTTCTTGTAGCGGTTGAAGAGCAGCTCGGTCTTCTCGGGCGAGGTCTCACCCGCCAGCTTCAGGTACTCGACGCTCGCGGCGCACGGCTGGAAGCGCCCGTACTCCTCGGGGAACAGGTACTGACCGTGCGGGGCGTCGAGCAGGAGGAAGGAGAAGAACGGACGCTGGTCGCCGGCGCGCGCCCCCAGCCACTGCTCGAAGCGCGCCGCGACCCCGTCGTCGCGGCCGCCGGGGCGGGTCGAGGGCAGGCGGTCCTCGGCCGCGTCCTCGGCCTTCACCCACAGCGTCGAGCGGAACTCGGGGAAGTCCCAGGAAGCGCTGGTGAGGAAGCGCAGGTCGTAGCCGCGCTCGAGCAGCGCGTCGATCAGCTGCGGCGAGCGATGCTCGTTGTAGACCGGGTTCCAGTAGGAACCGTGCAAGCCGTAGATCATCCCGAACAATCCGAAGCGCGTGGCGTTGCCGGTGCTCAGGTGGTCGCGGAAGACGCGCCCGTGGTCGGCCAGGGCCTGGGAGCGCGGCATGACCTCGGCGCCGAGCATGTCCGCGCGCAGGGAGTCGATCACGATCACGACGATGTTGGGCCGCGCCGCGTGCGGGTCGAAGGCCAGCGGGCCCTTGGGGTAGTCGAGCAGGATGCCGCTCGCGGGCATGTCGACCTCGGGGCGCTCCTTCAGCTCGACTCCGAACCAGCGCTCGGCGAAGCGCTTGACGGTCAGGCGCGGGTAGAGCGGATAGACGCGCGCGAAGGCCATCACCTGGGGGTCGCGCTCGAAGTCGGCGCGCGCGTACAGGCCCGCCACCAGCAGCATGTTGGGGACGAGCACCAGCTTCCAGGCCAGGGCCGGGCGCGCCATGGCCGGGGTCGGGAGCGCGGCCAGCGCCCGTCGCGCCGTCCAGCGCCAGAGCCACAGGTACAGCGCGTAGTGGAGCGGGATCAGGGCCGCGAAGACCAGCAGGATCCAGGTGATCTCGTGGGTCGAGAGGTGCACGGCCTCGTCCGCCCCCGGCGTGGTCAGGACGTTCCAGACCAGCCCGTTGAAGTGGTAGCGGAAGAGCGCGTAGATGCGCGTGTCCGCGTAGACCAGGAACAGGGCCGTGGACCACAGCACGCCCGAGGCGAGGGCCAGCGTGCGCCGCGCGGAGACGAGCCCCGCCAGCAGCGCGGTGAGGGCGCCCGGCAGGAGGCTGAGGCTGGCCGCGCACGACAGGCGCCCGCCCTGCAGGAAGAGCCAGGCGCGCAGCGTGCCCGGCGTCGCGGCCTGCGCGTACTCCCCGCACAGCAGCGCCAGGACCAGGACCTCCAGCAGCCACAGCTGGCTGCTCACCAGCAGGCGGCTCGAGCGGGGCAGGGGCGCGGGGGGTCGGATCTCGCCCGGTGACATCCGGACAAGGTATCCAGCGGAAGAGTCGACGCCATGAGGTGCTCCGCCGAGCCCTCCGTTACGATGCTGTCACGGTCGTGGCCTCGGGCCGAGGCCCCCTACAGACTCGCGCGCTTCCCCGAGACTCCCGTGAACCTGCTGCTGGTCGACGACGATCCGAAGTTCCGCGCCTTCATGCTCAAGGGCCTGGAGGAGAGCGGGATGCGCGTGGAGACCGCCGAGAGCGGGGAGCGCGCCAGCCAGATCCTGGCCGAGCGTGGCCGGGGCTCCTTCGATCTCCTGCTGCTCGACGTGATGCTGCCCGGGAGTTCGGGCTGGGACGTGCTCGAGGAGCTGCGCCGCGGCGGCGACCCGACCCCGGTCATCTTCCTCACCGCGCGCAGCGCGGTCGAGGAGCGCGTCAAGGGGCTGCGCCTGGGCGCGGACGACTACATCATCAAGCCCTTCGAGTTCTCCGAGCTCCTGGCGCGCATCGAGGCCGTGCGCCGGCGCAACGCGAACGTCTCCGTGCTGGTGGTGGGCAAGCTGCGCATGGACCTCGAGCATCGCGTGGTGGATTGCCAGGGCGTGCGCATCGAGATGAGTCCACGCGAGTTCGAGTTGCTCCTGACCCTGGCCCGCGCCAAGGGTCGCGTGCTCTCGCGCAGCGAGCTGCTCGAGCAAGTGTGGGGGATGCCCTTCGACCCGGGCACGAACGTGGTGAACGTGGTCGTGGCTCGCCTGCGCCGCCGGCTGGATGCCTGGGCCCCGGACATGATCCGCACGGTCGTGGGCGAGGGCTACCAGCTCGACCCGGATGTCGACGGCAAGCGCTCCTCGAAGGCCCCCTGATCCGGAGCCATGAGCCGCCCCTGGCTGCTGCGCAACCGGATCACCTTCGCGTTCGGCCTGACCACCCTGCTCCTGTCACTGGCGCTGTCGTTGCCGTTCGGTTGGCTGGTGCACAGCTCGATCGAGGCCGAGCTCGACGCCCTGACGCGCGAGGAACTGGAGGAGACGCGCGTGCATTTCTTCGAGCGCAGCCCCGACCCGGCCGGGTTCGCGCGCATCGCGGTCGAGCTGAGCCGTGACCACCGCGAGAACCCGCTGGCGTGGCGCATCTGGCGGCCGGACGGCACGCTCTGGGGCGAGTTCGGGCAGGTCGCGCTGCTCGCGCATGCGCCCAGCGAGCCACCCGCCTCGGCCGGAGTGCTCGTGCCGGAGCATGCGCTGCGTCTGGCGACCTCCACGCTGGAGGGCGGCCTCAGCGCAGCGATCGTGCTCGACGGCAGCCATCAGGCCCGACGCTTCACGCGCTTCCTGTGGACCGCGCTGGGCTTCATCCTGCTGGCGAGCGGGGTGGCCACGCTGGCCGGGCGCGTGCTGGCGCTGCGCGTCTCTGGACTGCTCGAGAGGGTCGCCGAATGCGCGCGCACCGAGAGCGCGCCCGAGGACTGGCCCTCACCGGGGCAGGCGCCCGAGGAGATCCAGGCGGTCGTCGCCGCGCTGCAGGACACCCTGCGGCGCATCCGTCTGGAGAGCGAGAACGCGCGGCTCCTGACCTCCGGCACGGCTCACGAGCTGCGCTCGCCGCTGCAGAACCTGCTGGGCGAGACCCAGGTCACGCTGCTGCGCGAGCGCGAGGCGGCGGAGTATCGGGGCGTGCTGGAGAGCCATCTCGAGGAGCTCTCCGAGCTCTCGCGCATGGTCGACAACCTCGTGACCCTGTCCTCGCTGGAGGAGGCGCGCCGCCGACCCACGCTCGAGCACTTCGACCTGGCGGCCGAGGCGCGTCTGAGGCTGGCGCGCGAGTTCCAGTTCGCGCGCCGGCGAGGGGTCGAGTTCCAGCTCCTGGCCGAGGGGCGGCTCGAGGTCGAGGGCGATCGCGAGTCGTTGCTCCTGGCGCTGCGCAACGTGGTCACCAACGCCATCGAGTGGTCGCCGCCCGGCAAGACGGTCGAGCTGCACATGCGGACGGGCACCGGCGGGCTCGAGATCCTGGTGGACGACGCCGGGCCCGGCATCCCGGCGGGCGAGCGCGAGAACCTGTTCCTGCCCTTCCAGCGCTCGCGCGCGGCGCGCGGTCGGCGCGTGGGCTTCGGCCTCGGGCTCGCGCTCACACGCAGCGCCATCGAGGCGCAGGGCGGAACGATCGAGGTCGGCGACTCGCCCCTCGGCGGCGCGCGCTTCCGCATCTGCATCCCCACGCGACGCGCGGCCTGAGCCGCGCGCAGCGGAAGAATTTTCCGCTGTGCGGGAGCTCGAAGTTACAACGTTGGAATTCCGACCCCGGTCCATTTCTCGGGCTAGCTTTCCTCTCGGAAAGTCCAGCTTCGAGGGAGGTCGTGCCATGCGTCGGCCGCGATCTCCGGAGAGGCGCACACAACCGTCCCCGGAGTCCCCATGCAGCCCTACCCCGCGGGCTCGTGGCGCAAGCTCGGCTTGCTCCCACTGTCGTCCCCGCTGGTCCTCGCCTGTCTGTGTTTGCCCGCTGCGGCGCAGCAAACGCCGGTGGCGCGTTTCACGACCGATCCCAATCCGGCCGAAGGCGGAGCGCCGCTGAGCGTGCAGTTCCTGGATCAATCCAGCGGCGTCGTGACCGGCTGGGTCTGGGACTTCGGCGACGGGACCAGCTCGAACCTGCAGAACCCCGTGCACGTCTTCACGCTCGAGCAGGCCTTCGACGTCACGCTGACGGCGATCGGCCCTGGTGGCGCGAACAGCTTCACCTTCCTGCACGCGGTCGACGTGTTCCCGACCACGAACGGGATCGCGGGTGCGCCGCCGCCGCTCGGCACCCTGGTCGTGCCGATGCCCCGGGACCTGGGCGATTTCGTGCGCGACCCGGCCGCGGCGGTGCGCCTGGGCAAGGCCCTCTTCTGGGACCTGCAGATCGGCAGCGACGGCATGACCGCCTGCGCCTCGTGCCACTTCCACGCCGGCGCGGACAACCGCCTGCGCAACACGCTGCATCCCGGGCCCGACGGGGTCTTCGACGTGCTCGGCTCCGGGCGTGGCGGCGGGCCGAACTACCTGCTCAATTCGGGCGACTTCCCGTTCCAGAAGTACCTGGATGCGAACAACGGCGAGGACCTGATCTTCGCGAGCGACGATCGGCGCGGCGCCGCGGGCGTGCTCGGCAAGACCTTCGCCGGAACCCTGCCCGGTCAGCAGGCCGACCTCGCCCAGGACGAGGACGAGGGCCTCTTCCAGATCGGCGGCGTCGACGCGCTGCGGGTCACCGGGCGCGACGCGCCCACGGCGGTCGGCGCGATCTTCTTCCACCGGCTCTTCTGGGACGGGCGCGCCAACCACTTCTTCAACGGGCAGAACATCTGGGGCAACACGGATCCGAGCGATCCCAAGGTGCTCGAGATGCTGCCCGACGGCTCGCTGGGCGAGGTCTCGATCCAGCTCGAGGACGCCGCGGCCGCTTCCCAGGCCGTCGGTCCGCCGCTCTCGAACGTGGAGATGTCGTGGGCCGGGCGTTCGTGGCGCGACGTCGGTCGCAAGATGATCGACCGCCGTCCGCTGGCGAGCCAGCACGTGGATCTCGCCGATGGCGTGCTCGGTGCCCTCGCCAACCCCGCCGGCCCGGGCCTGCGCCCGGCCGTCACCTACGCCGGGCTCATCCGCCAGGCGTTCCACGAACGCTGGTGGGGGTCACAGGAAGAGAGCGACGGCTTCCGCCAGATGGAGGCCAACTTCGCGCTCTTCTTCGGGCTCGCGATCCAGTCCTACGAGGCTTCGCTCGTGCCCGACCAGGCGCCCTACGACCGCTGGGCGGCCGGCGACCTCTCGGCCATGAACGAATCCGAGGTGCGCGGGCTGCAGCTCTTCGTGGGCAAGGGCGCGTGCATCAACTGCCACGGCACCCCGCTGTTCGCCGGCGCGCTACGCGACGAGGTGCGTACGCCCGATGCGGAGGCCGAAGGCGCGCTCGAGTTCATGGAGATGAAGAACGCGCGGGTCCTGGGCGGCACGACCTTCACCTTCCCCGGGCGCTCCTCGGGCGCGGCGCTGGCCATCGTGCAGGGGCGTGAGCCGCAGGTGGTGGGGCTCTACTCCCCACAAGGTCAGCTGCTGGCCTGGACGCGGGTTCCGGCGGGCCTGGTGTGTTCGCCCGCGGGCGAGCTGCTCCTGCCCTTGCGTCCGACGGCGCTGGTGACGGCCGGGAGCGAGTTCGAGGCCGAGCTGCGCGTGCTCACCGACGGTGACTGCGGAGTCCAGCTCGACTTCCGCTCCAGCTGGAATCTGAACGGCCCCGCGGCCGGCACCTACCAGTTGCGCACGGCTGGGCTGCGTCTCTCGGTCGTGATCGAGGCCTCGCGCTTCGCGGTCTACGACAACGGCTTCTACAACATCGGCGTCACCCCGACCCGCGATGATCTCGGCGTCGGCGCCGAGGGCCCGTTCGGCCCGTTGTCCATGACGCGCCGCGTCCAGGACGGCGAGGACATCGGGCACAGCCCGGGCTTCACGAACGTGCCCTGGTGGCAGCGCGTGGCGGTGGACGGGGCCTTCAAGACGCCCACCCTGCGCAACGTCGAGCTCACCGGTCCCTACATGCACAACGGGAGCATGGCGAGCCTCGAGCAGGTGGTCGAGTTCTATGCGCGCGGCGGCAACTTCGCCGAGGAGAACGCGCGCGATCTGGACCCCGACATCGGCGGTATCCAGGCCCTGACCGAGGGCGAGAAGGCCGACCTGGTGGCCTTCCTGAAGGCGCTCACCGACCCGCGCGTGCGCTTCGAGCGGGCGCCCTTCGACCACCCCGAGCTCATCCTCAAGGAGGGCCACGTCGGCAGCCACCAACGCCTGGTTTCCGACGGCGAGGGCAACGCCCTTCCGGTGCTGGTCTACAAGCCCGCCACGGGAGCCGACGGCGGCCAGCCGCTGCAGGCCTTCGACGAGCGCCTGCACGCCTCGGTCACGGTCGCGCTGCTCGAGCAGGGGCCGACCGGCGCGCGCATCGGCTTCGTGTGCGACAAGCGGCCGCGGGCGGACGTGACCATCGCGCTCGCGCTGTCCGATCCGTCCCGGGCCACGCTCTCGACCAACGCGATCACGTTCACCCCGGCGAACTGGCGCGTCGGGCAGGAGCTCCTGCTCACGACCACGACTCCGGGTACACCCGGTACCGTGATCCTGCGCACCTCGCGGGGGCGCAGCTCCGATCCCCAGTTCTCCGGCCTGCCGGTCATCGACATCGAGTTAGACTTCGAGTCCAACCCGTGACCCGCGCGGTCGACCGCGGCGAGCGGTTCGAGACTTCCGCTCCGGGGGGGGCGGGCGCCATCGACCGCAAGCCATAGTCGTCCGACGTTGCTCCTCTCGCGAGGAGGTTCTGTGCGCCCTGCGCACAGGGAACCCCGGAGCCGGCCCAGACGGGTCGGCCTCGGGGTTCTCTCTTCGACCTCGGCGGGCCCCAGGACGCGGCTCGTAGCGGCCAGCAGGCAGATTCCGGACCTCCTGCGAGGTCTCGTCGTCCAGGATCGGATGACATTTCACGGCTGTAACTGCTAGGAACTTGCAACTAGGACAAGCTTCTCCTCAGACCTTCCCCAGCGCGAAACGCGTGCGTCCGTTGCCTTGCGTCGGCGGCCGGCCCCGCGGAGCAGTCCCTGCTCGAGGAATTTCCGAATGAAGCCCCTTCCCCAGGGCCATGGGTGCCCGTTTGCCCAAATCGTGAGCTCGGCGGCCGCAGTCGTGCTGCTGGGCGCATGGGCGCCCCTCGCCTCTGCCCAGGAGGCACCCCGCGCCGCCTTCACGACCAACCCCAGTCCGGCCCAGGGCGAGGAGCTGATCACCGTGCAGTTCTTCGATCGCTCGACCGGAGTGATCGGTGCCTGGAGCTGGGACTTCGGTGATGGCGCCGCGTCCAGCCAGCAGAACCCCCAGCACACCTACTTCGGATTCGGCAACTTCGACGTGACCCTGACGGTCACCGGCCCCGGAGGCTCGAGCAGCTTCACGCTCGACAGCGCGGTCGAGCTGCTCGGCGAGCCGCCCACGGCGCTCGCGACCATGCCGGTCCCGATGCCGGATCAGCTGTTCGAATTCGTGGCCGACATGGATCGCGCCATCGAACTCGGCAAGGCGTTGTTCTGGGACGTGCAGCTCGGCAGCGATGGCCTGACCGCCTGCGCCTCGTGCCACTACCACGCCGGCGTCGACAACCGCCCGCGCAACACGCTCCATCCCGGCGCGAACGGGACCTTCGAGCCCACGCTCTCGGGGCGCGGCCGCGGGCCGAACACGACCCTCAACGCGGGCGACTTCCCGTTCGCGAAGTTCCTCGATCCGATGGAGGGCTTGCAACTCCTGGCGCAGACCGACGACCGTCGCGGCGCGACGGGCGTGTTCAAGACCACGTTCCAGGGCGTCGACACGGTCGATCCCCTCGACCTCGGCCAGGACCAGGACGATGCGCTCTTCCAGGTCGCCGGGGCCGACACCCTGCAGACCACGGGGCGCGACGCGCCCACGACCATCGGTGCGATCTTCTTCCACCGCATCTTCTGGGACGGGCGTGCGAACCACTTCTTCAACGGCCGCAACATCTGGGGCAACTCCGACCCGAGCCGGCCGCCGGTGCTCGAGGAGCTTCCCGACGGCAGCCTGGGCGAGATCTCGATCCTCCTGAACAACGCCGCGGCCGCTTCGCAGGCCGTCGGTCCGCCGCTCTCGGACGTGGAGATGTCCTGGGGCGGCCGGAGCTGGCCCGAGCTCGGGCGCAAGATGGTTGCGCGCCGGCCGCTGGCCAGTCAGTACGTGGATGCGAGCGACGGTGTGCTGGGAGATCTCGCCGCCCTGCCCGGCCCGGGCCTGACCCCGAGCCTCCTCTATGGAGACATGATCCGGGCCGCGTTCCGCGAGCGCTGGTGGGGTTCGGAGGAGCTCACCGGCGACGGCTTCTCGCAGATGGAGGCGAACTTCGCGCTGATCTTCGGGCTGGCGATCCAGTGCTACGAGGCCACGCTCATCCCCGATCAGGCGCCCTTCGACCGCTTCCGTTCCGGCGACTTCAGCGCGCTCGGTGCGCGCGAGCTTGCCGGTCTGCGGGTCTTCCTCGGCAAGGGCAAGTGCATCACCTGCCACGACACGCCCGTCTTCGGCGGCGCGATCCGCGACGAGGTGATCCACAACAGCCCGGAGGAGTCCGAGGGCCTGGTCGAGCGCATGATCATCGCCAACGCCCTCACCTCCGCCAGGCTCGCTTTCGCGACGACTCCTGGGCCGCTCGAGCTGCCGCTGTCCTTCAACCCGTACCGCCGCCGGGTCGCGCTGCTCGATCCCGAGCGCCGCATCCTGGCTGCGGTGATGCTGCCCGCGGGCCAGCGCTGTGCACCGGCGGGCGTCCAGACCTTCGAGCTCACGCCCACGGCGCTGATCGCGCCTTCCGCGCGCTTCCTCGGCTCGGTACGCATCGAGAGCGACGGAAACTGTGGCACGCGCGTGATCGTGGCCGTCGAGTGGAACGACTTCGGGCCGTGGGGGGGCGCGTACGAGGTCGAGATCGGGGGCAAGCGCTTCCCGCTCACGGTCCAGCCGCCCAGCCGTCAGGCCGTGTACGACAACGGCTTCTACAACATCGGCGTCCGACCGAGCAGCGAGGACCCGGGCGTGGGCGGCGACGGCGCGTTCGGCCCGCTCTCGATCACCCGGCGCGTGCAGAACGGTGAGGATGTGGGCCAGAACACGCACGGCGCGCCGATCGCGACCAACGAGCGTGTGGCCGTGACCGGCTCCTTCAAGACGCCCACCCTGCGCAACGTGGAGTTGACCGGGCCCTACATGCACAACGGTGGCATGGCCACGCTCGAGCAGGTGGTCGAGTTCTACGCGCGCGGCACCGACTTCGGCGACGTCAACTTCCGCGACAAGGACATCGACGTCTCGGGCATCTCCTCGATGAGCGAAGAGGACAAGGCCGACCTGGTGGCCTTCCTCAAGGCGCTGACCGATCCGCGCGTGCGCTTCGAGCAGGCGCCCTTCGATCACCCGGAGATCCCGCTGAAGGCGGGACACGTCGGTGACCACCAGAGCGCGGCTTCCGACGCCCTCGGCAACGCGCTGCTCGAGATCGAGCACCGTGTCGCGACCGGTGCCGACGGTGGCCCGGCCATTCCGGCCTTCGTGGATCGGCTGGACGCATCCATCACGGTCGCAGCGGTGTTCGAGACCAACGACTCCGCCCGCGTGGCCTTGATCTGTGACAAGCCGCCCAAGGCCAACGTGTGGGTGCGCCTGTCCTCGTCCGATCCGCGCGTGGCCAGCGTGAGTCCGAGCGAGGTGCTCTTCCGGCCGGAGACCTGGCGCCAGACCCAGCTCGTGGAGGTCAGGCGCGTGCAAGCCGGGAGCGGTCCCGCCCCGTTCACGCTGATGACCTCCGGCGCGCTGAGCGCGGACCCCGAGTTCGCGCGCCTGCCCATCGTCGACCTCGGGATCGACTTCGATCCGAACACGGCGGTGGAGCCAGCGACGGCTTCTCCCCACGCCAATGTCCAGTCCTCCGGCACGACGGCAAACCTGCGCTGATCCCTGCTCACTCCGCACACCGAGTCCGACAACGAGATATCCCATGCTCTCCCGCCTCCTCCTTCGTCTTCCCTTCGCGCTGTTCGCGTCGATCGGCGTGGCGCTCGTCTCTTCCGCCCAGAGCCCGGCCACGGGCGCGCTGATCACGGGACGCATCGACCTCATCGGCATCGACAACCCGAACGATCCCTGGTCGTCCGGGACGATGGTGGTCGCGGGTCAGCTGGTGATCCTGCCGCGCAACCTGGTGATCCAGCTGCCCGCCAACTGGCTGAGCCTGAAGGGGCTCTTCGACGAGGCCCCGGCGGCTGCGCGGGCCAGGGGAGTCACGGGGCTGGCCAAGCTGGACGGGCCGGAGTTCGAGGGCGGCTTCGCCACCGTGCTCGGCAACCGCAACTCCTTCGGCAACTTGATCGCCGGCGACGTCTTCATCCAGAAGGGCACGGAGGTGGTGAACGGCGTGGTCACCTTCGTGAACACGACCGACGGCTATCTGCGCATCGACGGGGTGGTCGGGGACGACACCACGGGCTTGATGGTGCGCATCAACGACCCCGAGAGCCGCAACACCATCCAGCAGGGTGCGGGCTGCAACGGCGGCCCGAACTGCAGTCCGGACCCGCGCTTCACGCTGGACCCCGACAACTACACCGTCACCTTCTCGACCGGCTACCCGGCCGGCATCCCGAGCACCGTCCCGGTGGGGCTGCGCCCGGGCTTCCGTGCGGGTGACAATCCGAATGCGGCCTCGGACGCGAGCGGCGTGGGCGACCCGTTCTGCCCCAGCACGAACCGCGGCGTGCTGCCCGTGCCGGACTCGACCCGCTTCGCCCCGATCCAGGTGGGCGACGCGCTCACGGCCGAGGGCAACATCGAGGTCGTGAACGGCGTGCGCTTCCTGTCCTGCCACACGCTGACCGTGCAGGTCGGGCTCACCACGCAGGACCTGCCCACCCAGCCCGACTACATGATCTTCGACGAGGCCGAGTGGGACGTGCCGTCCTTCGACAACCAGCGCGTGCGCATGCTGATGATCGGCTTCACGACGCTCAACGACTCGCAGCTCGACATCTTCCGTCTGCACGTCGACCCGCGCAACAACACGAACCACGAGTTCCCGCTGGGCTCGACCGTCGGCAACCCGAACACGATCAACCAGGGGATCGTCCCGGGCGGCGGTGGCATCTTCAAGATCAACTACGACGTCGACTTCGTGGCGCTGATCCCGGCCGGGCGCTCGCCCTGCCAGAACCTGATCAACGCCGGCTTCGGGAGCCAGTGCCCACGCGGCGGGACGCTGGCCGAGAACATCGCGTTGCTCGTGCCGATCACGCGCGAGATCCAGGGGCGGACGCGCCATAGCGCGACCCTGCTGCCGGGCGTCGAGACGCGCGACATCAACGGCCTACGCGCGACCAACGGCCAGTACCTGACCCCGGTCGGAGTGGGCTTCCCCGAGTTCGTCGAGATCAACCTGGCCGCGCTGCAGACGCCCTTCTCGTTCGATGGTGTGCCCTGGAACCTCGACCGGCGCCTGTCGCCCATCGGTTGCGACGGGAACTGCGAATCGACGCCGCAGCCGCTCGAGCCGTTCCCCTGGTCCGGCCGGGACCCGGCCGCGATGCTGCCGGCGGGTTCGAAGGTCGAGCCGTTCCAGTTCTTCCCCTTCGGCGCGAACAACGTGCTGGCCTGGCCGCCGCTGGCTCCCGGCGCGATCGCGATCCGCCCCACACCCGCTCCGGGCGGTCCCGGCGATCCGTTCGCGCCGCCGGTGGCGAACTTCTCGGCTGCGGTGACCACGGGCAGCGTGCCCCTGACCGTGGCCTTCACCGACCTGTCGGTGGGCAACGTCAACGCGCGCCTGTGGAGCTTCGGCGACGGCGGCTTCTCGACCGACGCCAATCCCGTGCACACCTTCACGAGCGAGGGGTCGTTCGACGTGGCGCTGACGGCCCTGGGCTTCGGCGGGCAGAACCAGAAGGTGCAGGCCAACCTGATCGCGGTCAGCGGGCCCGGCGGTCCGAACGCGCCGCACGCGGCCTTCGGCCTGGACCGCACCGCGGGCAACGTGCCGTTGCCGGTGAACTTCAGCGACCGCTCGACCGGTGACATCACGCAGTGGGCGTGGAACTTCGGCGACGGCAGCACCTCCAGCAGCCCGAACCCGAGCCACGTGTACACCACGGGCGGGGTCTTCAGCGTGACGCTGACCGTCAGCGGGCCGGGGGGCTCGAACTCGGTCACGCAGGTGGACCGCGTGATTGCCAACGTGCCCGGCGACCTGGACGTGGACTTCGCGGCCCAGGGCGCGCGCACGGGGGCGGCTCCCTTCACGGTCCGCTTGCGCGCCTTCAACGTCGCCGGCCAGACCCTGACCGGGACCTTCGACTTCGGCGACGGCTCGACGGCCACGGTGGGGCTCGGCAACGGCCGTACGCAGCACACCTACACCCAGCCCGGCGTGTACACGGTCACCTTGACCGCGCACGACCTGACCGACACCGACATCGAGCAGAAGGTCGGCTACGTCACGGTCCGGGCGCCCGCGCGCGTGAGGTGAAACCTCGGGCCATCGGGGTGGTCGCCGCGGGGTATGTGGCGATCACCCCGATGGTTGTCATCGCGGTCGGCGCGGGGCTGCCGCGCCTACAGCTCGCGGATCCAGAGGTCCTTGGCCTCGATCACCGAGCCCTCGTGGTGCTGCTGGAGGGCGATGTGGCCGCGCGCGTGGCGGCGCTCGGGGTCGACGTGGTCGACGAAGGTCACACCGTCGATCTGGATGGTGATGTGCGTGCCGCCGGGCTCGTCCACGCAGCGCACCAGGTAGTCGAACCAGGTGTCGGGCGGAACGAGCGTGGTCCCGTTCGGCACGATGGCGTAGAGCGAACCGGTCTTCTGCGGATCGGCGAAGGTCGAGTTGATCTGCGCCTCGTAGCCCGCCGGCCAGCCCGGGCCGTAGGTGGTGCGGAAGTAGAAGCCCGAGTTGCCGCCGTCCGAGATCTTGAAGCGCCCGCGCACCTCGAAGTCGGCGTAGTCGCCGCGCGGGCTGAAGAGGTGGCTGGTCTTGCCCTGGCCGACGATCACGCCGTCCTCGACCGTCCAGTTGCCGTCGTCGGAGATCCGCCAGCCGTCGAGCGTGGAGCCGTCGAACAGCGGCTCCCAGCCCTCGGGCTCGAGCTTCGGCACCTTCGGGAAGACGCGCACGTCGGCGATCGCGACCTCGGTGTGGTCGCCCTGGACCATCAGTGGCCCGAAGGCGGCCTCCCCGGCGAACAGCGCGCCCAGTGTCGGCTCGGGCACCTCGACGTTCTCGTGCAGCAGCACGTCGTCGATGCGCACGCGCAGGAAGCGCGCGTTCTCGGTCTTCTTGCCGCTGGCGTCGAAGCGCGGCGCCTGGAACTCGACGTCGAGCTCGTGCCACTGCCCGGCCTCGCGGAAGGCGTTGAAGTCCGGCGCGCGCCCGGGCCAGTGCTCGCCGCGGTAGATCCCGCCGCAGTCGCCCATCTGCAGGTCGCGCTCCTTGCCGGCGCTGTCGCACAGCTGCACCTCGTAGCGGCCCATCACGTACACGCCCGAGTTGCCGTGCTCCGGCAGCTGGAACTGCAGGTGGATCTTGCAGTCGCCGAAGACCTCCCTCGAGACGAAGGGCGTCGCCTCCGGACCCACGTTGACCACGGCTCCGTTGCCGTCCTTGGTGAGGAACTTCGAGCGGTCGGCGCTGTCGAGCTCGGCGTCGCACAGGATCCAGCCCGAGGAGTTCCAGCGCCCGAGCGCGTCGCCCCAGGTCAAGAACAGCCAGCCCTCGCTGCCCGACTCGCGCGCGGGCGGCGGGGGGACGAGCTTGGCGACTTGCTCGCGCGCGCCGCCGGGCAGCGCGTTGATCGTGTAGGCGAACTCGTCGTGCAGGAGCGCGCGTCCGTCGGCCCCGACCACGTTCTCGAGCCGCACGCGCGCCACCTTGCCCGCCTGCAGACCCTCGGCCACGAGATCGATCGTGCGGTGGAGCCAGTCGATTCCGGCGACGTGGCAGGCGAGCTCCTCCAGGTGGCGCTCCGGTGAGCCGTACTCCCACCAGTAGTCGTAGTCGTACTGGGTCACCTTGGCGCGCAGCGAGTCGGCGCGCGCGCCCTTCGGCAGCTCGGCCGTGAGCGTGATCCGGAAGCGGTCCGCTCGCACCAGCTCGACGCGCTCGACCTCCATCGGCGTCTCGCCCGTCCAGCGCACGCGCGCCACGCCGTCGGCTGGCGAGTAGCCGCCCCAGCCGCGGTTGGTGAGCCCGCACAGCAGCGTGCCGTCGTCCGCGAAGAGCACGCGCACGGCCGAGCCCACGCGCTGGCGCAGCGGCACGACCCAGCCCTGGTACTCGCCGCCGACCTTCTCCATGTCGCCGCGCAGCACCATGCCGTTGGTCATCTCGGCCAGGACGAACTGCCCCGCGAACGGCCCGAACTTCCCGCCGCTCTGGTCCCAGGCCATGTTGCCGGGCGAGCGCGACCACTTGTACGGCAACCAGATCGCGGCCGGCGCTCGGTCGCTGGCCGCGCGCGCGGGCGGCACGGTGTCGCTCGCGTGCGTGTCGGTCTTCCGGTACTCGTCCGTCCAGTCGAGCGAGGCAGGGTGGCCGTAGAAGCCGCCCTCCGCGACGTGGTAGATCGGCGAGGCCGGCATCCAGTCGCCCTGGTTGTCGGTGACGAACAGCTCGTCCGCGGGCGAGAGCGAGATCCCGCACGGGCTGCGGAAGCCGCTGGCGTAGGGCGTGAGCTTGCCGGTGGGGGAGATCTTCATGGTCCAGCCGCGGTAGGGCACGGGCGACTTCCCGTGCCACCACTTCGGGCTGAAGAACGAGACGTTGAGCGAGATGTAGGCGTTGCCCTGCCGGTCGATCGGCAGCCCGTAGCCGAACTCGTGGTAGTTGCCGGAGACGCCCCAGGCGTCGCACAGCGTGTCGATGCGGTCGCAGGTGCCGTCGTGGTCGTCGTCGACCAGGCGCGAGAGCTCCTGACGCTGCAGCACGAGGATGTCGGCGTCGTGCCCGGCCATGGTGGAAGGCACGACCGCGAGGCCGAGACCCTCCCACAGCCCCTCGCAGAAGAGCGAGAAGCGCGCGTCCTTCGGATCCTCCGCGAGCGGGTTCTCGACCAGCCACACCTGCCCGCGGCGCGTGCTCACGACGAGCCGCCCGTCCGGCAGGAAGGCCATGCCGCCGACCTCGACGCGTGCGCCCACGGGCGGCACGAGGTAGTCGACCGAGTAGTACTCGGCCTCTTGCTGGGCGGTCTGGGCCGTGGGAGCGCCGGCGAGCAGGCCGGTCGCGAGCATCCATCCGATCGTCGTGCACATCACCGCGAGCCCTCGCGCCAGTGTTCCAGCTTCTTCAGGACGTCCGCATCGAAGTGCGTCAGGACCAGGACGGTCAGGACCTGCACGTCGGCCTTCTTCGCCGGATCGAGGGCGGTCTCGAAGCACAGCGGGCTCTCCGACACCCGCTTGGCTTCGGCGGCAGGGGCGATGGAGACATACAGGGGCGGCCCCTCGGCCGGTTGCACCACGAAGAAGCGTTCCTTCGGCTTGCCGCGCGGATCCCACGTCCCGTTGGCGACGAGCTTGCCACCCGGGAAGCTCGGCGCCTCCAGCGCGAGCGGTGCGGACATCGCGAGGAAACGGAAGCGCCGCTCGTAGCCCGTCCCGACCTCGGTCCGGACCACGCCGGGGATCTCCTCGACGTGCGCCAGCTCGCGCTGCCCGTCGACGAGGTGGTACTCGATGGCCACGTCCGCGCCCGTGCGCGTGCCGCTGAGGCGCGCGATCAGCGCCTTCCCGCCGGAGGTGAACGTCGCCGCGGGCTTTCCGCCCTCGACCAGGTGCACGACCTTGCCCAGGGGCTCGAGCGCGGTGCCGCCGCGGCCGGTCCAGTCCGTGCGTCGCACGAAGCCGCCCTGGCGCAGGCCCAGCAGGCGCACGTCGTCGACCTGGTACTCGAAGGTGATGCCCGACGGATCGCCGATCAGGAGCCCGCGCGGGTGCGACGGCAGGCCCTCCGCCAGCGGCGGCAGGAGCCCGCGCACGACCAGCGGCCGATCGTGCACAGCGAGGATCATGTCCTCGTCCGCCACGGCCTCGATCGGCGGTCCCAGCGTGACCACGTAGTCGGCCAGCAGCCTGCGCTCCTCCTCCGACAGCGAGGCGTCGAAGCCGGCCATGGGCGAGCCCGGGATCCCGACCGAGATCGTGCGGAACAGGGCCTCGGGCGTGTTGCCGAAGGAGAAGCCGCCGTCCTGGAAGCTGCGCGCCGGGCGATCGAGCTGGGTCGTGCCCTTGCCGTCGCCGCTCTGGCCGTGACAGCTGGCGCAGTTCGTCACGAAGAGCTGGCGGGCGCGTCCCGCGTCTTGCGCGGCGGATGGCGGCGCGAACGCGAGCCAGAGCAGGAACGGGAACGAGGCGGCGGTCGCGTTCATCGGAGAGCTCCTTCGGAGAGCAGGCAGGGTACGGGGGCGGCGCCTAGGCGGCCACTCTGCCGCTGCGCACGGCGCGCCCGGAGCGCCAGCCGTTGAGGGCCTGCAGCGGTCCGACCAGCACGTAGATCAGGCCCGAGAGCGCCGGCCAGCTGGCGAGCGCGAGCAGGATCGAGGCCAGACCCACGCCGGTGTGGATCAGGTGCTCGCGGATCGCGGTGCGTGTCATGTGCACCTCCACGTCGCTCAGGCCCAGGATTTCGCGATGTCGGTACGCGTGCAGGTACATGAGCGTGAACAGCAGGAAGATGCCCACCACGCCGCCGCTGTAGAACAGCATCATCGAGGCGTCCAGCGTCCGCAGCCGGTCGAACAGGAAGTTGTCGGCGAGCGCGGAGAACAGGTACTTCGCCGGATAGACGTACACCAGGATCAGGAACAACAGGCAGATGTTGAGGAAGATCGTGTACAGGTTCTCCAGTCCGAAGCGGCGGTGGAACTGGAAGTGGTAGTACCAGAGCAGCACGTACAGCGCGAAGCAGGCGGCGAAGGCCGGCATGCCCTCGAGCAGCGTGCGGAACTCCGCGTAGTTCTTGGGCACCTCGGTCGAGAGGATCAGCAGCGTGAACGCCAGCGCGAAGACCGAGTCGGTCAGACCCTCGATGCGCGAGACGTCGCCGCCGCGCCAGCGGAAGTAGCGTTCGCCCTTCAGGGCCTCGAGCGGGACCAGGCGCGCGATCACGGGCGCACGAGCGTAGCGTTTCGCGGAGACGTCGGCCCCGAGCGAGGGGCGCTGTCCAGATCAGGACAGCGCCGAGCGAGGCGCGCCCTCGGCAAGCCGGCGGGTACACGCTATCCTTCTCGCCCGAGTTTTTCGGGCGGAGCAGCGCCAGGCACGCTTCCGCCCCGCTCTCCCGCTCCCCGTCCCGAGACCCCCCATGACCCTCCTCCTCCCGCTCCTCGTCACCGCCCTCGCCGCTGCCGGAGCAGACGGCGCCCCCGTCGTCCAGGACGCCGCGCCGGTCTATCCGCAGTGGAGCGGCGCGCTGAGCCTCGGCGCGAGCTGGACCAACGGCAACACCGAGACCGAATCGGTCACGGGCAACTTCAACGCCGTGCGCCGCGCCGAGAAGGACCGCTGGACCTTCGACGCCTTCGCCAACTACGGCAGCACGACCGACACCCTCACGGACGTCAAGACGACCACCACCAACAACTCGGGCGCGGGCGCCAAGTACGACTACTTCTACTCCGAGAAGGCGTACCTGTTCGGGAACGGCAGCGGCAAGGTCGACCACGTCGCCGATCTGGATCTGCGCGCCGTGCTGGGCGCGGGCGCTGGCTATCAGTGGAAGGAGAGCGAGAAGTTCAAGTGGGGCACCGAGCTCGGCCTGTCCTACGTGGACGAGGACTTCGAGGACGACGCCTTCGACGCCGAGTTCGTGGCTGCGCGCATCGGTTCGAACCTGACGTACCAGATCTCCAAGAGCGCTTCGTTCGAGCAGGTCGCCGAGATCCTGCCGAGCCTCGAGGACAGCAACGACGTGATCGCGAAGATCGACAACCGCCTGAAGCTCAACATCACCGGCAAGTGGATCGCGCAGATCCAGTACGTGCTCGACTTCGACGGCTCGGTCCCGACCGGGGCCGGCCCCGGTCCCGACGGCAAGGAAGAGACCGACCACCGCATCGTGCTCGGCCTCGGCTGGAGCTTCGGCGGCTAGGCCAGTGATGCCCTGCCCTCGGCTCAGGCTGCGTGACTACGCTGTCCGCGATACGTCAGTCGCCGCCCTGCGCCGTGTTCGTAGCGGGCGCGGCCGCGGGCAAGAAAGTGCGCGTTTCCATCGGATTCTGGAACAGGATCACCTCGGGAAACTGCGTCGACAGGAGCGCGTTCAGGGACTCCCGCTCCCGCGGCGGCACGTGACAAGCGATCAGCGTGCGCGCGCGGATCTCCTCGCGCAGCACCTGGGCCCCGCCCGGCGAGCCGAAGTACCAGTACGGCACGATGGCGACGTCGATGCCCTTCGAGGCGAGGCCGTAGGCGGCGAAGTTCCCGGGCGACGGCTCGGCGTCGCCGACGTGCAGGATCCTGAGGCCCCCGAGCTCGATCAGGTGGCCCAGGTTCACGAGTCGCTCGTGGCCCTTGCCGCTGTGATCCAGCTGGAAGAAGCTCACCTGCAGGCCCTGCTCCGTCAGCGAACTCATCGCGCCGCGCCGGACCTGCACGGTCTCGACGCGCTTCTCGAGCACGGTGTAGTCCGCCGCGCCGTTCTTCAGGAGCGCGACCACCTGGGGCGAGGTCGCGAGGTGCGCCCCGGGGTTGCTGAGCAGCAGCCTCTCGAGGACGCGCAGCTGGACGTGGTCGCTGTGCTCGTGGGAAACCAGCACGAGCATGGCCTCGTCGAAGGGCGCACCCCGGTTCAAGAGCTTGTTGCGGACCGGACCGGGCAGGGTCTCGTAGACGCCCACCGGCTCGCGCAAGCACGCATCGATCAAGACCGCGTGCTCCCTGGAACGCAGGTAGAAGCCCGCGTTCGCCAGGTAGGTGATCTCGACACCGCGCTCCTCGCCGGTTGCCTGTTCGGACGGGCGCGGGGTCGGGTCGACCTGGGCCGCGAGCGGAAGGGCCAGGACTGCCCCGAGGGCCGCGACCCACGCGCCGGATCGGATCGGAAGGGGGCTCACGTTCCACATGCCGACCCGAGTCTACAGCCCACCCCG
This sequence comes from uncultured Planctomycetaceae bacterium, assembly GCA_964631945.1. Classification (GTDB taxonomy): domain Bacteria; phylum Planctomycetota; class UBA1135; order UBA1135; genus JABFRZ01. Next base: position 23,683 of record CAZWAY010000059.1, read on the forward strand.
GGGCCGGGCTGCGGGCCGCCCCGTTCGATCCCCGTCGGGCGCGAAGGGTGGGAGCGCCGACCGGGTGCACCCGGTCGGTCTCCCGAGGACTGAGAAGAGCAGAGTCAGTCCGGAGGCCGCACGACGGACGGGCGCGGGCAAGCGCGCGGTCGACCCGATCCTGAGGCCTCGAAAGGCAACTGGAAGCCTAGCCCAGGCCATGGGGCCGTGCGGCCGGTTCCGCACGAAAGTTGGCCGCCGGCGCGGTCCGTCCGGGCGGCCCCTTCTACCCTGGCGCGCATGTGGCCGGTGTTGCTCGCGCTCCTGTTCGGGGCGGCCTGCCAGGCCGCGCGCCCGGCTCCGCCCGCGCCGCTCGCGCCGGTGCCGAGTCCGCGCCAGCTGCGCTGGCATGCACTCGAGAGCTACGCCTTCGTGCACTTCAACATGAACACCTTCACCGGGCGCGAGTGGGGCGAGGGCACGGAGGATCCCGAGCTGTTCCAGCCCAGCGCGCTCGACTGCAGCCAGTGGGTGCGCGTGTGCAAGCGCGCCGGGCTGGCCGGGATCATCCTGACCGCCAAGCATCACGACGGCTTCTGCCTGTGGCCCTCGGAGGTCAGCGAGCACGATGTGGCCGCCTCCTCGTGGCGCGGCGGCCGCGGCGACGTGCTGGCCGAGCTCTCCGCGGCCTGCCGTGCCGAGGGCCTGCTGTTCGGCGTCTACCTCTCGCCCTGGGACAAGAACGCGCCCGCCTACGGCGACTCCGAGCGCTACGACCGCTTCTACGCGGCGCAGCTGGAGGAGGTACTCACGCGTTACGGCGAGGTCTTCGAGGTCTGGTGGGACGGTGCCTGCGGCGAGGGGCCGAACGGGAAGCGCCAGGTCTACGACTGGGCGCTCTACCGCCGGACGGTGCGGCGCCTGCAACCCTCGGCCGTGATCTTCAGCGACGTCGGCCCGGACGTGCGCTGGATCGGCAACGAACACGGCTTCGCCGGCGAGACCTGCTGGGGCATGCTCTCGCCCGAGGGCCACGAGCCGGGCCTGGGGGCGCCGCCGGCGGACGAGCTGAACCGCGGCCGCGAGGACGGGACGCACTGGATCCCAGGCGAGTGCGACGTCTCGATCCGTCCGGGCTGGTATTACCACCCCGAGCAGGACGGCGAGGTCAAGTCGGTGTCCGAGCTGCTCGAGATCTGGCACGCCTCGGTCGGGCGCGGCGCGAACCTCCTGCTCAATCTGCCGGTGGACCGGCGCGGACTCGTGCACGAGAACGACGCGGCGCGCCTGCTCGAGTGGCGCGCGGCTCTGGAGGCGATCTACGCCCACGACCTCGCACGCGGCGCCGCGGGCCGGGCCACGAACGTGCGCGGGGGGCACGCCGACTACGGCGTGCAGCGCGCGCTCGACGGCGATCCGGACACCTACTGGGCGACCGACGACGGGGTGCGCGCGGCCGCGCTGGAGCTCGAGTTCGCGCGTCCCGTACGCTGCGACCGCGTGCGCCTGGCGGAGCCGCTGGCGCTGGGCCAGCGCGTGCAGGCCTTCGAGCTCGAGGCACGCGTGGACGGCGAGTGGCGGCGGCTCGCGCACGGCACGACCATCGGGGCGCGTCGCATCGTGACCTTCGCACCGCTCACGCTGGAGGCCCTGCGCGTCTCGGTGAGCGCGCGCGCCAGCCCGGCGCTGGCCACGCTGGAGCTCTTCCTCGCCCCCACGCCCGCGGCCGCTCCAGTCGCGCCCTGAGGTTTCTTCCGTCCAGGCCCCGTCCCGCACGAGAGAAGCGGCGAGTGCCGTTCACCTGGACGCCGCCCGCGTTCGACATGGGGGTGGGAAGAAGCGCCGCGCCGGGAAGCGCGGCTCGACAGGGGAAGCAAATGCACACGCCCAAGGCCAGGGGCCTGGCCACGAATCGGGGCTTCACGCTCATCGAGCTGATGGTCTCCTTCAGCGCGCTGCTGGTCGTCCTGCTCGGCTTCTCGCGCATGCTGCTGTCGTCGCACATGGCCTCGAGCACCAGCCACGAGGCGACGCTGGCCAAGGAGGCCGCGCGCGCCATGGTCGAGGTCCTGCAGGCCACGCCGCTGGCCGAGATCTACGCCACGCGCAACGCCAACCCGGCCGACGATCCCGGCCTCGCGGGCTCGGCCCCGGGCGCGAACTTCGCCGTGCGCGGGCTGACGGCCGTGCCGGACGACGCGGACGGGATGCCCGGGCGCATCCTCTTCCCGGAGCAGGGCGGCGTGCTGAGCGAGCTCTGCATCGATCCTCGCTACGGCTGGCCGATGGACATGGACCGCGACGGCGACCAGCTCACCGCCGACGTCTCGACCCTCTACAAGCTCCTGCCCGTGGTCGTGCGCGTCGAGTGGCGCGGGGCCGGTGGGGACGGGCTGGTCGAGTTCAAGACCGTGATCGGAGGGCTGTAGTGCGCGTGCGCACGCCCTCCGCCCGCCGCGCGGGCTTCACGCTGGTCGAGGCGATCGTGACCGGCTCCCTGCTGCTCCTGCTGCTGTCCTCGGCGGTGCTGGCGGCCCGCGGCGGCATGGGCGCCTTCCGCGCCACGCGCGACACCGGCGATGCCGAGACACGCGTGCGGCGTGCGCTCGACCGCGCGGCGTTCGAGCTCCTGAGCGCCGGCGCGGGCGAGCTGCTCCCGAATCCGACCGGCGACTTCGGCACGGACACCCTGCAGTTCCGCAAGCCCGTCGGGTTGACCGGCACGACGCCCGACTGGGGTCCGACGATGCGCCTGGCCTTCGAGTACGCGACGGGCGAAATCGACGACGACCTGGACAACGACGGCAACGGCCTGGTGGACGACGGCGTGCTCGTCTTCACGCGTGACGTCGGCGGCAATCAGCAGCGCGTGGTCCTGTGTCGCAACGTGGCCGAGCTGCTCGAGGGCGAGCTCGCCAACGGCGCCGACGACAACGGCAACGGCGTGCGCGACGAGGCCGGGTTCAACGTGCATCGCGTGGGCGACGTGCTGTTCGTGCGTCTCTCGGTGCAGGAACCGATGGAGACGGGGACCATCGTGCGCACGCTCGAGACCTCCGTGCGACTCAGGAACTAGGGGACACATCCATGAACATCCATCCGACTCGATTCCGAGGCACGCGCGGCTCCACGATGGTGGTCGTGGCGCTGCTGATGGCCTCGGTGGCCATGCTGTCGCTCTCGTTCCTCACGGTCCTGCGCTCCACGCACAAGGAGAGCCAGGGCTCGCGCGAGAGCCTGGCGGCGCTGTACGCCTGCGAGGCGGGCCTGACGGCGGCGGTCGAGGAGCTCGCGGCCGGCGGCGACGGCGACCTGGGTAGCAAGCAGGCGCCGGTGACCTTCGGCGGACAACGCTACTGGGTCGAGGCCAACGACATCGGCGACGGGCGCATCGCGCTCGTGTCCTACGGTCGCGACGACCGCGCGCAGATGGGCGTCGAGCTCGTGGTGCAGCCCTCGGCCCAGGGTTTCTTCCGCTGGGCGGCCTTCGGCGACGAGATCCTGCACATGGACTCGAACTCGCGCGCGGACAGCTACGACTCGACCGTCGGGCCCTATGACGCGGACAACGGCAGCGGCTCGAACGCCTACGACGAGACCAACGGCGACGTCGGCTCGAACGGCAACATCACGATCGATTCGAACATCGGCGTGTGGGGCGACGCCCATCCCGGCCCGAGCAGCACGCTCCTGGGCTCGCACCCGGAGAACATCTTCGGCAGCACCACGCCGCTGACGACCGCGATCGAGCTGCCGGCCATCATCGTGCCCTCGGTCGTTGCGCCGGGTGGGAACAAAGCGGTGACCGGTGAGACCCTGGCCACAGGGGCGTACTACTACGACTCACTGACGGTCAACACCGGAAAGACACTCACGATCAATGGCCCTGCCACGATCGTGTGCCACAACTTCAAGCTCAAGGCCAACTCGCACGTCGTCGTCAACGCCGCAGGCGGACCGGTCGAGTTCTTCGTGATCGACGACTTCGTGCTGAACTCCAACACGAGCATCGCCTCCATCGGTCAACGGCCCGCCGACGTGACCTTCAACCTGCTGTCGGACAACATCCTCGATCCTGGGATCGACGTGAGCTTCGACGAGGACCTGGTCGACTTCGACTCGGGTTCGAGCCTCCACGGCACGATCTACGCGCCCAGCGCCGCGATCACGATCGACAGCAACTTCGAGCTGTTCGGCTCGCTGGTGGCGCGCCGCGTCGACCTCGACTCGAACTGCCGCATCCACTACGACGAGTCCCTGGCCACCTCCGCCGGGGACGCCGGCACGGTGTACGAGCGCCTCTGCTGGAGGGTGGTCTCGCAGCCGTGAGCCTGCGCGCGCGCCAATCGCTGGCCCTCGCGGCGCTGCTCCTCGTGAGCGCCGTGGTGACGGCCCAGGACCCTGCGGAGCCGTCCGCGGCGTCGCCCGCGAACACGCCCGCGCTGGCGCCGTCCGAGCGTGGCGAGGCGGAGCACGCAGCCCTCGAGCTCCTGCGCGGACTGCGCCGCCGGGATCGGCCCGCGGACGAGGAGCTCGGCGTGACCCTGAGCCTGGGGGGCGAGCGGCTGGTCCCGCTCCTGTTCGAAATCCTGGCCAAGCGCGCGGTCCCGGCCGTCGATCCGAGCGCGAGCGGCGCCGCGGGCGCGGCGCAGGTCCTGAGCGAGGTCCAGGAGAACGTGGTGCTGCTGGCGCTGGCGCAGCTCGAGCGTGGGCCCGTCATGGACCATGCCAGCCGCGTGGTGCTGTCCGAGCCCAGCCTGGCCAACCGCGCCGCGGCCCTGCTCGCGATCGGCGCCGTCGGACGCGCCAACGATCTTCCGCAGCTGTTCGAGCTCGCCCTGGCGCGCGAGGAGCGCCAGCCCGAGGAACGCCTGGAGCTCGCCCTGCGCCGCGCGGTCGCGCTGTTGCTGGCGCACGATCCGCGCGCGCTCGAGCAGCTCATGGGCCTGCGGCGCCTGACGCGACCGGAGCTCCTGCCCGCGCTGGTCGAGGCCATCGGCGCCAGTCACGAGCCGCGCGGGCTGGCCTACCTGTCCGAGATCGCCTACTGGCACGAGGGCCTGGTCCTGGACGTGATGAGCCAGGTGCCCTTGCTCGGTCCCTCGGGGGACGAGTCCATCGACGAGGCCATGAAGGTGCGCCTGCGGCCCTACCTCGACGAGCTCCGCCCCGGCCCGTGCCGGGCCGCGATCCTGGCCTTGACCGCGCTGGGCGACGAGGACTCGATCGCCGCGCTGATCGAGCTCCTGGCCAGCGACAGCGTGGGGCTGCGCGACAACGCGCACTGGGCCCTGAAGAAGCTCACCGGGCTCAGCCTGGCCGCCACGCCCGAGGTGTGGTCGCGCTGGCACCAGGGCGAGCTGTACTGGATGCTGCGCCAGAAGCCCAAGGAGTTCCAGCGCCTCAAGGAGAGCCAGGCGGCGCTGGTGGCCGATGCGCTGCGCGAGATCCTGACGCACCCGCTGGCGCGCAAGGAACTCGCCACGACGCTGCCGGACCTGCTCAAGAGTCGCTTCGCGCCCATCCGCGTGCTGGCCTGCCGCTCGCTCGCGGACCTCGAGGCGCGCCAGGCGATCGGCAAGCTGGTGTGGGCGCTCGAGGATCCCGTGCCCGAGGTCTCGCAGGCCGCGCACGCGGCGCTGCGCAAGCTGACGCGCCTCGACCTGCCGTGCGAATCGCTGGCCTGGCAGTCGGCGACCAACACCGGCCCGCGCGGGACCGAGCTCTGATCGATTCCTAGAGCGCGCTCGCCAGGGTGCGCGCTTCCGAGGCCAGACTCTCGAGTCCGATGCCGCGCGTGAAGCTACCGAGCACGTGCAAGCCTGGCGGCAGCGCCTGCGCCAGGCGCTCGCGGCGCGCGGGATGCTCCAGATCGAAGCGTGGGATCACGCCGGGCCAGCGCGCCACGCGCGCGAAGACGGGCGCCCGCGTCAGCCCGAGCGGACCGCGGCACTCGCGCGCGACCGCCGCGAGCACCTCGGCGTCGGCGAACTCGCCGGCGGCGGGGTGGCGCGCGCCGCCGAGCAGCGAGCGCAGCAGCACCTGACCCGGCGGCGCCGTGCTCGGATCGAGGCTGGAGGAGAACAGCGTCCCGAGCACCAGGCCGCCGGCCGTCTTCGGCACGAGAAAGCCGAAGCCGTCCAGGGCGTGCGCCACGTCCGCACGGCGATAGGCGTGCACGACCGAGACCAGGTTCTCGTCCAGCATCGAGGCCAGCGCGGCCGCCGCCTCGGGGGCCGGCCCGGCGAGCAGCGCGCGCGCCGCGCCGAGCGGCACGGCCACGACCACGCGCCGCGCGCGCTGGCTCGCGCCCGACTCGGCGTGCACGCGGTAGCCCTCGCGCTCGCGTTCGATCGAGCGCACGCGCGTCCCGGTGTGGAGCCGCGCGCCGAGCGCGTCGGCCAGCGCCCGGACCAGGCTTTCCATCCCGCCGGCCGGCCGGAACAGCGCGCCGGAGAGCGGAGAACCGGCGCTCGCACCGGTCTTCTTCGCCTTGGCGCGCGCCTTGAGCGCGGCCGTGACGCTGCCGTGCTCCTCGACCATGCGCACGACCTCGGGGAAGCAGGCGCGCAGCGAGAGTTGCTCGGGATCGCCGGCGTGGATGCCGGCCACCAGCGGATCGACCACGCGCTCGAGGGCCTCGTTGCCGAAGCGGTGGCGCGCGAAGTCGGCGATCGAGCCGTCCAGCGCGACCTCGCGCGCGCAGGTGCCCTCGGCCATCAGGCGCAGCTTGGCCCCGAAGCCGAGCACGCGGCTGGTGGCGAGGTCCTCGGGCGAGCCCGGGATCTCGAGCAACTTGCCCTCGATCAGCAGGAAGCGCTTGCCCGCCTCGCGCGGAGCCTCCTGCAATCCGAGGCCGAGCTCCTGGCACAACGCGCGGATCGTGCGCGCATGTCCCGGCAGGGCCTCGGGGCCCTCCTCGAAGCGGAAGCCGTCCTGGGTGAGCGTGCGCACCAGCCCACCGGGCCGCGGCGCGGCCTCCAGCACGCGCAGCTCGGCCGCGGGCGCGAGTCGCAGGCGCTCGCGGGCGCACACCAGTCCAGAGATGCCCGCGCCGACGACGAGCGTGTCCAGGAGTTCCTCGGTCGAGCTCGCGCCCATGGCGGCAGCGAGCCTACCCTGCGGAGGTCGCGGCTACACCGTCTGGCTGAAGCGCGGCTTCTCCTCGGCGCCGTGTGTCAGGTACTGGTCGAAGACCATGGCCACGTGCCGCAGGAACAGGCGTCCGGTCGGCAGGACCTCGACGCGGCGCGGCGACAGGCGGCACAGCCCCTCGGCCGCGAGCGGCTCGAGGCGACGCCATTCGGGCGCGAAGTGCGCGGCCAGGTCGTGGCGCTCGAAGCGCGGCTCGAGCTCGTCCAGGTCGAGGCGCATGCGGCACATCAGGTCCTGGATCACCGCCCGGCGCAGGTCGTCCTCGGGACTGCGCAGCATGCCCTTCACGGTCGCGAGCTGCCCGCCCATCAGGCGTTCCTCGTAGGACGCCGCGTCGCGCGCGTTCTGCAGGAAGGCTCCACCCACGTCGCCGATGGCGCTCATGCCGAAGGAGACCATCTCCCCGGCGCGCTGGTCGGTGTAGCCCTGGAAGTTGCGGTGCAGCCGGCCCTCGTGCAGCGCCTGCACCAGCGTGTCGCCGGGCAGCGCGAAGTGGTCGAGGCCGAGCAGCTCGTAGCCCTGGGCCGTCAGGCGCTCGACCGCCAGCGCGAACAGGCGCGCGCGCAGGGCCGCGTCCGGCAGGTGGTGCCGCTCGAGCGTGCGCTGGAAGGGCTTCAGCCAGGGCACGTGCGCGTAGCCGTAGATCGCCAGCCGATCTGGGCGGATCCGGCCCACGTCGGCCAGCGTGCGCTCGAAGGTCGCCTCGCTCTGCGCCGGCAGGCCGTACATGAGATCCAGGTTGACGCTCGCCACCCCGCGCGCGCGGCAGTGCGCGACGAGCGCGGCGGTCTCCTCGATCGACTGGTCGCGCTGGATCACGGCCTGCACGTCTCGGTCGGTGTCCTGCACGCCCATCGAGAAGCGCGCGAAGCCGAGCTCCGTCAACACGTCGACCTGCTCGAAGGTCGTGACGTGCGGGTGGACCTCGATCGAGATCTCGGCCCCGGGCTCGAAGCGGAAGTGCCGCGCCAGGGCCCCGTGCACGCGCCGGATCTGCGCCACGGTGAGGTGCGTGGGCGTGCCGCCGCCCCAGTGCAGCTGCGAGACGCGCCGGCGCGCACCGAGCCGCGCGGCCACGGCCGCGATCTCGAGCTCGAGCGCGTCGAGGTAGCGCTCGACGCGGTCCGCGCGGCGCGTGATCTCGACCGTGCAGCCGCAGAACAGGCACAGACGCGCGCAGAAGGGCAGGTGCACGTAGAGCGAGAGCGCCTCGTCGCTGCGCTCGGCCGCGCGCGCGAGCGCCTGTCCGGCCTGCTCGGGTCCGATCGCCTCGCTCCACGCCGGCACGGTCGGGTACGAGGTGTAGCGTGGCCCCGGTCCGGAGAAGCGCAGGATCTGCGCCTCGTCCACGACCAGCCGCGCGCTCACGGGTGCGACCCCCGCGCGCACTCGACGAAGGCCGCGACCGACTCGGGATCGGTGGCCGGCAGCACGCCGTGCCCGACGTTCAGCACGTGCCCCGGCCGTCCGCGCACCGAGTCGAGCAGCGCGCGCGTGCGGCGCGTGACTTCCTCGGGACCGGCGAGCAGCAGGCCCGGATCGAAGTTGCCCTGCAGCGCGCAGCGGCCGCGCGCGCGCTCGAAGGCCAGCGCCAGGTCGCTGCGATGGTCGACCGCCACGGCCGTGGGTCCGAAGGCGCACTGGTCCTCGAACAGGTGCTCGGCCTGGCCGGCGAACAGCACGAGCGGGGCCTTGCCCGCCAGGGCCTGCACGACGCGCGCGGTCCAGGGCGCGGCATGGCGCCGGTAGTCCTCGCGCGTGAGCGTGCTGGCCCAGGTGTCGAACAGCACCAGCGCTTCGGCGCCCTGCTGGGCCTGGAACAGGAGGTGTCGAGCCACCATGTCCGCCAGGCGCGCGAGCAGCGCGTCCCAGGTGGCCGGCTCGCGGTACATGAGCTTCTTCAGCTCGAGGAACGACTTCGACGTGCCGCCCTCGATCGCGTACGAGGCCAGCGTGAAGGGCGCGCCGGCGAAGCCGAGCAGGGTCACGTCCGGCGGCAGGCCGGCCCTCACGCGCTGCAGCGCGCGACCCACGTAGGCCAGGTCGGTGGCCGGATCGCCGGGCGTCAGGGCCTCGACGTCGGCGCGCGTGCGCAGGGGCTTCGGCAAGGATGGGCCGCCCTCGTCGAACTCGAGCTCCATGCCCATGGCCTGGAGCGGCAGGAGGATGTCGCTGAACAGGATCGCGCCGTCCATGTGGAAGCGGCGGATGGGTTGCAGCGTGACCTCGGCGGCGAGCTCGGGATCCTGGACCATGGCGAGGAAGCCACCGGCCTGGGCCCGGACCGCGCGGTACTCGGGCAGGTAGCGTCCGGCCTGGCGCATGAGCCAGACCGGCGTGCGTTCGGTCGGCTCCCGTCGCAGGGCGCGCAGGAGGAGCTTGTCGGTGCCGGGCGAGGTGGCGTTCGAACGGGCGGAGCTCGAGGCGGGGCTGTGGGCACTCATGCGCTCGTGGAGGGTAGACGGTCTCGCTGCGGGGGTGTCATGAGCGTGTCATGCGAGGAGGTGGTTGGTCGATCGGCTGGGGTGGGGGAGGAACTGGGGTGGGGTGGGGGGAAAGGTGGAGGTGAGGGCGGTCGGCTCGTCGGGGGCCCGTTCGGGGGTGGGACCAGACACGCGACCCACCGCCTGGTGTGGGGCGCGGCTGTCCCACGGCGAAGCAACCCCGGCGAGCCTCGGAGGCTCGGCGGTGTGAGGGGGGATATCTGCCGCGGAAAAGAAGCGGCAGATATTCGCGAACCGATTGGGGCTCGAGTGGTCCTTGTTGTCGGAGGGAGAGCAAGGAGCATGAACAAGAACAAACTCGTCCGTGGTGAACGATCTCGACGAAGCTCGAGGGTCCCGCACGCGACTCGACCGCGGATCCGCGGCGCGGCACATGTCGTGCTCCGGATCTGCCGCGGGTTGCCGTGGCTGCGGACTCCGAAGACGTACCGGGTGCTCGAGCGAGCCTTCCGGAACGGCAAGGTGAAGCCCGGCTTCCGCCTGATCGAGTTCAGCGTGCAGCAGGATCACCTGCACCTGATCGTGGAGGCCGACGATCGCCGCAAGCTCGCGCGCGGGATGCAGGGACTGATGATCCGGATCGCCAAGGGCCTCAACCGGCTCTGGCGACGACGGATCGGGCGGGTCTTCGCCGATCGCTACTTCTCACTGGCGATCACGCAGTGGAAGCAGGCCTGGAGGACGGTGCGCTACGTGCTCCACAACGGCAGGAAGCACGGCGTCTGGAAGGCCAAGGACCGGCCGGACCCGTATTCGTCGGGTCGCTGGTTCCTCCGCTGGGGGCGGGACATCTGCCGGCCGCTGCGGTGCTCACCCGTGGCTCGGGCACAGGTGATGTTCTTCATGATGCTGCCGGTGATCGCGCTCGACGACGTGCCGGGGCCGAGGAACCACGACGACGGCGAGACACTCGAGTCGATGCTGGCCTCGTAGTCGCGACCCTCG
>CAZWAY010000060.1:0-33971 GCA_964631945.1 uncultured Planctomycetaceae bacterium
GCAACCTCACCGGACACGGACTGGGGCGCTGGAAGGTCCACACCCCGCCGCAGATCCCGAACTACGGCGAGAACGGGGGCGGGACCCTGGCCGAGGGCATGGTCTTCGCGATCGAGCCCTTCGCCTGCAATGGGCGCGGGTACATCCGCGAGCGCGGCCGGGCCGAGGTGTTCATGATGGTGAGCCCCCCCAAGAAGGCGAAGGGACTGGACAAGGACGTGCTGAAGGCCATCGAAGCCTGGCGCGGCCTGCCCATCGCGCGCCGCTACTTCCAGCATCTGGACGGAACGGCCGTGGAGGACACGCTCTCGAAGCTGGTCAAGCAAGGCTCGCTCATGCGCTACCCGCCCCTGGTCGAAGAGGAGGGCATCATGGTGGCTCAGACCGAGCATTCGCTCTACCTCGGGCCCGAGGGAGTGGAGATCCTGACGGCGTGAAACTCGCCCTGGTCACGACGCCTCCCTCGGTGCGCTCGGGGATCGCCGACTACACCCGGCACCTCCTGCCGCACCTGCGCTCCCACTGCGAGGTCGAGATCTTCGTCGCGCACGGGCACGACGAGCCGGCCTGGAACGGCGAGCGCGCGCAGCTCGCGAGCACGCTGGATCCGCGCCGTTTCGAGCAGGTGCTGTACCAGCTCGGCAACGAGCAGTCGCACGCCTTCATGCCACGCATGATCCGCGCCACCGGCGGTACGGTGGTGCAGCACGACTGGGTGCTGTTCGACATGGCCCTGGCGGCCTGGCCCGGACTCGTGCGCGGCGGAGCGAAGGGCCATGCGCTCGCCCTGCGCGAGGGCGGCCTGGCGCAGACGCGCGTCTATCTCGGCAACTGGCTGGCGCGCCGGCGCCAGCGCACGCAGCCGACGGCGGCGCTCGACATGCACGACCTGCCTGGATGCTTGCCCTTCGGCTGGCATCCGGCCGAATCGAGCGGGCGCTGGACGACGGACTTCGCGGGGCTGCGCATACCCGGCGAGGGCGTGGAGTGGGTGCGGCTGGAGCTGCACCTGGAGCCCGGACGAGCGCTGCGCGTGCACGAGGACGGGCGCCTCCTGGCCGAGAGCAGCGAGGATGCGCTCGAACTCCGCCCGGCGCGGCTCGATCGGCCCGAGCTCGTGCTCGAGACGAAAGGCATCCGCATCACGCCCGCGCAGCGCGCGCATGGCGACTCGCGCCGCCTCGGCTGTGCCGTGCGGCGCGTGTCCTGGCGCGACCGGAGCGGTGAGCACGAACTCGACCTCGCCCTCCCGTGCACGGTCCCCACGGCGCCCATCACGCTCTCGCGCGATCGCTTCGAGCTCGCCCTCAATCGCTCGGTGGTGCGCTTCGCCGACGCCTTCATCGTCCACAGCCGCTACGTGGCCGAGCGCATCCGGGGCGACCGCAACGCGCCCACTCCGATCGGGATCCTGCCGCACGGCTCGGAGCAACGCTGGCGCACGGACGACCGGCGTCAGGCGCGCCAGGCGCTCGGACTCCCCGAGGACTGGGTGCGCTCGTGCCTGGTGGTGAGCTTCGGCGGGGTGCAGGCCCACAAGCGCATCGACAAGGTCCTGCACGCGCTGGCCCTGGCGCGGCAGCAGCGCAACGACATCCGCCTGATCCTGGCGGGCTCGATGCACTCGCACGACCTGGACGCCGTCGCGCTGGCGCGCCAGCTCGGGCTGAGCGACGTGGTCCGCTTCACCGGCTACCTCAGCGAGGTCGAGGCCTGGGACTGGCTGCATGCCGGCGACTTCGCCATCAACCTGCGCGGCCCGACCACGGGGGGGACCTCGGGCGGGATCTTCCAGGCCTTCTCCATGGGGCGCTCGGTGATCGCCAGCGATGCGGCCGAGCAGAGGGAATTGCCCGAGTCGTGCGTGGTGCGGGTGCCGCTCGGTGCGGGCGAGGTGGAGGCCGTGGCGCGCGAGTTCGTGGCGCTGCGCGACGACCCGGCGCGGCGCGAGCTGCTGGAGAGCAACGTGCGCGAATTCGTGCGCAAGGAGTGCCACTGGAGCGTGGTCGCGCGCCAGTACGCCGACTACCTGCGCTCGTTCCCGCGCCCGCGCGCTTCGCGCCGCAAGCTGATCGCGCTGCGGGTGGCGCTGCAGCGCTCGGCGCTGTAGCGGCAGAGCTAGTAGCTAGCGCAAGCGCTGCTGGAGCTCGCGCAGCGCCAGCAGCGCCTCGAGCGGTGACAGGCGATCGAGATCCAGGGCCGCGAGCCGCTCTTCGACCGGGCTGCGGCTGAACAGGCCGAGCTGGACCGGCGCGCTGGCCTTGGCGGGTGTGGCTCCGGCCAGGATGCGCTGGGCCAGGTCCTCTTCGTCGCGCTCGAGGTCGACCAGGATCGCGCGCGCGCGCGTCAGGACCTCGCTCGGCACGCCCGCCAGGCGCGCCACGTGGATGCCGTAGGAGCGATCGGTGCCGCCCTCCACGATCTTGTGCAGGAACACGATCTCGTCGCCCCACTCGCGCACGGCCACGTTGCGGTTGACCGTGCCCTCGTAGCGCGTGGCCAGGTCGGTCAGCTGATGGTAGTGGGTGGCGAACAGCGTGCGGCAGCGGGTGCGCTCGTGCAGGTGCTCGGCGATGGCCCAGGCCAGTGCCAGGCCGTCGAAGGTCGAGGTGCCGCGCCCGACCTCGTCCAGGATGACGAGCGAGCGCGGCGTGGCGTTGTTCAGGATGTTGGCGATCTCGACCATCTCGACCATGAAAGTCGACTCGCCACGGCTGATGTCGTCGCCCGCGCCGACGCGCGTGAAGATGCGGTCGACCACGCCGATGCGCGCCTCCGCGGCCGGGACGAAGGAGCCGATCTGGGCCAGCAGGGTGATCAGCGCCACCTGGCGGATGTAGGTCGACTTGCCGGCCATGTTCGGACCGGTGAGGATCGTCAGGCGACGCTGCGCGAGGTCCAGGTGCGCGTCGTTGGGCACGAAGCTTTCGCAGGCCGCCGAGCGCTCGATCACCGGATGGCGGCCGTCGACGATGCGGATCTCCTCGCCCTCGTCCACTTCGGGCGCGACGAAGCGCTGGGCCGCGGCCACGTGCGCCAGCGAGCCCAGCGCGTCGAGCTCGGCCAGTGCGCGCGCGCTGGCCAGCACGCGTGCGAGCTCGGCCGCGACCGCCGTGCGCAGCTCCTGGAAGATCTCGTACTCGCGCTCGATCGTGAGCGATTCCGCGTTCAGGACCTTGTCCTCGAACTCCTTGAGTTCGGGCGTGACGTAGCGTTCGGCCGCCTTGACGGTCTGCTTGCGGATGTAGCTCGCGGGCACGCGTTCGACCTGGCCGCGCGGCACCTCGATGTAGTACCCGAACACCGAGTTGAAGCCGATCTTGAGGCCCGGGATGCCGCTGCGCGCGCTCTCCTCGGCCTGGAATCGCGCCATCCACGAACGCGCGTCGCCGGCGATCTGGGACAGCTCGTCCAGGTCGGGCGCGAAGCCGCGCCGTACAAGCCCGCCTTCCTTGAGGGTGGGCGGAGGTTCGTCCACCAGCGTCGTCTGGATGCGGCGCGTCACGTCCTCGAGGGGATCGAGGGCGGTCCGCAGGCGCGTCAGGGCCGGTGAGTGCGCGTCGGCGAGCTTCTCGCGCAACACCGGGATCACCGCCAGCGAGTGCGCCAGGGCCACCAGGTCCCGTCCGTTGGCGCGACCGGTCGAGATGCGACCCCCCAGGCGCTCGACATCGAACACGTGTTCGAGCCGCTCGCGCACTTCCTCGCGCAGGAAGGGCGCGCCGACGAGCTCGGCCACACCGCTCTGGCGCTCGCGGATGACGGCCACGTCGCGCAGGGGGTGCAGCAGCCACTCGCGCAGGAGGCGTGCGCCGAGGGGCGTCAGCGTGACGTCGAGCACGTCCAGCAGGCTGCCCTCGCGGCGGTGCTCGCGTTGCGTCTCGACCAGTTCCAGGCACAGGCGGGTGGCGCGGTCGAGCAGCAGGTACGAGTCCGGCACGACCGGCTCGATGCGCAGGACGTGCTCGCAGGCGGCGCGCTGGGTCTCGGCCAGGTACTCGATCAGGGCACCCGCGGCCGGGACCATGAGCGACTCGGACTCGATCCCGAAGCCCTCCAGACCCTTGGTGCGGAAGTGGCGCGTCAGCGCGCGCAGGGCGCCGTCGTGGGCGAAGCGCCAGGCCTCGCGCTCGGTCACGGACACGCCCATGTGCTCGCCCAGCTCCTTCTTCCACGCAGCGTGCACTTCCAGCAGTTCGGGAGCCGCCAGGAGCTCGGACGGAGTGAGACGCGCGAGTTCGTCGAGGACGCGTTCCTCCGCCAGCTCGCAGGCCTGCAGGCGTCCGGTCGAGAGATCGACCCAGGCGAGCCCCGCGCGCCCGCGTTCGACGACCAGGCTGGCGAGGTAGTTGCTGGCGCGCGCGTCGAGCGCGTTCTCCTCCGTGAGCGTGCCCGGCGTGACGATGCGCACGATCCCGCGCTCGACGATGCCCTTGGCTTCCTTGGGGTCCTGGAGTTGCTCGCAGATCGCGACCTTGTGGCCCTTCTTGACCAAGCGCACGAGGTAGCCCTCGACCGCCCGCACCGGCACGCCGGCCATCGGGATCGGCTGGGCCGAGCCCTTCGAGCGCGAGGTGAGCGTCAGGCCGAGCTCGCGCGAGGCCACGACCGCGTCCTCGTGGAACAGCTCGTAGAAGTCGCCCATGCGGAAGAAGAGCAGGGCTCCGGGAGCCTCCTTCTTCGCCCGCCGGAACTGCTCCATCATCGGGCTGTCGTCGCTCTGGGAGGCCGGGGTCCGGTGCGGGCTCCGGGCGACGATCCGGTCGGAACGGGGCGACATCCGCGCAGTGTAGCGGCGCCCGCTGGCCCACGACTTGCCTTGCACCCTCTCGGCGCCGGTGCGCCGAGCCGCATGGAGTACGAACCCCGGCGAGCTTCCGTAGGATCGCCATCCGTGCAGCCCGGCCCCCACTCCCTACGGCGCGGATTCGGCGCCCCCCTGGCGTCGATCCTGGTGCTCGGGAGCGCTTGCGCGAGCTACACCGAGCGCACCGCAGGGCCGCTGCGTGACTTCCACGGTGGACACTTCGAGGCAGCGCTCGCCGAGTACTCCGACGCCGACGAGATCGGCTCGGAGTTCCTTTCCGGGGCCGAGGCGGGCACGGTGGCGCTGACCGCCGGCCGCTGGGGGGATGCCCTGCGGTACTTCGGTCGCGCCGTGGGCGCCGTTCGCAGCATCGAAGAGCGGGCCCTGGTCGGGCCAACGGCCCTGGGCGAGACGCTGGCGAGCTGGGCCCTGAACGACTCGGCCCGTACCTACGAGGGCGAGGGCTTCGAACGGGTGTACGTCCATTGCGGGCTGGCGATGACCTACCTGGCCCTCGGCAAGGTGGACGACGTCTACGTCGAGGCGCGCCTCGCGAACCGGCTGCTCGAGAGCGAGGAGCAGCTCTACGAGACGAAGTACGAGGCCGGCGGCTGGGGACACCTCATCTCGGCCGTGACCTACGAACTGATCGGCGAGCCTGACCAGGCCTTCATCGACTACCAGCGCATGGAGGAAAAGGGCGTTGGCACGGCCCTCGCTGGGCGGGCCCTCGTGCGTTTGGCGCGACAACTCGGGCGGCAGGACGAACTCGAGCGCCTGGAAGCCAAGTACGGACCGGTTCCCGAGCGCCAAGCGGATGCGGCCTCGGTGGTCGTGCTGGCGGGCGTCGGACTCGGTCCCTACAAGGTCGAGGCAGTGCTGACGCTTCCGACGCCGGATGGACTGATCCAGATGGCCGTTCCGGGCTACGCCGAGCGCCCGCAGCCGGTCTCGGGCCTACGCCTGGTCGAGGAGAGCTGCAGCGCCACCGTGCTCACCGACGTCGTCGAGCACGTCACCTCGATCGCCAAGAAGAATCTCCAGGACCGCCTGGGCTGGATCGCCGCCAAGTCGATCGCTCGCGGCCTGCTGAAGCGCGAGCTCACCAAGCACCTGCAGGACAAGTACGACTGGGCCGGGCGCGTGGCCGGCGACCTCTTCCTGTTCCTCTCGGAACGAGCCGACCTGCGCGCCTGGCTGACCCTGCCGGACAGCTACCAGGCCTGCCGCATGTTCGTGCCTCCGGGCGTCCGAGGGTTTAGGCTGGAGTCCCTGGGCGGCGAGTCGCTGGATCTCGGGACCTTCGAACTGGAACCCGGCGAGACGCTGCTCGTCTTCGCGCGCACGCTCGGCACCCGTTTGCACGCACACGTGATCGGAGGGCAGCCGGTCGGGGCGATGGCCCCCGGCGCCCCGGCGACACAGGAGTCCACACCACCATGAAGAAGTCGAACGCCAGACGCATTGCCCAGGGCGCGGCCCTCTTGGCCGGAGCCCTGCTCGCGGCCTGCACCTCCGGGCCGTTCGGGACGGCCACCAACACCTACAGCGGGGAGGTGATGGGCAGGGAGGATCAGTTCATCGGTGACCGCGATCTGGCGGCCAAGTTCGTGCTCCTCAACATCAAGACCGAGTCCGCCGATCGCTTGCGGGTCCAGTTCGACCTGCAGAACACGACCCCGTCCGATCTGCAGGTCGAGTGGGCGATCGATTGGAAGAACCAGAACGGCTTCCGGATCGACACCAACCCGCACTGGCGGCCGGCCATGGTCACGGGCAAGGGCTTCTACGCCATCCAGGCCACCGCACCGACCCCCGACGCCAAGGGGTTCCGGCTCATGCTGCGCAAGCCCTCCCCGATCCGCTAGCGAACCCCACCTCACTTCCAATGGAGAGCCACCCCATGACCCGCTCGCTCGTCCCCCTGGCGGCGCTCGCCTGCGTCGCTGCCTGCAGTTCGATCCGCTACGACGACCCGGGCCGCGTCGAGACCTTGACCATCGACTACGGCTCGACCGACCTGCAAACGCTCTCGGCCGAGATGGTCGACTCCCTGATCGCCTCACCCCAGGTCAACTACATCAACAAGCCGGGCGACGACAAGCGCCTGCTCGTGCTGATGGGCGGGGTCGAGAATCGAACCAGCGAGCACATCGATACCCAGGGCATCACGGACAAGATCCAGACCGCCCTGCTGAAGTCCGGGAAGTTCCGCTTCACGGCCGAGGATGCCGGCCAGAACGAGATCGCGAAGCAGGTCCGCTTCCAGCGCGAGTCGGGACGGGTGAACGAGGAGACCGCGCGGGCCTTCGGAAGGCAGATCGGCGCCGACGTGATCATCTACGGGACCCTGCGTTCGATCGAGAAGGGACGCGGCCGGTCGCTCGAGAGCGGCGGGGCCAAGAAGGAAGACGTCTACTACCAGTTCGTCATGAAGCTGGTGAACATCGACACCGCCGAGGTCATCTGGCAGGACGAGGCCGAACTGCGGAAGACCGCGCGAACCGGCATTTTCGGCCGAAGTTCATAGAAGTCGGATTCTCTCCGTTCGGGCCCGGAAGGCCCCTGGCTCAGGCCGGCGCAGACGGATCGGTCTGACTAGGGACTCTGGGACTGGCATCGCGAACCCGCTCGCAAGGGTTCGCGATGCTGTTTAGCCCGCATGGATCGGCCCCCGAGCGTCCCGGGGGCCTGTTCTCCGCCGCGCAGCCTCCTTAGATTCCCAGCCCGTGGCGCTGTACGTGGTCACCGGCGGAGCGGGTTTCATCGGATCGCACCTCGTCCGGGGGCTGGTCGCGCGGGGGGACAGGGTGCGGGTGGTGGACGACCTGTCCTCGGGGAGGCTCGAGAACCTGGCCGGCCTGGAACCCTCGGCGCCGGGGAGCGGCGCGGCAGTCGAACTCCATCGGATCGACGTGCTCGACCTGGGGCTCCTCAGCGTGGCCGTGCGCGGAGCCCGGGGGATCTTCCACGAGGCGGCTCAGGTCTCGGTGCCGGCCTCGATCCGCGACCCGGTGGCGAGCTACCGGATCAACGTGATGGGGACCCTGGCGGTGCTCGAGGCGGCGCGCGCCGAGGGCGTGTCCAAGGTCGTGCTCGCGGCCTCGTCCGCCGCCTACGGCGACGAACCGACGCTCCCGAAGGTCGAGACCATGGTGCCCCGGCCGCTTTCGCCCTACGCCTCGGGCAAGCTCGCCGGTGAGGTCCTGCTGTCGGTCTGGGGCCGAACGTACGGGCTCGAGACCACGTCTCTGCGCTACTTCAACGTCTACGGGCCGGGGCAAGCCGACGACAGTCCGTATTCCGGCGTGATCGCGCTGTTCTCGCGGGCCGTCCTCGCTCGCCGCGCACCTACCCTCTTCGGCGACGGCACGCAGTCGCGTGACTTCGTGTTCGTCGAGGACGTGGTCCAGGCCAACCTTCTGGCCATGGAACGTACGCTCGAGGGGGGAACCGTGCTCAACGTCGGGACGGGCAAGCGTGTCACGATCAGCGAGCTCTACGCACGCCTGGCGAGGCTCGCGAACTTCCAGGAGCCGGCGCGCCACGAGCCGCCGCGCGCGGGGGACGTACCCCACAGCGTGGCGTCGATCGAACGCGCGCGTTCCCTGCTCGGATTCGAGCCGCGCGTCGCCCTCGACGAAGGTCTGGAGCGTACGCTCGCCTGGTATCGCTCACGCCCCTGAGGGGGAAGCGTCGTCCGGCGTCAGTTCGCCTGGCGCAGGAAGGGCGTCTCCTCCCGCGCCTCGAACTCCGCCGCGAGTTCGCGCGGCAGGCATTGGACGTGGTCGCAGTAGGGCTCGGGGCAGGTCAGGGCGATCACGCGGCGTCTGGCGCCTTCGAGCGCATGGACTGGGACCAGGAGGTGGTCGCAGCGAGGGCAAACGTACTGGAGCTGGGTCTTCATGTGCTTTCCCCGTTCATCGGACGAGCGCGCAAAGAACTCATTGCCGCGCGGCCAAAGAACCATGAGTTCGGGCCTTCCGCCGGTTCGATGCGGCGCCCACCGGGCGCGTTTCCTCCCCCCTCCCGTGCCTTCGAGGCGGCGGCGCGCTCTTCCTCGGCGCGCCGCGCAGGTGCACGAGGGCCCCCCTTCGGGATCCGGGCCGTCCGCGGTAGCCTATCGTCCCCCCTGCTCGACCCGCCGCGCCGCGGGCGACCGTCCGAACGCCTCCTGGAACATGAACCCGACCACCCAAACCGCTCAGACCGACTTCAAGGCCGAGCTCGAGCGCCTGCTCGGGCTGAAGTCCGTCTCCTACAAGTACAACCTCTCCAAGGAAGACCTTTTCTCGGAGGCGATCCGCAACGATCGCGGGCGCGTGAGGAAGGACGGCCCGAGCGACGCCCAGAAGGCCTTCCCGACGAAGCTCGGGATCCAGGGGCCGCTGGTCTACTACACCGACCCCGACTGCACCGGGCGACGCGTCAAGGACACCTACGCGGTCAAGTGGCCCGAGGTCGCCGACGTGATCTGGTGGAAGGACGACCTGCAGGCCTACGACCCGGTCAAGTACCGCGGCCTGCTCGAGCGTGTCGTCGCGCACCTGAACGCCAAGAAGGCCTCCTTGTACGTCAAGGACGTCTTCGTCGGGGCCGATCCGGACTTTGCCCTGCCCTATCGCTTCGTGGGCGAGTACGCAACCCACGCGATGTTCGCCCACAACATGTTCCCGAAGGACCTGAAGGGAGTGAAGGACGTGGAGGCCCGGCGCTGGACGATGCTCAACGCGCCCTCCTTCGTGTGCGAACCCGCCCGCGACGGCTGCCGCGCCGAGGCTGCGATCGTCATCGACGTCAAGAACAAGATCTGCCTCGTGGCCGGGCGCGCGGACTACTGCGGGGTCGTGAAGAAGACGATCTTCACGGTCGGCAACTACCTGTTGCCGCTCGAGGGACGTCTCTCGATGCATTGCTCGGCCAACGTCGGCATGAAGGGCGACGCGGCGGTGCTGTTCGGCCTATCGGGCACGGGCAAGACCACGCTCTCGGCCGATCCGCATCGGCGCCTGATCGGCGATGACGAGACGATCTGGAGCGGGAGCGGGCTCTGCAACCTCGAAGATGGTTGCTACGCCAAGCTGATCGACCTCTCCAAGCAGGCCGAACCCGTGATCGCGGCCGCGCTCTCCAAGGCAGGCACGATCATCGAGAACGTGCCGCCGCTGAGGGGCAAGAAGATGGAGGAGTGTGATCCCCAGGAGCTCGACCTGACGGACAAGTCGATCACCGAGAACACGCGCTTCAGCTACCCGCTCTCGGCCAACCCGAACGTCATGCCCGGTGCGCGCGGTCCGCACCCCGAGACGATCGTGTTGTTGACGGCCGACGCCTTCGGCGTGTTGCCGCCGGTCGCGGTCCTCGACCCGGAGCAGGTCATGTACCACTTCGTCTCGGGCTTCACGGCCAAGCTGGCCGGCACCGAGGTCGGAGTGACCGAGCCCAAGGCGGCCTTCTCGGCCTGCTTCGGGGCGCCCTTCATGGCCCACAAGCCTTCGGTCTACGCCAAGCTGCTCGGCGAGAAGATGAAGCAGCACAAGGCCCGCTGCATCCTGCTCAACACGGGCTGGTCGGGTGGGCCGTTCGGGGTCGGCAAGCGCATCTCGATCGGTCACACTCGTGCGCTGCTCAGCGCGGCCCTGGAGGGCAAGCTCGATACCGTGGCGCACGAGACGCACCCGATCTTCAACCTGAAGATGCCCAAGAGCTGCCCCGGCGTCCCGCCCGAGATCCTCGATCCGCGCCACACCTGGAAGGACAAGGCGGCCTACGACGCCCAGGCCACCAAGCTGCGCGACATGTTCCGTCAGAACTTCGAGACCAAGGGCTTCGCGAAGCTCGGCATCCGTCCGGTGATGTAGCCGTTGCCGACCGCCACCGACCACTATCGTCAGGGTCTCACCCACTACGGCCGACGCGCCTACGCGGAAGCGATCGAGGCCTACCGCCAGGCGCTGGCCGAGCGCCCCGATTGGAGCGACTGCATGCAGGCCATGGGCATGGCCCAGATGCACGCCGGCGAGCTGGAGGAGGCGTTGCGCACGCTGCAGCGCGTGACCGAGCTCGCGCCGGAGGACCCGCTCGGCTTCACGAGCCTGTCCATGTGCTTGCAGCGCATGAATCGCATCGCCGATGCGGAGACGGCGCAAGCCAAGGCGCGCATGCTCTCCTGGAAGCAGGAGCTCAAGAAGAACCCGCACGCGCCGCCGCCCTCGAGCGGCATGCCCGTGCAGAGCTAGGCCGGATCAGCCGTCCTCGGGGAGGCCGAGGATCCGGCGCCCGTTCGGGCTGATGAGCTGCGGCGTCCAGGTCGGCTCCCACACGATCTCGACCAGGCACGCGCCGATGCCTTCGATCTCGGTCACGCGGCGCTTGACGACCTCGGGGATGGTGCGGGCCTCGGGGCAGCTCTGCGAGGTCAGCGTCATCTTGATGCTGCAGTTCTCGTTCTCGAGCTTCACGTCGTAGACCAGCCCGAGGTCCACGATGTTGACGGGGATCTCGGGGTCGTAGACCTGGCGCAGCTCGGTGTAGACGTCGTCGACGGTCGGCATGCGGGGATTCTAGCACCTCACGGTGCGCCCGCGAGCCCGGACGACCCCGACAATCGCCGCCGGGAGCCATAGAATCGACTACGAGTGATCCGCTACCAAGGCACCCTCTACCGCCCCCCCTCCGAGGCGCACAGCCTGATCCTGCAGGCCACGCTGGGGTGCAGCTACAACGAGTGCACCTTCTGCGGGATGTACCGCGACAAGCGTTTCCGCGTGCGCCCGCTGGCCGAGCTCGAGCTCGAGATCGAGTCGGTTCGGGCCTCCTTCGGCGAGCAGGTGCGCAAGGTATTCCTGGCCGATGGCGATGCCCTGATGGCCAAGGCCTCGTTCCTGGCGAAGCTGCTCGAACGCCTGCGCGCCGCCTTCCCCAACTTGCGCAGGGTCTCCTGTTACGCCTCGCCGCAGTCCTTGCAGGTCCGCAGCGTCGATGAGATGCGCGCGCTCGCTGCTCAGGGTCTGGGGCTCTACTACCTGGGGATCGAGAGCGGCCACGACGAGGTCCTCGCGCGCCTCGCGAAGGGCGTGGACTCGACCGAGATGGTGCGCGTGGCGGGCAAGGCCAGCGCGGCCGGCGTGACCCTCTCGACCATGATCCTGCTCGGCGCAGGCGGCCCCGCGCTCTCGCGAGAGCATGCGCAAGCCTCGGCGCGGGTCGTCAATGCGATCCAGCCGCGCTTCCTGAGCACGCTGATCATGACGCCCGTCGAGGGAACGCCCCTGGCCGAGGCCGAGCGGCGTGGCGAGTACCAACGCTCGACGGATCTCGATGCGACCCGAGAGCTGCGCGAGTTCGTCGCGGCTCTCGAGCTGACGGGCACGATCTTCCGCTCGAACCACGCGAGCAACGCCGTGCCGCTGGAGGGCACGCTGCCGCGCGACAAGACCCACCTGCTGGCGATCCTGGACGAACTCCTGACGTACGGCGCCGAGGCTCCGTTCGTGCCCCGCTGGCGGCGAGGGCTCTGAGCGCGACTCGCTCAGTCCTTCTTCTTCTTGAGCAGCCCGTCCAGTTTTCCGCCGAGCTCGTCACCCGCCGCCTTCAGCGCCTTCTCCGCCTCGGGCCCGAGCTTCTGAGCCTGCTCCTGGAGCTTGCCCTCCAGCTTGCCGAGCTCCCCGGCCACCTTCACCTGCGCCAGGCCCTCGAGATTGCCCATGCGTCCGCGCAAGTCCGCCAGCAAGTCGGCCGGAAGGGTTCCGGCACCGGCCTGGATCGCGGCCTGGATCACGGTCTTCACGACCAGCGCGCTGATCTGGGACAGGCTCATGTCCGAGCCCAGGTCCGCGACCACGATCTCGGGAATGGCGAGGCTCAGCTTGGTGAGGTCGCCACCCGCGGGCACCAGGCTGACCGCGGCTCGCACGTCGCGGATGACGAGGTTCTGGAGCAGGAACGTCTTGCCGCCCTCGCCACTGGCTCCCCCTCCCGGCGTGGACTTCTCGCCGCCCTCGAAGCGTTTCAGGTTGTCCAGGATCACGCCGTAGTTCGTGCCCCGTGCGTTGCGTTCGAGATCGATCGTGATGCCCTCCAGGACGAGCGAGGGAATGGTGATGCGCGTCTGCATCAGCGTGGAGAGCGGCAGGGCGAGCCGCGTCGAGCGCAGCGCGAAGAAGTCCGGCTCGGCGAAGCCCGGAGGGTTGGAAATGACGAGCCCGGACAGCGCGAACTCGCCCGAGACGAGCCCGATGCTCGCGCTGTCCAGGCGTGTTTCGACTCCCAGTGCGCGGCTGCCACCGCCCTCGATCGCCTGCTTGGCGAGCGAGTCGACGAACAAGGCGGCTCCGAGTCCCAGCAAGACGAGGAGGGCCAACAGGCCCAGCGCGATGCGCACGAAGAGCTTCATGCGTCCATGTGAACGAAATCGGGCCAGCCTGGGAAGGAAGACCTCCCCCCGGCCCGCGGTCCTGACTATGCCCTCAGGTCGAGCGGAGGGATCGCGCTGGAGGGCGCGAGCCCCATCCAATCGCGCTCGATGCCGCCGTACAGCGCGCGGAAGTCGGTGTGGTAGCCGACGTCGCCATCGCTGAGGCGTCCGAGGTCGGGTGCCGGGCCCCGCAGGCCGTGTCCGGGTCCACCCAGCAAGAACACCGGGGCCGCGGCGCCATGGTCGGTTCCGCGCGAGGCATTCTCCTCCACGCGCCGCCCGAACTCGCTGAAGACCAGGGTGAGGACGCGCTCCGCCACGCCAGCGGCGGCCAGGTCGCGCTCGAAGGCCCCCAGGCTGCGTGCGAGCTCTTCGAGCAGGGCCGCGTGCAGTGGCGCCTGGCGGGCATGCGTGTCGAAGCCGCCCAGGGTGACCAGGAACAGCCGTGTGTCGAAGCCGTTCGATACGAGCCGGGCGATCAGACGCAGCTTGCGCGCCAGCGCGAGGTCGGGGTACTCGGATCCCGTCGGTCGTCCGAGCGCCTGTTCGAGCCTCTCGGCCGCGGCGTGTGCGCTGCACGCGGCAGTGCGCAGGAAGGCCAGGTCGCCGGAGCCTTCGCTGCTTCCGAGGACACGGAGCAAACCCTCCGGTTCGAGCCCGGGCAGCTCGGCCAGGTGCAGACTGCTCTCGTCGCGCACGGTCGGAGCGAACACCCTCCTCCCCAGCATCGCCAGCGGTAGGTCCTCGTCACCCACGTGCAATGCGGGCATCGCGCCCGGTGAAGCGGCGAGGATCTGGTCGGCCATGCGGCCCAGCCAGCCGAGGCCCCGAGGCGGCGAATCCGGGTCGGCGCTGTGCCAGATCTCGAGCGCGCGGAAGTGCGAGCGATTGGCGTTCGGGTAGCCGACCCCCTGCAGCACGGTCAGGCGCCCCTTGTCGAAGAGCTCGCCCAGTTCGCCCAGTGCGGGGTGCAGCCCGTGGTCGGCGTCGAGCACGTGCAGCTTCGCGCGCTCGAGCGCGAGGGTCGGTCGCAGCCGGTAGTACGAGTCCTGACGGTGGGGCACGACCGTGTTCAGGCCATCGTTGCCGCCGGTGAGCTGGACCACGACCAGCACGCGCTCACCGGCGCCGGTGGTCGAGCCTCGCGCCAGACCGGCCAGGGCGGGCACGAGGGCCGTCATCCGGACACCCTCGACCAGGAACTGCCGGCGCGAGAGGAACATGATCGACCTCAGAAGAGCTGGAATTCGGGGGAGGTGAGCACGAGCGCGACCGCGGCGGCGCGGACTTCGTTGCCGTCGCGAGGCCGACCCGCGACGAGCCGTAGCTCCGCGGCGAGCGGCCCGGACCCGCCGTCCGGCAGCAGGCGCGCCAGCACGCGCTCCGGCCAGCGGG
Organism: uncultured Planctomycetaceae bacterium; assembly: GCA_964631945.1. Taxonomy (GTDB): domain Bacteria; phylum Planctomycetota; class UBA1135; order UBA1135; genus JABFRZ01. The sequence goes on from CAZWAY010000060.1 coordinate 14,619, forward strand.
ACGGATCCGCCTCGAGCCAGCGCTCCAGATCGATTCGGACGTCACCCGCCGGCCCGTCGGAGGCCAGTTCGACGAGCGCGTTGTGGCGCGCGATCCAGCTGCCCGAATGGATCCAGGCACGCCCGCCGTCCCAGCCCTTGACCGAGGGCGGGCGAAAGAGCGCCTGCCCCATGTCCGCTGCCATGCGTGCCGCGCGCTTCGGGGCGAGCTCCGCCCCCAGGGTCCGCACGGCCACCGCCAGGAGCTCGACCGGACCGGCGATGCGCGCTCGGCGCGCGCGCGGGGAGAAGAAGAGACGCGAAGCGAGCAGGACCTGCAGCGTGCGGTCGATGCGCCACTCGTTCTCCAGGAGGACTCCTGCCAGCGCTTCGACCCACTCCTCCTCGGGCTGCGGCGCGACCAGGGCCTCCAGCAGCGTGCGCGCGACGTGGCGCGCGCAGGCCGGCTGGGCCAGCACGAGGTCGATGACGTCGTCCCCGTCCCACTCGCCCGTGTGCCCGAAGAGGGTCTTCAGGCCCTCGTCGTGGTGCTCACGACGGAAGGCGAAGGTGCGTCCGGCCGTGCCCCAGCCCGAGAAGGCGCGCGCGGCCTCGCGGATGTCCTGCTCGTCGTAGTTCCCGAGCCCGAGCGCGAAGAGCTCCAGCAGCTCGCGGGCGAAGTTCTCGTTGGGATGGCCGCGTCGGTTCGTGTCGCCGTCCAACCAGCGCAGCATGGCCGGATCCCGTGTCAACGCGTGCAGGAGCTCGCGGAAGTCACCCACTGCGTGTGTCCGAAAGAGCTCGTTCTGCGCGTACATCGAGCGCACGTCGTCGACCTTGTCGTTCGAGGTCGCGAACAGGTCGTGCCACACGAGCGTCATGCGCTCGTGCAGCGGGGCGCCGCCCGCCAGGATCAGGGCCATCCACCAGGCCTGCAGCAGCTCGATCTGGCCCGCGGCGAGCAGCGGACGGATGGACGCGAGCAGGTCCGGCGGGGTGTGCTGCTCGAACAGCCGCGCGAGCGAAGCCTCCAAGCCCTCCGTCAGCGCGCGCTCGAGTTCCTCGGGTCGGGCACCGAAGGCCGCGCGCCGGAAGAGGTGCTGAGCTGCTGCTCGGTCCCACTCGCCGCTGCGCGGGCGCCAGGCCTCGAGCGGTGCTTCCATCAGCGGCGGGCTTCCCCGGCGGCGAGACGCAGCTCGAGCGAGAGCTCGGGCGCGCTCGGATCCACCCCTTTGATTTCGATCTGCAGCCCCTCGACGAGGGCGAGCGCGAGCTGCAGGCCGCGGATCTCCTGCTCGGCGGCGGGACGCGTCAGGCCTTCCGCGAGCATCTTGCTGGCTATCAGGGCCTCGAAGTTCTGCTGGACCAGTGCGCGCCAGCCGCTCGAGTCGAGGGTGAGGTCCTCGCGCGCGACCTGCGCCACTCCCGGCGTCTTCCCGGCCAGTTCGCGCACGAGCTCGCGCACGAGCGCGAGGTGGGTTCCGAGGATCAAGTGCCGACCGACCACGGCGAGCGTGGGCTCGAAGTTGTAACGCATGTCCACGCCGTCGGCCGGGCCGGGTGCGGCGAAGCGTGCCGTGCTGATCTCCACGTCGCCCTCGCGTGCGAGGTGCAGGCGCATGGCGGGCTGACCCTTTTGCCCCCGATCCACGTTGACGATGGAGACGAGCGCCTGGAAGGCCGAGGCCCACTGCTCGCCTGCGTCCTCCTGGTCCAGCACGGCTACCGCGGCCACACCCGGCAGCGGGATCTCCGGCCGCGGGCTCGGTGCGAAGTCGAGCTCCCGTGACACGAGCCGGATCCAGGGCGAGAGGTGGGCGAGGACCTCTTCGCCCAGGTCCTGGCCCTCGAAGAACAGGGCACCGTTGGTGACAGCCTCCGCGAACTTGGGCAGCGCCTCGGCCGGGAAGACCGCGGAGCGCTGCGTGAAGTAGCGCGCATAGTCGCGGTACAGGAGCGCCTCGGCCAGGGCCGGGCCATCGAGTTCGGCGGGCACTTCCCCGCTGCGGGCCAGCGGGGTGAGTGGGCCGACGAAGGGAGCCTCGCACGCGCGCACATCGAGCTCGACGCCCCGTTCGCCCGCGAGGCGGAGGCCGATGGACAGCGCGCGCGCCGACAGCAAGGCCGCGGCCTGGGCGCCGAGGATGCCCTGGGCGGCCGGGGAGCGGTTCGAGGCGCGCAGCTCCCTGAATCCTGCGTCGGCATGCGGCTCGAGCTGGGCGAGTTCGAGCCAAGCCCAGAGCGTCGCACCGGCGGGGCGAGCGGCGTAGTGCGCGGCGAAGCCAGGGTGTGCGAATTGCCCGCGCCCTTCCGGATCGGCGGCGAGTTCGAGCACGCCCACGACCAGCCCGCCGTCGTTGCCGAGCACGAGCAGCGCATCGCGGCGTGCGAGCACGGCCTCACCCAGGATCCACACGTCTGCGCCGTTCGAGCGCCTGGCCGGGGCATCCAGTCCGCCGGGCCAGCCGAGCTGGCGCTCGATGGCATCGAGAAGCAACGCCAGGCCGCGCTCCACCGCCTGTGCGTCGCGTCCGAGCGCGACGACGACGCTCTTCTCGGACTCGGGGGCGTATCCCATGGCCAGTCCGCGCTCCGTGAGCTCCGCCGCCATGCGCAGACTCGATCCACCCAGCCAGGCATCGATCCTGGCGAGCCCAGCGGCCGGCGAGGTGGGCAGCGCGCTCAGCCAGGTGCGCACGAGCTCGCTCGCCTGCAACTGACGCAGGAACGGGTGCTCGAGGCCCTGCGCGAGCATGGGCTGGAGCCCGCTCGCCTCGACGTACAGCAAGCAGTCCTCGGGCAGGAGCGAGGCGATCTCGCGCTCGGCCCTCAGCGGCGGCTGGGCCTCGCGTCGCGTCTCCGGCCGGACCAGGGACAGCAAGGCCAGAGCAGCGATGGGCAGGATGCGGTTCATGGGGCGAGCCTCGAGAGAGTCGTCCTGCAGAGCCGCAGCACTCGCTCGACGTGAAAGAGAAGTTACACCGTCGCCTTTCGGGCGCCGCCGCCATGGTCGGAATGCACGGAGGCGGGCAGAATGGGAGACCCGCTCCCCCCGCCGTCGTCGCGGCGGAGCCTCACCCCGTCCCCCTGCACCGGAACAGGCATGAGCCTCCGCCGACTGGCCCTGGGCTGCGCCGTCCTGATCGGAGCTGCGCTCCCGTGTCCTGCTCAGGCCAGCGCGCGTCCCCAGCCCTACTGCATCCGCGGCGTGTCCCTCGACCGCGCGGGCACCCGCAAGGGGACCTTGGTCCTGCGCGACGGGGCGATCGCTGCCGTCCTCGACGAAGCGGCTCCGGCTCCGCCCGGCGCGCGCGTGATCGAGGGCGCGGGCCTGATCTGTCTGCCCGCCTTCCTGGACGCTTTCACGCGCCATGGCTGCGCGGTGCCACAACCGGTCAAGGACCAGGACCTGCCCCCGAACGAGCTCTCCGACGTGGGCATCGACATGCGCCAGGCCAACCGCAAGGGCATCCAGCCTGGCTTCCGTGTCGCCTCGGTCCTGGCGATCACCAAGGAGCAAGGCGAAGCCTGGCGCAAGCAGGGTTTCGGGGCGGCTCTGGTGGCGCCCGGAGGCGAGCTCTTCTCCGGAACGAGCACGCTCGCCACGACGCGCGAGGCGGCCATGCGCGACGTCGTGGTCAGGAACGAGGTCTTCGCGCACGCCGCCTTCGCGGCCAGCGGTCCGGGCTACCCGAGCACGCTGATGGGGTACTTCGCCCAGCTGCGCCAGTTCCTGCTGGACAGCCGGCACCAGAGCGAGCTCGAGCAGCGCTACGCCCAGGGGCGTCCGGGCCTGCGTCCGCCCTTCGATGCCCAGCTCGCCGCGGGCGACGACCTGGTCGCGGGTCGTCGCGCCCTGCTGTGCGAGGCGAACGACGCGGACGACATCGAGCGCTGGTTCCGGCTCGCGGACGAGTTCGAGCTCGAGCCGAACTTCGTCGGCGGCCTCGAGGCCTGGAAGGTCGAACAGAGCCTGTCGCGGCGCGGCGCGACGGTCGTCCTGACCCTCGACTGGGGCAAGGAAGTGAAGGATCCGCGCCCCAAGGAGGTCGTCCAGGAGTCGCCCGAGGTTGCGCCGAGCGGCGAGCCCGAGGCCGAGAGCTCTGCGCCCTCCGTGGTCGATGCGAAGGAGGCCGACTGGGAGTACGAGGAACCCTTCGTGGTCCGTCTGGAGCGGCGCAAGCGCTGGGAGCAGGGCCGCGACTGTGCCCTGCGCCTGGGCGAAGCCGGCGTGCGCTTCGTCTTCGGAACCGCGAATGGCAAGCCCGCGGAGCTGCTCGGGCACGTGCGCAGGTTGGTCGAGGTCGGCTTGCCGGCCGATGCCGCGCTCGCGGCCCTGACCCACGACGCGGCCGAGTTCCTCGGTGTCGGACAGCGCCTCGGCAGCATCGCCGCGGGGCACGACGCCACGCTCGTGCTGTGGCGCTCGGACCCGCTGACGGACGAGAACGCCAGTCCGGCCTGGGTGTTCGTCGACGGTTTTCCGAGCGAGTTCGAGCCTCCGAAGAAGAGGAAGAAGGGCGACGGGAAGGCGGAAGGTCCCACCGAAGGCATCGACCCCACCGGGACCTGGAAGCTCGAATTCGAGGGCGACAACCTGGGGGTGCGCGAGGCCACGCTGACACTGAAGATGGAAGAGGGGGGCTTCGTGAGCGGCACGTTCGAGTTCGCCAATCCCTCGGGTGGGGGTCGGATCGATGCGAAGGTGGAAGGCACGGTTTCGGGTGACCAGCTCGAGCTGGAGTGCACGGTCGAGTTCGAGGAGTTCCGGATCGAGAGCTCGCTCACGGCGACCATCGATGGCGAGGAACTCGACGGTGAGAGCTCGTTCCAGCCTCCGGGGAGCAGCACCACGGTTCGCCAGTCCTTCAGCGCGGTGCGCAAGCCCGAATAGGGACCTCCGACATGACCCTCGCCCTCTTCCTGCTCCTCGCGGCTCCGGCCGCCCCCGTCGTGCTCGGCGACGGCTCGCGCAGCGCCTTCGAACACCCGAGCGAACTGGACGCCGACCGCACCCCGAGCCTGGACGTCGCGCACGGGGTCTTGATCCGTGGGGCGACGATCCACTCGGCCGTGGCGCCGGCCTTCGTGGGCGACGTCCTCGTGCGGGACGGGGACATCGCCGCCGTCGGCACCGCCCTCGAGGCGCCGGTGGGAGTCCTGGTGCTCGACGGAAGCGGCAAGCATCTGGCCCCGGGTGTGATCGACACACACTCGCACATGGCCATCGATGGCGGCGTCAACGAAGGCACGCTCTCCATCACGGCCGAATGCGACATCAGCGACGTGATCGCGCCGGACGACGTCGCGATCTATCGCGCACTGGCCGGCGGCGTGACGACCGTGCAGTGTCTGCACGGTTCGGCCAATGCCATCGGCGGGCGCAGCGAGGTGCTCAAGCTGCGCTGGCAGCGTCAGGCCGACGAATTGCGCTTTCCGGGGGCGCCCCAGGGCATCAAGTTCGCACTGGGCGAGAACCCCAAGCGCTCCAACTTCGCGCCGGGCGAGCGCTATCCGGCCACTCGTCCGGGAGTCGAGACGGTCTTCTTGCGCGCATTCAAGCGTGCCCTCGAGTACCAGGCCGGGTGGGCCGACTACGAGGCAGGCCGCGCGCGCGGCGAGGATCCCGCTCCCCCGCGTCGCGACCTGCGTCTCGACGTGCTCTCGGGCATCCTGAGGGGCGACGTCCACGTCCACTCGCATTGCTATCGGGCCGACGAGATCCTGATGCTGCTGCGCACCGCCGAGGGCTTCGGGTTCCGCGTCCAGACGCTGCAGCACGTGCTGGAGGGCTACAAGGTCGCGCACGAGATCGCGCGACACGGCGCGGGCACCTCGACCTTCAGCGATTGGTGGAGCTACAAGGTCGAGGCCTACGACGCCATCCCCCAGAACGCGGCCCTGCTCGACGAGGCCGGGGTCGTCTCGACCGTCAACTCCGACAGCGACGAGCTCGTGCGCCACCTCTATCACGAGGCCGCCAAGTCCGTGCGCTACGCCGGGCTCGATCCGGTGCACGCGCTGCGGCTGGCGACGCTCAATTCGGCCATCCAGCTCGGCATCCAGGAGCGGGTCGGCTCGATCGAGGTGGGCAAGGACGCGGACCTGGTGCTGCTGAACGCCGATCCGCTCTCGATCTATGCACGCGTCGAGTGGACGATGGTGGACGGGCGCATCGAGTTCCAGCGCCGCGACGCGTTCGGACTCGATGGCGAGCCCGCCGCGTTGCGGCCGCTGCCCGCGCAGACCCCGATCGAGGCCCATTTCGACGCGCGGGCCGGGGACCTGCTGGCCATCGTCGGAGGCACCCTGCACCCGATCGTGGGCGAGGATGTTCCCGCTGGCACGCTGCTGGTGCAGGGTGGCCGCATCGTGGACCTCGGCACAGACGTGGCGGTACCGGCAGGAGCGCAGGTGATCGACGCCACGGGCCAGCACGTCTGGCCGGGGATGATCGCGCTCGGAACCTCGCTCGGACTGCGCGAGATCGGTTCGGTGCGCGGCACCCTGGACGACGCCGAGATCGGCGGCAATCAGCCGGACGTGCGCGTGGCGAGCTCGATCCACGCGGCTTCCGAGCACATTCCCGTGACGCGTACGAACGGCATCACGCGCAGCCAGACCACCCCCCAGGGCCTCGGGCCGCTCTCGGGTCAGTCGGCCGTGATCCGGCTCGCGGGCGACACGTGGGAGGAGGCGCTGACCCTCGACCGGGACATGCTGCACCTACGCTTCCCGATCGCGGCCAACACGGCGGAGGACAAGAAGAAGCCCGACGAGATCGCGGCCCTGAAGAAGCTGCTGGCCGAAGCGCGCGAGTACGGCCGTCTGGCGGAGGAGGCCGCCCGACAGGCGCTCGTGCCGCCGCCCTTCGACGCGCGCCTCGATGCCCTGGTGCCCTACGCGCGCGGCCAGAAGCGCGTCGCCGTGCACGCCGACAACGCTCAGACGATCCTGTACGCGCTCGAGTTCGTGCGCGACGAGAAGCTCGACGCGGTGCTGTACGGCGCTGCCGAGGGCTGGAAAGTCGTCGATGCGATCCGGGCCTCGGGCCTGAGCGTCGTGGTCGGTCCCGTGCTGGCGTTGCCCTCGTCCCAGTACGATCCCTACGATGCGGCCTACGCCAACGCGGCCGTCTTGAACCGCGCGGGGATCGAGATCGCGATCATGGCCCAGGACGACGACAACACCCGCAACCTGCCGCACCACGCCGGCATGGCCGTGGCCTACGGGCTGCCTCGCGCGGAGGCCCTGCGTTCGATCACCTACACGCCGGCCAAGCTGCTCGGACTCGCTTCCGAACTCGGCAGTCTCGGGGTGGGCAAGATCGCCGACGTGGTCGTGACCGACGGCGATCTGCTGGAAGCCACCTCGCGGGTTTTGGCGGTGCTCATCGACGGTCGTGTCCAGGACCTCGGCAACCGCCAGACCGAGCTCTACGAGAGATATCGCGAGCGACTGCGGCGCCTGGAGGGGCGATGAGCCATGGACACCAAGGAAGTCAAGCTGGAATGCCCGTGCTGTCGGAGTCGCCTCGAGATCGACGTGCGCACGGCCTCCGTCGTGCGCTGGCGCAAGCCGGGCGAGAGCGACGCGTTGGGCAAGCCCATCGTGAGCGAGGGCGACTGGAACCAAGCTTCGGAGCGCGTCAGCGGAAGGCTCGGGGCGGCGGACGACAAGTTCGATCGGTCCTTGCAGCGCGAGAAGAGCCGGAAACAGGATCTGGACGAGCTGTTCCGCAAGGCGCACGAGAAGCTCGACCGGAAGAAGGAAGAGTAGCGCCACGCTCATGAGGGTCGGGCGGGTCGCCCTGCGTTCGCTGGCGTTGCTGGCAGGGCTCGCGCTGGGAGACTGGGCGCTGGGGCAGATCCTGCTCGAGGACGGACTGCTGTTCGGTCGGCCCGTGGCGCCCTTCGATCCGCCCCTGTTCTCGCCCGCGCAGCGCCGCGCCTTGATGGGTATCGAGCAGGCGCTCGAGGGGGGCGAGGCCAGAGCCGTCAGGTTCGACGCAGAACTCGGCTGGTGCAACCGGCCGGAGAGCGGCTTCGGCGAGTTCCGCTACGACTGGTCGGGAGCGCGCATCGGTGCCGCCCCCCTCGCGCGCGTCAAGCGACCCGGAGTCCGGCGCGTCGTGGCCGTCGGGTGCTCGATGACTCACGGCGAGGAAGTCGTGGCAGCGGACGCCTGGTGCGCACGGATCGACGCCGCGCTCGAAGACCTCGAGGTGGCGAATCTCGGCGTGGCGGCCTACGGCATCGACCAGGCCCTGTTGCGCCTGCGGCGGGATGGCTGGCGGCTCGATCCGGACGAGGTGTGGCTGGGAGTCATGCCGCAGGCGGCGCTGCGCGTGACCACGTTGTTCCGCCCACTCCTCGACCACTGGTCGCTCGATGTGGCCTTCAAGCCACGCTTCGAACTCGGGCAGGCGGGTGTGCTCGAACTCGTACCCAACCCCGCGCGCAGCCTGGCCGATGTCGTGCACCTGTTGCACGAGCAGCGTTTCCTGCTCGACACCTTCGCAGGCCGCGACCCCTGGATCGCACGTGCCCCGCTGGCCTACGCTCCTCGTGGCTCGAGCTGGACGCACCGATCCTTCACGGCGAGGGTCGTGCTGACTGCCCTCGAGAAATCGGGTCGTGACCTGGCGACGTGCTTCGACCAGAGCAGCGGGTTCGGACGGCTCTACACGAGCATCGTGCGCTCGATGGCGCGCGAGTGCGCCGAGAAGAGGGCGACCTTCCACGTGTTCGTGCTTCCGGGCCCGGACGACCTGCGGCAGAAGCGCGAGGTCGGGCACGGCTACTGGGAGGACTGGGCCGCGCGCCTGCGGAGCGAGGGCATGAGCGTGATCGACTGCTCTTCGGCCTTGATGCACCCCGGTGACGCGGGCACGAACTGGTTCGCCCCCGGCGGCCACTACTCGTCAGAGGCCAGCGAACGCGTCGCGCGTGCCTTGGCCGAGGAACTCGCGCGCTGAGTCCATTTCGCGCCCTGTCGTGGCTCGAGTGCCGAAGGTAGGCTGCGCAGCCTTCGCGGCCTCCCCCAACCCCATCGATCGGATCCTCCATGGAGGAACGGCGCTTTCGCGCGGTCAAGGCGTACAAGAACGAGGCTTTCCTGGACAGCCAGGAAGCCCGCAGTCTGCGCATCCTCTCCGAGTACCTGGAGCCGGAATCGCGCTTCGAGGAGCTGCGCGTGCGCGACACGGTCGTCGTCTTCGGATCCTCGCGCATCCTCTCGCGCGCCGAGGCCACGACTCGCCTGGCCGAGGCCGAGCGGACGGGCAAGGACCTCGACAAGGTGCGCAAGCAGTTCGAGCTCTCACGCTACTACGAGGACACCCGCGAACTGGCCAGCCGGCTCACGACCTGGTCCAAGGAGCTCTCCGGCACGGACCGACGCTTCGTGATCTGCTCGGGTGGCGGTCCAGGGATCATGGAGGCCGCCAATCGCGGAGCTTCCGAGGCGCGCGGCGAGAACATCGGGCTCAACATCTCGATCCCGCAGGAGCAGAACGAGAACCCCTACATCACGCGGCGCCTGGCCTTCGAGTTCCACTACTTCTTCATGCGGAAGTATTGGTTCGCCTACCTTGCCAAGGCCTTCGTGATCATGCCCGGCGGTTTCGGGACGTTGGACGAGTTCATGGAGATCCTGACGCTCATCCAGACGCAGCGCATCCGCAAGAAATGTGCGCTGGTGCTCTACGGCACCCCGTACTGGGAGCGCGTGCTGAAGTTCGAGCCGTTCGTCGAGTTCAGCACGATCGACCCGAAGGACCTCGCCTTGTTCCACCGTTCGGACACGGTGGACGACGCCTACGAGTACCTCACTTCGTGGCTGACCACGAACGTCCTGCGGGACGACAATGCGCCGGGCGGCTCGCGCTGAGCCGGCCTGCCGTCAGTCGCCGCCTACGTAGCCGAGACCCTTGAGGGAGTTGAGTGCCCCGGTGTCGCCGCTCGACTCGGCCCTCTTGCCGAGCTCCAGCATCAGCGCCTTCAGGTGCGGCGACTCCGAGTGGGCAGTCAGGCCGACCTCGAGCACCTGAACGGCCTCGGCGAGGTGTCCGGCGTCGCCCAGACGGCTGGCGATGAGGTTGAAGTCGGAATCGGTGACACGGCTCGGGGCTGCCTTCGCGTACTCGAGGAATTCGTTCTTCGCGCGTGGGGCGTCGAGCCGCGCCTGGGCCTGGATCAGCCCCATCTTGGCGCGCTTCCACTCCGGGTCGGCGCTGTCGAGCTTGGCCAGTGCGGCCCCGTAGCTCTCGGCTGCCGCCGCGTAGTTGCCCGAGTTGAGGGCCTTGGAGCCCTCATCGGTGAGCGCTCGGGGATCCGAACTCCCTCCGCAGGCCGGGACGAAGCAGAGGGCGAGGGCCGCGAGAGTTCGAATGTTCATGGGGGGTCCTTGGGAGGGCACTACGTCGGGCGCGGTCGGACGTGAACGGCCACCCCGGGCGAAGATCTGGAGCAGACGATACAACTCCTTCCGCTTCAAGGCGCTCGGGGCCTCGCGGTTGACTCTGGGGAGGAGACACTCTATTGGGAGTGCTCGGAGAGTGCGATCAGAGCCCACCAGAAGGAAACTGCTTCCGTGCGCGAAGCCAAGGTCACCGTCAAGATCCCGCGTCCGCTGTACCGCAAGGTCCAACAGGTCGTGGAGGACTCCGGCTTCAACTCGCCGACGGACTTCATCGTGTATGTGCTGCGCGACCTGATGGGGGACGCCGAGGATCGAACGCGCGAGTTCACCCAGGAGGAGCTCGACGGCGTGAAGCGAAAGCTCAAGAACCTGGGCTACCTCTGAGCCGATTCTGTCGATCCCTACCGCCACCCCGCCATGCCCACCACCACCCTAGACCGCATCTCACCCGTCCACGGCGGGCTTCCCCAGCCCGTTGCGCGCATCACGGCCAAGGCCGATCTTTCCGCCTGGTCCAAGCTGCCCGCGCTGGACGTCAACGACAACGATCGCACCTCCCTGTACCGCATCGGGGACGGGACGCTCTCGCCTCTGACCGGGCCGATGGGCGAGGCCGACTACCGCTCGGTCCTCGACAAGGGCGCGATCCTCCGAGGGGGACGCTCGTGGGCCTGGACGATCCCGATCGTCCTGCCCGTGACGGACGCCGAGGGATCGAAGTTGAAACCCGCCCAGGAGGTCGCCCTGGCCTTCGAGGGCAGGGTCTTCGGGAAACTCACGGTCCAGTCCGTGTTCGCCTGGGACAAGGCGGAGTTCATCCGCATCGTCTACGGCACGGATCGTCTCGATCACCCCGGAGCCCGCCTGTGGACCTCCGATCCGCGTACCCAGCTCGTGGGGGGCGAGATCACCCTGGCGCCCTTCGTGGACGGGCGGCCCTTCGCGAAGCGCATCCTCGCCCCGACCGAGACGAGGAAGTTGCTCGAGGCCAAGGGCTACGAACAGACCGTCGCCTTCCAGACCCGCAACCCCCTGCACCGGGCCCACGAGTACGCGCTCGTCTATGGTGCCGAGGCGATCCTGCGAAAGACCGGCAAGAAGACGGGCGTGATCCTCAACCCGCTCGTGGGCCAGCTCAAGGGCGACGACGTGCCGGCCGAGGTGCGCATGCAGACATACGAGGCCCTGGTGGACGGGAAGTTCCTGGGCCAAGGCGACATGGACGAGTCGCTGTGGAAGGCCAAGGGGCAAGACCTGAACGCCCAGCTCCACCTGATCGGCCTGGACATGCGCATGTACTACGGCGGCCCACGCGAGGCCGTGATGCACTCGATCTACCGCCAGAACCTGGGTTTCACGCACTTCATCGTCGGCCGCAAGCACGCCGATGCGCCATTCGACGACAAGAGCGCCATCTGGGGCGACTTCGATGCCCAGGAGATCTTCCGGAAGCTCGGCGGCGAACTCTCGATCCAGACCGTGAACGTGGGCTTCGCCGCCTACTTCGAGGAGATCGGGCGTGTCGGGCTGGTGGAGGAGAACAAGGGCAAGACCCAGGTCTCCATCTCCGGCACGAAGATCCGCGAGATCCTGGGGAAGGGCGAGCTGCCCGACGCGCGCGTCATGCGGCCGTCGACCGCCAAGGTCCTCGCAGCCTACTACCAGAAGGTCGACAAGGAGCGGAAGTAGCGAGACAACGATGGGCCTCTTCGATCTCTTCAAGAAAAAGCAGGCGCCCTCACGGTCCCCGGTCAAGCCGGTGCCCCGTCCCGGTGGTCTGGCTCCACATCCCGAGCCCAAGGCGAAGAACAACTTCATCATCGTCATCCTCGACTCGTGCCGCTTCGACTCGTTCGTCGCGGCTGCGCCGAAGACGATCCTGAAGCTGGGTCCGGTCGAGAAGCGCTTCAGCTACGCCGCCTGGACTGCGCCTTCGCACTACAACCTCCTCACGGGACTGCTGCCGCACACGTCGCCCACGAACGTGTACGCGTCCGAGTACTACAAGGAGGACTTCTTCAACTTCAACCGGCGGCTCGGAGCGCAGGGCATCGACTTCGCGGCCATGGTTCCAGGCCTGTGGATGCCGGAGTTCCTGCGCAACAACCTGGGCTATTCGACGCACGCACGGGTGTCGTTGCCTGTGCTCAATCCGCGCACGGGCGTCAACCGCTCGTTCGACAGCTTCCAGCTGATGGACAAGCACAACGACATGCGTTCGATGCTGCCGACGCTCAAGTTCTCGAGCGATCGCCCCTCGTTCTACCTGCTCAACGTGGGGGAGACCCACTACCCCTACGCGAAGCCCGACGAAGACTCTTCGATGTGGCCGCGCATCAGCGGAGTGAACGGCGTCTTCAAGAAGCTGAACGAGGAGGTCGGGAATCCGGAGAACCCCAACTTCAAGGAGACGTTCCAGTTCTTCGACCAGGGGAAGATGGACCAGCTACGCGAGCGCCAGATCGACACCGTTCGCTACCTTGACGGCGTTTTCGCCGAGCTCTACGACATGGTGCCCAAGGATACGTACATCATCGTGACGGCCGATCACGGCGAACTCTTCGGCGAACTCGGTTACTTCGGGCACGGCCCGATCATGCACGAGAAGTGCTTCGAGGTGCCCTACCTCGAGGGCAAGATCCGCTAGGCGAACCTCCAGCCAACCTGCACGAGAAACATGAACTCCATCGACAAGGGACTGACGCTCTGGTTCACCGGACTCTCCGGGAGCGGCAAGAGCACGCTCGCGACTTTCTTGACGCCCAAGCTGAAGCAACTCGGCAAGAAGGTCGAGATCCTCGACGGTGACGAGGTGCGCGAGAACCTCAGCAAGGGGCTCGGCTTCTCGAAGGAAGACCGCGACACGAACATCCGGCGCATCGGCTTCGTCGCGAACATGCTGGCTCGGAATGGCGTCGTCGCGATCACAGCCGCGATCTCGCCCTACCGCGACGTTCGCAACGAGATCCGTTCCAAGGCCCAGGCCGCCTTCGTCGAGGTCTACGTGCACTGTCCTATCGATGTGCTCGAGGATCGTGACACCAAGGGCCTGTACAAGAAGGCCAAGGCCGGGATCATCAAGAACTTCACCGGCATCAGCGATCCCTACGAAGCGCCCGAGAGCCCCGAGGTGACGGTGGATACCTCGAAGGAGAGCATCGAGGAGTCGGCCGAGAAGATCCTGGCCTACCTGCGCAAGCGGGAGCTGCTGCCCGAAGTGGCCGCGGCTCGTCGCTAGGACGGAGGACTTCGCTGCGCGGTAGTGGATGGTCCAGCGAGCCAACCTCTAGCCCGCCCGAGCGTAGGTCCAGGGCGGATCGTCGCCCGTGCTCCTTAAGCGCGGCCTTTCCCTCGTCGATACACTGCTCGCTCCCCACGCCTCGCCGTCAAGGCGAGACTCCTCCACAGCCCCATGCCTGTCTCGAAGCGGATCCTCCGCCCGGCCGTACTGACCACGGCTTCGGCTGCCTTGCTTGCGGTCCCCACTTCGGCCTACATCGGGCCCGGTGCTGGGTTCGCTGCTGCAGGCAGCGTGCTCATCTTGCTGGGGACCTTCCTGCTGGCCTTCGGCATCGTCCTGATCTGGCCGGTGAAGGCAGTAGTGCGAGTCTTCGTGCGACGAGGGAAGACCAGGCCCAAGGTCAAGCGGGTCGTCGTGGTCGGGTTGGACGGGTTCGACCCGGGGCTAGCCAAGGACTTCGCGGCCCAGGGCCTGATGCCGAACTTCGAGCGGCTCGCGAAGGAGGGCTGCTTCCATCCCCTCGGGACTTCCTATCCCTCGATTTCGCCAGTGGCATGGTCCAGCTTCGCGACCGGCGTCGACGCCTCGCGGCACAACATCTACGACTTCCTAACGCGGGACCCTTGTAGCTACCTGCCGGTGCTGTCGTCGACCGACATCCGGGCCCTGCCGCGCACCCTCAACCTTGGGCTCGCCAAGCTTCCGCTCGGCCAACGCACGATCTATCGCTTGCTGCAGAAGAGCCAGCCTTTCTGGAAGCTGCTCGGTGCCCAGGGTGTGTGGTCGTCGATCATCCGCGTCCCGATCACTTTCCCGCCCCAGAAATTCAAGAACGGGACCTTGCTCTCCGGCATGTGCGTGCCCGACCTCCAGGGTACGCAGGGGTCCTTCTCCTTCTACTCCACGAAGGCGCGCGGCGACAAGCACATCGGAGGCCAGCAATATCAGGTGCGCCTTAGGGACGGGCTGGTCGAGTCGAAGCTGACCGGGCCGCCAGGGAAGGACGGGCACGCGATGAAGTGCCCATTCACCGCGCGCTTCGACCGGGGGGCCGGCAAGGTCACCTTCGAGGTCGGGTCGGACAAGGCCACGGTAGGGGTCCGCGAGTACACACCCTGGCTCACGATCCCATTCGACGGTTGCACGGGTATCGCGCGCTTCTACGTGCAGGCCTGGGACGAGGGCTCCGTGGAGCTCTACGTGACCCCGATAAACATCGACCCGAACTCGCCGGCCATGCCGATCTCGCATCCGTTCGTCTACGCCATCTATCTGGCGAAGATGATGGGGCCGTATGCGACCCTCGGCTTGGCCGAGGACACGTGGGCACTCAATGAGCGGTTGATCGACGAGGAGGCATTCCTCAAGCAGGCTTGGCTGATTTTCGACGAACGCAAGCGAATGCTCTGGGACGTGCTCGAGAAGACGAAGAGAGGTTTCGTCACGGTGGTGTTCGACACGACCGACCGCATCTCGCACATGTTCTATCGCTACCTCGATCCCTCCCATCCCGCCAATACCGGCAAGGACGTCGAGAAGCACAAGCATGTGATTCGCGATCTGTACGCACGGATGGACTCGTTCCTGGCCGAGGTGCGCGCGAAAGTCGGTGACGATCCCGATACCGTGCTGATGGTCATTTCCGACCACGGTTTCTGCAACTTCCGACGCGGTGTGAACCTCAACACGTGGCTCAAGGACGAGGGCTACCTCGTGCTCAAGTCTGGCCACGAGGTCTCGGGAGACTGGTTTGCACAGGTGGACTGGGAGAAGACCCGCGCCTTCACCCTGGGGCTGACCGGGATCTTCATCAACCGAAAGGGACGGGAAGCCAAGGGCATCGTCGAGCCGGGCCAGGAGTTCGCCCAGCTGTGCGCCGAGATCAAGGCCAAGCTCGAGAAGTTGATCGATCCCGAGACTGGAGAGCGCGTCGTCAAGGAAGCCTTCTTGACGAGCCAGATCCACGATGGGCCCTACGCGGACGCAGCGCCCGAGATCCTCGTGGGCTATCACCGCGGTTTCCGCCACTCGTGGGACTGCGCCACCGGGTCGGTCTCGAAAGAGGTCTTCATCGACAACACCAAGTCCTGGTCAGGGGACCACTGCGTCGATCCGCGCCTCGTCCCTGGTGTGTTCTGGTGCAACAGAAAGGTCGGAGTCAACGATCCGAGTCTCCTCGACATCGCTCCCACGGTCCTCGATCTCTTCGGAGTCGAGGCGCCGAGCTACATGCATGGTCGGCGACTCTTCGACATGGCCGGCCCGCTTCCCACGGATCGGGGCGTGAGGAAAGAGCCGGAGCTCGTCGGAACGAAGTGAAACCATGACCCTCCCCCGCTGGACTGTCTATCCCGCCTTGATGGTGTTGGCATCGCTGGTCTTCATGGCGATTCCCCGCCCGGTGCGGTTGGACCCCTACGCCGCCGGCGGGAGCGGAATCGCCAAGCCCGTTGTCATCCTCGGCGTGGATGGCATGGATCCGGAGATCCTCGCCGCAGTCGTCGAGCGCTACCCCGAGCGCATGCAGAACTTCCGCTGGCTGATCGAGCAGGCCAACGGCATCCAGTCTTTGGGCACGTCGACGCCGCCTCAGAGTCCAGTTGCGTGGTCCAACTTCATCACCGGCATGAATCCAGGGGGACACGGGATCTACGACTTCATCCACCGTGATCTCGTTCACCGCGCTCCGGCTCCCTCCACGACGAAGTCGGAGGAGGGATTCACGCTGCATCTGCCCGGGCCCTACAAGTTGGATATCGGCGCGGGCAGCCCGTCCAATCGTTCCGGGGAGACCTTCTGGACGATTCTGCGCGAGCACGGTGTGCCGGCCGACATCTGGAGAATCCCGGCAAACTTCCCGGTCGAGGCCTCTGCCGGAGTTTCCTTTTCCGGAATGATGACTCCAGCGCTCGACTCGGCCTACGGCGAGTGCTCCTTCTTCACTACGGATCCCATGCGCAAGGTCTCTCTTGGCTACGAGAAGACCGTGCAGATCCAGGAGTTCCAAGGGGTCGTCGAAAACACCACGCTCGTTGGGCCAGCGAATCCCTTCAAGGAGGGAAACCCGATCGAGAAGTTTGCATTCAAGCTGTACGTAGACCGCGACGCGGACGCGGCCATCCTGTACGCAGGGGATCCTGGGGACGGCGTCGAGAAGGTCGTTTTGCGCCCGGGTGAGTGGAGCTCATTCCTGCGCCTCGACTTCCAGCTCTTGCCTCTCGGCCTGAAGAGCATGAGTGGCATCTGTCGCTTCTATTTGCGTAGCATAACGCCGAACGTCGAGCTCTACGCTTCGGCCATCAACTTCGATCCGGAGAGTCCGCCGGCTCCCGTCTCCGAACCGTCCGACGCCAGCGCCGAACTCACGGCATCCATCGGGCGATACTACACCCAAGGCATGGCCGAGGACGTCAACGCCCTCAAGAATGGTGTGCTGGACGAGGGTGAGTTCATGCAGCAGGTGACGCTCATCCATCACGAGACCATGGACATGCTCGACTACGCGCTTGATCGCTACGTCGAGAAAGGCAAGCAAGGTCTCCTTTTTTTCTACTTCTCGGAGATCGATCTATGCAGCCACATGATGTGGCGCCACGGCGACCGGGAGCACCCCGGACACGACGACAAACTTGCTGCAACGGATTCCTCTTCTTGGACAGGTCGCGCAGGCAGTACGTTGGCCGAGACGGTAGAGGACATGTACCTGCGCATCGATCCTGCGCTTGGCAAGGTTCGAAGCAGCTTGGGGGATGACGTCACGATCCTCGTCATGTCGGACCATGGATTTGCGCCCTATCACCGCGAATTCAGCCTGAACACTTGGCTCCACGACAATGGTTACCTCGTCCTGAAGGAGGGGCTCGACAAGGAGAGGCCCAAGGACGATCCGGCTCACCAGAATGTCTACGTCTTTCGGGGCCAAGTTGACTGGTCGAAGACGCGCGCCTATGGCATGGGCTTCAATGGTCTATATCTGAATCTGGCGGGTAGGGAGCAGGATGACCCCATGACCGTCGAGGACGAGTCCGGGATCGTGGCGCCTGGAGCTCAGGCAGACGCCCTCCTCGCCGAGATCAAGGGTCGTCTCGAGGCCGAGCTGGATCCGAAGACGGGCAAGCACCCCATCCTCGCCTGTGATTTGGCGAGCAAGATCTACACGGGTGCTCGCGTCAAGGAGGCCCCGGATCTGCTGATCGGCTACGACTCGGGTTACGGCAACTCGGATGCTTCTTCGACGGGGCGCATTCCGAACGAGCTGTTGGTCGACAACGCGCCCTCCAGCCACCGGGGCAAGCTTGGAACGTTCAATGGCAACCACCTGATGCACCCAGACGTCGTTCCGGGCGTGCTCCTCTCGAACCGACCCGTACGCCCGGGGAAGTTCAGGTTGGAGGACCTGACCGTCGAGATCCTGCGCCAGTATGGAATCGAGGCTCCGGCGCAGATGAACGGCTCCCCAGTCCTCGAGTGATCCACGGAGTTTCGGACGCACAAGAAGGGAATTCGCCATGTTCGGTAGTGGAAACAAGATAAGACTCGACCCCGACCTCATCGACCGCATCAAGAAGGTGGCCGAGGTCGCCGGCTATGCCTCGCATGAG
This sequence comes from uncultured Planctomycetaceae bacterium, assembly GCA_964631945.1. Lineage (GTDB taxonomy): Bacteria > Planctomycetota > UBA1135 > UBA1135 > JABFRZ01. The sequence goes on from CAZWAY010000060.1 coordinate 32,861, forward strand.
GAGTTCATCGTTCACGTCCTGGAGAAGGAGCTCACGCACTTCGAGGGCGCCAAGTCCGATGCCGACATCGTCGAGAAGCTCAAGGGGCTCGGCTACATCAGCTAGTCGCCAGGCGATCTCTGCCCCATGAACGCCGTCCATCGAGCAGTAGGCGCGATCTTTGACGCCGCGCTCACTCCTTTCGAGCTTCTTGGAGACGCAACCGCGCTTGTGGTGGTGAGCGGAGTCTTTGGTGTCTTGGCCTTGCTGCTCTTCAAGCAGATCAGCTGGCAAGCAGGGATCAAGGCGACGAAGGACAAGATCAAGGGGCACATGATCGCCATACGCATCTACCAGGACGATCTGGGGATCGTGTTCGGCTCGGTGATGAAGATCGTCCTGCGGAACTTCCAATACCTTGGGTTGAACTTCGGACCCATTCTGCCGCTCTTCGTTCCTTTTGTGTTGATCGCGTCGCAGCTCGTCGTGCGCTTCGGATTCGATCCTTTGCCCGTGGTCGACCAGGCCAAGGTGGCGACGCAACTCCCAGGCGCGGGAACGCTTCTAGAGGTTCAGATGAAGGAAGGGCGTGGGGGCGACATCGCCGGATTGAGGGTGGAGTTGCCCGTTCACCTGAAGGCGCTTTCGCCCCTGGCGCGGAACGCTCGCGATGGCATCGCCGTGATGGAGTTCGTTGCCATCTCGTCCGGCACCGGCGACGCTCGATTCCTCGTGGGTGATCGTCTCGTCGGCACAAAGTCGATTTCGGCCGGCGAGAGCACCCCCAGGCTCATGCAGCCGGAACGCGTTTCGAGCTTCTGGTCGTCCTGGCTTTGGCCAGCCGAGCCCACCTTCGCCCCTGACTCCCCGATCGATTCCGTGAGCTTCGTGTACCCAGATCGGGATCTGGGGTTCCTACCGGGCGGGGCCATCGGTGTGCTGACGACCTTCTTCTTGGCTTCGATCGTCTTCGGGATAGCCATCCTGAAGCCCCTGAACATCCAGATCTAGCCGGGCCACGCCCCGAGCCCCCGGGCAGGGGGGCTTGGCCTCGTCGGGTCCGTCCAGGATGTTTCTTGGGTCTTCAGGAGTTCGTGTGGGTAGGACGTAGGCTGGCTGGGTAGAGGTCGAG
>CAZWAY010000061.1:0-33748 GCA_964631945.1 uncultured Planctomycetaceae bacterium
GCGGTGGTAGGCCATGGTCATGGCCTCGGCGAAGCGCTTGGCCTCGTCGTACACGCCGCGCGGACCGACCGGGTTCACGTTGCCCCAGTAGTCCTCGCGCTGCGGGTGCACCAGGGGGTCGCCGTAGCACTCGGAGGTCGAGGCCAGGAAGAAGCGCGCGCCCTTGGCGTGCGCCAGGCCGAGCGCCTTGTGCGTGCCCAGCGAGCCGACCTTGAGCGTCTGGATCGGCAGCTCGAGGTAGTCGATCGGGCTGGCGGGCGAGGCGAAGTGCATGACCACGTCGAGCCGTCCCGGCACGTGGATGAACTCGGTCACGTCCTGGTGGTGGAAGTGGAAGTCCGTGTCGGCGAACAGGTGCTCGACGTTGCGCAGATCGCCGGTGACCAGGTTGTCCATGCAGACCACCTCGTAGCCATCGGCCAGGAAGCGGTCGCACAGGTGGCTGCCGAGGAATCCGGCGCCGCCGGTGATCAAGACGCGGGGTTTGGACATGGGGAGCGGGGGCTAGGGTTGGCCGTTCGGATCGGCAGGACGCGCCCCGGGGACCTGAGACAGACCCGAAAAACGGGCCGTGCCGTCGGGCGGCAGGCGGACCTCGACGCCCAGGGCTTGGACGCGCGCCGGCTCGAGCGCGGTCAGGCTCACGCCCATCCCCTGGTCCCGGCGTTCGACCCGACCCTGCAAGGCCACGGGGATGCCGGCCACCTCGAAGCGCTGCGGCTCGGGTGTGGCCCCGGCCGGCGCGGCGCCACCGGCGAGCACGGGCAGATCGAGGGACTCGCCCGGACCGAGTTCGAGGCGCTCGTCGCGATAGGCCAGCGAGACCAGGCGCTTCGATTGGTTGCAGACCCGCAAGAGCCCGCCGGGGATCTCCTCGAGCAGGATCGGCCCGGTGGTCTCGAGCGCATCGCCCGCCAGGCGCGCGCCGCCCAGGATCTCGATGCGATCTTCGGGCGTCAGCACCAGCAGCGCGCGCGCCACCGCGTGGAAGGACACCAACGGCTCGTCGCGCGAGGGATCGCCGAGGGTCGCGCGCGTCTCGTCGAACAGGGCCAGCGAGGTCGCGTCCGGCGACCACAGGATCTCGGCCCGTCCGCCCGCCCCGGTGCGCACCAGGGTCCCGAGCGGCACGCGCTCGCGCTTGGCGTGGAACTGCAGCGCGCGCTCGCCGCGCTCGCCCGGGAAGCGCACCCACACCGGGTCCGAGTCACGCTGCACGGTGACGGTCGGTCCGCCCTGGGCCGCGGCCGGCGGGGCCGTGCCCGGGCCGGCGTCCGCCGGCACGAACAGCGGTCCGGGCAGGCGCTGGGGATAGGTCTGGATGCACGCGGCGAACAGCAGCGGCGCCAGGAGTGGCGTCAGGAACCGTACATTCGCGACGGCGGAGTTCGGAGGAACGGAGCTCACGACGGGATGCGCGGGTTGCTCGAGAAGTAGCGCTCGACGAAGCCCGTGTCGTGCTCGCCGGCACGGAAATCGGAGTGCGTGAGCACCTTGCGGTGCAGCGGGATGACCGTCTTCGGTCCCTGGATCACGAACTCGTCCAGCGCGCGCAGCATGGTGGCGATGGCCGAGCGCCGATCCGCGCGGTGCGCGAGGAGCTTGCCGATCATCGAGTCGTAGTTCGGCGGAATGGTGTAGCCGCTGTAGCAGTGCGAGTCGACGCGCACGCCCGGCCCACCCGGCGGCACGAACAGCTCGACCTTGCCGGGCGAGGGCTGGAAACCCTTGTCGGGGTCCTCGGCGTTGATACGGCATTGGATGGCGTGCCCGCTGAAGCGCACGTCCTCCTGGCGGAAGCGCAGGCGCTCTCCGCCCGCGACCAGCAGCTGTTCCTGGATCAGGTCGAGCCCGGTCACGAGCTCCGTCACGGTGTGCTCGACCTGGATGCGCGTGTTGACCTCGATGAAGTAGAAGTTGCCCTTCTTGTCCAGGAGGAACTCGACCGTGCCGGCGTTGTGGTAGCCGGCCGAGCGGGCCAGGTCCAGGGCGGCCTTCATCATGGCCTTGCGCGTCTCGGGCGCGAGCGAGGGTGAGGGCGACTCCTCGATCAGCTTCTGGTGCCGGCGCTGCACCGAGCAGTCGCGCTCGCCCAGCGCCACCAGGTTGCCGAAGCGGTCGCCGAGGATCTGGATCTCGACGTGGCGCGGGTTCTCGATCAGCTTCTCGATGTAGACCGCGCCGTTCTTGAAGGCCGCCTCGGCCTCGGCCTTGGCGGCGTGGAAGGCGTTGACCAGCGAGGGATCGTTGGAGGCCGCGCGCATGCCGCGCCCGCCGCCCCCGGCCGAGGCCTTGATCAGCACCGGGTAGCCGATCTTGCGCGCCACGCGCAGGGCCTCGTCCTCGTCCGCCAGCGCGCCCTCCGAGCCGGGCACCACCGGCACGCCGGCCTGGATCGCCATGGCCTTGGCGTTGGCCTTGTCGCCCAGTGCGCGGATGGCCTCCGGCTCGGGCCCCACGAACTGGATGTTGCACGAGCGACAGACCTCGGCGAAGTGCGCGTTCTCGGCCAGGAAGCCGTAGCCCGGCACGATCGCCTCGACGTCGGCGATCTCGGCGGCCGAGATGATGGCCGGGATGTTCAGGTAGGACTTGGCCGAGGCGGCCGGCCCGATGCAGATCGTCTCGTCGGCCTGGCGCAGGTGCAGGCAGTCGGCGTCGGCCTCGGAGTACACGGCCACGGTCTCGATGCCGAGCTCGCGGCAGGCGCGGATGATGCGCTGCGCGATCTCGCCGCGGTTGGCGATGAGGACGCGGCGGAACAAGCTCAGCTCTTCCGGATCAGGAACAGCGGCTGTCCGAACTCCACCGGCTCGCCGTTCTCCGCCAGGACCTCGACGATCTCGCCCGCGAACTCGGCGCGGATCTCGTTCATCACCTTCATGGCCTCGATGATGCACAGCACCGTGGTCTCGTCGAACTTGCTGCCGACCCGCACGAAGGGCTCGGCCTCGGGCGAGGACGCCCGGTAGAGGGTCCCCACTATCGGGCTCTTGAAGACCTCGGTTCCGGGCGGCGGACCGCCGGGCGCCGCGGCGGCGGGCGAGCTGCCGCCGGCGGCGGACGGGGCCGCCAGGGATCCCGTGGCGGGCTGCAGGACCTGCAGCATGCCGGCCATGCCCGGTTCGGGTCCCCGCCGCACCGTGTCGCGCTTCAGGTGCACGCGCAGGCCGCGCTTGGTGTCGTCGAGCTCGAGCTCGGCCAGGTCTGCTCGGAGCATGAGCTGGACCAGCTTGCGGAGTTCGGTCAGATCCATGGACGGAGGTGGGGCGGCGCGGCGCGCGCGCTCGGGCCCTGCGGGAGAGGAGGGAATCGTCATCGCCAGGGTCCCGCCCGTTGGGGAGGCCTCGCCGTGGCCCTGGGCCGGCGGTGAGGATCCGCGCGCGGGTCCCGACGCGGAGAAGCATAGCGAGCCCGGCCCCGCGGATCCCGGCCGAATCCGACCCCCGCCGGCCCTGCGCGCGGGCGCCGGCCGCACGCTATTCCCGTGCGGCGCGCCAGCCCCCGGACTTCCCGCCGCTCTTCGCGCGCAGCTCGAGGCGCTCGATCCGGATGCCCTTGTCGAGCGCCTTGGTCATGTCGTAGATCGTCAGCGCCGCCACGGCCGCGCCGGTCAGGGCCTCCATCTCCACTCCGGTCTTGCCGGTCGTGCTCGCCGTGCAGCGCACCTCGAGCAGATCCGCCGCGCGCGGCTCGATCACGAGTTCGAGGTGGTCGAGCGCCAGCGGGTGACACATCGGGATCAGCTCGGCGGTGCGCTTGGCCGCCAGGACTCCGGCGCAGCGCGCGACCTCCTCGATCGGGCCCTTGGGGCCGCGCCCACTCCAGGCCACGTCGCGCAATCCGGCCGGGAAGCACACCAGCGCGCGCGCCGACGCGGTGCGACGCTCCGGGCGCTTTTTACCCACGTCTACCATGCGTGCGCGCGCGCCGCGCGGTCCGGACTCGACGTGGCTGAGTCGCTTGTCGACGGCCGCCGGTCGAGTGCTTCGTTTCGCCATGGAGCGCTTGGGCGCGGGCCCCCGGGTTTTTCCTTCGGAGCACCGGGGCGTGGGCCGAAAAGGCCTGCGCTCCGTGTCCGGCCCCCGACGACGGGCTAGGAGCCCGATACTAGACTACGTCGCCGTCCTCCGGGACACGGAACTCTCCGCGACGCCAGGAGCCTCGTACCTCACCTCATGCTCGTGCGCACCCTCGCCCTCGCCCTCCTCCTTCCGCTCTCGCTCTCCCCCGCTCCCCTCTCCGTCGCGCCCGCGCGCCAGGGTGACCTGGCCGCGCTGGTGGCGGGCGAGGTCGGGTCGGCCGCCGACAAGGAACTCCCCGCCCTGTGGCGGCGCGCGGTGGAGCTGCGCGACGCCGAGGCCCTCGGGGAGAAGGGCGAGCTCGACCGCGCGCTCGACGACTGGCTGACGCGGGCGGCCGAGCTCTCGCCCAAGGCCGCCATCCTGGTCAGCGCCAGTCGACTGCTCGGCACGGCCCCGGACGTCGCGCGCATCGCCGACAGCCTGGCCCCGCTGGTCGATGGCCCCGACGCCACCCTCGGTAGCGCGGCCGCGCGGATCCTGGCCGACAAGACCTTCAAGGCCCTGGCGCCCAGCAAGCGCGACCCGCTCGCCAACAAGATGCTGGCGCGCGCCAAGGACGCGGCCCTGGCGCCGTCCGTGCGGCTCGACTTCGCCAAGTCCGCCTACCGCTCGGGCGGCGGCAAGGAGCGCCTGGAATCGAACCAGATCCTGCGCTCGTTCCTGAGCTCGCAGGACGCCGAGCTCAAGGCCGAGGGCGCGCTGGCCATGGCCGAGCTCGACGCGGCCATGCTCGAGGGCGAGCTGCGCAGCACGCTGGAGCGCCTGGCCAAGGTGCCGGACGCACGCGGATTGCTGGCGAGCTCGTACCTGCAGCGCGAGGAGCTGCGGCGCGCGAACGAGCGCACGCGCACCGACCTGCTCGGACGCGAGGAGAAAGCCGCGCAGCTGCCCGAGCAGAAGGAGTTCCTGTCGGTCCTGCGCCTGATCAAGGAGCGCCACCTGGAGGGCCAGATCGTCAAGGAGGAGAAGCTCTGGCAGGCGGCCATCAACGGCATGCTCGGCTACATGGACGAGCACTCGAACCTCCTGACCTCCGAGCAGTACGCCAAGTTCTTCGGCGAGCTCGGAGCCGAGTACGGCGGCATCGGCGCCTACGTCAACCAGGACGCCGAGGACGGGCTGTTCACGATCGTGCGCCCGATCTACTCGGGCCCGGCCTACCGCCAGGGCCTGATGACCGACGACAAGATCGTGCGCATCGACGACTGGCCGACCATCGGCAAGCCGGTCGACGAGATCATCAAGCACCTGAAGGGCAAGCCCGGCACCCCCGCCCAGCTCTTCGTCTGGCGCCACGGGATGGACCCCGAGCTGATCAACCGCCCGAACGACGAGATGAAAGTCACGGTCGTGCGCGAGGTCGTGCGCATCCCGCAGGGCAGCTACCAGATGCTGCCCGGGGGTGTGGGCCTGATCCAGCTCGACGAGTTCAGCCAGGTGGCCATGGAGGAGGTCAAGCACTGGATCGAGGACCTGGAGGGGCTCGGGGTGAAGGCCCTGGTGCTCGACCTGCGCTTCAACGGCGGCGGGCTGCTGCCGGCGGCGCGCGAGGTGGCCGAGCTGTTCCTGCCGCGCGGCAAGGACGTCGTGACCACCGAGGGCACCACCGAACGCGGCCAGAAGCGCCGCGAGACCCTGAAGACCGAGGCGGCCCAGCCGGTCCTGCCCGAGAACGTTCCGCTGGTGGTGCTGGTCGGCGGAGCCACCGCCTCGGCGGCCGAGATCGTCTCGGGCGCGCTGCAGGACCACGGGCGCGCCAAGCTGGTCGGCAAGACCACCTACGGCAAGGGCTCGGTGCAACAGCTCATCCCGGTCCCCGGCGAGAACGACGACCGCTACGAGGACGAGAACAACAACGGGCTCTACGACAGCTGGGAGAAGCTCACCAAGGACTGGAACGGCAACGGCGAGATGGACTACGCCTCGCGCGTCAAGCTCACCATCGCGCACTACCTCCTGCCCAGCGGACGCTCGATCCACCGCGAGATCGACCGCGAGGGCCACGTGCTGAGCGAGGGCGGCGTCAAGCCCGACGTGGTCGTCGATCCGGAGTCGATCGAGGGCTGGCGCCTGCAGGAACAGCGCCGCATCCTGCCCGCGCTCAAAAAGCACGTCGAGGAGACCTACCCGGCCAACCGCGAGCTCTACAGCCAGCTCTCGGTCAACGACATGAAGCGCACGGACCTCTACCCCGGCTTCGACCAGTTGCTGGGCGAGCTCAACACGACGCTGCCGGTCGACGACGTACGCCGCGTGCTGCGCATGCAGGTCCGCCGCCGCGTGCAGGACGACCGCGGAGCCGAGTTCCCCTACGGCGACTTCGTCGAGGACGTGCAGCTCCAGAAGGCGATCGAGGTGGCCCTCGAGGCACTCGGCCAGAAGGCCACCGACCTGAGCGAGTACCAGATGGTCTTCGACCTGCCCAAGGCCAAGACCGACAAGCACCTGACCCTGGCCAGCAACGACAAGCAGGAGCTCACCCGCGCCCTGGTCGAGGCCCGCGGCGGTGGCAAGCCGCTGTCCAACGAACAGGTCGAACGCTTGATCGAACTGCTCGGTGCGATCGACCGCGACGCGCCCCAGGCGCCGCGCAAGAACTGAAAGGCGGCGCTCTCGTTCGACCCTGCGAGGCGCGCTCGACGCTCGTCAGCCGCTCTCGTCCGCGAACTGCCGCAGGGCCGGCGAGACGAACTCCTGGAACAGAATCACGAGCGTCGCCGTCAGCGGCAGCGCGATCAGGAGCCCGAGCATGCCCAGGGCCGCGCCGCCCGCCAGCAACGCGAAGAACACCACCAGCGGGTGCAACCCGAGGCTGTCGCCCAGGATCTTCGGCACCAGCACGTAGCCCTCGACCAGCTCGCCGAGCCCGAACACCAGCGCCGCACGCCAGCCGGCTCCGATCACGCCGTGGTCGAGGATGCCCACCCCCAGCGCCAGCACGAAGCCCGCGAAGGCGCCCACGAAGGGGACGATGGACAGCGCGCCCGACAGCATCCCGAACAGGAAGCCGTAGGGCATGCCGCACAGCGTCAGGCCCACCCCGAGGAACAAGCCCTTCGCGAAGGCCACCGCCAGGCGCCCGCGCAGGAAGCTCGAGAGCACCTCGCCGATGCGTTCGAAGACGCGCGTCAGGCGTTCACGCTCGCGGCTCGGGAAGTAGCGCTGGATCGAGCCGTGCACGTCGGCGATCACGAACAGGAAGTAGTAGGTGTACAGGGGCACCAGGAAGAACAGCGCCAGCACCGAGAGCACCCCGCCCAGGAAGCGCCCCAGGAACGCCAGGCCCTTGCTGGCGAGCGAGACGCCGGTGCGTCCGGCCTCGCCGCCGTATTCGTCCAGGTAGTCGCGCGCCAGGGCGCGCACTCCCTCCAGGTCCGGCACGCGCCAGTCCTCCACCTCCAGGCCCCAGCCCCGCAGCGTGCCCGTGAACTCGTCGGCGCGCTGCTGCAGGCCCGAATGCAGCGGAAGACCCGTCCCGGGTTCGGCCGCGGCCGACTCCTTGGCGCTCGCGTAGAGGTCCTTCGCCAGGGTGCGGAACTGCCAGCCGAGCCCCAGCAGCACCAGCGTGGAGAACAGGAAGCCCACCGCGAAGATCAGGTTCACCGACGCGCGCCGCGAGTGACCGCGGCGCTCCACGGCGGCCACGAGCGGCAGCAGGATGTAGGCCAGGAGGTACCCGAACAGCAGCGGGTTGAGCACGCTGCGCACGGTCCAGCAGAACCAGACGGCGAGCCCCGCCAGGAGCAACAGGACCAGGTTGCGACGCGTGCGGGAGAGGCGTTCGAGCACCCTGGCTACGCCTCCCCGATCCCCCCGGCGGAGTCCGGCAAGGGCACGCGGTACTGGCGCACGAAGGCCTCCTCGAAATCGAAGCCCGTGCGGAAGTCCTCGAGCGTGTCCGTCTCCTGGCGATTGAGCAGTCCGTTGTCCACCAGCAGGAACACGATGCGGCCCCAGTCGATCGTCTCGCGCACGCCCCACGAGCGCCACACCGCCGCCGCCAGCGGACCGAACAGCTGGGTGGCGTAGGCACGCATGCCCGCCAGCACCTCCTGGCCCGTCACGTGCCGCGCGGCACCCTCGGCCTGGTCCTTGCCCGCCACCTTCATGGCGTGCGGCAGCGACTCGAACAGGAAGCGGAACGCCTCGTACGAGTAGCGCCCGTCCGCGAGCGCCAGCATGCGGATCTGTTCGTCGATGGGAGCCTCACGCGCGCCGTTCGTGGGTCACGCGGGCGGCCAGCGTAGCGCCCGTGGCGCCGCGCCTCCAACCCTGGCTCGCTCGGGTCAGCCGAGGACCGGCAGGATCAGCAGCGCCTCGAAGGACGCGAAGGGCTCCAGCGCGGCCTCGCAGCGGGCCACCAGCAGTTCGCTGCCTTCGAGGTAGGGAAAGGCCGGGCGCACGTCGGCGCGCACGCCCTGACAGCCCTCGGAGCGCGCCGACCAGCCCGCCAGGCCGAGCTCGGCCAGGGCGGTCTGGGTCGCGCCGCCGATCATGTTCCCGATCTCGAGCAGGGCGTCCTTCAGAGCCGGGTCCGGCCCCGCGTCCTCGCGCCGCAGAGCCACCTGTTCCTCCGGGATCATGAGCAGGAAGCAGCCCATCGTGAGGGCCTCGCGCAGCGGCACGAGCAGGGCCCCGTGGCGCTCGGGCGCGCCCAGCGGACTCAGGACCAACTTGAAGGAGATGTGGACCTCGTGCGCGCCGGCCGGTCGCGTGTGCGCGCGCTCGACGCGCTGCGGGCCCAGGCGCAGCGCATGCCCGAGCATCATCTCGAGGTCACCCGCGATGCGCTTCATCAGGCCCTCGACCAGGACCGCGTCGCTCGGGATCGTGCTCGTTCTGGTCGCCATGGGGAGCGGGCCTCGCTTGCCCGCTTCGATCGGCCTACTTCGGCCGCCGCACGCGGCCTCGTCCAGCCTTTCGCCGGATTCCGAGCGCGGGCAACGACCCCGCCCGCGGGCTCAGGGCGAGCGTGCGGGCGCCCCCTCCGCCAGCGTCAGCAGCGCGCGCTCGAGCAGCGGCCCGGGAGCCAGGTTGCGCTCGACGTCGGCCCGGGCCAGGGCCAGGTGCGCCCCCTGACGCGCCAGCTCGCGCACCCCGCGCTGCCCGGCCAGGGCGCGCGCGAGTTCGCCGAGGGGCAGGCCCTCCGCGGCGACGCCCGCGTGCAGCCGCCAGGCGTCGCGCACCAGCGTCTGCAGCAGCTCCAGCACGATGCGCGCGCGCTCGCGCGCGCGCGCCCCCGGAGTCTTGCCGGCGAACTCGCCCTCGAGCCCCTCGAGCTGCGCCGCGACCTCCAGGGCGGGACGCTCGCCGTGCACCAGGCTCGCGAGGAGCGCGCGCAGCTCGCGTGTTCCGTTGCGCGCCATGGCCAGGGCCACCCCGGGCGAGCCCTCGGAGAGCTGCGCGAGGTCGCGCGCCATCTCTTCCTCGAGGCCCGCGGCCCGCAGCACGCCCTGGCAGGCCGCGCGCGCCAGGGGCTCGAAGCGGATGCGGATGCAGCGGCTGCGGATGGTCGCGAGCAAGGCCGCCGGACGGTGCGTCTCGAGCACCAGCAGCGTGCCCGGGCGCGGCTCCTCCAGCGTCTTCAGCAGCGCGTTCTGGGCGTTCGCGTTCATGCGCTGGCACTCGCGCACCAGCACCACGCGACGCTCGCCCTCCAGCGGGCGCAGGTCGAGGAACTCCTCCAGCGACTGCTCCGGTCCGTCGTTCTCGCCCGTGCGCGAGCGCGCGGCGATGCGCCCGACGCGGATGCGCTCCTCGCCCTCGAGCAGGGGATCGATCAGGAACAAGTCGGGGTGGTTCCCGCGCTCGTGGCCCGAGGACACGCGCCGGCACGGACCGCAGGCGCCGCAGGGTTCGCCCGGCCCGCGTGCGCACAGCGTGCCCAGGGCGAACCACTGCGCGCTCATGAACTTGCCGATGCCCGCGCGGCCCTCGAACAGGAGCGCGTGCGGCAATCGTCCGGCGCGCGCCGCGCGCCACAGACGCGCCAGCGTGTCGTCGTGTCCGACCGGCCTAGCGACCTGCACGCTCGACCTCCGCCCGGATGCGCGCCTCGACCTCGTCCGGGCTCCCGGCCGCGCCCACCAGCGCCACCCGGGGCACGCGCGCCGCGTAGCGGCGATAGCCTTCGGCGACCTCGAGGTGGAACTCCCGCGTGCGGGCCTCGAAGCGGTCCGCGCTCCCGCGCCGCGCACGCGCGGCCTCGGGGTCGAGCTCGAGGATCACGGTCAGGTCCGGGGCCGGCTCGTTGGCCCACTGGAAGAGCAGCTCCAGCACGCGCTCCTCCCCCACCCCCAGCGCGAAGCCCTGGTACGCGAAGGTCGAGGCGTGGAAGCGTTCGCACACCACGTCGCTGCCACTGGCCAGGGCCGGCTCGACGCGCTCCGCCAGCATCTGCCGGCGGGCGGCGGCGAACAGCAGCACCTGCGCGGCCGGAACCAGGGCCGGCTCGGGATCCAGCAGGAGCGCGCGGATGCGCTCGCCGGCCGCGGTGCTGCCGGGCTCGCGCAGGTGCAACACCGCGCGCGCGCCGTGGACGCCCAGGGTCCGCACGAGCCGCGCGGCTTGCGTGCTCTTGCCGCATCCGTCGAGCCCATCGAGCACGAAGAAACGACCGCGACCGGACGACATGCGCCGATCCTAACCGGCGCTGCGCCGCGGCCGATCTCCTAGGGGAGCAGCTTCTGCGCCTCGCGCGCGGGAGCGCACTCCGGATCCAGCGCCAGGGCGCGCGCGAGCGCGGCGCGGGCCTCGGGCTCGTCCCCCAGGGCGAGCGCCGAGAGCGCGGCATACCCGTGCAGCAACGCCTCCTCGGCCTGGAAGCGCGCCTCGACCCCGCCCTTGCGCGCCGGGGCGCCCTCGGCGACGAGCTTCTGCAGGCCCTGCTCGACCCGCAGGCGGCGCTCCTCCGGCGTGAGCTGCTCCCAGGCCTCGGGCGTCACGCCGGCGAGCTCGATCAGCTCCTCGCGCGACATCTCCTCGGCCGCGCCCTGCTGGACGTCGCCGTCCAGCTCGAGCGGCACCCGCAGGCCGACCTGGAACTCGCGCAACGCCTCGGCGTGCCGCCCCAGGGCGCGCAACGCCAGGCCCCACGAGTAGTGCAGGTGGCGGCGGAAGGGATCGACCTCGTTGGCCTCCTCCCACAGGCGCTCGCTCTCGGCCGTCCGGCCCTGGGCGAACAGCCATTCGGCGACCTTTGCGCGCACGGGGTACTCGCCCGCGTTCCAGGCCAGCCAGCGCAGGCGCGCGTCCATCGCGCGCGCCTCGTCCCCGGCGCGCTCGTGCAGGCGTGCCAGCTCGAGCTCGGCCGAGAAGTGCTCGTCCGGGAAGCCGGGAAAGGCCTGCTCGGCGGCCGTCAGCTCGAGCAGCGCCTCGGGGCCCTTGCTCTTGCGCAGCAGCAGGGAAGCCAGCGCCATGCGCGCGCGGTAGTCCTCGCCGCCGCGCTCGAAGCCGGCGCGGAAGGCGGCCGCGGCTCCGTCCGCGTCGCCCTGCCCCAGGCGCAGCTCGCCGCGCAGGAATTCGCCGCGCGGCGGGAGCTCGCCCGCCAGCGCGGCGCGCCGCAGGGCCTCCTCCGCGTCGACCCGCTTGCCCTGCATGTACGAACCCCACGCCACCTTGGCCCAGTCGTCGGCCCAGTCCGCGCGAGCCTCGGGCTGCTCCGGGAGCTCGCGCGCGAGCCCGAAGCGCAGGCGCAGGGTGTGCTGGGGCGACCAGCGCGGTTCGATCGAGAGCGACGCGACCAGGCCGGCGGAATAGCGCGCGAACTCGGCGTCGATCTGCTCGGGGGTCTTCGCGAACACCTCGGCGAAGGCCTGGTCGAGGTCGGCCCCGCGATCGAAGGCCTCGAGCAGGCGCACCATGGGCGCGAAGCCGTTCTGCTCGACCAGCATCTGGCACAGGAGTCCGCTCTGGTAGTAGGCGAACAGGACGCTCGGCCCGCGGAAGGCGTTGTTGAGCCGGCGCAGCGGAAAAACCTCGTCGTTCGCGCGCGCGTCGATCAGCTCACGCCGCATGTTGCGCCACCAGGACTTGCGGCGTGCGCCCTCCTCCCAGGTGGCCAGCCCCTCGGTGATCCAGCGCGGGCAACGGTTGTTCGAGAGCCCCAGGTGGATCACGTGCGTGAACTCGTGGAACGAGGTGCGCGCCCACGAGAAGGTCCCGCGCAGCTCGCACAGCGGCGAGACCGCCGTGACCACCGGGCCGAAGCACACCCCGAGGGCGGGATAGCCCTCGTAGCCCGTCGAGCGCACCGAGAAGTCCGCCCAGTCGCGGAAGACCTCGATCTGCGTCACGCCCGGAGTGTGACCGTAGCGCTTGGCGAGCTCGGTCCGCGCGCGCCCGTAGAAGTCGGGGAAGTAGGCGCCGAGCACGGCGGCCTCCGCGGGCGGCCACAGGAAGCGCAGCTCGCCGTGGTCCGACAGCACCATGCTCTCCTGCATGCGCTTCAGGACCAGGCGCAGGTTGTCGCGGAAGGCGTTGCGGCGACCTTGGCCGACCTCGACCGAACGGGCGAAGGCCGCGCGCGCGCCGTCCTCGTCGCCGGTGTTGGCTCGCGCGCGCCCGAGCTGGATCCAGGCCATCCAGGCGCGCCCGTCGCGCTCGGTGGCGCGCTCGCAGAAGGGCGCGGCCTCGGCGAAGCGGTAGAGCTCGAGCAGGTGCCAGCCCACTGCCAGTTCGGGCCACGGGTCGTGCGGATCCTCGCCCACCAGCGCGGCCAGCTCGGCCTGCGCCTGCTCGCGGCGGTGCTCGACCCAGGCCAGAGCGGCCTGCTCGGCGCGCACGTCGCGGCGCGCGGGCGCGAGCTCCGCCAGGCGCGCCAGCGCACGCCGCGTGGTCGGCAGATCGCCGTCGTCGAGGGCGGCCGAGGCGCGCCGGATCCAGCCCGGGATCGAGTCCGGCCGGACCGCGAAGATGCTCTCCAGGATCTGCTCGGGGGACTGGCTGGTGCGCTGCCAGTTCCAGCGGTGCAAGTCGAACAGGAGCAGGCGCGCGCCCTCGTGCTGGGGCGCGAGCGCCAGCGCCTCGCGCACCAGTTCGGCCGGCGAGTGGGCCACGGAGACGGCGTCGTCGACCTCGCCGTACGCCTCGAAGTACACCTCCGCCAGCTCGACCAGCACGTCCGGCTCGGAGCCGGGCCGCGGGCGGGTGCGCTCGTCGGCCTGCACCAGGGTACGCGCCGCGCGCTCGAACAAGCCGAGGGCACGCTCGCAGCGCGCACGCGCCAGGAGTTCCTCCCAGGCCCCGCCGCGCGACTCGGCCCCCTGGCGCTGGAGCGCGAGCCCCTCCTCGCGCCGGCCGGCGGCCACCAGGGTCGCGCCCAGCGCCTGGGCATCGCGCACGTCCTGCGCCGGTCGCAGCCCGGAGTACCCGGCGCCCAGCGCTTCCAGGGCTTCACGCGCGCGCCCGAGCTCGCTCAGGATCTCGAGCCAGGCCCGTCCGCAGGCGCTGGCGTCCTCGGACGAGAGCTTGCCGGCCAGGGCGATCTGCAGGGCCGCCTGCGCGTCCTCCACCGCGCCCGGGTAGTCGCAGGACGCGAAGCGCACGCGCGCGCGCAGGGCGCGCGTGGCGGCGTCCTCGGGAGTCTCGGCGAGCACCTCGTCCAGCTCGCGCAGCACCGCCGAGGTCTCGCCGCGCCGGCGCATGCCGTCGAGCTCCTCGCGCTCCTCGCGCGAGAGCGGCTCGCCCTGGGGAAGGGTCGCGCCGCGCGCCTCCGAAGCCGAGGCCAGCGCGAGCAACAGGAGCAAGGCCAAGCCCTGGCCCGACCTGCCGAACGGACGCGCGCGGCGCGCGTTGGCGAGCCAGGAAGAAGTTCTGTGCATCGTTGTTTCCGAGCGGACGTTCTTGTATCCCGGAGTGCCCGCGACTTCACCCAGGAGACCCGTCTTGAACTTTCGGTCGTCGCTCTGTGCCAGCCTGATCGTCTTGCTGCCGGCCTGCGTCAGCGTTCCCCCGCCCACGCGCGACGCCGCGCCCGAGTACGATCCGTCTCCGGCCTATCCGCACTGGGCCGGGCGACCCGTGAGCTGGTCGAAACTGGCCGACGTCGAGCGCTGGCTCGCGGGCCCGGGCCCCAAGCAATATCCCGAGTTCGTGCCCACGGCGCAGCTCGAACTGGCCGAGGGACGCCTGGCGCTGGCCAAGAAGGATGCGGATGGAGCGGCCCGGCCGCTGCTGGCCGGACGGCTCGCGGCGGCCGAGACGGGCTTCAAGGAGCTCCTGGAGGCGCGCCCGGCCGTCAAGGCCTCGATCCAGGTCCGCGCCGAGCGCGGCCTGGCGGAGATCCGCGGCCTGCGCGGAACCAAGACCGCCAGTTCCCCGGCGGCCGCGCCCGCGGCGACTCCCGGCGGCCTGGCGATCCAGCCGCGCACGGCCTGGAACGCGGCCCAGCCCCTGGTTCATCGCCTGACGGCGGCCAGCGGGGGGTGGAGCCGCATCACGATCCACCATTCGGCCAAATACTCGAAGGAGATCGGCGTGCCGACCAGCGGCAACGTGGCCGGGACGCTGAAGGACATCCAGACCGTCCACATGCGCGACCGCGGCTGGGGCGACATCGGGTACCACTTCCTGATCGATCCGACCGGGCGCATCTGGCAGGGACGGCTGCTCGACTGGCAAGGAGCCCACGCCCAGGGCTCGAACAACGTCGCGAACATCGGCATCTGCCTGCTCGGCGACTTCAACCACGAGCGTCCCGACCCGCGCGCGCTGGAGTCGCTCGAGCGTCTGACGGATGCGCTGTGCGAGCGCCACAAGATCGCCCACAACCGCGTCTACGGGCACCAGAAGTTCGCGGCGACCGAGTGTCCGGGCGACGGGCTGATGGCCTGGATCGCGCGCTACTCCGCGGGCGCGACGCACTGATCCGCGACGTACGGATCCGCACCGCGTGCGGCAGATCCTGGCGGCGCCTTCAGGGCATCGCGGCCGGGCTCCGCAGCGCGAACCAGCCCAGGGCGGCCAAGCCGACCGCCACGCAGTAGTACGCGCACCAGCGGAAGGCACCGCGCCCGAGGAAGGCGAGCAGGGTGCGCAGGGCCAGCACGCCGACCACGAAGGTCGCGCCCACGGCCAAGGCGAGTTCCCAGCCGAAGCCACCCGCACCCACGAGCCCCGGGACCTCGAGCAGCACCGCCCCGGCCACGGCCGGGATCGAGAGCAGGAACGAGAAGCGCGCCGCGGCGCCCGCCTCCACGCCGCGCACGAGCGCGGTCGCGATGGTCGTACCCGAGCGCGAGACCCCGGGCAGGATCGCGAACGACTGGAAGACCCCGATCCACAGCGCATCGCGCCAGTCGAGTGCGCGCACCGGCGTGTCGGCGGCGCGGCTCTGCCGCTGCCGTGCGCGCTCCCCGACCCACAGGAATCCGGCCGTCACCAGCAGCCCGGCGGCCGCGGCCACGCCCGACTCGAACAGCGACTCGATCCAGTGCTTCAATCCGAGGCCCACGACCGCGGCCGGCAGCGTGCCGAGCGCCAGCAGCCCCGTCTCGCTCCAGTCGCCCCGCAGGACCTGACGCACCAGCCCCGCCAGGTCGCGGCGGAAGACCACCAGCACGGCCACCAGCGTCCCCAGGTGCAGCGCCACGTCCACCGCCAGGCGCGCGCCCTGGAAGCCCAGGAGCTCCTGCGTCAGGACCAGGTGCCCGTCCGAGCTGATCGGCAGGAACTCGCTCACGCCCTGCACCAGCCCCAGGACGAGCAGCGTGAAGAGCGAGGGAGCGTCGTCGGAGGCGAGGAGGAGCGACAAGGTCGCGCGCCGCCGGACTACAGGCGCGTGGCCAGCTCTTCGGCCGGCTCGAGCGCGAGACCGAAGGCCTCGGCCACGCCCTTGCACGTGATCTTGCCGGCCAGGACGTTGGCCGCCTTGGCCAGCGGCTTGGAGCGCTTCACCGCCTGCACCGGACCGTGCTCGGCCAGCTGCAGGGTCCAGGAGAGCGTGGCGTTGGTCAGCGCCAGGGTGCTGGTGCGCGGCACGGCGCCGGGCATGTTGGCGACGCAGTAGTGCAGGACGCCGTCCACGGTGAAGACGGGATTGGCGTGCGTGGTGGCCTTGCAGGTCTCCACGCAGCCGCCCTGGTCCACGGCCACGTCGACGATGACGCTGCCCGGGTTCATGCGCTTCAGGTCCTCGCGCCGCACCAGCTTGGGCGCGGCCGCGCCCGGGATCAGGACCGCGCCCACCACCAGGTCGGCGCCCGGGAGCAGGTCGCGGATCGCGAGCGGAGTCGAGTAGATCGTGTGGCAGTTGCGCGGCAGGACCTCGTCCAGGTAGCGCAAGCGGTGCAGGTTGGTGTCCATCACCGTCACGTCGGCCCCGAGGCCGGCCGCCATGCGCGCCGAGTTGATGCCGACCACGCCGCCGCCGATCACCAGCACCTTGGCCGGGTTCACACCCGGCACTCCGCCCAGCAGGATGCCCGAGCCGCCGTGGGCCTTCTCGAGGTACTTGGCCCCGGCCTGGATCGCCATGCGCCCCGCCACCTCGCTCATCGGAGTCAAGAGCGGCAGCTCGCCGTTCACCTCGAGCGTCTCGTAGGCGAAGCAGTAGGCGCCGCTCCTGACCAGCGCTTCGGTCAGCTCGCGTGCGGCCGCGAGGTGCAGGTAGGTGAACAGCGTCTGCCCACGGCGCAGCAGCGGCCACTCCGATTCGAGCGGCTCCTTCACCTTGAGGATCAGCTCGCCCTCGGCGAAGACGGCGGCGGCCGTGGGCGCGATGCGCGCCCCCACGCGCGTGTAGCTCTCGTCGGTGAAGCCGCTGCCGAGGCCGGCGCCGCTCTGCACGAGCACCGAGTGGCCGGCGTGGAGCAGACGTTCGGCTCCGGCCGGGGTGAGGGCGACGCGGTTCTCCTGGGCTTTGATCTCGGTGGGGACGCCGATCTTCAAGGGCTGTTCTTGGCTTGGGGTCGAGGGGTTCGGACGCGGACCTTTCCAGGGGAAAGATCTTGTCGCCTCCCGGCCCCCGTGCCTACCCTCCTCCCCCTTGTGCGCCCGGAAGGTGTCCGTCGCGCGCAGGGATGCACAGGGATCCAGGGCCGTTAGCTCAGCTGGTTAGAGCGCTACGTTGACATCGTAGAGGTCAGTGGTTCGAGTCCACTACGGCCCACCAGACCCGCGCTGCCCGGGCGCGGCCACGGCCCGGCCGGCGGCCCGCTGCGCTCTCCTCACAGGACCCACGAACGCGCGTACCCCAGGGCCATGAGCGTCTTCCCGCACCCTCTCGTCCTGTTGCCCCTGCTGAGCACGCTGCGCGCGCCGCAGGACGTCCTGTCCGATCGCCGCCGCACCCCGGTCGTCGAGGTGATCGAGCGCGTGAAGCCGGCGGTGGTGTCGATCACCACCAACGTGCGCGGCCAGGCCTGGAACCCGATCTTCTCGCTCAGCGGCCCGGTCGAGGTGGACACGCCGGGCCCTTCGGGCACGGGCGTGGTGATCTTCGACGACGGCTTCATCATCACGAACCACCACGTGGTGAACGGCGCGACCCAGATCCAGGTGCGCTTCGACGAGACCGACGACGACCGCGTGTACGACGCCGAGGTCGTCTCGCGCAAGCCCGAGGAAGACCTGGCCCTGATCAAGATCCAGAGCGACGAGCCCTTCCACACCGTGACGATGTGCGAGACCGATCCGATCCTGGGCGAACCCGCGATCGCGATCGGCAACGCCTTCGGCCACTCGCACACGGTCTCGACCGGGATCGTCTCCGGCCTGCACCGCAACATCCAGACGCGCGAGGGCCTGCACTTCGACAACCTGCTGCAGACCGACGCCTCGATCAACCCGGGTAACTCGGGCGGTCCGCTGCTGAACATCAACGGCGAGCTGATCGGCATCAACTCGGCCGTGCAAGGCACGGCCGAGAACATCGGCTTCGCGATCCCGGTCAGCCACGTGCGCAAGGTGCTGAACGAACAGCTGCTGTCGCTGACGGAGGCCCGGGCCTGGCTGGGCTTCGACGTGGACGAGAAGACCCTGGCGGTCACGCGCGTCGTGCCCGGAGGTCCGGCCGAGACCTCCGAGCTGAAGGTCGGTGACCGGCTGGTGGCGCTCGCCGGCCACCTCCTGACCAGCCTCGACGGCGATCCACGCGACGTCTACCGGCGCGTGCGCATCTCGATCCAGCCGGGCAAGGAGGTCGCGCTGACCGTGCTGCGCGGGAAGACCGAGCGGAAGCTCACCCTGGTGGCCGCCAACAAGGTCGACGGGGTGCTGTTCGAACGCCTCGGCCTGCAGCTCGAAACGGTGCGCATGGGGCCGCGCGGCGGCGATGCATACCTGCTCGTGACCGGCGTGCAACCGGAGGGCCCGGCGGCGCGCGCGGGGCTCGCGTCCGGCGACATCCTGTACACCCTGCAGCGCGAGGGCCGGCAGAAGACCTGGTTCCAGCGCCCCGACGACCTGGCTGGAGCGATCTCGCGCCTGCCGACGGGGACCGTGCTGGCGATCGAGATCGTGCGCGATCTCGACGGGGACGGCCGCTACTTCGAGCTCGACGCCGAGCGCGACTACTCGGAACGCTTCCGCGGAACGCTCACCGTGAACTGAGCGCGCGCTCGCGCAGCCCGGGCGGCCAGACGAGCTCGATCCAGCGGCTGGCGGCGCGCACCTCGCCCTCTGCCGCGCGCGCGCGCAGCTCGAGGTAGGCCCGGGTCGCGCCCAGGTCGGCGGCCTGGGCCAGGAGCTCGGCCAGCGCGCACACGCCGTTCGAGCTCACCAGCAGCTGCATCAACGAGAACGAACCCGCCCCGGCCCCGTCGAGCGGGCCGAGCTCGAAGGGCTCGTAGCCGAGCTCGGTGAACAGCACGACCTCGAGCGACGCCCCGCCCGGACCGCCCGCGATGCGCACGCGGGGCGAGCGGTCCTCGCGCGCGAGCAGCGCGCGCTCGTCGAGCTCCAGGTGCTCGAGCCCGGCCCCGTTCGCGTCGGCCAGCACGAGCTCGGGCACGCGTCGCGCGTCGTCGAGGGGCCAGAGCGAGCCGTCCGCGCGCGCCTCCACCAGCGCGGCACGCGCGCGCTCCGGGCCGGCCACGAAGGCCAGGCGCCAGGGCCACACGGGTCGGGCCGTGGCCGGGAAGGGCGCGCGAAAGCGCGCGGCGAGGCCGAAGCCCAGGCAGTACGCGCCCCCGTGCCCGGCCTCGAAATCGCCGAAGAGCACGGGCCCGGGGCCCGGCTCGGCCGCGACCAGCGCGGCGCGCGCGCGCGCGATCGCCTGCTCGCCGAAGCGCGCCGACCTGGCCCAGGCGTGGGTGTCGCTCCAGGCCGATCCGAGCCGCGCGCCGAGGGCCACGCACGCCAGCGCGACCAGCACGCGCGCCGAGGTTGGGCCCCGCGCGGGACGGCCGACGGCCAGCCCCGCGGCCAGCGCGAGCGCGCACTCGGCGACGAACAGCAGGCGCCGGTTCTCGAGCTCGAGGAAGCCGTCGGCCAGCAGCGGATAGAGCGGCGCGAGGCTGGCCAGCGCGAGCACGAGCACCAGCGCGAGCGGCCGAGCGCGCAGGCTTTGCGCCCGGGCGCCCGCCAGCGCGAGCACCGCCAGCGCCACGAGCGACGGCCAGGCCGACTGCGCGCTCGCCGCCAGCGCCGCCCCGGCGCCCGCGACGGGACCGGGCAGGAGCGCGGGATATCCACCCGTCGCTCCGTCCAGCGCGAGCCAGCGCCAGACGAAGGCCACGCCCGCGCCGAGCGCCGCCGGCCACGTCCGCCGCAGGGCGAGACGCCCGTCGGCGCCGCCGGCCAGCGCCAGCAGGAAGCACCACAGCGGCGCCAGGAACCCGAACTCCTTGGACGCGCACGCCAGGAAGGCGAGCGGCGCGCCGAGCATCGGCCGCGGCCCGAGGGCGGCCCACGCGCTGCCCACCAGGAACACCGCGCACAGGAGATCGGTGCGCCCCGCCAGCCAGGTGACGGTCCCGCCCTGCGCAGGGAAGAGCGCGCTCCAGGCGCCCGCCAGGAACGCGCCCCGGAGTCCGACGCCGAGGCGCAGCGCCAGGCCGAAGACCGCCAGCGCCACGAGCGCGTGCAGGCCCAGGTTGAAGGAGCGCAGGGGCAGCGGGTCGATCCCGCTCACGGCCTCCTGCAGCGCCCAGCTGGTGCTGACCAGCGGGCGCCAGAAGCGCAGGAGCTGCATCCCGTACTGGCCGCGGCCCCAGTCCGCCCACGGCCCGTCGGCGTGGACCTGGGCCAGGATCGAGGCGTCCTCGGCGATCCAGGGCGCGGTGAGCGTGCCCACGGACGGGAGCAGCGCGAGCAGGATCACCCCCAGCGCGGCGCGGCGCACGCGCGCCAGAGCGGTGCCGCGCTCGAGGCCTGCACCCCCGACGCCCGCACCCCCGACGACGCCGTCCATCGCGCGAGCCTAGCCGCTGGGTGTGGAACCTTCCACGCGCGCGCCATCGGCTCGGCCCTCGCCATCCGCTACACTCGCGCGCGCATCAGGGTCGGCAGCCAGGAAAGGGCTTCCGCGGCTCCAGCTCCGGGCTGGCGGGCGCCGAAGCTCCATGCGTTCGCCGTCCCGCCCGCCTCCCCCGCGGGCCTCGCCGCTTCGTCCCCCGAGATCCTCATGCGCGCCCTGGTGGTCTTCTCCGAGCGCTTCGGAAGCATGCTCTCGCGCATCTTCCTGACGCTGCTGTATTTCCTGGTTCTCGGCCCCTTCGCGCTGCTCTACCAGCTGGCCGCCGACCCGCTGCGCATCCGGCGCCGGAACGACGGCAACTGGGCCGCCTGGCAGGCCCGCAACGAGACCCTCGCCGCCGCCCGGAGGCAGGACTGATGAACATCCTCGGACTGTCCTTCTACTACCACGACTCCTCGGCCGCGCTGGTGCAGGATGGCCAGCTGGTCGGAGCCGCCGAGGAGGAGCGCTTCAGCCGCGTCAAGCACGACTCGGGCTTCCCGATGCTGGCGATCGAGTTCGTGCTGAAGCGCGGGCGCATCGCGCTGCACGACGTCGACTACGTGGTCTTCTACGAGAAGCCCTTCGTCAAGTTCGAGCGCATGCTGCTCTCGGCCATGGCGACCTTCCCGCGCTCCTCGGCCGTGTTCCGCGAGTCGATGCAGCGCTGGATCTCGGACAAGCTGTGGATCAAGTCGATGATGGCCAATCGCCTGGGGATCCCTGGCTCGAAGATCCTGTTCTGCGACCACCACATGTCGCACGCGGCCTCGAGCTTCTTCACCTCGCACTTCGAGGACTCGGCCATCCTGACGGTCGACGGCGCGGGCGAGTGGTCGACGGCCACGCTCGGCATGGGCCGCGGCACCAAGATCGAGATCCTCAAGGAGCTGCGCTTCCCGCACTCGCTGGGCCTCCTGTACTCGGCCTTCACGGCCTACTGCGGCTTCGAGATCAACGAGGGCGAGTACAAGCTGATGGGCATGCACCCCTACGGCAAGCCGCGCTTCGTGGACAAGATCTACGAGCTGATCCACGTGGCCGAGGACGGCTCGCTGTGGCACGACATGCAGTACTTCGCCTACCACTACTCGCGCGACACGACGCTGACCGAGGCCTTCGGGCGTCACTTCGGCCGGCCGGCGCGCGATCCCAAGGAGGGCGACAAGTCGCTGGATCCGTACTACTGCGACATGGCGGCCTCGATCCAGCTCGTGACCGAGCAGGTGCTGTTCAAGATGGCCCGCTACCTGCGCAAGGAGACGGGCTCCAAGAACCTGTGCCTGGCCGGCGGCGTCGCGCTGAACTCGGTCGCCAACTACAAGATCTGGCACCAGGAGCACATCTTCGACGACATCTACGTGCACCCCGCGCCGGGCGACGACGGCGGCTCGGTGGGCGCGGCCTACTGGGCCTACAACCACCTCCTGGGCCAGCCGCGCGGTCCGGTGCTGACCACGCCCTACCTGGGCAGCGAGTACAGCGACGCCGAGATCCAGGCCTTCCTCGACAAGAACTCGATCGCCTACGAGCACGTCCAGGACGACGAGGCCTTCTACGACTTCGTGGCCAAGAAGCTGGTCGACGGCGCGGTGTGCGGCTGGTTCCGCGGTCGCTTCGAGTGGGGCCCGCGCGCGCTGGGCGCACGCTCGATCATCGCCGACCCGCGCAAGCCCGAGATGAAGGAGAAGCTCAACTCGACCATCAAGTTCCGCGAGGCCTTCCGGCCCTTCGCGCCCTCGGTCACGGTCGAGGCCGCCAACGACTTCTTCGACATCCCCGAGGCCGAGCGGCACTACCCGGCGCGCTTCATGCTGTTCGTGGCGCCGGTGCGGCCCGAGAAGCGCTCGGTGCTGCCGGCCATCACGCACGAGGACGGCTCGGGCCGCCTGCAGACGGTCTTCAAGGACGTCTCGCCCGCCTACCACCGCGTGATCGAGCGCTTCGGCGAGCTCACCGGCGTGCCGGTGGTGATGAACACCTCCTTCAACCTGAAGGGCGAGCCGATCGTGGAGGACCCCAGCCACGCCTTCAACACCTTCAGCCTGTCCGGCATGGACTACCTGTTCATGAACAACTTCGTGGTGAAGGCCGACGCCAAGAAGAAGATCGCCGAGACGCGCTTCACGCTGCGGCACGAGGGCGACTCCGTGACCTCGATGGTGAGCTAGCCCGATGCGCGCCTTCAACGTCCTCTTGGCTGCCCTGGTCAGCCTCCTGATCGGCCTGGCCGTGCTCGAGCTGGGCCTGCACGTCCTGCCCGGCTTCGCGCCACCGCCCACGCTCAACCAGTTCGACGCCGACACCGGCTGGGCCAAGAAGCCCGGCAAGTCGATCGTGCGCCGCGTCGCGGGCCGGAAGGTCCACTTCGACATCAACGAGAACGGCCTGCGCGACGACGCCGGGGTCGGGCCCGGCAAGGAGCCTGGCACCTACCGCGTGCTGGCGCTGGGCGACTCCTTCGTGCTGGGTTACACCGTCGAGCGCCCGGACCTGTTCGTCGATCAGCTCGAGGGCTGGTGGAAGAGCGAGGAGCGCCGCGCCGACGTGGTCAACACCGGCACAGAGGGTTGGTCCACGGACCAGGAGGTGACCTGGTTCCTGAAGAACGGCAAGGCCTACCAGCCCGACCTCGTGCTGCTCTTCCCGTACGAGAACGACATCTACTGGAACGGCCAGGGCGCCTACGTGACCGGCGTGCAGAAGCCGCTCTTCGAACCCAACGGCCAGCTGGTCCAGCGCACGCTCGCGGAGCCGCGCAGGAAGGGCTGGCTCGCCTCCTCGGCCACGCTCCACTTCCTGCAGAGCGCCGGCGCCTGGGCGCGCATGAAGCTGAAGGGCCCGCCGCCCATGAACCCGGAGTTCGGCGTGCTGCTGGAGACCCCGCCCGCTGGCTACGCCGAATGGGTGGGACGGACGGAGGGCGCGCTCCTGGCCCTGAAGAAGGGCTGCGACTTCATCGGCGCGCGCCTGCTCCTGTGCCCGATCCCCAGCAAGAGCGCGGTCGATCCGGAGGAGCGCGATTTCTTCCGCACCTGGGAGCTCGGCCTCAACGGCCTGGCCGACGACAAGTGGTCACCCGACCGCCCGGTGAACCTGTTCCTCGAGCTCGCCACCAAGCTCGGCATCGAGGCCATCGACCCGCGCGCGGCCCTGAGCGCGGCCACACGCGCGCGCGGCAAGCTGTACTTCGAGCGCGAGACCGAGTGGCACTTCAACCCGCTCGGCAACGAGGTCTTCGCCACCTGGCTGCACGACGAGCTCGACCGGCGCGAGATCTTCCCGCCCGAGCACCGCGCGCGCGCGCAGGGCGCCATCCCGCCGCACCCGACGAACGGCGGTGTTCCCACCTTCCTGTACGTCTTCGCCGCGCTGTGGGCCGTGCTCGGCACCACCTTCTGCCTCACCTACCCCAAGGAGGAGACGCTCAAATCGTTCCTGTCGGTGGGCGCGATGCTGGCGGCGGTCTTCACGATCGTGCTGGGGGGCGGCGCGGTGGTGCGCCTGATCCCGCACCAGTGGACGCCCTGGATCCTGGGCGGTTTCGTGCTGGGCGTGCTCGCCTTCGTGGCCTGGAAGCTCGGGCGGCGCCTGGGGACCATCCTCGAGCTCCTGCGCTCCTTCACGCTGCGCGGGCACTGGTACCTGATGCCGCTGGTGGTGGTGCTCCTGACCATCGGCAGCCTGCTGGTGGTGGCGGCCAGCTCGCCGCTGATCGCACCCTTCATCTACACCCTGTTCTAGTCCCCCGGGAGTCGCCAGAAGACCTTTCTGCTGCCGGCCACGCCTCTTACGGGTATCCTGGGAGCACGCCGCGGGGCGCCCACCATGAAGGACTTCTTCAAAGCGTACTGGCTCTGGATCGTCATCCCCTTCGCGCTCGTGGTCGGGGGACTCTTCCTGGCGTACTTCTTCCTGATGAACGACGAGGGCGCTTCACCCTTCGTCTACAACCTCTACTAGCGGAGCCGCCCGCGGCGGAGCAGAGGCATGAAGGCGTTCCTGCGGGAGTACTGGGCCTGGATCGTGGTGCCCTTCGCGCTGGTGCTGATCGCGCTGGTGCTGGCGTACTTCTTCCTCGACGACGGGGGCGCAGGGCCCTTCGTCTACAACCTCTAGGGCCGCCAGCCCGCCCCACGGCCGCGCCTACTGCCGCAGGAGCGCCAGGTAGCCGGCGAGCATGGGCCGGATCGGCTGGGCCGCTCGGCCGCGCGCGCGCGCGACGAGCTGGGCGACGACCCAGTCGAGGAGCGTGAAGCTGACGCAGGCCTTCAGCCAGACGGCCCCGAGGCGCCCGTGGTGCTTGCGGTAGTAGCGCAGGCGGTCGCGCTGCCAGGTGGCCACGAAGTCGGCGAACTTCGAGGTCGAGCCGCCCACGTGGTGCAGCACCTTGGCCTCGGCCAGGTAGTGCGTCTTCCAGCCCGCGGCGCGGATGCGCTTGGCCAGGTCCACGTCGTTGTAGAAGAGCCACAGCTCCTCGTCGAACAGGCCGATCTGCTCCAGCACGTCCCGGCGCAGGAGCAAGACGGCGGCCGGAGGCTGGTCGACGTCGCGCGAGCTCTCCTGGTCCCAGGCGCGCATGAAGTAGCGCCGCAGCTCGCGCGAGTCGGGCAGCCAGCGTTCCAGCGGGGTCGAGAAGAAGAGCGCCGTCTTGAGGGTCGGGAACTCCTGCACCGTGCGCTGGGTCGTGCCGTCCCGGTGCACGAGGCGCGGCGCGACCGCGGCGTAGGCGGGGTGCTGCTCGAGGAAGGCCACCAGCCGCGCGATCGCGTCGGGTGCCACCTCGGTGTCCGTGTTCAGGAGCAACACGTAGCGCCCGCGCGCCACGCGCATGCCCTGATTCGAGCCGCGCGCGAAGCCCTGGTTCTCCGCGTTGGCGATCAGCCGAACCTCGGGGTGCTCGGCGCGCAGGAATTCGAGCGAGCCGTCGCGGCTGCCGTTCTCGACCACGATCACCTCGCTGGCGGGCTTCTCGGCCGCCGCCAGGGTGGCGAGACACGCCGCCAGGTAGTCC
Organism: uncultured Planctomycetaceae bacterium; assembly: GCA_964631945.1. Taxonomy (GTDB): domain Bacteria; phylum Planctomycetota; class UBA1135; order UBA1135; genus JABFRZ01. The sequence continues at coordinate 25,496 of CAZWAY010000061.1, forward strand.
TTGGTGTTCCAGGAGGGGATCACGACCGACAGCACCGGAGCCGCGCTCATGTCGGCCCTCCGCGCCCGGCGCGTTCGGCGCACACCACGCCGTAGAGCTCCTCGAGTCGCGCCGCCAGGGTCTCGGCCGCGTGCGTGCGCGAGACGCGCAGGCGTGCGCGCGCCCCCATCGCGCGCGCCGCGTGCGGGTCGTCGAGCAGCTTCGAGAGGCCGAAGGAGAGCTCCTCGTCGCTCGTCCCGAGCCAGCCGGTGCGCTCGTGCGCCACCAGCTCCGGCACGCCGCCCACCGCGCGCGCCACCACCGCCAGGCCGGCCGCGGCGGCCTCGATCAGGGCCACCGGCATGCCCTCGCTGCGCGAGGTCAGGAGCACCGCGTCGAGCGCGCCCAGCACCACCGGCATGTCCGCGCGCGCACCCAGCAGGTGCGCCCGGCGCCGGAGCTCGGGCGCGAGCCGTGCCAGCGCGCGCTCGAGCGTGCCGCGCAGCTCACCGTCGCCCACGAAGACGAGCTGCAGCCGCGGGTAGCGCGCGGCCAGGAGCTCGAAGACCGCCAGCGCCGCCAGCGGCTGCTTGACCTCGGCCAGGCGCCCGACCACGCCCACCACGCAGTCCTCCTCGCGCGCCTCCAGCAGCTCCCGCAGGGCGCGCGCCGCTGGGGCGCGCGGCGCGCGCCCCAGGGCGAACAGCGGCCCGAGCTCGATCCCGGGCTGGATCACCACCAGCTTGTCCTCGCGCGCCACGCCCAGCCGCACCAGGTCGTCGGCGGTCGCGTGCGACACGGCCACCAGCCGGTCCGTGCCCGCCGCCAGGCGCCGCTCGGTCGCCACCAGCCGCGCCGAGACGGGCGCGGGGAAGTAGCCCTCCAGCACGTGCCCGTGGAAGGTGTGCACGCGCGCCGTGCGCGCGAAGCGCTGGCCGTGCAGGGCCGCGCGCCCGAGCGCACCGGCCTTGGAGGCGTGGGTGTGGACGACGTCCGGGGCGAAGGCCGCGAACTCGCGCCGCAGCCGGCGCGTGACGAACAGGTCGCCGAGCGAGAGCCCGCGCTGCAGGCCCTCGACGCGCACGACCTCGAGCCCGCGCGCGCGCAGCTCGTCGAACAGGTCGCCCTCCCCGGGCTGGGAACGGCCCGCGAACAGGCGCAGGGCGTGACCCCGCGCCGCCAGCAGGGGATCCGAGGCCAACGCCTGGCGCGCCGGACCGCCGAGGTTCAGGCGCGTGAGCACGCGGGCGATGCGCATCAGTCGGCGCAGGCGCGCAGCGGCCCGGCGCGCGCCGGGCCTACAGGCGGAACAGGAGCAGGTGATAGGCGACCAGGCACGTGTAGGTCCCGGCCGCCGTCCACAGGCCGATCCGCGCCAGGTGGAAGTTCTTGTGGACGGCGAGCACGATCAGGGCGAGGGCGATCAGGATCGACTTCACGAACACGAAGTTCCAGCGTCCGGTGGTGAGCAGCATCTTGGCCACCGGGTTGAGCTCGACCCCGCCGGCCTGCAGGTGCACCAGCGTGAAGAAGCTGTCGCCCACGTTCATGAGCGCGATCCACAGCACCAGCAGGAACAGCCGGCGCCCGTACACGTCCACGAAGCTGCCCTCGCGTTCCTCGCCCCGGCGCGGCTGCTGGCGCCGTCCGCCCCACAGGGTGTAGCGCGAGAGGCGCGGGGTCGGGGCCAGGCGCCGATCGGGGCCCCGGTAGGTGTATTCGGACGACACGCGCTCGCCTGCGGCCGGCGACCCGGCCTCCGGCACTGAATCCTGCCCTATCGGACCGGCCCGGTCGGGACTGAACCGAGTCATGTCGCGCTACTCCTCCTCGGCGCGCAGGCGCGCGAGCACGGAATAGTCTTCCAGGGTGCTGGTGTCCTGGCGCACCTCGCGTCCGGCGGCGACGTCGCGCAGCAGGCGGCGCATGATCTTGCCGCTGCGCGTCTTCGGCAGGGCCTCGGCGAAGCGCACCTCGGCCGGCCGCGCCAGCTTGCCGATCTCGCGCGCCACGTGCTCCTTGAGCGCCTCGACCAGCGCCGGACTGGCCACCTGCCCGGGGCCGATCGTGACGAACGCGCACAGCGCCTCGCCCGTCAGCTCGTCCGGACGCCCGACCACGGCGGCCTCGACCACCGCCGCGTGGCTGACCAGCGCGCTCTCCACCTCCATGGTCGAGAGCCGGTGTCCGGCGACGTTCAGGACGTCGTCCACGCGCCCCATGATCCAGAAGTAGCCGTCCTTGTCCTTGCGCGCGCCGTCGCCGGTGAAGTAGTAGCGCCCGTCGAACTTCGACCAGTAGGTCGAGACGTAGCGGGCGTCGTCGCCGTGGATGCCGCGCAGCATCGAGGGCCAGGGCCGGCGGATCACCAGGAAGCCGCCCTGGTCGACGCCCACCTCGTCCCCGCGCTCGTCCACCACGGCCGCATCGACGCCGAAGAACGGGCGCGTGGCCGAGCCCGGCTTGGTGGCCGTGAGGCCCGGCAGGGGCGTGATCTGGATCGAGCCCGTCTCGGTCTGCCACCAGGTGTCCACGATCGGGCAGCGCGACTCCCCCACCACCTCGCGGTACCACATCCAGGCCTCGGGGTTGATCGGTTCGCCGACCGTGCCCAGCAGGCGCAGGGACGAGCGATCGAAGCGCGTGACGTGCTCGTCGCCCCAGCGCATGAAGGCGCGGATGGCGGTCGGGGCGGTGTAGAGCAGGCTGACCTCGTGGCGCTGCACCAGCTCCCAGAAGCGCCCGGGATGCGGGGTGTTGGGCGCGCCCTCGTACAAGAGCACGGTGGCCCCGTTGGCGAGCGGTCCGTAGATCACGTAGCTGTGGCCGGTGATCCAGCCCACGTCGGCGGTGCACCAGTACACGTCGTCCTCGCGCAGGTCGAAGACGTACTTCGTGGAGAGGTAGGCCCCCACCAGGTAGCCGGCCGTGGTGTGGCGGATGCCCTTGGGCTTGCCGGTCGAGCCCGAGGTGTACAGCAGGAACAGCGTGTCCTCGCTGTCCATCGGCTCGGGCGCCGAGATCGCGCTCTGCTGAGCGCACAGCTCGTCCAGCCACACGTCGCGCCCGGGCGTCCAGTCGACCTCGTTCCGGGCGCGCCGCGCCACCAGCACGGTGCGCACGCCGGTGACGCCGGCCAGGGCCTCGTCCACCACCGGCTTGAGCGGCAGCACCTTGCCGCGCCGCCAGCCACCGTCGGCCGTGATCACGGTCGTGCAGCCGCCGTCCTGCACGCGCTCGCGGATCGACTGCGCGCTGAAGCCGCCGAAGATCACCGAGTGGACCGCGCCGATGCGCGCGCAGGCCAGCACCGCGAACACGAGCTCGGGGATCATCGGCATGTAGAGCGCCACGCGGTCGCCCTTCTCGACGCCGCGAGCCCTGAGTGCGTTGGCCAGCTTGCACACCTCGGCGTGGAGCTCGGCGTAGGTGTAGCGCTTCACCTCGCCCGGCTCGCCCTCCCACACCAGCGCCAGCTTGTCGCGCCGCGCCGTCGTGAGGTGTTGGTCGAGGCACACGAAGGCGGCGTTGGTCTTGCCGCCCACGAACCACTTGGCGAAGGGCTTGGCGCTCCAGTCGAGCACCTGAGCGAAGGGCTCCAGCCAGGGCAGCTCGCGCGCCACGCGGCCCCAGAAGGCCTCGGGTTGGTCGATCGACTCGCGGTACAGGCGCTCGTACTCGCCGGGGTCGTTCAGGCGGGCCCGCGCGCGAAACGCCGCGCTGGGAGGGAAGCTGCGGCTCTCGCGCAGGATGCTCTCGATCTCTTGGCCCATGTCCGCCCAGGGTAGCGTCGCGCGCGCGGCCGGGAGGCTCAGTCCTTGCGCAGCTCGCCGCCGAGCTCGGCCACGGCGCGCTCGACGCGCGCCAGGTACTTGGCCTGCTCCTCCTCCCCGAGCGTGCGATCCTGGGCCTGCAGCAGCACGTGGTAGGCGAGCGACTTGCGTCCCGGCCCGAGCTTGGGCCCGCGGTACAGGTCGAACAGCTCGCAGCGCTCGACCAGGCCCTTGCCGGCGCCGCGCAGCGTGGCCACGACCTCGCCCGCCGGACGCTCCTCGGGCACGGCCACGGCCACGTCCACCTTCACGCCGGGGAAGCGCGCCAGCGGCCGGAAGCGCGGCGGCGTGGCGGCGACGGCGAGCAGGCGCTCGAGGTCGATGCGCGCCGCGGCCACCTCGCCGTCGAGCTCGCCCGTCAGCCCGAGACGGGTCTGGATCTCGGGCTCGAGGGCCGCGAGCAGCACCGCCGGCTCGCCCGGCTCGAGCCCGGCGAGCTGGACGCCCACGCACTTCCCGGGGTGGGCCCAGGACGGCACGGCCGCTTCCGCCAGGCGCTCCCAGCCGAGTGCCGGGCGCCCGAGGGTGGCCAGCGCGTCCTCGAGCACGCCCTGCAGACCGGCGAAGACGCCCTGGTCGAAGCGTGCGCCCGGCGCGCTGCGCGGCGCCATCCACACCAGCGCGCACTCGTGCCGCTCGCGCGGCTCACCGCGCTCGTCGGCGTGTTCGGGCAGGTAGCCCTTGCCGAGCTCGAACAGGCGCAGCTCGTCGCGCTGGCGCCGGTTGTGCGCGAGGTGCGCCAGCAGGCTCGGCACGACCGAACGGCGCACGCGGTCGAGGCCCTCGATCTGCGGGTTCACGATGCGCACGTGGGGCTCATCGGCGAGCCCGAGCTGTTCGGCGTGCACGGCCTCGTGGAACGAGTACGTCATGGCCTCGTGGAAGCCCGCCGCGCCGCTCAGGCGATCCTGCAGCGTGCGCACCAGCGCGCGGCGCTCGTCGAAGGGCGCCGGGGCGAGCGCCGCGACCAGCGGCGCGTCGGCGATGTTGCCGTAGCCGTGCATGCGCCCGACTTCCTCGATCAGGTCCTCCTCGCTGCGCACGTCCTTGGTGGCGCGCGCGGAGGGCACGGCGACTTCCCAGCGCGCGCCCTTCTCGACGCCGAACTCGAGCGCCACCAGGATTCGTTCGATCTCGGCGTCGGGCAGCGGCGCGCCGAGCACCGCGCGCACGCGCTCGGGCCGCAGCGTCACGGTGCTGGCCGGATCCTTCCAGCTGCCCGCGTCGCCGGCCGGTCGCGGCAGCGTGATCGCGGGCTGCAGCTCGCGCAGCAGGTTCACCAGGTGCGCCGCGGCCTTGGCCGGCAGGGTCGGGTCGAGGTTCTTCTCGAAGCGCGCCGAGGCGTCGGTGCGCAGGCCGAGGCGCGCCGCCGTGCGCCGCACGGTCGTCGGATGGAAGCAGGCCGCCTCGAGCAGCAGCGTGCCGGTCTCGCCCGTGACCTTGGAGGCTTCGCCGCCCATCACCCCGGCGATGGCCACGGCCTCGTCCCCCGAGCACACGAGCATGTCGTCGGCCGTCAGCTCGCGCTCGATCCCGTCCAGCGTGCGCATCTTCTCGCCCGCTCGCGCGTCGCGCACGCGGATCCCGCTCTGGTCCAGGCGCGCCAGGTCGAACAGGTGGTTCGGCTGGGCGAGGTCGAGCATCACGAAGTTCGACAGATCGACCAGCAGGTCCAGCGGGCGCTGGCCGACCGCGAGCAGGAGCCAGCGCATCCACTCGGGCGCGCGGCCGTTCTTCACGCCGTGGATCGCGAGGCCGATGTAGCGCGCGCAGCTCGCGCTCGTGACCGCGACCGGGTAGGGCGCGCCGGCGCCCGTCTTCGGCCAGGCCAGGTCGAGCGGCTTGCGCGCGCGCCCGCGGATCGCGGCGATCTCGAGCGCGAGCCCGCGGTGGCCCCACAGGTCGGGCCGGTGCGTGAGCGACTTGTTGTCGATCTCGATCACCCAGTCGTCGAGCCCGAGCGCCTGCGCCACGGGCGTGCCCGGTACCAGCGCGCCGCCCGCGGGGGCCGCCGGCAGGACCCAGATGCCGGCGTGCTCGTCGGACAGCGCCAGCTCGCGCTCCGAGCAGATCATGCCCTGGCTCTCGACCCCGCGGATCTTGCTCTTCTTGAGCTTGAAGTCGCCCGGCAAGGTGGTGCCCGGCAGGGCCACGGCCACGTGCTGGCCCTGGGCCACGTTGGCGGCGCCGCACACGATCTGCACCGGCCGGCCCTCGCCGCGCGCGCCGACGTCGACCTGGCACAGCGAGAGCTTGTCGGCGTCGGGGTGCTTGGCGCGCTCGAGCACGTGGCCCACGACCACGTCGGAGAGCCAGGGCGCGAAGCGCTCGAGGCCCTCGACCTCGGCCGTGTGGATGGTCAGGTCGTTGGCCACGTCCTGGGCCGTGAGCCCGGCGAGGTCCACGTGACGGCCGAGCCAGCGGGTGGAGATCTTCATGGCCGAGCGCGCTAGAACTGCTCCAGGAAACGCACGTCCGCGCCCATCAGGTGGCGGATGTCGTCGATGCCGTAGCGCAGCATCACCAGGCGCGAGAGTCCGAGCCCGAAGGCGAAGCCCGTGAAGCGCTCGGGATCGACGCCGCCGGAGCGCAGCACCCTCGGGTGCACCATGCCGCACGGGCACAGCTCGATCCAGGTCGAACGCTTGCACACCCCGCAGCCCGTCGTGCAGAAGGGGCAGCGCACGTCGAGCTCGAAGCCCGGCTCGACGAACGGGAAGTAGCCCGGCCGCAGGCGCACCTGGAGCTCCTGCCGGAAGACCTCGCGCAGGAAGGTCTTCATCGTGCCGATCAGGTGCCCGACCGTGATGCCCTCGCCCACCACCAACCCCTCCATCTGGTGGAAGGTGTGCTCGTGCGAGGCGTCGGTGGTCTCGTTGCGGAAGCAACGCCCGGGCACGATCGCGCGGAAGGGCGGCTGCATGCGCTCGAGCGCGCGGATCTGCACGGGCGAGGTGTGCGTGCGCATCAAGAGCTTCTGCTCGCGGTCGCACCAGAAGGTGTCGTGCATCTCGCGCGCCGGATGGTCGTGCGGGATGTTGAGCTTCTCGAAGTTGTAGGCGTCGAGCTCGACCTCGGGCCCGTCGAGGATGGCGTAGCCCATCGAGGAGAAGATCTCCTCCAGCCGGCGCACGACGTGCGTCAGCGGGTGCAGGCTGCCGTGGGCCAGGGCGCGGGCGGGCAGGCTCGGGTCGAAGCCCTCGGCCGAGCGCTCGGCCGCCAAACGCTCGCGCTCGAACTCGGCCCGGCGCTCGGCCAGGGCCTGCTCGAGGGTGCGCTTGAGCTCGTTGGCCTCCTGTCCGAGGGCCTTGCGCTCGGCCGGCGGGACGTCGCGGATGGAAGCCAGCAGCATGCCGACCTCGCCCTCCTTGCCCAGCAGCTCGCGCTCGAGGCGCGTGAGCTCGGCGGCCTCGCGCGCGGCGGCGATGGCCGCGCGCGCGCGCGCCTCGAGCTTGACCCGCTCGGCGCTCACGCCGCTCCTACTTGGCGGTCGCCGGCTGACGCGCCGCGCGCGCCACCTCGACCAGCTGGTCGAAGGCCGCCGGATCGAGCGCCGCCAGCTCGGACAGCTGCTTGCGGTTCAGCTCGACCCCGCCCTTCTTCAGACCGTCGATGAAGGCCGAGTAGGAGATGCCGCGCGCGCGCGTGGCGGCGTTGATGCGCGCGATCCACAGCGTGCGGTACTCGCGCTTCTTGCGGTGACGGTCGCGCGTGCCGTAGGCCAGCGCGCGCACGATCGTCTCGTAGACGGTGCGCCACAGGCGCGAACGACCGCCCCAGAAACCCTTGGCGCGCTTGAAGTAGCGCGCCTTCTTGTGACGCCGGGGAGCCCCGTAGGTTGCGCGTACCATCGGATCAGGCCCCCATCATCTGGCGGATCAACTTGGCCCACACACCCGTGATCACCATGGGCTTGCGCAGCGTGCGGCGCTGCTTGCCGGTGTGGTGCGCGTGCATGTGGCCACGCGCGTTCTTGGAGCACATCACCTTGCCGTGCTTGGTGACGCGGAAGCGTTTCTTGACGGACCCTTTGGACTTGGCCTTGGGCATGGAAGAGCGGTTGGGCTGCAGGCGGGGCGCTGGGCCGCGGTTGCGGTGTCGGGCGCCGACCTCGTGGGCCCCGTTCACAGGGCGGCGCACCCTCGCGGCGCGCGCCGGCCGTTCCCGGGAGCCGCGCGCGATCCGACCGAAGCGCACGCGGCTTGGAGACTTGGAGGGCGAGGATCCTAGCGGCGCGGGCGCTCGGGGGGAAGCCTGTCCCGCGTCGGCCGCGGGGCCGGCGCCGCCGTGGGGGCCGGCTTGGCCGGCTCGGGTGCGGGCTTGGGAGCAGGTCCGGGCTTGGCCGCGGATCCGGGCTTGGGCGCCGGGCCGGGCTTGGCCGCGGCCGGCGCGGGTCCGGGCTTGCTGGCCTCGGCCGCGGGTGCGCCGTCCGCCGCGCGCG
>CAZWAY010000062.1:0-32582 GCA_964631945.1 uncultured Planctomycetaceae bacterium
CCAGCGGCACCAGCGCGGTGCGGATCGAGCCCATGAACAGGAACACCACCAGGCCGACGATCGCGATCGTCTCCATCAGGGTCTTGGTGATCTCCGCCAGCGCGTTCTCCATGAACACCGTGGCGTCGTAGGCCAGGCCCATCTCCACGTCGCGCGGCAGGCTCGGGCGCAGGCGCTCCATCTCGGCCCGCAGCCGGTGGGCCACGTCGATCTCGTTCACGCCCGCCAGCGGCCAGACCGACAGGTACACGGCCGGCTTCTCGTCGACCTTGGCCACCAGGTCGGCCTCCTCGGCGCCCAGCTCGACCTCGGCCACGTCGGACAGGCGCACCAGCGCGCCGCCGCGGTCGGTCACGATCAGGTCCTCGAACTCCTCGACCGAGCGCAGGTCGGTGTTGGCCAGCAGGTTGACCTGCACCAGGTTGCCCTTGGTGCGACCCACCGCGGCCAGGTAGTTGTTGCGCTGCAGGGCCGCGTACACGTCGCCCGGCGCCAGGTTCAGGGCCGCCAGGCGCTCGGGCTGGATCCACACGCGCATGGCGATCGGACGGCCGCCCTCGATGCCGACGCGCTGCACGCCCTCGAGCGTCGCCAGCTGCGGCTGCAGGCTGCGCGCCAGCCAGTCGGTCAGGGCCGGGACGTCGCGCTCGCTGGAGGAGAAACTGAGGTAGAAGGAGGCGTAGGGCCGGTCGGCGCGCTGCACCTCGACCACCGGCGGCTCGGCCTCGGCCGGCAGCTCGGAGCGCACCTGCTGCAGGCGCGCGGTGACCTCGGCCAGGGCCGCGGTGCTCGAATGATCGAGCTCCAGGCGCACCGTGATGGTGCTGACGCCGGCGCGGCTCGAGGACTCGATGTAGTCCACGCCGCTGATGGCCGAGACCACGCGCTCGATCGGCGTGGTCAGGAAGCCGCGCACGGTCTCGGCGCTGGCGCCGGTGTAGACGGTCGTGATCAGGATCGAGGAGCTCTCGATCTTGGGGTACTGCTGCACCGGCAGGGTCGTGAGCGCGCGCCAGCCCACCAGCACGATCGCGAGGTTGACGACCACCGCGAGCACGGGGTGCTTGATGAAGGTATCGGTGAAGGAGCGCCGGGTGGGCTCCTGCGTCTCGGGGGCGTGCCGTCCAGCGGAGTCGTGGCTCATTGCGCGCTCCCCTGGGTGGCGGGCCCCGCGCCCGGCGCCGCGTCCGCCAGGACGACCAGCACGCCGTCGCGCAGCTTGAAGGAACCCGACGCGGCCACGCGTTCGCCCACGGTCAGGCCGGCGAGCACGACGACCTCGTCGCCCAGCAGCGGACCGCTGCGGACCGCGCGCTCCTGGGCGCGCAGCTTGCCCTGCGGGTCCTCGGCCAGCACGAAGACGTGGTCGCCCGCGGGTCCCTTGCGCAGGGCCGTGGCCGGGACGACCACCACGCTGCGCCGCGAGCCGACCGGAACGCGCACGCGCACCGACGAGCCGGGCAGCGGTGCGCCGCTCTCGAGACGCGCGCGCACCCAGGCGTTGCGCGTCGCGGGGTCGACGCGCGCGTCCAGGGCCACGATCTCGGCCGAGAGCGGCGGGCCGTCCTCGCTGAGCGTGACCGCGACGCGTTCGCCCATCGCCAGGCCCGCGGCGACGTCCTGCGTCACGGCGAAGTCCACGTGTGCCGCCTCGTCGACCGCCTGCAGGGTGGTCAGGCGCGTGCCCTCGTCGAGGTACTGTCCGACGTGCACGTCCGCCAGGCCGACCCGCGCGCGGAACGGGGCGCGCAGGGTCTTGCGCTCGATCAGCGCGCGCGTGCGCGCCACCTGGGCCCGCGCCACGTCACGCTCGGCACGCGCGCGCTCCACGTCGGACTCGGAGGCGCCGCGGCTGTCGAGCGCGCGCTGCATCCGCCCGAGCATCGACTCGGCCAGCGCCACCTGCGCCTCCTGGGCCGCGAGCTCGGCCGACTCGACCGCCACGTCCAGCGCGACCAGGCGCGTGCCGGGCTCGACCACCGCGCCGGGCACCAGCGCGACCTCGCGCACGGTCCCGGCCAGCTCGTTGCGCAGCGTGACCGAGCGCAGCGCGAGCACGGTCCCGACCGAGGTGGTCGTGTCCAGGTACTCGCGCTCGGCCGCCAGGGCCCCGGCGACCACCTCCAGCGGCTCGAACGGGCTCGCGGAGGCGGCCGCATCGTGCTGCAGCGCGGACCTCTTCCAGGCCGCGAGCCCGCCGCCGCCCGCGAGCACCAGGACGAGCAGCACCAGCGAGCGGATCCCGTTCTTGCGGCTCATGAGCGCTGTCCTCCGGCCGGGCGGACCAGGGGGTCGGAGGACGCCGTGGACGGCGAGCGATGGGGAGATTGGCTTCGCATGGCGATGGCGGTCGTCAGAGGGAACTCGAGGCCGGTTGAGTAGACCGGTCGTCTCAGTGGGCTGTGCGAGGAGTCGGCGAGAACGAAACGATGGCTGGCGCGCGAATCGACCGCGGGGGGTCGGGCTCGCGGGAGCGTCAGGAGCGAACGACGGGTGGAGCGTCGAGTGAGCGGGGGTCGGGTGGCGAACTAGGCCCGGTCGGCGAGCAGGGAGTCGAAGACGAAGCTCAGGCAGTCCTCGACGGGTTGCAGGCTGCGGTCGATCTGCATGCGGAGGGTCGCGCCCTCCCACAGCATCACCAGCGCCTTGGCGAGGCGCTCGGGTTCTTGCCCGCGGCCGATCTCGCCGGCCGCCTGGGCCTCGCGGATGACGCCCGCGAGCAGCGCGGTCCACTGGTCGTAGGCGCACTTGACGGCCGCGTGCACGGTTTCGCTGAGCTGCGAGGTCTCCAGCGCCAGCTTCGGGATCAGGCACTGCCGCGCCGGCCCGCGCGACAGGCACTCGTCGCGGCCCTGCTCGAACACGGCCCGCAGGCGCGCCAGGGCCGAGCGCTTGCGGTCGCCCAGGATCGGGCGCAGCAGCTCGAAGTACTCGGCGCTCTCCTTCTCGATCAGCGCCACCCCGAAGTCCTCCTTCGAGTCGAAGTAGTGGTAGAACGAGCCCTTGGGCACGCCGGCCGCGCTCAGGATCTCGGCCAGGCCGCAGCTGTTGAAGCTCTTGGCGGCGATGGCCTGGGCGCCGGCCTCGAGCAGACGCGCGCGCGTCCCGATGTCCTTGAGCTGGGGGTTCATGGGCGAAGAGGGCGCGCAAAGTAGACCGGTCGTCTAGTGCCGTCAAGGGCTCGCCAGCGCCTTTTCTTGGGTAGCCCGGGGACGAAGGGCGCCGGTCCGCGAGGTGCGCGCGGCCGGGGCTACACTCCGGCGGTGCGCGTGCACCTGGTCGACGGGACCTACGAGCTCTTCCGGGCCTGGTTCGGAGCGCCTCCCGCGCAGGGCCCGGACGGGGCCCCGGTGGGAGCGGCGCGCACCCTGGCGCGCCAGCTCCTGAAGCACGTGCGCGAGGACCGGATCACGCACCTCGGCGTGGCCTTCGACCACGTGATCGAGTCCTTCCGCAACGGGCTCTTCGAGGGCTACAAGACCGGCGAGGGCCTCGAGCCGGACCTCCTGGCGCAGTTCGAGCTGGCCGAGGACGTGACGCGCGCCCTGGGCTTCGCGACCTGGCCGATGGTCGAGTTCGAGGCCGACGACGCGCTGGCCACGGCCGCCGCGCGCTGCCTGCGCGAGCCGCGCGTGGAGCAGGTCCGGCTGCTGTCACCCGACAAGGACCTGGCCCAGTGCGTCACGGGCACGCGCGTCGTCACGGTGTGGAAGGAGCGCGTGCTCGACGAGGACGGCGTGCGCGCGCGCTACGGCCTCGGCCCGCGCTCGATCCCGGACTATCTCGCCCTGGTGGGCGACGAGGCCGACGTCATCCCCGGCCTGCCGGGCTTCGGCGAGCGCACGGCGGGGGCGCTCCTGGGTGCCTACGAACGGCTCGAGCACATCCCGGCCGACGCGAGCGCGTGGCGCGTGCCGCTGCGCGGGGCCGCGCGCCTGGCGGCCACGCTGGTCGAGCGCCGTGCGGACGCGTTGCTCTACCGCACGCTGGCGACGCTGCGCACCGACGTCCCGCTGGCCGAGGACCTGGACGCGCTCGAATGGCGCGGGGCCGAGCGCGCGGCCATGGCCGAGGTGTGCGAGCGACTCGGCGATCCGGGCCTGCTGGCGCGCGTTCCGAGGTGGGCCGGATGAATCCTCGAGAACCGCGGAGGGGCAGAGGGCGCGGAGGAACGCGGAGGAAGAGAGAGGAGATGGCTTCGGAGTTGTTGCTCAGAACGGGTAGCCGTAGGGCATGTTGCCGCCGCCGCCACCGCCGCCGGTCAGGACCGAGGTGGCCAGCACCTTGGCCAGCCAGGCGCTGACCAGGATCACGAGCGGCACGCCGATGGTCGCGGCGCGCTCGCCCAGCTTGGCGATGCGCGTGTAGCCCGCGAAGAGCATCAGCGTGCCGGTGCAGCCCGCGAACACGGCCAGGATCCCGATGGCCTCGAAGTTGGCGACGCCGATCAGGCTGCTGGCGAGCAGCGCGAGGGACGCGGGCAGGAGCGCCGCACCGGCCACGAAGGCGTCGCTGCCCAGCCCGCCCTGACCGCCGAACAGCTTGCGCACGGCCAGGCTGCCCGCGCTCGTGCACAGGAACGGCGCCAGGCCGAAGAACAAGCACTTCACGACGCCGCCGAAGCCCAGGAACTCGAACAGGTCCTGGCGCACGAAGGGCGGCAGCATCAGATAGCCGCCCAGCAGAAAGCACGCCAGCGACACGACGCCGAACGCCGTGCCCGCCCGGCGCGCGCGCGCGTCGCCCAGCGCCTCGTAGGCCGGCGCCAGCCCGCCGACGGGATTGCCGAGCAGCGTCTTGAAGGCCGCCAGGGCATCGCGGGTCGCGTAGCGGACCGCGACCGACGCCGCGCTCGGGGCGGCCGGGGCCGCGCCCATGGGGATCGCCGCCGCCAGGCCAGCTTGGGCGCCAGCGGGGATGCCAGCCGGGCTAGTCGGTTGGTTGCAGCTGACGCACACCGTCGCGCTGTCGGCCAGGACGGTTCCGCACTTCTGACAGAACATCGGGTCTCCTTGTGTCGCTCGTGACCGGGAACACCGCGCGCGCACCGGCGGGATCGCACTCGCGGCGGTCACCCGCCGGCGCGCGGGATGGCTCCCGTGGATCCATGCGCAATCCGCGCCGGAGTCCGCAGCTCCGCGCGGAATTCGCGGCCGGTGGCCGTCAGCGCCGCGCGCGCGCCGCCTCGATCGCCTGGGTCACGACCTCGGCCCCGCGCGTGCGGTGGTGCTCGGGGCCGAGCAGCTCGCGCAGGCGCTGCTCGGCCTCGTGCGCGAGCTCCAGCGCCTCGTCCGTGCGCCCGCAGTCCGCCAGGACGCGCGCCAGCGCCGACTGGGTCTGGGGCGCGAGCCAGTGCTCGGCCCCGAGCGCGCCCGCGTCGGCCAGCAGCGCCTCGAAGCCCTCGGCGGCCGCGCTGGTCTGTCCGGCCTTCGCGAGGCTGTCGCACAACCCGTAGCGCGCGGTGAGCGTGTCCGGCGCCAGCGCCCCGAGCGACGCGGTGCGCGCTTCGACCAGCCGCCGGAAGAGCTCGGCCGCGTGCGCGGGCTCGCCCAGCTCGGCCTCGAGCGCGGCCAGGTTGCCCTCGATCGTGAGCGTGGCCGGATGCGTCGGCCCCAGCCACTCGGCCGCGATCGCGGCCGCCCGCCGCAGGTATGGCGCGGCCTCCGCGTCGCGGCCCAGGTCCTGGTAGGTCGCGCCGATGTTGTTGCAGAAGCCCAGCACGGTCATGCGCGGCGGATCGGCCAGGCCCTCGGCCGTGCGCAACGCCGCGAGCTGCAGCTCGAGCGCGGCCGTGATCTCGCCCTTGCCTTCGTGCACGAAGGCCAGGTTGCCGATCGTCTCGAACACCGCCGGATCCTCATCGCCGAGCAGGCGCCGGCGCCCGGCCAGGGCCTCGTCGAAGGCGTCCTCGGCCGCGTCCAGCTCGCCCAGCCCCACGCGCACGACCCCGAGCGCGTTCAGGGCCGCGTACAGGTCGCGATCGTCCGGGCCGAGGATCAGGCGCGCGCGCACGAGCGCGGCCTCGAGCAGCGGCTTGGCCTCGGCGTAGTGCTCGCGCCGCGCCTCCAGGCTGGCGGCGGCGATCTCCGAGCGCACCGTGTCGGGCGCGTCGCCGCCGCCGGCGGCGTGGCGCAGCGCGATGGCGCGCGCGAGGTGCGGCTCGGCGCGCGCGAACTCGCCCAGCGTCGCGAAGGCTTCGCCCAGGGTGTGGTGCACGGCCGCGGCCACCAGCGGGCGCGTCGGGAAGCGCTCCTCGATGTGCGCGCTGGCCGCGTCCAGGAGCTGCAGCACCGAGGCGTCCTTGCCCGCGCGCTCGGGCGCGGCCGCCGCCAGCAGGTCGTCCGTCAGGAAGCGGTTGAGCTCGGCCTGGGCCTCCATCTGTTCGAAGGCGCTCGCGCGCTGGCGTCGCGCCTCGAGCAGGCCCAGGGTCAGTCCGAGCACGCCCACCACCAGCGCCAGCGTCACCGCGGCGAGGGCCGCGACCAGGAGCCGGTTGCGCTGCGCGAAGCGCGTCGCGCGGTAGAGCGCGGTGGGCGCGCGCGCCGCGATCGGCTCGCGCCGCAGGAGGCGCGTGAGGTCGTCCATCAGCGCGCCGACCGTGGCGTAGCGCCGCTCGGGCGCCTTCTCGAGCGCCTTCTGCAGGATGCAGTCGAGGTCGTGCACGAAGGCGCGCGGGGCGCGCGCCAGCAGCCCGTGCGCGCCCGCGCGGCTCACGGGCGGCGGCACGGCGTGGCGGATGCGCTCGAGCACGTCCACCAGATCGCCGCTCCGGGAGGGCGTCGTGTCGAGCGGCGCTCGCCCGCTGACGAGCTCGTACAGCACCGCGCCGAGCGCGTACACGTCGGCGCGCGTGTCCACGCCGCCGAGCCCGGTCTGCTCGGGCGCCATGTAGGCGGTGCTGGCCAGCGGCAGGCCCGAGGTGTGCTGCGTCTCGGCGCGGAAGCTGCCGCCCACGGCCTTGGCGATCCCGAAGTCGACCACGCGCGGCCGGCCGTCCGCGCGCGCCACCAGGATGTTGCCGGGCTTCAGGTCGCGGTGCACGACGCCGCGCTGGTGCGCGTGCTGCACCGCGTCGGCCACGGCCCGCACGAGCTCCACGCGCGCCGTGAGCCCGAGCCCGGCCTCGGCGCAGTGCGCGGTGATCGAGGCGCCCTCGACGTAGTCCATCACCAGGTAGGGCAGGCCCGCGCTGGTGCGCCCGGCGTCGAGGATGCGCGCGATGCCGGGGTGGTCGGTGCACTCGAGCGCGCGCCGCTCGACCTCGAAGCGCGCCGCGAGCTCGGGCCCGAGCGCGGCCTCGGGCACCACCTTGATGGCCACGCGCCGGCGCACGGGCTCCTCCTGCTCCGCCAGGAAGACCAGGCCCGAGCCGCCCCGCCCGATGCGCTCGAGCACGCGGTAGGGGCCGATGAGGCTTCCGGGACCGATCCCGACGGCGGCCTCGGGCTCCACGAGCGGTGCCGCGGACTCGCCGAGTTCGTCAGGCAGTTCGTCATGCAGTCCGTCGTGGGCGAGCAGCGAGCGCACCTCGGCGCCGAGCTGCGGGTCCTCGGCGCAGCGCTGCGCGAGCAAACGCTCGCGCTCCCGCGGCTCCAGCGCGCGCAGCTCCAGGAACAACTGCGAGGCGCGCGCGTGCAGCTGCGGGTCGCTCACGGCGCCGCTCCGTCGAGCTCGCGCCGCAGCCAGGCGCGCGCCACGGCCCAGTCGTCCTCGGCCGTTCGCTTCGAGACCCCGAGCGCGGCCGCGACCTGTTCCATCGTCAGCCCGCCGAACAGGCGCAGCGTCACGACCTCGGCCTGGCGGGCGTGCAGCCCGCGCAGCCGCTCGAGCGCCGCCTGCACGGCCCCGAAGTCGGCCGTGGGCTCGGCTCCGGCCGCCAGCTCGGGATCGAGCTCGAGCCGCAGCGCCGCTCCGCCGCGCTTCTCGGCCCCGCGCGCGCGATGGTGATCGACCAGCACCTGCCGCAGGACGCGCGCGGCCAGCGCCAGTCGTTCGGGGCGCGAGACGTCCGGCAGCGGCGAGCGGGTCAGGATCCGCAGGCAGGCCTCGTTCACGACCGCGGTCGGCTGCAGCGTGTGTCCGTGCCGTTCGGACGCGAACGCGCGCACCGCCAGCTCGTGCAGCTCGCGATAGAAGCGCTCGGTCAGCGCGGCCTCGCCCCGCCGCGCGTCCTCAGCAGGTGCCGGTGAACCCATCGAGAGACATGCAGGCGTTCTGGAATCCCGGCGTCGAGCTGCGGACCGTGCCCCGTCCGCGCGCATGCGGGAGGGAGCGCAGTCTACCCGTCGGCCGGGCGGACCAGTCGCTGGAGAACCGATGACGCGCAACCCGATCCGAGCGCTGCTCGCGCTGCTGCCCCTGGTCGTTCCCGCCTGCGGCGGCGGCCTGTCGGAGACGCCATCCCCGGTGGCAGGGGGGCACGGGCTAGACTGGCGCGCCCCCGGAGCACGATCCCACATGCGACACCTCGTTTGCCTCGCCCTCCTCTCGCTCGCGCCCTGCGCCTCCTCGTGCGCCGGCGTCTCCGCGCCCCGCACGCAGGAGTGGTCGCGCTTCCGCGGCCCGAACGGCGACGGGAACTCGTCGACCACCGGTCTGCCGGACGCGCTCGGGCCCGAGCAGAACCTGCGCTGGCGCACGCCGCTCGTGGCGGGACACTCCTCCCCGGTCCTGGGCGTCGACTGCGTGTTCGTCACCGGCGCCGACGAGCGCGGTCTGGTCGTCCTGTGCCTGGAGCGCGCGAGCGGCGCGGTGCGCTGGGAGCGCCGGCTCGAGCGCGCGCGCACGCAGGAGGTCTATCCCGCCAACGGTTCGGCCACGCCCAGCCCCACCACCGACGGCAAGAACGTCTACGCCTTCTTCCCCGAGTTCGGGCTGGTCTCCCTCGACGCCCAGGGGCAGGAGCGCTGGCGTCTGCCACTCGGTCCCTTCGCCAGCTTCTACGGCATGGCCGGCTCGCCGATCCTGGCCGGCAGCACGCTGGTGCTGCTGTGCGATCAGCAGCGCGGCTCGTTCCTGCTGGGCGTCGACGCGGCCAGCGGCGCGCCGCGCTGGCGCACCGAGCGCAAGGGCATGATCGAGAGCTGGACCACGCCCGTGCTCTACCCCTCGGAGGCCGCGCCGGAAGCCGTGCTCGTGTTCGGCACCTACTTCGTGAGCGCGTACTCCGTCGCCACGGGGGCCGAGCTGTGGCGTCAGGGCGGCTTCGGCTACACGCCGGTGTGCTCGCCGATCCTGGCGGGATCCGCCGAGGCGCCCACGCTCTACGCCAGCGTCCCGTTCCAGGCCGAGCAGCCGATGCCGGACTTCGCGACGCTGGCCGGCGGGGCCGACGCCGACAAGGACGGCAAGGTCACGAAGGCCGAGCTGGGCGATTCGGAGCTGGCCGAGCACTTCGGCTGGATCGATGCCGACGAGGACGGCTTCATCGTGGCCGAGGAGTGGAGCGCCGTCACCACGGGCATGGGCTCGAAGGACTACGGCCTGGTCGCCCTGCGGGTCGGCCGCGGGAACGAGCCGCCGCGCGAGCTCTGGCGCCACAAGCGCGGGCTCCCGTCGATCTCGACCCCGCTCGTCAGCGACGGGATCCTGTACCTCGCCAAGGAGGGCGGCCTGCTCACGACGCTCGACGCCGCGAGCGGCGCGGAGCTCGGCTTCCGGCGCCTCGAGGAAGCGCCCGGCGGCTACGACGCCTCGCCGGTCGCGGCCGACGGCAAGGTGTTCCTCGCCAGCAACGAGGGCCAGCTGGTGGTGCTGGCCGCCGGCGCCGAGCCCAGGGTCCTCTCGACGTGCGAGCTGGGCGAGACGATCCACGCCACGCCCGCGCTCGGCGACGGCGCGCTGTTCGTGCGCACGGAAGCGGCGCTGTACTGCTTCGCGCGCCCTGCAGTAGGGCGATAGCGGAGTAGGGTCGAGGGCGCCGACCTACTTCGCCAGCAGCTCCTCGAGGTGCTGCTCCAGGTACAGGTTCTCGGGCTCGATCTCGCGCGCGAGCTTCAGCAGGCGCCGGCCCTCGTCCTTGCTCGCGGCGTCCTGCAGCAGCGACTCGCCCCAGGCGATGTAGAACTCCGGCACCAGCGGGTCGAGCTCGACGGCCTTGGCCCAGTGCTCGCGCGCCCCGGCGTGCTCGGCCATGTCCTCGAGCAGCTCGGCGTAGCGATGCTGGGTGAGCGCGTCCGCGTCGCCGGCCGCGATGGCCTCCTCGTACAGTCGCTTCGCGCGGTGCTTGCGGTCGAAGCGGCGCGCCATCTGCGCGGCACGCGCCAGGCCGCGCGAGGAGCTGACCTTCAGCTCGTCCTGGACGTAGTCGTGCCACTGGGTCTCGAGCGCGCGCAGGTCCGTGTCCTTCTTGAGCCCCATCTCCTTGCGGAAGGCGGCCAGGATCTCGGCGCCCTCCACGCTCTCGAACGAGCGCTTGAAGGACGAGACGCCCTCGCGCGCCACGCTGCGGCTGCGCGCCAGGCCCAGGTAGAAGCTCTCGAACTTCTTGGCCGTCTCGGGCTTGCTCATCAGGAAGTGGACCAGCGACCAGCCCCAGGTGTAGTCGTGGTAGTTGCCGTCGTTGCCGCCGCGGATGAGCTGCTCGAGTCCGACGCGCTCGCCCTCCTCGATGTCGCGCTGGATCTCGATCAGGCGTTCCTCCAGGACCACGGGCTCGAGCGTGATCTTCTTGTTGGTCGGATCGAAGGTGGCGGTCGAGTAGTACTCGGCCAGGGATTCCCCGGGCCAATGGGGATAGTGGAAGCCGGTGTCGACCAGTTGCTGCAGGTAGTGGCCGAACTCGTGCAGCATGTCGCGCTCCACGCCCAGCGGATCCAGCCGGTCGTAGTAGAACTGGAGCCGGTAGGGCGGCTCGAGGTACTCGAAGAAGGCCAGCACGCCGCGCTGCATCCCGGTGACCTGGTAGAAGTCCTCGGGATTGGCGTAGAAACGCACCTTCAGCTTGTCGAGCTCGCGCGGCCGCTTGATCTTCCAGCGCTTGACGAACTCGGCGTAGTAGGTCTCCATGCGCTCGGCGCAGCTCGTGAACACGGGCGCGGGGACGGTGTACTCGACGCTGAAGGTCTTGGTCTCGGCCGTGATCCGGTTGCGCCACAGGCGCGACTGCTTGAGCTTCTCGACGGTGGCGCGCTTCTCGTCCAGGGACCTGCGGATGCGCGCGTCGCGCTCGGCGGGACGCAGCCACTTGCCGTCGAACGGCACCAGCCCCTCGGCGACCTTCTGCTGCTCCTCCTCGCTCCGCGGCACGAAGCCGGTGTCGTTCTCGATCACGCACTCGAGCACCTTGTCGAGCGGGACGGCCACCTGGCCGTTCTCGAACTTCACCAGGATCACGCCCTCGCCGCGCTGCAACCCGACGTGGTCGAAGATCCGTCCGTCCTTGAGGCACAGCGTGTCGTGGGCCGCGTGCGCCGGACCGAGGACGGACAGGACCAGCGCGGCGGCCAGGCCGCGGGGGCTCACAAGGACCTCCGGTACTCCCGGTCGAGGCTCTTCCAGTCCGCCGGCGTCCAGCCCGGGAAGGCCCGCGCCAGCGTCTGATCCAGGATTGCGCGCTCGCTCGCCTTCAGCCACTCCGCGCGCTGCTTGAAGCGGGCTTCCTCCTCGGCCTCGTCCTTGGGCGGCGGCAGCTCCTTGTCGCTCCCGTCCTTCCCGTCCTGGCTCTCGAGCTCGCCCAGGACCTGGTGCAGGCTGGCCATGTAGTCCGTCAGGATCTGGCGCGTCTTCTTCGAGCGCGCCTCGACCAGGTAGCGCGTCAGCGTCACCGCCTGCGACCAGATCTTCCCGTCGTCGCGCTTGCCGAAGTCGTCGAATTCCTCGCGCGAGAGCGTGAGCAGCGTCCGGATGGCCAGGGCCTCGTTCTCCCGCGGGGGGGCCTCGCGCCACCACTTCTCGCGGTCACCCTGGTCGAACACGAGCTTGCCGCCCTTCATGCGCGCGCCGCCGACGACCTCGTCCAGCCCCACGGCGAGCCAGCGCGGCAGCGCGCCCCACAGCTTCGGGTCGCGCTCCTGGAACCAGATCTGCAACGTCCGCGAGCCGATGTAGTCCCACTCGAAGTCCCACCAGTCCTTGCTGTCCTTGTGGGTCACGAGCTGGGTCCCGCCCTCCCAGTACGAGCCGCTGCCATTGCGGAAGGTGGACTCCTCCTCCCCGTCCGCGCAGATGCGCACGATGGGCGGGCGCGCGTACTCGAACCGTCCGACCTCGGGGAAGGTGGCCTCGAGCCAGGCATAGATGGCGAGGATCTGCTCGACGACCTTCCTGGCGTAGCCGTCGTCGGCGTGGTTGACCACGTAGACGCCGTCGATCTCGCCGGCGCTCCAGCCCGGCGGCAGGTTCTTCGTCATGCGCTCCCACTCGCTCCGCTGGGCTTCGCTCTTCCTCTGCTTGCGCTCGGCCGGGGCCAGCTTGGAGAGCTCGCTCGCCGACAGGATGGCGGCCCCGCTGGCGCCGGCCTCCTCGAGCGGCTGGGTGCGCGGGATGACGGCGAAGGACTTCAGCACGCCGTCGATGGTGGAGCGCAGCTTCTTCTGCGAGTCGGCCATGACCTCGACCTGCACGGTGACTTCCGCGAGCTCGGTCTCGAAGACCCAGGCGAAGACGCGCATCTCGGCCGCGTAGACGTCGCGCTCGGCCTTGATCTCGAGCTTCGTCACGGGCAAGCCGGCGTAGGTGCCGCTCTCCTCCTTCTCGACGAAGTGCCCGCGCCCGTAGGTGCCCTTCATGTAGTCGGTGTAGCTGCGGTAGACCTTCTCCGGCGCGGGCTTCCGGGGCGCCTCGCCCTCGGTCACGGGCTTGTCCGCGCTCTCCGGCTGCGCGGGTGCGGGCTTGCCGTGGAGCAGGGCGACGATCTGCAGCTCGGGCTTGTGGCTGAGCTGGTAGCCCGTGGTCGGGTCGACCGTGGTCTCGGCCTTGGGGCAGCGGTATCGACCGACGATCCAGCGCTCGTCGCTGCGCAGCGGGATCTCTTCCCACCCGCGCGGGACCCGCAGCTTGAAGCCGAGGCGCTCGTCCTTGTGCTGGTCCTGGGCCGCCGCCGGGGCGCTACCGAGGAACAGCGCCAGCGCGACGGCCAGCGCCCATTCGACCAACGAAGGCGTGAACACCCATCGAGCGATCGGTCTCATGGAGCTCCTCGACCCTGGACCCGGGACCGCCATGGTAGCGCGATCCCGGGCCCGGGGGGTTCCTGGGAGCCTCGGGCCCCGAGAGGGAGCCCCTCCTCATCCGCCCGGCTCTAGGGGCAGCCCGAGTACGGAGTGCAACCCGAGTACTCCGATGCGCACGGGCAGGGGTCCGGGGTGCACGGCTGGAGCGCCAGCACGGAGTTCGGGAACGGGATCGGCTGGAGGTTCGCGTCGACGAAGCCGAAGTCGATCGACGCCCACTGCGGAGCCCCGCCGAAGATGCCGAGCTGCGAGAAGTTCCGGCCGACGGAAGCGCTCGGCGGTCCGAGCGACGTGGTCGGCGGATGGAGCGAGCCGTTGCCGCACCCCGGCGGGGTCCAGAGGTTTGCGCTGGCCACCGTGTTCCCGCGCCGGAAGCCGCGATAGAAGCCGCCCGGAGCGGAGCCGACGGCCACCGCACCCTGGTTGTTCGGGATCCACAGGTTGCCCGCGGCCTTGACAGTCTGGGTCTCAGCCTGGGTGAAGAGACACACGGTGAAGGGCGGCGGGTTGGACGTATTGCTCCAGTCCAGCGAGAAGGTGTTCAAGCCGGGATCGTTGGTGGTCCCCATGTCGAGGCTCGACTCTGCCAGGGGGCTGGACCAGAGCACGCCGAGGGCGTTGTTGCAGAACGACGTCTCGCGGATGGTGACGCGGTAGATCCCTTCCCCGCGCGGTTGGAGGATGGCGCCCAGCGGAGTGGGGTCGCACACCCCGCCCTTGAAGGTCGGATAGCCGCCCTCGCACAGCGACTTGTTGTAATTGCGCGTGAAGCTGCTGCGCCGCACGTCGACCGTCGTGGTCCCCGAACCGACGATCTCCATCCCGGACTCGTTGCACGAGAACGTCGAGCTGTAGACGCTCAGGTTGACGAAGTCGCCCGGCTTGCTCCCGGTCTCCACCCCGTCGTGGTTGCCGAAGAACGTGCAGCCCGCGCCTTCGAGCGTCCCGACCTGGACGCTGACGATGCCGCCCGCGTTGGCTACGCGGGCCACTTCGACGCGCAGGCCGGCGTGGCCCCGGTCGTTGTCGTTGCCAACGCCCGGAGTGGGGAAGCTCTCCTGCGGGAAGGACCCGCTGAAGGTAGAGGACAGCACGATTCCTGACGTGAGCTGCCCGCGCGTCTCGCGGAACACGAGGCCGTCCTGCAGGTCCTCGAACTGGCACCCGATGACCGTTACGTTGCGCGCGTCCTTGGCCAGGACTCCGAGCGGAGCGGGGATGGGTCCCGTCGGACTGGCCTCGAGCTTCGTGTAGAGATAGCGGCTGCCGTCGAAGGCGAGGTTCTCGAGCGTGACCGCGTAGGAGAGCTTGAAGTAGGCGCGCTCGGAGGTCGGAACCGGGAGCGGGTTTGCGCTGCTCCAGTGGGAGTAGGGACTGGTCGCCGTCGTGGGGATCCGCACCCGCGGAAGTCCGAAGGCCCCGGACTCTCCGACGATGCGCACTCCGGACGGGATCACGAGCGGGAAGGGAGGTTCCTTGCCCAGGAAGGTCCCGACCAGGGGAGTGCCCGCGGGCGAGATGCTGGTGTAGCGCGAGGTGGGTGCCTGAACGTGGATCGTGTCGCCGAAACCCGCCTGGGCGAGGACCGCTCCGAGCGTCGGGGATGGACTCGTCGGGGACGTGCCGTCTCCGCTGGCCGCCTCCGGGTTCACGTACCAGTCGGTGGGAGTGAGTGAGAGGACACAGGAGAGGAGGATGCTGAGCATGGCACAGGATTCCGGATCAGAGGCAGCCTCGGCTGCGAGGAGGAAGAACTGTCTCCCGCATCGCTCGTGCGCTCCCTTTCGGTTCAGGGGGCCCGGGAATCCGGCGCTGCGCCGTGCGCGCGAAATCCCGGCTCTCCCTGGACCGGATTCGCTGTCCCGCGCGTCTGCCCACTCGTCGCCTCGCGAATGCCGGATCCACCACACCCGCTGGCCGCTCGCGTCGTAGTCTCTCGCTGTCCGCGCGCGCGCCTCGGGGTACGAAGAGGCGCTGCGGTCCGGGCGGGGAACGCGTGGAACGAGAGCCCGACATGGACATCACGGCGCGCGAGCCGGCGCAGATCGCCGACCTCCTGGAGCAGGAGCCGTTCCTGCATGCGATCGCGCGTCGCCTGCTCCGCGATCGCGAAGAAGCCGAGGACCTCGTGCAGGAGACCTGGGTCGCCAGCCTGCAGGGTCTACCCGCCGGCGTCGGATCGGGTCTGCGGCCCTGGCTCGCGCGCGTCGCGCGCAACCTGGCTGCCAACCGTTTCCGGCGTCGCCTGCGTCAGCCCGTCCATGCGCTGGAGTTGCGGCAGGGAGCGCGCGGCGAGCCGACCTCTCCCGCTGCGGCCGAGGTCGTAGCCGGGGAGTCGGTGCAGCAGGCGTTGCTGGCCGCGCTCGAGAGACTGCCGGAGGCTTGTCGTGCGCCGATCGTGCTGCACTACTACGAGGGACTCCCGCCCCGCAGGATCGCCGAGGTCCTGGCCGTGCCGGTCGAGACCGTGCGCACGCGGATCAAGCGCGGGCTTGCGCGCATGCGCACGGACCTCGAGCGCAACTGGGGGCGGAATCGTGGGGACTGGGTCGGTGCGCTTCTCGCCTGGCTTCCGTCCGCCGGCGGTCCGGAGCCGAGAGCGAGGCTCCGCCCGCGGGGCCTGTCGCTGGGAGCGGGCGCGCTGGTGCTCGGCACGGCCCTGTGGATCGCGGCCGAGGCGAGTTCCACCCCGGATCGAGCGCCGACGGAGGCGGCGAGCGATGCGGTCGCCACCACGAGCCGCGCTTCGCGCGCGGGTGTTCTCGGGCGCGACGAGCCGGCGCAGCGCACCACGCTGCGCCCGGAGTCGAGTTTCCTCTCGATCCGCATCGTCGTCGCCGAAGACGAGACGCCCGTCTCGGGGGCGGAGCTGGCGGTGCAGCAGGGCTCCGACGAGCACGGGCTCCGCACCGACGAGCACGGGCGCTGCGGGGTCGAGCTGGACCTTGCGCGGCCCGCGGTGGTCGACGTGCGGCGCACGCCGGTCTCGGCGCCGCTGCACGAGGTCTGCTCGCTCGCGGGCGTACGGGCGGCGGACGAGCTCGTGCTGCGCGTTCCACGCGGCAGCGTCCTGCACGGCCGGCTGTCCGACAGCACCGGCAACCCCGTGCGCTCCGGCGAGGTGCTCGTCTACGAGGAGGTCGAGCCGGTCGCCTCGGCCGAGGGCTGGCCCGCTCCGACTCTCGCCGTTTCTGCGAACGCGGACGGCACATTCGTCCTCTCCGGCCTGGGTCGGCGCTTCACCTGTCTGGCCCGCTCCGAGACCGGCCTGTCCCAGGGCGGGCTACGGGCCGAGCTGGATCAGGCGACCGAACTACGCGACGTCGAGTTCGTCCTCGCTCCGGCGCGTTCGCTCGCGGGAACGGTGCGTGACGAGCGCGGCACGCCCGTCCCGGGCGCCACGGTCGCCGTCTCGGGCGGCTCGAGCCGTCGCACCACCGTGCGCAACACGACCGGTCCCGGCGCGGTCTGGGTCGACCAGATCGCCGCCGCGACGCTCACCGACGAGCACGGCCGCTTCGCCCTCGAAGGGCTCGTGCGCGGTGTCGCGAGCCTGACCGTGCGGCATCCTGACTACCCTGCCGTCGATCAGATGCTCGCGCCCTTCGACGAGGCGGCCTCCGCGCCGGTGGAGGTCGCGCTGGTGCGCGGCGTCGAGCTCGACGTGACGGTCCTGGATGCGCGCAGTTCTCCCTGTGCGGGCGCGGCAGTGCGCTGCCTGGCCGAACGCGACACGATGACGCTCCTGGAGGCCCAGCAACTCGCGACCGGCACGAGCGGGCGCTGCCGCCTTCCGGCTGCCGTGCCCGGCACGCGCCTCACCCTGCGGGTCGATCCTCCGGGGGGCCCGCCGGTCCTGTGCACGGCCAACGCGGATCCGACCCGCGAGGCCCTCGTGCTCCGCGCGCCGGCGGCGCGCGCCCTGCGCGGGATCGTGTGCGGTCCCGATGGCACGCATCTTCCGGCGTGCCGGGTCGAGCTCCACTGGGGCGGGCTGGACGCGCGCGACCCGCTGCTGCGGCGCGAGCTTTCCAGGCTGGCCGTACTGCCCACGGACGCGGACGGCTCTTTCTCCGTCGCCGCGTTGCCGGATGTGGAGCTCGTCGCCGAGGTCTCCTGCCCGAGCTTGTCGCGTGCCGGCATCCATCGCATCCCTGCGGGCGTCACCGAGATCGAGCTGCGCCCTGGCGCGGGCGACTGGCTGCTCTCCGGACGGATCTTCGACGCGTCGCAGGGGCGCTCGCTCGGCGCAGGGGAGCGCACGCTGTTGCATGCTTTCGAGCGCAGCGGCGAGCGCCGCACCGCGCGGGTCGAGGTGCGCGACGGCGCCTACCGGCTGAGCCTTCCCGCGCGCGGCGAGTGGTGGCTGTGCGCGCAGGCGGACGGCTACGCGGCGCGAGTCGTCGCTGTGGTGGCGGGCTCCACGAGCACGCTCGATCTGCCGCTCTTCCTCGAGCGCACGCTGGCGATCCTCGTCCAGGACGAGAACGGCAGCCCCCTGGGCGGAGGCTCGCTCGTCATCGACGACGAGGACGGTCAGCGCTGGCCGGTCTGGAAGCGTCCGGGCCTCGGCAAGAACGCCATCAGGCTCGGCCCCAGCGGTGTGGCCGTGCTGGCCGGCTTGCCCGCCAAGCCGGTGCGGCTGACGCTGCGACCCGACGGCCTCAGCGCTCCACTCGTGCGCATCGTGGACCTGGCCAGCCAGGGCGATTCGTTGACCTGGGAACTGCCGGGGGGCGGCTCCGCACCGAGGTCGCCGGCGAGGCTCGAGCTGAAGCGCGTGAGCGAACGCGGAGACCTGGAGTGGTACGAGGGCACGGGGGCGATCACGGTGCGCGGCGCACGAGGAGAGCTGCTCCTGTCGTGGGGATTCGCGGCGCGCCCGGAGGCGTGCGAGCTCCTCCTCGGACCGGAGGGGCTCTCCGTCGATTACGACGAACAAGGGCGGATCGACAACGTGCGCGGGAAGGTGGTCTCGCAGGAGTGGGCCCGCGCGACCCGCGGCGGCGCGGATGCCGCCCGCGTGCCGGCCTTCGACTTCGCGCTTCCGCCGGGGAGCTACCAGGTCGAGGTGAGCGCTCCAGGATTCGATCCGGCCCCGCGCGACTTCGTCCTTGCCGGCGGATCCCTGCGCGCCGAGCCCTGGATCCTGTGGGCCGACTCGGCTCCGCGCGAACCCGCGCGGTGAAGCGGAGGAAGCTCCGGTTCAGTACCCGACCAGCACGTCGTGCGGTCGCTGCAGCGTGTCGATCGGCGGCCCGACGAGCTGGTTCGTGCGCGTGCTGACCCTGTAGAGGCCGGGCGTGCCCCAGGCGACACCGCTCGGCAGGAAGATCGCGCTGCGCGCGGGGTCGTGGGCGATCGCGTCGACCGTGTCGTTGAGCAGCACGACGATCTCGAAGCCCGGGTCGGGCGCGTTCGGCACCCGGAAATGCTTCAGGTGGGTCGAGGCGAGGATGTCGGTGTGGAAGACGTAGTAGCCGTCGTCCGGCGACGTCATCACGAAGCCGCCCATGTCCGAGGCGCCGACCTCCTCGGTCAGCGCGAAGCCGGTCGACGCCAGCGCATCGAGATCGACCATCTCGATCCCGCCGCGCACGTCGAGCAAGCTGTCCGTCGTGCTGACGAACAGCGTGCGCGTGCCGGCCACGATCTGCATCTTGAAGCGCGGGGGCGCGCCCTGCAGCGCGATTCCCTGGATGCCCGGCGCGAGCGGATCGACGTCGATCAGCGTCCGCTGCACGAGGTCGACCACCGCCAGCACGCCGTGGGCCTCACCCGGCGCGTCGTTGCCCGACTCGACCCGGACCTGGACGAACAGGCGCGAACCGTCGCGTTCCATCGTGCCGAGCGCGATCGGCGCGCCGCCGCCCACCGGGCTCAGGTCGAGCACGTCGCGCATCACGCCCGTCGCGAGCTCGAGCTCGAGCAAGAACGGGTCGTGGCGGCGGGTGACGTAGGCGAGCGGCCCGAACGGCAGGGGCGGCGGCACGTGGACGTCCTGCGGCTCGCTGCCCGCTCCGAGGTCGTAGTCCCGCACCGCTCCGCCGACGATCGCGACGCGCCGGAGCGTGCCCGTGCCCGAGTTCACGACGAACAGCATTCCCCCGAAGCGGCGCAGCAGCCGGCCGCCGTCGGTGCGCGCCAGGACGTGCGCTCTCCAGGGCGCTCCACCGCGCACCGAGACGACCGCGCCGGCGAGCGAGTCGTCGCTCGTCAGGGCCCACAGTCGGCTGACCTCGTCGGCGGGCCCGACCGGCTTCACGGGCTCGCCGGTCAGCGCGGCGAGCAGGGTGGAAACGATGGCGAGGGCGTGCATCGGGATTCCGGCGGCGGAGTGGCGGCGAGGGTGGGGGCGTCGAGCGCGAGCGGTACGGCAGCGCCGGGGCAGCGCGATTCTACCCACGAAGCCGTGGCCCGGTGCCCCGCCGCGGGCGTGGGCCGTATCCTCAGGGGCCCGCGCGCGCGGCCTCCCATGCATCGTCGCAAGGTCCTGAAGCTCGGCGCCGGCCTCGGCGCGCTGGCCGGGGCCGGACTCTACGGCCGCCATCGGCTGTTGCCGCCGCGCCCGAGTCCCGTGCTCGAGAGCGTCGACGCGCTCGCGCGCCGTCTGTTCGCCGGGCTCGACGACGAGCAGCGCGCGGCCTGCTGCGTGCCCTACGACCACCCGCTGCGCCAGTACCACAACCGCGGCGTGTGGGGCGGCGGCCTCGGGATCTTCGCGGGCTTCGGGCACGAGCAGCGCGCGATCCTGTCCGACCTCCTCTACGCCGGCCTCTCCGAGGTCGGCCGCGCGCGCATCCCCGAGGAGTACTACACGCGCTGGCCGGGCGTGCACTCGATGCGCGTGCTGGTGTGCGGCGATCCGAACGCACCGCCCTACCAGCTGATCCTGAGCGGCGCGCACCTCAATCTGCGCCTGGGCGGACGGTGCCGCGAGGGCGTGGCCTTCGGCGGACCGCAGGTGTACGGCGACCAGCGCGGCAACGGGCGCGTGGGCCTGCCGGGCAACCTCTATCGCGAGCAGTTCCTGCTCGCCCAGCGCCTGCTGCGCGGCCTCGACCCGGGCCGGCGCCGCGCGGCCAGCTGCGGCGCGGCGCCGATCCAGACGCAGATCGAGCTGCAGGGCCGCGGTGGCTCGTTCCCCGGCATCCCGCTGGGGGAAGGGACCGGCGACGAGCGCGCCCTCGCGCACGAGCTGGTCGAGTCGATCCTCTCCACCTGGCCGCCCGACGACGTGGCCTTTGCGCGCGAGTGTCTGCTGGCGAACGGCGGCCTCGCGGCGCTCTGGTTCAGCACCTTCGAGCGCGACGCCGACGGCCCGATCCCCGCGGGCCAGGTCTTCCGCCTCGAGGGCCCGGCCGCCGTGTTCCATTTCCGCGGCCATCCGCACGTGCACGCCTTCGTCAACGTGGCCATGGACGGCGACGCGCCGCTGTCGGTGGGCGAGCCGCTGGGCGTCAACCCGCGCGCCCTGCAGGGCGACGCCGTGCGGGCGCTGTTCGAGCGTGCCCTGCGCGCCGAGACGGGCGCGGACCTCGCGCACTACCCGCGCGCGAGCGTGGCTGGCGCACTGCGCGCCGGTCCGATCCGCTCCGGGGACGTCTACACCCTGGAGAGCTGGCAGGAGTCCGGGGTGGTCGTGTCGATCCGCGGCGCGCACCTGGCCGCCGGCCTGCGCGCCGCGCTGGCGCAACAAGGACGCCCGCTCGAACCGACGCGGCTCTACACGGTCGCCACGACCGAGTACGCGCGCGACGAGCTCGCGGCCGAGCTCGGGACGATCGAGTCCCGGCGCGACGGGCCGATGCTGCGCGAGCTGACCGTCGCACACCTGCGCGCGCACGGCTTTGCCGCCGCCGGCGGCTGAGCGCGCGGCGCGCGCGCCGCTCCGCGTCCACCGTTGAAGTCGCGGAGCAGCGCGCCTGTCGTGCTCCAACCCGCGCCCCTTCTGCTACCGTCCCGCGGATGCTCGCCCCCGGCCTCCTGCGCTTCGACACACCCCCGGCCCGACTGCGCGCGGTCGCCTTCCTGGAGGGCGTCTCCTACCTCCTGCTGCTCTTCGTGGCGATGCCGCTGAAGTACTTCGCCGACGCGCCCCTGGCCGTGCGCATCGCCGGTTCCCTGCACGGTTTCCTGTTCGTGGGGCTGGTCGTGCTCACGCTGCGCGCCCTGCACCGACGCGCGCTCTGCTTCTCCTTCGGCGTGCGCATCGCCATCGCCTCCCTCATCCCATTCGCGACCTTCGCCCTCGATCGCGCCCTGCGCCGGGCGGACGAGGCCCACCGCGAGGCCGAACCGGGCCGGGATTCCTGAATCCGCGGGTGGAGCGCGATCGAACCCCTGCGGTGACTCGACCCGCGCCGCGCAGCGAGCGGACTCGGCCGATGCCGTGTGCCAGAATCGCGGTCATGGCGCGATGAGCGGACTCGTGCTGTTGACGGGCGCGACGGGCTACGTGGGCGGGCGCCTGCTGGCGGAGCTCGAGGCGCGCGGACACGCCGTGCGCTGTCTCGCGCGCCGGCCCGGGAACCTGGCGGGGCGCACCGGTCCGCGCACGGAGGTCGTGGGTGGCGACGTGCTCGACCCGGCCTCGCTGCAGCGCGCGCTGCGGGGCGTCGAGGCGGCCTACTACCTGGTGCACTCGATGGGCTCGCGCGGGAACTTCGAGGACGAGGATCGGCGCG
This sequence comes from uncultured Planctomycetaceae bacterium, assembly GCA_964631945.1. GTDB lineage: Bacteria > Planctomycetota > UBA1135 > UBA1135 > JABFRZ01. The sequence continues at coordinate 21,860 of CAZWAY010000062.1, forward strand.
GCGCGCAGGCCTTCGGGCGTGCCGCCCGCGACTGCGGCGTGCGCCGCATCGTGTACCTGGGCGGGCTGGGCGAGGCCGACGACGCGCTCTCGCCGCACCTGCGCAGCCGGCACGAGGTCGGCGAGGTGCTGGGCGCCAGCGGCGTCCCGGTGCTCGAGCTGCGCGCCTCGATCGTGATCGGCTCGGGCAGCCTCTCGTTCGAGATGGTGCGGGCCCTGGTCGAGCGCCTGCCGGTGATGATCACGCCGCGCTGGGTCGACACGCCGGCCCAGCCGATCGCCATCCGCGACCTGCTGGCCTACCTCGTGGCGGCGCTCGCGCTGCCGCTCGAGACGAGCCGCGTGTTCGAGATCGGCGGAGCCGAGCGCGTCTCCTATGGCGAGATCATGCGCGAGTACGCGCGCCAGCGCGGGCTGCGGCGCTGGATGATGCGCGTCCCGGTGCTGACGCCGCGGCTCTCGAGCCTGTGGCTGGGGCTGGTCACGCCACTGTACGCGCGCATCGGACGCAAGCTGGTCGACAGCATGCGTCACCCAACGGTGGTGACGGACGATGCGGCCCTGCACGCCTTCGAGATCCGACCGCTGGGTCTCGCGGGCGCCGTGGCCAGCGCGCTGGCGCACGAGGAGAGCGAGCTCGCCGCCACGCGCTGGTCCGACGCGCTCTCGGCCTCGGGGCCGGTGCCCGAGTGGGGCGGCGTGCGTTTCGGCAACCGCCTGGTCGATGCACGCGAGCGGCGCGTCGCCGCCACGCCGCGCGCGGCCTTCGCTCCCATCCGCCGCATCGGCGGCCGCCAGGGCTGGTACTACGCGAACGGCCTGTGGCGCCTGCGCGGCTGGCTGGACCTCTCGATCGGCGGCGTGGGCCTGCGCCGCGGACGCGCCGACCCCGAGCGCCTGCGCGTCGGCGACGTGCTCGACTGCTGGCGCGTCGAGGCCTTCGAGCCCGACCATCGCCTGCGCCTGGCGGCCGAGATGCGCATGCCGGGTCGCGCCTGGCTCGAGTTCGAGGTCGTGCCCGACGGGACCGGCAGCCGCCTGCACCAGACCGCGAGCTTCGACCCGGTCGGCCTGCTCGGCCTGGCCTACTGGTACGGCATCTGGCCCCTGCACCAGCTCGTGTTCGAGGGCATGCTGCGGCGCATCGCGCGCGCGGCCGAGCGGGAGTCGTAGGCCGCTCTTGACCGGGACCCCGTCCGGCCGATAATGGACAGCAGGCACTGTCCCTACGGTTCCCGATGCCCCGCCCCGACCGCAGCCCCGAACGCCGGCGCGAGCTCGCCCCCGTGCTGGCCCGGGCCTTCGCCGAGCTCGGCTACCGCCGCGCGACCACGGCCGCCCTGGCCCAGCGCTGTGGCGTGCAGGAGAAGGCGCTCTACCGCCTGTGGCCCGACAAGCGCGCGATGTTCCTGGCGGCCCTGGACCAGGTCTTCGCCGAGTCCGAGGCCGTCTGGGAGCGCCTCGCGAGCGCGGGCGGGGGCGGCGGCAGCCCGGCCGAGCGCCTGCTGGTCCACGAGTCCGAACACCACGGCGAACACCGCCTGTACCGCATCGTCTTCGCCGGCCTGTCCGAGACCGACGACGCCCACATCCGCGCCGCCCTGGCCGCGCTCTACGGACGCTTCCAGCGCCTGATCCAGGGCCACGTCGAGCGCCACCGGGGCGCGCGCAAGCGCGCCGCCGACCTCGATCCCGGCCTGGTGGCCTGGGCCATCGTGGGCCTCGGCACGGTGGCCAACATCGGCCGTGAGCTGGAGGTCCTGAAGCCGCGCGCGCGCGCGCGCCTCCTGCGCGAGGTGGGCGGGCGCTTGCTCGCCGGAGGGTAGGTCCATCGACCCATCGAAACCGGGCCCGGCACGTCCAATCTGTCAGTGAATGCAGTCACTACGAATTCCCGCTGCTCCCATGAATCCTGCCGCCGACGCTCCCTTCTCGCGTGTTCTCCGTCTCGGCCTGCGCAGCCTGCTCGTCGCCTGGGCCGGCTTCTGGGCCTGGTTCGTGCTGGCCGTCTCGTTCGGCGAGTCCCCGCCGCCGCCGTGGTGGATCCCCGTGGCCTGGCTCGGCGGACTCGCGGCCCTGGTGACGCTGTGCTGGCGCTGGCCGGCGCCCGGCGGACTGCTGCTCGTCGGCGCCGGGCTGTGGGCCGGGTTCCACTTCGAGCATTCCGGCGCGCGCGCGCTGCTCGCCGCGCCGGCGATCGCCCTCGGACTCGCCTCGCTCGTGCTCGCACTCGGTCCGCGCCGAGCGGCCAGCGCGGCGCTCCTGTGTCTGGGCCTCGCCCTGCTGGGCTGCCTCGCGCCGCAGGACCCGGCCGACCGGCCCTTCCGCACGGGCTCGTTCCTCTACCACGCGAACGGCCAGCGCCAGCGCGCCTACCTGCTCGAGGAGACCGAGCTCGCCGGCCTCCCGTGCCAGCGCTGGATCTGGTGGCACGAGGACGGGAGCCTCGACAATTTCGAGCTCGCGCGGGACGTGGTGGTGCAGGGCCACGCCTTCCCCGCCGCCACCCGACTTTTCCTCGATCGCTCCGGACGCCTCGCCCACGCCTGGCTCTCGAAGGACACGCTCGTCGACGGCCGCCTCTGCCGCGGGCGCTGGAAGATCGACACCGCCTTCCACCCCAACGGCCGCGTGAAGGCCTTCTTCCCGCCCGAGGACCTCGAGCTCGACGGCGTCCCGTGCGAGGCCAGCGTCTTCCACCCGATCTACCTGCACCCGGACGGCCGGCTGCGACAGTGCACGCTCGCCGCGGACGCGACGATCGACGGCCGCGTGCACCAGAGGGGCGAAACCGTGCAGTTTCCCTAGTTGGGCGGGCTCCTTCCGCGGTCAGAGGACCATCACCGTCTGCGTCGCCGCGCAGGAGCGGCACCTCCCGACCGTTCGATGACCTCCCGGCGCCCATCGGCTACCCTGCGACCTCCGCGCCCGTAGCTCAGCAGGATAGAGCGGCGGTTTCCTAAACCGCAGGTCGCAAGTTCGACTCTTGCCGGGCGCACCACACACCCACGCCCATGGGCTAGCGCGCTTCCGGCAGGGTCACCGGAGTCACCGTGATCCCCGCCACGACGTCGTCCTCGATCAGCACGCCGAAGTCGAGCTGGGGATAGAAGCTCCACACTTCTTCCTCGACCGGTTCCGGCGTCGTCCCGGCGGACTCGCTCGCTTCGTCGTCGTCGTCTCCGGACTCCGCGACGGTCGAGAACGAGCGGCGTCCGAGGATGCAGGCGTCCTGCGCCTGGAGCGCCGCGCTGCCCGCGGCCGGACGCAGCAGCTGCTCGAACTCGGCTGCGGACATGCCGACGCGCACGCGGTAGGTCGTGCGCAGTCCGGCGGTACGGACGGGGCGGAGCTCGAGCGCCGAACCGGGGCGGTAGCTCGTCAGCTTCACCAGTCGGTCGCGTTCGGTCAGCGCGATCACGTCGTTGTCGCCCCAGCACAGGAACTCGAGCTCGGGGTAGCGCTCGTTCGGGTAGCCGCTGACCGGGATCGAGCCGAGGACCTCGTTCGCCGCCGTGAACGGCTGGAACAGGCCGACCTCGTGGCCGTCGATCGTCATCGTGGCGACGCCACACAGGCCGACCGGCGCGCGCTGGATCTCGGCGTTCATCTGCAGGCTGTGCTCGTCGAGCAGGTGCCTCATCGAACGCTCGGCCTCGCGCCCGCCGGGCGCGTCGACCGGCGTCCACTGCAGGTAGGTCACCAGCACGTTCGCGGCGAGGACCGCCTGCTGGTCCGAGAGGCCGTCGAGCGGGAGCCGCCCGAGGTTCTCGGCGAGGGCGGGCATGTAGGTGCTCGCGTCGCGCTCCTGCTCCGCGAGCAGGACCCGCGCGGCGCGCGTCTCGTCGCCGAGGCGCGCGAGGCCGAGCGCGAGGTTGCAGGCGACGCGCAGGCGCAGGTGCTCGGCGTCCCAGCCGCCGAGCGCGTCGCCCGCCAGCAGCGCCTCGAGCTCGGCCACGCCCTTCTGCAGCGTCTCCTCGTCGCCCCGCGGCTCGAGGACGTGCGCGGTCGCGAGCAGGAAGGGCTGCATGGGCGCACTGAAGAACGACGGCGCGCGCTCGATGCGCGCGAGCGCGGCCAGGTAGCGCGCCGAGTCCTCGTCGGTGATCTCGATCGCGCGCGTCTTGAGGAGCAGCACGTCCGTCAGGTGCGGACCGAACTCCGGCCGCAGCCATTCCTCCTGCACGGCGCCCGGCAGGCGGTCGTAGTACTCCTGCAGCGCCGCGCTGGCGGCGTCCAGGTCCGCCTCGAAGACGTTCCAGTCCGTCGCGCGGGCTTCGTCGAAGTAGGCGATCGCGGCCGAGTAGCGGCGGCAGTCCATGTAGGCGAGCCCGATCTCGAAGCGCGCGACGGCTTCGAAGAGCGAACCTTCCCCGGCCAGGCGCGCCGCGCGCGTGATCGGCGAGGCGTGGTTGCTGGTGACGGCCGAGAGCCAGGCCACGCCGCCCGGCGAGTCCTTCATGTCGCGGTCGAGCAGGCGCAGCATGTCGATCATGTCGGTGCGCTCGTGCCCCAGCTTCTCGAGGTAGTTGGCGCCCTCGGCGTCGGCCTCGAACTCCTGCTGGCGCGTGTGGAGGTGCTCGAGGTCCCCGTGGGGGAAGCCCTGCAGCGCGTGTCCGCGCGACAGGTGCGCGACCTCGTGCGCGAGGACACCGCGCAGGATGCGCTGGTCGCCGCCGGCGAGCTCGACCAGCCCGGTCATGAGCTCGAGCTGCGGGACGAGCTTGCCGTCCTGCGGTTCGAGGTACGTCCACGCGTTGATGACGTCGCTCTCGACCAGCCGGATGGCGATCGGATAGGCGTAGTCCTCGTTCCGTGGCGCGACCGTCTCGATCTCCTTCACGAGCCTTTCGAGGTCGGACTGCGTGAACTCCGCTTGCGCCGAGCCGAGCGAGCCGAGCGAGCCGAGGAGCGCGAGGGAGACGACGACGGCGAGGTGCGCGCGCATGCGAGTACGGGTGGGGGACGTGGGCGGGCCGGGAGCCAGGATACCAGCCGGCGCGTCAGTCCCTGGGGTGGGCGCTCCAGTGGAGGGGGACACCGTCCGCGTCGAGCACCAGGAACGATTGCGACAGGCCGTTCTCGGCCAGCATCGGGAAGAGCATCGGAGGCGCGAGCTTGGCGAGGAACGTCAGCGCCCCGCCGGGCCGGGCGCACTGCGCTTCGAGGTTCCCGTTCTCGTCGACCCGGCCCTGGATCACGAGCGCCTCCTGCGGCGAGAGGACCAGCGTCCCCATGACGCGGCCGCCGGGCAGCACCGAGAGGATCAGCTCGGCCCCGGCCGCCGCGAGCGGTCCCGGCGCCTGCTCGAGCGTGTAGTCGTAGGGGCCCTCGTACAGCTCGGCGCCGCTCGCGAAGCCGCGCCCCGCGAGCAACGGATTGCCCGGTAGGTGCACCACGGTCTCCAGCAGGAAGACGAGCGGCTCGGTCGCGGGGTCCGTGAGCCAGAAGGCGAGGGCGGCGAAGTAGCCGGGGCGGAAGTTCGCCCCCTCGAGCGCGCCGGCGATGCGCCGCTCGCGCGCGGTGTCGCCGAGGGCGCGAGCGGCGAAGCCGGTCAGCGCGAGCGTCAGCGTATCGAACGGGTCCTCTTCCGGGAGCAACGCGCGGGCCTCGTCCGTCTTGCCGGCGCGCGCCAGCAGCACGGCGCGCAGGGACGCGCCGAGGCCCAGCAGCTCGTGGTCGCGCGGAACGAGGCGTTCGCCGAGCAGGTCGCGCGCCAGCTCGGTCTCGTCGAAGACCGCCGCGAACGCGGCCGTCCACCAGACCAGCGAGTCCGCTTCGATCGAGTCGGGGTGGAGCGAGCGGCGCAGCTGGCCGAGGCGTTCCATCCGGCCGGCGTCGAGGCAGGCGAGCGCGTAGATCTCGACGACGTCCGGCGGCAGGCGCCCGGCTTCGGCCGTCGCGCCGAGGTGGCGCTCGAGCAGCCGTGCCAGGGCCTCGAACTCGCCGCTGCGCTGGTAGAACGAGGCCAAGAGCCTCCACGGCCCGGCATCGTCGCCGAAGTCCTGCGCGCGCGGCGCGAGCAGCTCGATCATGCGCTGCATCGCCTCGATGCGGAGCACGCTGTCCTCGGGGGCTGCCCCGCTCCGGGAGGCGACGAAGTCGCGCTCGAACGCGTCGCGGTAGACGAGGTACGCGTACTCGACGTACACGTCCGTCGCGCGCGCGGCGAGGCGTGCGATCCGCGCGAGCGCCTCCTCGACCTCGGGCGGGGGGCGCGCGAACAGCACGGCGAGCTGCGCCTCCCAGGCCAGCGGATGCTCCTCGGCGCGCTGCACGATGGCGTCGGCGAACTCCCCGACGCGCGCGCCGGCGGCGCGCACGATGTCCAGCAACGAGTCGGGTGCGAGCGGCAGCGCCAGCGCCGCGCGCACGTCGGCCAGGACGAGCTCCGGGTCCCCTTCCGCTTGACGGCGCGCCCAGGCCCGGCTCGCGTACCAGCGTCCGAAATCCGGCTCGCGCGCGATGCAGCCGTCGAGGAGCTCGACGATGGCCGCGTCCCCGCGCGAGCGCTGGAGCAGGTACATGCGATGGACGATCAGCGCCCGGTCCTCCGGGAAGTCCCCGGGCAGGCCGCCCGCCCGCTCGAAGGCCCGCAGCGCGTCGTCGTCGCGGCCGAGGAAGGTGTCGCGTGCGCCCTGCAGGAAGGCGGCCGCGCGCGTGTCCGGCGCCGTCGCGGCCAGGGCGGCCTCCGCCATCGTCAGCCCACCGGCGTCCTGCGCGCCCTCGAGCGCACAGCTCACCATCGCCAGCAGCAGATCCGGCGGGTCGCGCTCGCCCGCCAGCCAGAGCTCGTGCGCGGCACGCGCGCGCTCCTCGTTGGTCGCGGCGCCGGACCAGTCGAGGACCGTCGCCATCCAGCCGCGCACCGAGTCCGGATCGCGCGCGCGCACCTCGGCGAAGGCGCGCGCCGCCTCGATCGCGCGTCCGCGCTCGAGCGCGGCCGTGCCGAGGCGCAAGAGGTGCTCCGGCTCGAGCGGGCCGAGCTGCTCGGCCGCCTTCAGCACGGCGATGCATTCCGGCACGCGACCCTGCCGGTAGAGCGACTCGGCATAGCTGCCGAGCGCCGCGCGATGCGCCTCGGGGGCGAGTTGCTCCAGGCCGGCGATGAACGCGTGCACGTCGTCCTGCGAGCGCGCCGCACCCAGCAGCACGTCGCGCGTGGGGTCGTTCCACACCACGGGGTGCTGGGGCGGCTCGCGGCCGCGGCTCCACGCGAGCACGCGCTCGGCCGTGGTCGCGGCCACGCGCGAAGCCCACAGCGCGCCCGAGAGCGGATCGTAGAGCTGATCGTCGCGCAAGGCCTCGATCAGGAAGTGCGTGAACGCGCCCTGTCCGAGCGTGGCCTCCTCGTACGACTGCCCGCCGGGCTCGCAGCCCAGCACGACCGCCAGTCGCGCGCGGTCGGCGAGCTCGTACAGGTCGCGGCCGAACGGGTTCTCGCGACCCTCGCGGCACGCGTCGACGAGCACCAGCACGTTGCGCATGCCGGACCCGGCCAGGCGGTCGATCACCTCCTTCACCGGCAGGCCGACGCGCGTCACCGTCTCCTTGCGCGCATCCGTCGGCAGCAGGTAGTCGCCGCCCTCGCGGCCGACGCCGTGGCCGCAGAAATAGAAGACGAAGAGGTCCGAGCGGTTGCGGCGCTTGTCGGCGAGCAGCGCCTCGAGCTCGCCGAGCAGGTGGCCGGCGGTCGGCGTGAGCTCCGGATCGTCCGCGTCGTCGCTGAGGAGCCGCACGGTCTGCCGCTCGAAGCCGAGGTCGGTCACGAGCGCCTCGGCGAAGGCGCGCGCGTCGTTGCGCGCGTACTTCAGGCGGCCGAGGTGCTCGTACTCGCTCGCGCCGACGACGAGCGCCCAGCGGTGCGGCAGGTAGAGCGCCTTCGGCGCATCCTGGGCGCCGACCGCCAGCGTGAGCAGCCCCAGCGCGGCGATCCGCGCCGTCCACTCGCTCCCTGCCCGCGCCATTCGGCCGGCCATTAGGACACCGCCACGCTGCGCGCGCACGGGCCGGGCGGGAATACCCCGCCGCGGCTGCGCGCGGGCGTGCACGCTTCTCGAGCGCCGCGCCGGGCGGCCCGCACCGCGCCCTGCGAGTAGGAGTGCTGAAAATGGGTGTACGCTCGCGAGAGGATCGGCCCGGGCGCGCGGGAACGGACCCGATCCGCGTTCTCGCCGCGCCCGATTCCACCGTGGCCCACCCGAGAGCGAAGGTGAACCGGGCGAGAGTCCACGGCATCGCAATTCTGTACGCCGCAGGGCCCAGGGTCCGAGTACGCCCTCCTCAGCCGAGCAGCGAATTGCCGCAGTCGCCTCGATTTGTAGGGTCTCGCATTGTCGACGCGGCGGCCTCGCTGCGGGGCCGAGCGCCGGCGACACGGGTCACATCCAACGAAGGAGACATCGCCATGAAGCGTGTACTGTTCTCGGCCCTGCTGGCCTGCTTCGCGTTCCTGCCCGGCGCGGGAACGCTCGCCTCCGCCGCTTCGGCCTCCACGGCTGCGGTGGTCGGCCACCCAGACGAGGGGCGCGCCGCCGGCACGGTCGTCGTCTGGGACAACTTCACCTCCGGCAAGCCCACGGCCCACCTGCGCGGCACGCTGCGCGACAAGCACGGGAAATGGTTCGCCGACGTCGTCACGCGGCTGGAGGACAACGGCTGCGTGACCGGCTACGCCCGCACCAAGTATGGCTACTACGACCTGCGCGGCTGGTGGGACTTCGACCGCTACCGCGAGTGTGGTGAGTTCGAGCTCGCGTTCGACTACGGCGACAGCCGCGAGGTCGAGCTGCAGGGCAGCTTCAAGGGTCGCCACTCGTACTGGAACGGCGAGTGGGAACTCGACTACCGCGACTGAAGCGTTCGCGCTCTCGGAGCCCCCTCGCGGGGGTGAACACGGGGCACGCCGACTCGCTCGGCGTGCCCCGTCTCGGTCGGAGCGGAGGGAGCGGCGAGCGCTGCGCTCTCGCGCGTGGGCCGCGCTCGGCGCGCGGCCCGGAGCTCAGGCCCGGCGCACGACGATGTCGTTCCGGATGTGGATCGGGCGGAACTGGCGCACGACCGTCTCGGCCAGCTCGCGCTGGCCCGGCTCGCGGACCTCTCCGGAGAGGACGATCGCGCTCGGGCCGATGGCCACGAGGATCGACGCACCCTCGAGGCCGCTGGAGCTGGCCAGGGCGGCGCGGATCTCCTGGCTGGCCTCGCTGTCCTGGGCGAGCGTGACCGGATCCACCAGCAGCAGATCGTGGACGTCGACGACGCCGCGGGCGGCGCGCGCCACGTCCGCGGCCAGGGTGCGCTCGCGAGCCGTGCGCACGCTGCCGCGCAGCGTCACGAGTCCGCTGTGGACGTCGAGCGTGATGACGTCCTTCTGGATGTCCGCATGCGCTTCGAGGGCTCGGCGCACGGCGGCGGCGATCTCCTCGTCGCAGGGCGTGCCCGGCGGCTCCACGACCAGCTCGTTGCGCACGCCGCGGCAGCCGCTGCAGGCGGCGGCGATCTCCTGCGCGGCGAGCTTGCGGCGGCTCGCCTGGACCGTGCCCCGCAGGGTGACGATCCCGGCCTCGACCAGGACGCGGATCGGCAGCGCCGAGACGCGCTCGTCCCGCACCAGGGCCTCGTAGACATGCTGCGCCAGATCCTCGTCGGTCCTCATCGTGTGCACCTGTGCTGAGTCGGTTCGAGCCGGCGATTCCACCAGACGGAGCCGCGCCGGGGCCAGTGCGAGACGGGCCCGCTCGCGGCGTACTGGGCTTGATCGGATCCATCGGCGAGAAGGTGAAGCGCATCCTGCCCGCATCCGCGCCGGGCCGCTGGCCCGGAGGGCGAACCCCCGTGGACGGATCCTCGCGGTCGGCACGATCATTCGACCTGTCGACCGGCGGGCGGCGCAGCGTGGCTGGCATCCGACCGGAGAGGCTCGCATAGTGGCGCCGATGCAGGACCTCGCCGAGCAGATCCAGGCACTCGTCGCTGCGGGGGACAAGATCGCGGCCATCAAGCTGCTGCGCGAGGCGACCGGGGTCGGACTCGCGCAAGCCAAGGAAGCGGTCGAGGCGTTGGCCGAGGGCAAGCCGCTGCCGCCCTTCGAGCGAGCCGCAGCCGACCTCGATCCGGCCTCCGCGGAACTGCCCGCCGACGTGCGCGCGGCCGCCGAGGGTGGCGACCGCATCCAGGCCATCCGGCTGCTGCGCGAGCGCCGCGGGCTCGGCCTGAAGGAGGCCAAGGACCAGCTCGATCGAGCCATGCCGGGCCCGGGCAAGCTCGGTTGCCTCCCGGCGCTGCTGTTCGGCCTGACGCTGGGTGGCCTGGGCTGGTGGGGTCACTAGCGGTCGCGACGGAACCATTGAGCTGTCGAGTCTGGCGCCGCGCGCAGCCGGCCCCTAGGCTCCCGCAGCCCACACGAGGTGCCGATGGCTCGCATCGAGAAGGACTTCCTCGGCTCGAAGGAGCTGCCCGACCACGCCTACTACGGCGTGCAGACGCTGCGGGGGAAGGAGAACTTCCACATCACCGGGCTCGCGATGTCGCGCGAGCCCTGCTTCGTGCGCGCGCTCGGCTACGTGAAGAAGGCGGCGGCGCTCACGAACCGCGAGCTGGGCGTGCTCGACGAGCGCCGGGCCGACGCCATCGCGGCGGCCTGCGACCGCGTGATCGCGGGCGAGATGGACGACCAGTTCGTGACCGACTTCATCCAGGGCGGCGCGGGCACCTCGACCAACATG
>CAZWAY010000063.1:0-19923 GCA_964631945.1 uncultured Planctomycetaceae bacterium
CCTCGCGGGGGGCCGCGGCCGTTGGGGGCGCCCGTACCACGGCGCGCCCCGCCCGCCGCGCGCCCCGAACGGCGACGAGCCCCCGCGAGAGCCGTCGCCGGTGGGTCGCTCCCGCGGTCCGGCGCCAACGAGCGGGGCCCCGGGAAGCGCAGCCCCCGCGACCCTACCTCCCCTACTCGACGCCCCTCCCCCATCCCCGCGCTCGCGCCAGGAATCCTTCCCAGTCGAAGGCCGGCCCCGGATCGCGCTTGTCGGTCTGCAGGTGGTAGTGCCCGACCACGCCGCGAAAGGCCGCCTCCTCGGCGTCCGAGAGTGCGTCGCTGCGCACACGGCCCTCGCGGTCGCGCGGGGCCTCGAGCTCGAGCCGCGGGAACACGCGCGCGAGGGTCGCGGCCAGGGCCGCCAGCGACTCGTACTGTTCCGGCGTGAAGTCGTACTGCACGTAGGGCGCGCCGTGGATCGGGCCGCGCAGGAGTTCGCGGCGCGCGGGGCGGGCCTCGAAGGCACGCGTGCGCAGGCCGCCGTCGCCGAGGGCGGCGGGGAGCGTGAGGCGCGTGCCCGCTTCGGTCCACTCGTACCAGCGCGCGAGCGTGGCGCGATCCTCGGGCGGGACGGCGCCGATCTGGGCGATCTCGATCCCGATCGAGCGCGCGTTGGCGGCGCGCGCGTGCCAGGCCTGCTCGCGGAGGTCCAGGGTCTGGTAGATCGTCCCGTCGAGGTCGAGCAGGAAGTGCACCGAGAGCTGGCGCTGGTCCTGCAGCACGCGGAAGCACTCGCGGCTCGTGCCGCAGACGTCGTAGTGCAGCACGAAGAGCTCGATCTGCTGGGCGAGCAACGAACGCGTCCAGCCCGCCGCGGCCGCGCGCGCCGCGAGGTCCGGATCGGCGGCCTCGCGCCCGGGACGGTAGCGCTTGCCGGTCTCGCCCTGGGGGGCGAAGCGCGGCCCCTCGCGGTAGGCGTCGTAGAACGGCGGGTCGCTCCACAGCACGACCGGAGCGTCGATCGGCACGCGCTCGCCGCCCACGACGATCGCGCGGCCGGCGGGGTAGCGCACGCTCGGGCCGGCGGGTGCGCGGCAGGCCGTGGCGAGCGCGAGCGCCCCCGCCAGCCAGACGCACGCCGCCCGCGCGCTCACAGCGGGCGCTGCTGGGTGCCCTTGCCCGGCGTCACGAACAGGATCTCGCCCGCGCTCTTCACGCGCACGCGGTGCCACACGCCGAAGGGCACCAGGAACGCCTGCCCGGCCTTCAGCTCGACCACGCGGTCGGCGCGGCCGTCCTGGAGCACGAGCTCGAACTCGCCCGCGAGCGCCACGAGCAGCTCGTCGCCGCTCGGGTGCATCTCCCAGTGCGGCATGTCCTTCTCCTGCTTGAAGGCGCCCAGCAGCCGCCCGACCTGCAGCTCGGGACGCGTCTCGAGCGTGCTCCAGAACTCGGGTCCGACCTCGAGGCGCATGGCCTGGCCGAGGTCCTTGAGGTGCACGAAGGCCTCCTGGAGCGAGAAGGTGGTGGCGGCCGCGGGCTTGTTCAGTCGGAAGGCGGTGTTGTCCATCGCGGGAGTGGCAAGGGCAGGGCGAGGGGGGTGGGCGCAGAATGTAGCGCCAGGAACGGCCCACACCGAGCGCGCTCCGCTCGCCGGGCGCACGATTCCCGCCCGGACCCGAAACCGGGCCGCGCTGCCGGCGGTCGACGGGCATGCGCACCGTACGCGTCCTGGGCATGTGCCTCGTCGGCACCGAAGCCGAGCTGGTCACGGTCGAGGCGCGCTTCGAGCCCATGGAGCGCACGCGTCTCGAGGTCTCGATCAGCGGCCTGCCCGACGTGGTCATCCGCGAGTCGAAGGGGCGGCTCCTGGCGGCGCTGGAGGAGAACCGCCTGCACCTGCCGCAGGGGCGCCTGTTCGTGAACCTGCACCCGGCGGGCGTGCGCAAGGCGGGCGAGGCGCTCGACCTGCCGCTGGCGCTCGGGGCCGCGGCGGCGGCCGGCCACCTCACGCCCTCGATGCTGGCGCGCACGCTGTTCCTGGGCGAGCTCGGGATCGACGGGCGACTGCACGGCGTGCCGGGCGGGCTCGCGGCGGCGCGCGCGGCCTGCGCGGCCGGAGTCACGCGCGTGGTCGCGGCCGAGGCCACCGCGCGCGAGGCGGCCTTCTGGCCGGGCGTCAGCGCCTTCGGCGCGCGCGATCTGGCCGAGGTGGTCGGCTGGGTCTCGAGCGGGCAAGGGCTCCTGCCGGTGAAGCCGAAGAACGAGCCCGAGGTCGACGAGCGCGCGCGCAGCGCGGCCGCGGCCGCGCTCGACGCCATCCGGGGTCAGGGCACCGCCAAGCGCGCACTGGCCGCGGCCGCGGCCGGCGGGCACGCGCTGCTCTTCCTCGGGCCGCCCGGCACGGGCAAGAGCCTGCTCGCGCGCGCGCTGCACGGACTCCTGCCGCCGCCCAGCTTCGAGGAGCGGCTCGAGATCACGCGCGTGCTCTCGGCCGTCGGGCGCTGGCCGGGTGAGCTCGCGCGCGAGCGCCCGTTCCGCGCGCCGCACCACACCGCCAGTCACGCGGGTCTGGTCGGCGGCGGCTCGCCGCCGGCGGCGGGCGAGATCACGCTGGCGCACGCGGGCCTGCTGTTCCTGGACGAGCTGCCCGAGTTCCGGCGCGAGACGCTGGAAGCGCTGCGCCAGCCGCTCGAGAGCGGCGCGATCACGATCGCGCGCGCCGGACGGCGCCTCGAGCTGCCGGCGCGCTTCCAGCTCGTGTGCGCGATGAACCCCTGCCCGTGCGGCTACCGCGGCCATCCCGCCATCCCCTGCCGCTGCCCGCCGGGCGAGGTCTTCCGCTACCGCAAGCGCATCTCGGGCCCGCTGCTCGATCGCATCGAGCTGCGCCTCGAGCTGCCGGCGCCGGCCGTGCGCGAGCTCGGCCTGGCGCCGGCGGGAGCGGAGCGCGGCGCACGTCTGCTCGAGGAGGTACACGTCGCGCGGGACCGCGCGCGCGCGCGCCAGGGCGCGGCCGCCAATGCCGAGCTCGACTCCGACGCCCTCGACCGCCACTCGCCCCTCGCCCCGCGCTCGCTGGCGCTGCTCGAGCGCGCCTCGGCCAGCCACGGGCTCTCGGCGCGCGCGGTGCAGAGCCTGCGCCGCGTGGCGCGCACGCTGGCGGACCTGGAGGGTCGGAGCGAGGTGGACGAGCGCCACCTCAAGGAGGCGCTGGCGCTGCGCACGCCGCTCGGGTAGCTCCGGGCTCGCTCAGTGTCCCTCGGCCGCCGCGGCGAACTCGACGCGCAGCAGCCGGCGCTCGCCCGCGAAGAGCGGCGGCAGCCGCTGGTGGTGGAGGCGCAGCGCATCCCGTCGCACTTCGAGCTCGAGCTCGAGCTCCGGGACGAGGTCCGTGAAGAGCCCACGCCCGTCGGAGTCGCTCTCGGCGCGTCGTTCGGGCGAGCGCTGGGTGGGCACGAAGGCGCCGTCGGCCTCGCCCAGGGCCGGCCCGCTGAGGACCAGCTCCAGGCCGGGGAGCGCGCGCCCCGCGGCGTCGTGCAGCTCGACCTCGAGCGCGGCCGAGCGCTGCAAGCGCACGAGTACCTCGTCCTGCTCGCGCTCGTGGCCGCGGCCGAGCTGGAGCACGAGCGGCGCGAAGCCGGGCGCCTCGACGCGCAGCGTGGACACGAGCGCCGAGGCCAGCGCGAAGCGCACGCGGCCGTCGGCGCCGCTGCGGGCCTCGCACAGCGCGGGTGCTCCGCTCGCCCGGCGCGGGCGCAGGCGCGCCTCCCGGACGGGCATCCCGGTGGCGGCGTCGAGCACCCGGCCGTGCCAGAAGAGGTCCGGGGCGCGCACGAGCTCGAGCACGACCGTGCGCAGGCTGTGGGGCTCCAGCTCGCGCACCGGGATGCGCGCGCTCGGCCCGGAGCCCTGGATCTGCGGGTTCGCGCACAGGACGAACTCCTGCCGCGCCGGCACGACCAGGTCGAGCCGCCCGGCGCGATCGCTGCGCAGCGGGTCGTCGCCCGTGGGGCCGAGCGCGCGGCGCGCGGGCAGGAGCTCGCCCGCCGGCGTCTCGATGCGTAGCGGCACGCCGGAGAACGGCCGTCCGCTCTCGAGCGCCAGCACGCGCACCTGCAGCACCGCCTCGTCGGCCCCGGGCTCGTCGAAGCCGAGCGGGCCGGCCGTCCCGGGCGCGAGCGCCACGCGCTCGCCGTGCTGGGCGGCGTCGGCCTCGCTCGTGGGCGGAAAGGCGGGCTCGAGCTCTCCTTCGGAAACGTCCGGTGACGCGGAGGGTGTGGACTCGCGGACCGGCTCGCGCGGGCCGCGGGTGCTGGCGCGCGCCACCAGCAGCGCCATCAGCAACCCGAGCGCGACGCCCGCGCCGACCAGCGCGAGGACGAGCGCACGCGGCCGGCCCATCGCAGCCGGCTCAGCTGCCGGCCGGCGCGCTCGAGCGCACCAGGGTCTCGACCTCGGCCAGGAGCCCGAGCAACTCGGGGCGCTGCGAGAGCTCGACGTCGTTCAACACGCGCTGCTGCGCCAGGATCCAGCTCTTGCGGGCCTCGCCCTGGTGCTGGACGTCCTTGCACTGTGCCATGCACAGGAAGAGCAGCCACAGGGCCTGGTCGCGCTGGCCGAAGGGACTGCGCGCGGCGCGCGCGGTCTCGTCGGGGGGCGGCGAGCGCAGGCTCTCCAGCGCACGGCTGTAGAGCTCGGCGCGATAGCAGGCCACGCCCACGGCCAGGTTCTTGAGCGCCACCAGCCCCTGCTCGTCCGGGCCGGCGTCGTTGCCCTGCATGTTCTGCGCGGCATCCGCGCGCGCCAGGGCGTGCGAATAGGTCGCGCCGGGCTGCTCCGGGTCCAGGCATTCCTCGAGGCTGAGCCGCAGGAGCGGCAGCGGATCGTCGCCGCGCAGCAGCGCCAGGCGCAGGGCCGTCTCGCGCAGCGCGTGCGGCATGCTGGCGTCGTTCTGCAGCTCGCGCAGCACCTCGTCCAGGCGGAAGCGCTCGGCGAAGAGCTGCTCGACCATCTCGTGGGCGCGCTCGCGCAGCTCGTGGGCCGCGCGTCGCAGGGCGCGGCGCTCGTGCGAGGTGCCGGTCTCGTGGATGCGCACCATGCCGTCCTCGTAGCCGGCCGCGAGGCGCGCGCCATCCGGACTGAAGCACAGCGCCAGCACGCCCTCGGCTTGCTCGTGCAAGACCAGCATCGTCTCGCCCGTGCGCGCATCGCGCAGGTGGATCGCGCCGTCGTCGGAGCCGCTGGCCAGGCGCTTGCCGTCGGGGCTGAAGGCCAGCGCGGTGAGGCGCCGGGACTGGTCCTGCTGCTCGATCGGCCACTCGCCCGTGCGCGCATCGCACATCTGCACCAGACCGCTGGTGGTGCCGGTGGCGATGCGCGTGCCGTCCGGGCTGAGCGCGAGCGTCGAGTTGCGGCCCTTCTTGGCGAAGAGCGGCTTCGTCAGGTCGCCGGACAGGTCCCAGGCCTGCAGGTCGCGCCCCACGGTCACGAGCAGCGTGCCATTCGCGCCGAGCACCGCGCTGTCGGCCGGATACTGGTAGCCGGAGAGCTCGTGCAGCACCTGGGTCGTGGTGGCATCCAGGATGCGCACCTTCTTGTCGCCCGTGGCCACGATCACGCGCGTGCCATCGGGTGTGATCAGGGCCGACTCCACCCAGCGCTCGAAGGCTCCGAAGGTCTTCTGACGCGCGCCGGTCTCGGCATCCCACAGCACCGCGGTCTTGTCGTGCGAGCCCGACAGGATCCCGTGACCGTCGGCCGTGAAGACGGCCGAGTTGACCATGCCGGTGTGACCGCGCAGGCGCCGCAGGGGCTCGCAGGTGAGCGCGTCCCACAGCACCAGCTCGCTGTCCTCGGCGGCCGAGACCAGGCGCTTGCCGTCCGGGCTGAAGGCCAGCGCGCTGATGCGCGCGCGGTGCTGGCGCAGCTCGGTCGTGGCCAGGTCGCCCTCGGCGTCCCACAGGTACACGGTCCCGTCCTGGTCGCCCGAGAGCACGCGCTCGCCGCGTCCGTCGAAGGCCACCTCGAGCACGGCCGCCTCGTGCCCGCGCAGGATGCGCGAGGTGCCCGTGTCCAGGTCCCACACGCGCACCGTGCGGTCGCTCGAGCCCGTCACCAGGCGATTGCGGTTGGGATCGTAGTCGAGCGCATGCACCGCGCCCTGGTGGCCCAGGAAGCTGCGCACCAGGCGGCCCCCGTCGGCCTCCCAGACGTGGATCGCGCCGTCGTCGCCGCACGAGAAGAGCCGCTCGCCGAGCACGTCCCAGGCGACGGCGCGAACCGCGCCGCGGTGCCCGCGCAGGCCCCCGAGCTCGCGTCCGCTGGCGCGCTCCCACAGGCGCAGCGAACCGTCGCGCGCGCTGGAGGCCAGCCGTTCCGAGTCCGGGCTCCAGGCCAGGCCCGTGACCTGCGCGATGTGCGCCTGCATGCGCTGCAGCTCGGTGCCGTTCTGCGCGTCGCGCACCAGGATCCAGCCCTCGTCGTCGCCCGAGGCGAGGTAGCGCCCGTTCGGGCTGTAGGACACGGCGCTGGCACGCGTCTGGCCGTCGTGCCCCGCCAGCCCGCCGAGGGGCACGCCGGGCGGACGGGCGCCGGTCTCGAGGTCGAAGACGTGGACCCCCGTGCTCTCGCCCACGATCGCCAGGCGCGAACCGTCGGCGTTCACGTCCATCGCCAGGTTCGAGAAGAGGTGCCGCAGCGTGCTGATCACCTCCTTGGGAGCCACGGTGATGGTGTCGGGCGCGACCTCCTTCTTCGTCTCCAGGTCCTCGACGATCAGGCGACCCTGTCCGGTGAGGATCAGGGCCTGGTCCTCGCCGGGCCGGAAGGCCAGCGCCTCGACCCCGGTGAAGTTGCCGAGCTCCAGCAGCGGCGCGTTGGCCTGCAGGTACAGGTGCTGCCATTCCCAGCCGCGCATGCCGGCGTCGGCCGCGCGCAGGCGCGCGCGCGCCTCGGCCAGCTCGTTCAGCTTGAGCGAGTAGTCCGCGGCCAGGATGTTGGCGGCGTAGCCGGAGCGCTTGGCGCGCTCCTCGTTCGCGTGCGCGATGCCAGCCTGCTTGTCGGCCTCGTTGCGGCGCAGCTCGGCCAGCTCCAGGTTCTCGCGCGAGAGCCGCTCGCTCTCGGTCGCGCGCGCCAGGTTGCGCACGGCCTCGTCGCGCGCCGCGGTGGTCTCGGCCTCCTTGTCGCGCAGCTCCAGGTAGTCGAGCTTCTGCTGCCAGGCGAAGAGCAGGGATCCGGCCAGGGTCAGCGTGACCATGCCGGCCACGCCGGCGGCCATGCCCTTGTTGCGCACGACCCACTTCTTGAACTCGGCCAGCGAGCCGCGCTCGTAGGCCCGCACCACGCGGTTCTCGAGGAAGGCCTGGATGTCGTCGGCGACCTCCAGCATGCTCCCGTAGCGCTGCTCGGGGTCGCGCCTCATCGCCTTGGCGCAGATCGCGACCAGTTCGACCGGCTCGTGCGGGGCCAGCTTCTCGACCGGCGTGGGCGGGCCGTCGAGCACGCGCGCCAGCACGGTGTGCGGCGAGACGCGCTCGCCCGGCTTCACGTAGGGCGCCTGCCCGGTGTGCATGTAGTAGAGGATCGCGCCGAGCGAGTACACGTCCGAGCGCGGCCCGACCTCCTCGAGCTTGCCGCGCGCCTGCTCGGGCGCCATGTAGGAGGGCGTGCCGATCACGTCGCCGTCCATGGTCACCAGCGGCGACTCGGGGTTCTGGTCGGTCTCGTCGCGCCGCACGGTGCGCACCAGCGAGAGCGCCGAGGCATCCTCGGGCCGCGGCTTCAGGCGCAGGTCGTGGGAGTCGCGCCGGCCGAGCACGCGCGCCAGGCCCCAGTCCATGACGTAGGTCTCGCCGAAGCGTCCGACCATCACGTTGGCCGGCTTCAGGTCGCGGTGCACCACGCCCTTCGAGTGCGCGTAGGCCATCGCCTCGCACACCTTGAGGATCACGCCCAGGACCTTGGTGCGCGTCCAGCCCTCCTTGCCCTCGCGCGCCAGGTCGAGCACGTCCTTGAGCTCGCGCCCGCGCACGAAGCGCATCGTGAAATAGCAGCGTCCCTTGGAGTCGATCCCGAGGTCGTGCACCGGCACCACGCCCGGGTGGTCGAGCTGGCCCGTGATCTGGGCCTCCTCCAGGAAGCGCCCCAGGCGCTCGGGGTCGACCGAGCTCGCTTCCGAGGCCCCGCCCGGGGACGAGGAGCCGGCCCCGCGCCCGTGCATGACCTTCATGGCCAGGTTGCGGCGCAGGTCCCCGTCCCACACGCGCAGGATCGTGCCCATGCCGCCCGAGGCCACGTCCTGCTTGATCTCGTAGCGCCCGCCCACGTCGGGCGTGGGGCTCAGGCGCTTGACGAAGTCCTCGACGCTGGTGGGCGTCTTCGAGCTCGGCTCGCGCGGCGGGCGCGAGGCGCCCTCGTCCTCGTCCTGCAGATCGATGCGCGGGTCGACCTCGGAACCGAAATGGCGCTTCAGGCGCTGGACGAACGACTGGTGGGGCTCGTTCCCGCGCGCCCCCTCCCGGGGGGTCTCGCCTTCTTCGCTGGCCATGGAGGAGGGCTGCGGACGATCCCCGCGGCCGAGGATTCCTGCCGGATCCCCTGACTAGCGCCGCTGACCGCCGAAGCAACCGCGGCCGCAAGTCTAAGCGATCCGTGCGGGCCCGGGACACTCCGGAGGCCGGCGCGTCCCTGTACGAGGGCCACGGGCCGCGCGTTGCAAGCAACCCGCGCGCGCGAAGCCGCTAGCGGTGCCCGCGGCTCCTTCCCTTCCTGCCCCTTCCTCTCCGCGAGACTCGGCGTCCTCCGCGCCCCGCGGTTCCTCCGCGAGCCGTCCCGTGGCGCGACGACTCCCCGAGGGAGTCCCTCAGTCCTCCTTGACCTCGGGCGACTCGCCGACCTGCCGGGCGAGCGCATTCACGAGCCCGACCGCCCCGGTCTCGTCGCGCGACCAGAGGAAAGACTTGGCGCGCTTCCAGGTGTCGCTCGTGTCGACCGTGCGCTTGACGTGCACGCGCGCGCCCTGCCCGTACCAGGCGAGGTCGATGCGCAGGCTGTAGCGCGTGCCGTCGATCGCGTAGGTCGCCGCCCAGCTCTTGTCCTCCACCGAGTCCGCGACCTCCAGATCGAAGCTCGTGCCGCTCTTCTCGGTCACGCGCCAGACCGGGTGGTCCTTCTTGCCCGGACGCTCCTGGACGGTGAGCACGTCCGGGTGCCACTGGGGCCAGCTCGACACGTCCGCGATCCAGGCGTAGAGCTGGGCCGGCGTCGCCACCAGGTTGGTCTTGGAGCCCGAGGTCTGCGCGCGCGGTACGATCAGCCCGACGCAGTAGAAGGCGCCGACGAAACCGGCGAGGACGAGGACCCAGTTGAAGAACTTCTTCACGACGATGCCTTTGGCTCGGAGCAGTCGAGGACGGAGTGCAGTGGAACGGAGCGGGAATCGGTTTCCCGCCGCTGCCCCCTTTCGGAGCTGCGCGCGGCTGGCTGGAGCGCTTCTGCTCGCGCCTGGCGGCCTGCTCCCCGCGTGGCCCCAGGAAGGCCCCGCGGACGCGCAGACGACACGCATCGAACGCTCCGGGCGGCACGAGCTCGCGCCCGGCCTGCGCCCGGCCGACGACGGCGGCGCGCTGTGGATCGCGGGCGACGGCCTCACGGTCGAGCTCACGGGCGAGCTGCGCGGGGCCGCGCCGGGGGCCGCGCCCGACACCTTCGGCGGCGTCGGCATCCGCGTGACGGGCAAGAACGTGACCCTGCGCGGCGCACGCGTGGCCGGCTACCGCGTGGGCATCCATGCCGTGGGCGCGGACGGTCTGGTGCTCGAGGACTGCGACGTGTCGGGCAACTTCCGCCAGCGCCTGCGCTCCACGCCCGAGCAGGAGGCGAGCGAGGACTGGCTCGAGCCGCACGCGAACGACGCGCACGAGTGGTTCACGCGCTACGGCGCCGGGATCCACGTGGAGCGCTCGAGTGGCGTCACGGTGCGCCGCTGCCGCGCGCGCGCGGGCCAGAACGGGCTGGTGCTCGAGCGCGTGGACCACGCGCAGGTCCACGACAACGACTTCTCGTTCCTGAGCGGCTGGGGCATCGCGCTGTGGCGCTCGAGCGACAACGTGATCGCGCGCAACGCCTGCGACTTCTGCGTCCGCGGCTACAGCCACGGCGTCTACAACCGCGGCCAGGACTCGGCCGGGATCCTCCTGTTCGAGCAGTGCTCGCGCAACGTGATCGCCGAGAACTCGGCCACGCACTGCGGGGACGGGCTGTTCGTCTTCGCCGGGCAGGAGGCCCTGGGTGGTGCGCCGCCGCCGGTCGCCGACTTCGACTACCTGCGCCGCGGCTGCAACGACAACACGATCCTGGCCAACGACTTCTCGTACGCCGCCGCCCACGGCCTCGAGCTGACCTTCTCCTTCGGGAACCGCATCCTCTCGAACCGCCTGCGCGGCAACGCGATCTGCGGGCTGTGGGGCGGCTACTCGCGCGACACGCTCATCTGCGGCAACGCGTTCGAACGCAACGGCGACGCCGGCTACGGACTCGAGCGCGGCGGGGTGAACATCGAACACGGGCAGCGCAACCTCGTCGTGAACAACGGCTTCCGCGAGAACGCCTGCGCCGTCCACCTGTGGTGGGACGCGGACGAGGCGCTGGCCCGGCTGCCCTGGGCCGCCGCCAACGGTCCGGAGTCGCGCGACAACTGCATCCAGGGGAACTCCTTCGAGCGCGACGAACTGATCCTGCGCCTGCGCGACACTCCGGGCACGAAGGTCCACGGGAACGAGTGCCGCGCGGCCTCCGGCGGGCGCAACGAGTTCACGGCCGGCTCCGAGCCGATCGACCAGGCATGCTCCGGAGGCGCGAGCCTCGAGGCCCTGCCGGAGTTGCCCGGCAGCGAACGGCGGGTCGTCACGCGCGAGCCGACCGGCGGCCGCGAGCTCATCCGCATGGACGAGTGGGGCCCGCTCGAGCGCCCCACCCCCACGAAGTAGCGCCCCTCAGGCGTTCTTCACCCAGCGCACGAGCTCCATGAACTTCGGCGGCTGGCCGGTGCGCAGGATGCCGATGCGGAAGATGCGGCCCGAGAGCCACAGCACCGTGGCGGTCGTCGCCACCAGCAGGATCATCGTGCCCACGCGATCGAACATCGGCGGGTCGGCCGCGGCGCGGTTCATCATGATGTACGGCGTGTAGATCGGGATCCACGACAGCACCGTGGCCAGCGTCCCGTTCGGCTCCTTCGGGATGAAGGCCATCGTCATGAGCGGCACGATCATGATCACCATGGCCGGCCCCATCATGTTCTGGGCCTCCTTGAGCGTGTTGCACAGGCTGCCGATCGCCAGGAACGCGCCCGCGTAGAGCAGATACCCGAGGAAGAAGTAGACCACGAACCAGGTCAGCAGCCCCGAGCCCTTGAGCACGTTCAGGAGCTCGCGCGCGAGCTCGGCCTCCTGCCCGGCCTTGATCTCGAGGATCGCCACCAGGGACAGGATCCAGGTCCCGATCATGGTCAAGCCGACCGCGGCGATGCCGCCCAGCTTGCCCATCATCAGCTCGCCGGGCGTGACCGAGGACAACAGCACCTCGATGATACGGTTCGACTTCTCCTCGATCGTGTTGTTCAGCAGCATCTGCGCGATCGTGAAGATCGCGATCCACAGCAGATACACGAAGCCCACCGGGGCCCACTGGCGGATCTTGTCGGCCAGGCTCACGGTCTCCTCGCCGATCTCCTTCTTGGGGTCGAGCGCGGCGAAGGGCAGGTGCGTGCGCTGCACCGTGCGCACCGAGTCCGCGTCCATGCCCTTCTCGACGTACTCGAGGCGCCGCACTTCCTCGTTGACCGAACGCTCGACCTCGTCCTTCAGGTCCTCGTCCGCCAGGTTCGAGCTCCAGTACTGGATGCCGGCCTTCTCGGTTCCGATTCCAGGGGGCGCACCCGGACGCACGACGCGCGCGAGGATGTCGGCCGGCACGATCACGGCCGCGAACAGGCCGACCCTGTCTCCGTCGACCTCGACCTCCGCATCGCCGCGCAGGTAGGGCTTGAGCCGTTCGGCCAGCTCGACGGGCGGCAGCGTGGGATCGATCCCGCTCGGCAGGGGCACGCGCTTGAACGAGCGGCCGGGCGCGCTGAACTCGGGCGCGTCCGCGCGCAGCGTCGGCTTCATCTGCGCCATGGCCGCCTCGAGGCCGCCGTTCTTCAGGAACTCGTCCAGGAGCTCGGGGTTGTCGCCGGACCACTTGTCGAACGCCGCGCCCGAGTCGGCCGGCATGCGCTCGAGGTCGGCCGCGGTGACCGATTGCGCGCTCTTCTTGGCGTTCTTCTGGGCCCAGGTACCGAAGGCCTTCAGCACCTCGCGCTGGTAGAGACGCTCCAGGGCGGCATCGATGGCCGGCTCGAGCTCGCTCGACTGGTCCAGCAGCACGAAGTGCCGCACGGCCTTGGTCTTCTCGATCCAGCTCCCGGCCGTGAAGCTGATCCAGATCATCAGCGGGAAGATGAAGATCCCGATCCAGAAGCCCTTGGTCTTGACGTTCTCGGCGTACTCGCGCCAGGCGACGAGGAAGGCGTAGCGCATTGGGGGGCTAGCGGAAGGAGGCCTCGCGCGCCTCGTCACCCACGAGGTTCACGAAGACCTCGTGCAGGGTCGGGTCGGAGTGGTCGAAACGCCGCAGGCGGATGCCGTGCTCGAAGCAGCTCGCGAGCACCTCCTGCGGATCGGCGCTCTCGCGCAGGCGCAGCACCCAGGTCCCGGGCTTGGCGCCGTTCTCGTTCGGCGCCGTGAGCTCCAGCACGCCGGGCAAGCGACCGAGCGGCGCCACGTCGTCCTGGCTCTCGATCACCAGCCGCCGCGGGATCGTGCGCAGGGCCTCGCCCACCGTGCCGTCGAAGAGCTTCTGGCCCTTGGCGATCACCAGCACGCGCTGGCACAGGCGCTCGGCGTGCTGCATGACGTGGGTCGAGAACAGCACCGTGCGCCCGCGCGCCGCCAGGTCCTTGACGACCTCCTCCAGCACCTGCTGGTTGACCGGATCGAGGCCCGAGAAGGGCTCGTCGAAGATCACGAACTCGGGATCGTGCGCGATCGAGGCCAGCACCTGGACCTTCTGCCCCATGCCCTTCGAGAGCGTCTCGGTGCGCTTCTCGGCGAAGTCCTTGAGCCCGTAGCGCTCCAGCAGCTCGAAGGCGCGCGTCTTGGCCGTGCGCCGGTCGACGCCCTTCAGGGTCGCGAAGTAGGCCACGATGGCCCAGCACTTCATCTTCTTGTAGAGGCCCTTCTCCTCCGGCAGGTACCCCACCCGGTTGCGCACCTCGAGCGCCGAGGGCGCGCCGAAGATCGAGATCCGGCCCGAGCTGGGCTTCAGGATCCCGAGGATCATGCGCAGGGTGGTGGTCTTGCCGGCCCCGTTGGGACCGAGGAATCCGGTGATCGAGCCCGGCAGGATCTGGAAGCTGACCTCGCGCACGGCGCGGAAGTCGCCGTAGAGCTTGGTGACGTTTTCGAGCTCGAGGACGTGCATGCGGGTTGAGCCTGCGCGGCCGGGACGGGCCGTGGGAAGCAGGGGGGCGGGGCCGGCGGGCTTGTGGCCGGGGCAGGATGGCGCGCGCCAGAGCGCGAGGATGCGCCAGACGTCCCCATCTTTCACCTTCTCTCTACGGAATCCGCCCCGGCCCGGGCCAGCGGCCCGCGGCGCGGGGAAAGCTCGCCGGCGTTGACGCGCGCCGGCGCGCCGCGAGAATCCGGACGCGATGCCTGCACGAGGAGGAAGGCCCGCGCGCTCGGCGCGGGCGTCGGAGCCGCTGTTGCCGTTCGGCGAGGCGCCCGCGCGTGGCACCCCGCCGCGGCGCGTGTTCCTGGGCTGGGAGCGGCCGGTGCTGCACTCGGCCGCGGACTGGATCCTGGCCGAGCTCGGCGGCGCGCTGGGCGACGTGCTCGTGGCCCTGCCCGGCGCGCGCGCGGCGCGGCGCCTGCGCGAGCTCCTGGCCGAGCGCGCCCCGCTCGACTGGACCCCGCCGCGCGTCCTGACGCAGGGCGAGCTGATCGACGAGCTGGTGCGCCTGACGCAGCCCGCTGCCGGCCGTCTGACGCGCACGCTGGTGTGGGAGCGCGCGCTGGAGAGCCTGACGAGCGCCGAGCGCGGGCGCCTGCAGCACGGTCACGGCGCCGCCGGCGTGGAGGAGCGCCTGCGTCTGGCCGAGACGGTGCGCGCGCTGCACGGCGAGCTCGCGCCCGAGGGCCGTGACTTCGCCGCGCTGGCGCGCAGCGGCTGGGATCCCGAGCTCGAGGTCGAGGCGCTGCGCTGGGAGGCGCTGGGCCGCGCGCAGGCGCGCTACCGCGCCCTGCTGGCCGAACTCGAGCTCGTCGACCCGCACGAGGGCCGCGCGCAGGCGCTGGCGGCCGGGCGCGTCGAGCCCGCGCGCCGCGTCGTGCTGGTGGGCGTGGCCGACATGAACCACCTGCTCGCGCGCGCGGTGGAGGCGGTGGCCGAGCGCGCCAGCGTGCTGGTGGCCGCGCCGGCGGACCTGGCCGACGGCTTCGACGAGCTCGGCCGGCTGCGCACCGAGTTCTGGCGCGAGCGCGACGTGCCGCTCGAACTCGCCGACTGGCGCGTGGCCGAGAAGCCGGTCGACCAGGCCGAGACGGTGCGCGCGGTGCTCGACGAATGGCACGGCGAGTTCACGCCGCGCGAGCTCGTGCTCGGCGTCGCCGACGAGAGCGTCGTGCCCTACCTCGAACGCCAGCTCGAGGACTGCGGCGCGCGCGCCCGCAGCGCGGCCGGCACGGCCCTCGAGCGCACGCGCCCCCTGCGGCTCCTGCGCGGCCTGGCGCGCTACCTCGCGCGCCGCGGCTTCGCCGAGCTGGCGGCCCTGGCCCGCGATCCGGACCTCGTCACCAGCCTGGCCGGCGACGCCGACCTGCCGGCGCGCTTCGATCGCTACCACAACGAGCACCTGCCGCGCCACGCGCGCGACTGGCTCGGCGAGCGCGACTTCGACGCGGCCGTGCGCGACTTCCACGAGCGCCTCGAGCAGGCCCTCGGGCCGCTGGCGGGCGATGCGCGGCGCGCGGCCGCGCAGTGGGCCGGTCCGCTGCGCGGCTTCCTCGCGCGCGTCTATGCGCAGCCCCTGGACGCCGAGCTCGAACCCGAGCGCGTGCTGGGCGAGGCCCTGCAGCGCGTCGGCGCGGCGCTGGGCGAGCTGGAGGAGGTCCCGGCCGGGCTCGAGCTCGCCGAGCTGGGCGCGGCCGAGGCCCTGCAGCTCCTGCTGCGCGCGCTGCGCGGGCAACGCGTGGCGCCGCCGCCGCCCGAGAGCGTGCCCGACGCGGTCGAGCTGGTCGGCTGGCTCGACCTCGCGCTCGACGACGCGCCCGCGCTGATCCTGACCGGCTTCGGCGAGGGCAAGATCCCGCAGACGCCGACGACCCAGCCCTTCCTGCCGGATGCACGCCGCACGGCCCTCGGCCTGCCGAGCGAGGCCACGCGCGTGGCGCGCGACGTGCACGCCGCCAGCGTGATCCTGCGCACGCGCGCGCGCCACGTGTTCATCAGCGCGCGCCGCAGCGCCGAGGGCGACCCGCTGGTCCCCAGCCGCCTCGCCTTCCACCGCCCGGCGCGCGAGGTGCCCGCGCGCGTGGCGCGCTTCACGGGCGGAGGCCACGTGCACGCGCCGCGCGTGGGCGACGACGGTGCCCTCGGTCCGCGCCACGCCTGTCCCGTGCTGGCGGGCTGGGTCGCGCCGGAGCGCCTGCGCGTCTCGGCCTTCAAGACGTACCTCTCCTCGCCCTACCAGTTCTATCTCGAGCACGTCCTCGGCCTGGAGACGCTGGACGACCGCGTGGCGGAGCTCGACCCGCGGCGCTTCGGCACGCTGGCGCACGCCACGCTCGAGGACCTCGCGCGCGGGCCGCACGACAGCCCGGACGCCGAGGAGGTCGGCGCGTTCCTGGTGGCGCGCCTGCGCGCGCGCGCCGCGCTCGCCTTCGGCCCGGCGCCGCTGCCGGCCGTCGAGCTGCAGGTCGCGCAGCTCGAGCACCGCCTGCAGGCCTTCGCGCGGCGCCAGGCCGCGCGCGCGGCCGAGGGCTGGCGCATCCACGCGATCGAATGGAAGCCGCCCGCGCCGGTGTTCCTCGAGGTCGACGGGCGCCCCGTGCAGATCTCGGGCAAGCTCGACCGCATCGACCGCCATCCCGACGGACGCTGGGCGATCCTCGACTACAAGACCGGCGACCGGCGCCGCACGCCGCGCGAGGCCCACCGCCGGCGCGACAAGGAGAAGAGCTGGATCGACCTGCAGCTCCCGCTCTACCACCTGCTCGCCGGCGGGCTCGGCCTGGCGGGTGAACCAGAGCTCGGCTACGCCTGGATCGCCAAGGAGGAGCACGACACGGACTTCTTCCTGGCCGACTTCTCGCCGGCGGAGCTCGCGGACGCGCTGGAGGAGGCGCGCCGCATCGTGCGCGCCGTGCGCGCGGGCGAGTTCCCGGCCACGGGCCGCCTGCCCTACGACGAGATCTTCAAGGCCATCTGGGGCCTGAGCACGCTGGGCGGCGAGGCCGAGGAGCCGGGCGAATGAGCGTCTCGCCGCACCGCCTGATCCACGCCTCGGCCGGGACGGGCAAGACCTACCAGCTCTCCGGGCGCTTCCTCGAGCTCCTGTTCGCGGGCGTCGAGCCGCGCTCGATCCTGGCCACGACCTTCACGCGCAAGGCCGCGGGCGAGATCCAGGACCGCGTGCTGGAGCGCCTGGCGCGGGCGGCGCTCGAGCCCGAGGAACGGGCGAAGCTGGCGCGCCAGATCGGGCGCGCGCCCAGCGCGTCCGAGATCGAGGCGCTGCTCGCGCGCCTGACGCGCCGCATCGGCGAGCTGCGCGTGCGCACGCTGGACGCCTTCTTCGTGCACCTGGCGCGGCTGTTCGCGCCCGAGCTCGGGCTGCCCGAGGACTGGAGCATCGCCGACGACGCCGAGGAGCGCCTGCTGCAGCGCGAAGCGGTCGCGCGCACGCTGGCCACGACCGAGCGCACGGAGCTCCTGGTGCTGCTGCGCGGGCTGCAGCGCGCCGACGCCTCGCGCTCGGTCGAGCGCACCCTGCTGGCGGAGGTCGAGCACGGCCGCAACGCCTACCTCGAGAGCCGGGCCGAGGCCTGGACGCGGGTACACGCGCCGGCCGCGGTCGGCGCGAGCGCGCTGGCCACCGCCCTGGTGCGCCTGCACGCGCTGTCCCCGCCGCTGACGCAGCAGGGCAAGCCGCGCGCGCACTGGGTCAAGGCGCGCGCCGACATCCTCGCGGCGGCCGAGGGCGGCGACTGGAAGGGCCTGATGGAGCTCGGGCTCGCCAAGCGCGTGCTGCAGCGCGGCCAGGAGTTCGACCGCGAAGCGATCACGCCCGAGTGGAGCGGGCCGATCCTGCTGCTGCTGGAGCAGGCCGTGCACGAGATCGTGCGCGAGGTCGTGGTCTTCAACGGCGCGGCCTTCGCCTGGCTCGAGCACTTCGAGCGCCGCTTCGACGAGCTCAAGGGCGAGGAACGCGTCTACCGCTTCGAGGACCTGCCCAAGGCCCTGCACCCGCGCGACCGGAGCCGCCTCGGCGCGCACGAGCAGATCTGGTATCGCCTCGACGGGCGCCTCGATCACCTGTTGCTCGACGAGTTCCAGGACACCGCGCCGGTGCAGTGGCGCATCCTCGCGCCGCTGGCCGAGGAGATCCTGGCGGACGGCACGGCCACGCGCAGCTTCTTCTGCGTGGGCGACCTCAAGCAGTCGATCTACGGCTTCCGCGAGGCCGAGCCGCGCCTGCTGGCGGGCATGGAGCGGCGCTACCCGGTGCTCGAGCACGAGACGCTGGTCGAGAGCTACCGCTCGGCGCAGGTCGTGCTCGACACGGTCGACCGGGTCTTCACCGCGCTCGGCAGCAACGCGGCCTTCGAGCGTCCCGAGCACCTGGCCGCGGCCCAGGGCTTCGCGGCGCAGTACGAGCGGCACGTGGCGGCCTATCCCGAGCGGCCCGGCGCGGCCGTGCTGCTCGAGGCGCCGGCCCCGGCCGAGGGCGGCGAGGCACAGCTGGAGGTCCTGAAGCTCGCCGCCGCGCGCGCGCAGGCGCTGCACGACGAGGCGCCCGAGGCCACGATCGGGATCCTGCTGCGCCGCAACGAGCCCATCGCGCGCACGATCTTCCTGCTGCGCGACCTCGGCCTGCGCGCCAGCGGCGAGGGCGGGAACCCCCTGACCGATTCGGCCGCGGTGCTGCACTTCCTGTCGCTGCTGCACCTCTCCGACCACCCGGGCGACTCGGCCGCCGCCTTCCACCTCGCGAGTTCGCCGCTCGCGGCCGGCCTGGGACTGGGCGCGACGGGCTTCGCGCGCGAGCGCGGGCCGCTGGCCGAGAGCGTGCGCGCGCGCCTCGCGCTGGAGGGCTACGGCGCCTTCACGGCCTCGTTCCTGGAGCAGGTCGACGTGTCCTACGGCGCCTGGGACCGGCGGCGCTTCCGCCAGCTGGTCGACCTCGCGCACGCGCACGACGCGCGCGCCGGCCTGCGCGCGGGACGCTTCGTCGACCACGTGCGCCTGACGCGCGTGGAGGACCCGGCCGCCACGCGCATCCAGGTCCTGACGGTGCACGGGGCCAAGGGCCTCGAGTTCGACGCGCTGATCCTGCCCGAGCTCGATGGTCCGTTCCTGCCGCAGCGCAGCGAGCTCCTGACCGAGCGCCCCGACCCGGCCGGGCTGATCACGGCCGTCTCGCGCGCGCCGAGCGAGGAGGTGTGCGCCATGGAGCCCACGCTCGCGGCCCTGTGGAGCGCGCGCGAGCAACGCGAGCTGCGCGAGGCGCTGTGTCTCCTGTACGTGGCCATGACGCGCGCGCGCCATCGGCTCGAGATGATCGTGCAGCCGCTGCGGAAGTCGGGCGAGCTGCCGCGCAGCTTCGCGGGCGTCCTGCGCGCGACCTTCGGCGCCTTCGCGCCGGCCAGCGACGGCCCGCTCTGGCAGCACGAGCGCAACGCGCGCGCGTGGTACGAGTCGCGCGCGCCCGAGGGCGTGCCGGCCGCGCGGCCCGAGCCGCGCCCGGCGCCCTTGCGCGCGGCCGCGGCGCCCCCGCTGTCCCACCGCACGCCGTCCGCGGCCGAGGGCGGGGGCGCCCGCACGGCGGCCGAGCTCCTGCGTGCGCCGCGCTCGGAGGCGCGCGTCACGGGCGAGCTGGTGCACCGCTGGCTGAGCACGATCGAGTGGCTGGAGGACTTCCACGCCGACGACGAGGAGCTCCTGGCGCTCGGACGCGAGCTGACCCACGACGAGCACCTCCTGCGCGCGACGCTGGCCGAGCTGCACGCCTTCCTGGCGCGCCGCTCGACGCAGGCCGAGCTGCGGCTCGGCTCGGCGCCGCGCGCCGAGCGCACGGTGTGGCGCGAGCGGCCCTTCGCGCTGGTGCTGGACGAGCCGGACGGCACGCGCGCGCTGTGGTCGGGAGCCTTCGACCGCGTCGTGCTGCACGGACGGCCCGGGGCCTGGACGCGCGCGGTGGTCACGGACTTCAAGACCGACCGCGTCGGCCCGCGCGAGCTCGAGGCCCGGCTCGAGCTCTACCGCCCGCAGCTCGAGGGCTACCGGCGCGTGCTGGGACGCGTGTCCGGCCTGGCGCCCTCGGCCCTCGAGGCGCGCGCGCTCTTCCTGCGCCCGGACGTCTTGCGCGTGCTGTGAGCCGAGCCGCGCCCGGCCGCGCGGCCCGCGGCGCTCCCCGCCAGCCGGAAGTCGACCTGCTTCTTTGCGCGGTTCACGCGGTGGGCCTGGACCTCGAGCCGGTCGCCGAGGCGGATCACGCGCTTGGTGCGCCGCCCGAGCAGCAGCCCGCGCTCTGGGTCGAACACGTAGAAGTCGTCCTCCAGCGCCGACAGCGGCACGAGCCCGCTCAGGCCCAGGTCCGGCACGTCCACGAAGAAGCCGAAGT
>CAZWAY010000063.1:19933-32552 GCA_964631945.1 uncultured Planctomycetaceae bacterium
TCGGTCACCAGCGCGGGGTAGGCGCGCGGCACGGGCGCGCGCAGCTCGGCCTCCAGGTAGGCGTGCAGCTTCAGGTCCTTGCTGTCGCGCTCGGCGTCGGCCGAGTTGCGCTCGGTGGCCGAGACGTGCTCGGCCGTCTCGTGGAACCAGGCCTCGCGCGCGGACAGGCTCTCGAACAGGGCCTGGTGCACGACCAGGTCCGCGTAGCGCCGGATGGGCGAGGTGAAGTGCGTGTAGTCGCGCTTGGCCAGGCCGTAGTGGCCGAGCGGCTCGCGCGCGTAACGCGCGCGCATCAGCGCGCGCAGGAAGCCGATCTTGAGGGCCGGCCCGATGGCCAGCGTCCCGAGGTGCGCGAGCAGCGCCTGCACCTCGGCGCGCTGGCGCAGGTCGCCGCACGGCACGCGGTGGCTCAGGACCTCCTCGCGGTACTCCTGCAGGCGGCGCGGGTCCGGTTCCTCGTGCACGCGGTACACGGCCGCGCGGCGCAGCTCGCGCAGGCGCGCGGCCACGGCCTCGTTGGCCAGCAGCATGAACTCCTCGATCAGCTGGTGCGAGGCGTCGTTCTCGATGCGCTCGATGCGCGCCACCGCCCCGCGCTCGTCCAGGCGGATCTTCAGCTCGGGCGTGTCGAGCTCCAGCGCGCCGGCCTTGAAGCGCCGCGCGCGGATGCGCTGGGCCAGCGCGTGCGCCGCGTGCAGCAGCTCCTCCAGCGGCCCCTTCGGCCGGCGCTGCAGGACCTCGAAGGCCTCGCGGTAGGTGAAGCGGCGCTGGGAGTGGATCACGGCCGCGAAGAAGCGCGTCTTCAGCACGCGCCCGTCATTGGCCAGCAGGAACTCGGCGCACTTCGTGAGCCGGTCGACGCCGGGCTTGAGCGAGCACAGCCCGTTGGAGAGCTCCTCGGGCAGCATCGGCACGACGCGGTCGACCAGGTAGGTCGAGTTGCCGCGCCGGCGCGCCTCCTCGTCCAGGGCCGTGCCCGGACGCACGTAGTGCGACACGTCGGCGATGTGCACCGAGAGCCGCCAGTGCTCGGCCGAGACGCGCTCCAGGCCGATGGCGTCGTCGAAGTCCTTGGCGTCGTCCGGGTCGATGGTGACGATGCGCTCGCCGCGCCGGTCCTCGCGCCCGGCCAGGTCCGCGCGGCGCACCTCGGCGCCGATCGCGCGCGCTTCCTGCACGACCTTGCGCGGGAAGCCCGGCGCGAGGTCGTACTGGCGCAGGACCGAGAGCATGTCCACGCCCTGGGCCTCGGGCGCGCCCAGCACCTCGACGATGTCGCCCTCCGGGTTGGTGCTGGTGTCCTGCCACTCGCGCAGGGCGACCACGACCTTGTCGCCGACCCGCGCCGTGCGCGCGCCCGCCTTGGGCTCCGGCACGTAGATCTCGTGCGGCATGCGCGGGTCGTCGGGGCGCACGTGCAGGAAGCGCTTGCTGCGCTCGAGCGTGCCGACGAACTGCGTGCGCCGGCGCTCGAGCACGCGGATGACGCGCCCGGTGTTGGGCGGCGTGCCCGCCTGGCGCAGGCCCGCGGACGGCACGTCGCGACGAACGAGCACGCGGTCCTCGTGGAAGGCCGTGCCGGTGGCGCTCTCGGGCACCACGATCTCGGCCAGCGTGGCATCGTCGGGCAACAGGAAGCCCTTGCCCGCGCGATTCATGCGCAGGCGCCCCGGCACGAGGTCGGCCGCGCGCGGCGTCAGGTAGCGGTCGCCCTTGAGGCGTGCCACGCGGCCGGCGCGCTCGAGGTCCGCCAGCACGCGCTCGAGCTCGTCCGCGCGCCGCGGCGCGAGGCGCAGGCGCTGCAGCAGCTCGCCCGCGCGCAGGGGCAGGGCCGTCGGGCTGCCGAGCAGCTCCAGGATGGCATCCTCGAGCTCGCGCGTCGGCGCGGGTCGCCGACCGGCGCCGGCCGGGATGGTCTTGGCCTGGTTCGGAGCGGCACGGTTCGGAGCAGCGCGGTTCGGGGCATCCCGCTCCGTGGCGCCGCGGTTCGTGCTGCCCCGCTGCGCGGGGGCGCGGTTCGCGCCGGAACGGTTTCCACCCGTGTCGCGCGAGCGCGGGGCGGGGGGCGGGGGCTTCGGAGCGGGCGAGCGCGCCGGGTTGCGCGCGCCCTGCTCGCCCTCGGGGCGGTTGGGCTTCATTGCGCGCACCGTAGCGCGCGACCCCCGGCCGGCCCCAGCACCGAAGCGCCAATCGGGCCGGAACGCGCCCCGGAGTGCGCAAGTTCGGCGCCCGGGCAGCCGATCGAGGTCCCCGCGTGGAGAACGACGCTCGCCCGAAGCCGGCCAGTCTGAAGCTGCTCGCGGCGGCGTTCGCGGCCTACTCGACGGCGCACCTCGTCAACAACACGCTGCTCGAGCTGCCGGCCCCGCGCGCGGCGCTGCGCGCGCTCGAGACGGCCAGCGGCGGCTGGGTCGAGCCCGTGCTGGTGCGCTCGCAGCTCGTGCTGGCCGCCTTCCTGTTCGTGGTGCTGGTCGTCGGACGCCGGCGCCCGGCCGAGGTCGGCTGGAGCGCCCGCAAGCTCCTGCCCGGCCTCGTGACTTCGCTCGGCGCGTGGGTCGTGCTGCAACTCGGGCTGGTGGCCTGGGTCCTGCGCCACGGCCAGCCGCTGGAGCTGCACTCGAGCTGGGCTCGGCTCGGCATCGCGGGCGTGCTGGGCGGCGTCCTGACCCAGGCCCTGGGGCACGCGCTGGTCGAGGACACCGCCTTCCGCGGCTTCTTCCTGCCGGCGCTGCGCGCGCGCTTCGTGCGTCCGGGCTCGCTGCTGGCGCTGGCGGGCGTGCTCCTGATCGGCGTGGCCGGCTCGTCCCTGCTGTTCGGTCTGGCGCACCTGCCCACGCGCGCGCTGGTCAAGGGCTCGGGCCTGATGGAGCTCGCGGGCGAGCAGTGGGAGTTCTTCTCGGCCGGCCTGGCGCTCGGGCTGGCCTTCGTCGTCACGCGCAACCTGTTCACGGTGGTCGGGCTGCACGTGCTCCTGAACGCGCCCGCGCCGCTGGTTCAGGTGCCCGGCGTGGTGTTGCGGAGCGCGATCCTGTGCGTGTTCGCGCTGGTCGTGGTGCTGTCGGCCCTGCGCGCGGTGCGGAGATTCCGCCGCCGCCGCGCGGAACGCGCCGAAGCGCGCGCGGCGCTCGCGCAACGCGCGGCCTGAGGCGCCCGAGTCGCCCGCGCGTCCCCATGGCCCGGCCGAGGCGGGCCGGGCTAGCTGCTAGACTGCGCGGCGGCCATGAAGACGACCCTCGCATTCGCCCTGCTCTTCCTGCTCACGCCGCCCTCCGTCCGGCCCGAGGGCGGAGGCTTCGCGCGCGCCATCGCGGAGGCCGACAAGGCCCTGGCGGCGGGCGACCTGGCGCGCGCGCACTCGGCCGTGGAGCGCGCGCTCGAGCGCGATCCGAACGCGCTGGCGGTCTGGGAGCTGACCGAGCGCTGGGCCGAGAAGGCCGGCGACAAGGACGAGCGCGTCTACGCGCTGCACCGCCAGCTCGCGCTCGCACGCGCCCAGGGCAAGGAGAAGGCGGTGCTCGACGCGCTGCGCGCGCGCCTCCTGCCGCTCGATCCGGTGGCCGACAAGCTCGCGGCCCTGCGCACGAACTTCGTCGAGCGCCTGACCAAGCTGGGCGAGGTCTACGAGAAGGGCAAGCGCCCGCACTCCGCCATCCGCGCCTACAAGCAGGCGCTGGCGCTCGATCCCGACCGCGCCGATCTGCAGGCCACGATCGAGCGCATCGCGGCCTCGCCCGATCCGTCGCTGGCCGAGGACGCGCGCCCGAAGGACCTGCTGGAGGGCGTCTCGGAGGACTGGATCCGCGCGCACGACGAGAAGCACCGCGAGTGGAAGGACCGCGCCGTGCTCGAGAAGCCCAACTACCGCACCCAGACCGACGCCGGCTACGAGGTGCTCGTGCGTACGGCCGAGGCCATGGAGCAGATGAACGCCTTCTACCGGGTGTTCTTCCGCTACGGCGCCGAGGGCGACAAGCGCAGTCCCTCGCGCATCGACGTGAACATCTTCAAGACGCGCGAGGAGTACACCCAGGATCCGAAGGACTGGAGCGGCGGCCACTTCACGGGCAGCGCGGTCGAGACCTACATCGGCCCGGGCGGCTTCGAGGAGATGACCCAGACGCTCTTCCACGAGGCCGCGCACCAGTTCGTCTCGCTCGCGACCCAGGCCGAGGGCTGGCTGAACGAGGGCCTGGCCTCGTTCTTCGAGGGCACGCGCATCCTCGCCAACGGCACGGTGGTCATGAACCTGCCCGCGAACGGACGGCTCTTCCCGCTGGTCGAGCGCATCGAGCGCGGCTGGATGACGGACGCCAGCGATGGGATCGATCCGAGCGACGCGACCAAGACGCCCGAGACCGCGCCGACCTTCCGCATCGTGCTCGAGAACAAGTACGAGTGGGCCCCGCCCTGGTACGCGCCGACCTGGGGCGTGGTGTACTTCTGCTACAACTACCAGGACCCCGCCGACGGCCGCTTCGTGTACCGCAAGGTCTTCTGGGACTTCGTGCAGGCCTCGGGCGGCAAGATGGGCGACACGGCCATCAGGACCTTCGAGGAGCTCGTGCTCGCGCGTCCCGAGCCGGTCACGGAGGGCAAGACGAGCACGCTGCGACTGCCGAAGACGGTCGACGAGCTGAACGACGTCTGGAAGCAGTACTTGCTGGACCTGCGCGACCGGCAGACCGGCAGCAACAAGGAGACGCCGCCCTACCTCGAATGGGCCGCGCTGGCGCTGAAGCGCGGCGCCCAGGAGGACGCGGCCGAGTTCTACGAGCGCGCCTTCCAGGCCGCGCCCGCCGATCCCGCCGTGCTCGAGCCCTTCGCGGCCTTCCTGTCGACGCGCAAGCAGGACGACCGCGCCACCAAGCTCCTGGCCACGGCCCTGTCCGTCCTCGAGAACGCCGATCCGGTCGACCCGGCGCGCGTGGATGCGATCGAGAAGCAGCTGCGCAGGATCGATCCCTCCTACCAGCGCCTGGAGGACGTGCGCTCGGCCCTGATCAAGGACGTGACCGCGATCATCGCGCGCTACCTGGACGAGGGCCTCAACCTGCAGGCCATGGACGTGGCCTACCACCTCGGCAGCGAGCTGCAGGAGCCGGCACTGTTCGCGCTGTACGAGCGCGGCGTGCGCGCCGAGGGGCGCTCGATCGCCACCTGGCGCCTGGCCTACGACGAGGAGAGCCTCGACGGCTGGAACGCGACCGGGCTCGAGACGGTCTTCAAGCCCGCGGGCGAGATGCTGAACTCGAAGTTCGGCACGTACTCGGGCGGCGTCAACGACTACTCGATCCTGACGCTGGACGAGCTCACCTCGGGCGACTTCTCGCTCGAGGCCGAGATCGAGGCCCAGGCCGGCAAGGTCAACTTCGCCGGGCTGGTCTTCGGCCGCAAGGCGGCCACCGACTGCCACGCGCTGATCCTGTACCCACCCGCGCTCGACAAGAACGGCTTCGTGAACCTGGTGACCTTCTACGGCTCGGGTTCGGCCGACACCTGGCGCCGCAACCCGGTGCAGCACCCCGACAAGTCCGCGCCCGAGCAGTCGCGCTCGGGCGTCTTCTACAAGCTGCGCATCGACGTCACCGGCCGCAAGGTCGACGTGTGGGTCAACGGCGAGTACCAGGCCACGCAGGAGTTCGCGAGCCTCGGCATCCTGCGCGGCACCTTCGGCCTGATCACGGGCCGCGGCGAGGCGCGCTTCCGCAACGTACGCTTCCTGGCGCGCCACCCGCGCGACCCCTCGGGCGCGATCGAGCGCAAGCTCGTGCTGGAGGAGAAGAGCGCCGGTGGCCAGGCCATCAACGGCAGCTGGCTCGGACGCACGCCGCCCTTCCCCACCGCGCGGCGCTGGTTCCACAATCCGCGCCTCAACTGGCAGGAGGGCCTGGGCTCGCCGCAGCTGTTCGTGCTGTGGAGCGTCGAGCAGAACGACCAGATCGGGGTCGACGCCTACCTGCGCGACCTCTTCGCCAAGCACGCCGGCGTCGGGCTGCGCATCGTCAACCTGCTGGCCTTCTGGAACGAGGACGAGAGCGAGGCCTACCTGCGCGAGCACGCCTTCCCGGATTCCGTCGGGCTCGACACGCCCACCCAGGCCGAGAAGAACTTCGGCGTCACCTTCGAGCGCTACGACGTGATGCGCTTCCAGCTGCCGCGCTTCCTCTTGCTCGACATCGACGGCAAGGTCGCCTGGGAGGGCGATCCGGGCTTCGCGCGCGGCGAGCGCTACGAGGGCCAGGAGTCGCTGCTCGACGTGCCGCTGCGCGAGCTGATCGCGAAGCGCCGCCTGACCGAGTTCGTGGCCTGGCGCAAGGGCTGGCCGGCGGCGCGCGCGGCCCTGGCGCGCGGCGACTTCGGGCAGGCCTTGCCGGCGCTCAAGGCCTCGGTCGACTTCGAGCCCGGGGTCTCGCCCGAGGTGACCGAGGCGGCCGCCTGCCTGGCCGCGATCGAGGCCGCGGTGAGCGGCTTCGACGAGCTCGCCGCCAAGCTGGCCGAGGACGGGCGCGAGCCGGCGCTCGAGGTGCTGGCCGACTGGGCCCAGGAGCTCGGCAAGCCGGTCAAGAAGTCGAAGGCCGCCAGCGCCGCGCTCAAGAGCGCGAACATCGCCGCCTGGAAGCGCGCGCCGGCGCTGCTCAAGCCCGTGCTGTCCAAGGTCGGCAAGGACGCCGCCGCGGTCGAGGCCGCGCTGGCCAAGCTGGCCGCCCTGCCGGGCGCCTTCCCGGCCGAGTTCGCCGAGGAGGCGCGGCGCTCGGCCGACGACGCCGCGGCCCTCAAGGCGCTGCTCGAGGGCGTGTCGGCACTGCCCGCGCAGTGGCTCGCGAGCGAGCACTTCGGCTGGTAGCGCGCAAGCACGAACTCGCGCCGGCGCGGTCCCTCGGGCACCATGAACACCCGAAGGACACGACTTGGGGGAGTTCTTCCTGTTCTTGGTGGGTGCCGCGGCCACCTGTGCGGCGCTGGCGGCGCCGGTCGTGCTCGTGCTCACGTGGCGCCGGACCCGCCGCCTCCAGCGCGAGCTCGAGGACCTGCGCGGAGAAGTGCGGCACCTCCGCAGTCGCGTGCGCGCGGATCAGGAGGCGCGCGCAGGGAGCGCGGCGCCGAGTACCGCGGCGAGCACCGCGGCGAGTACCGCGCAACCACCCGCCGCGCCGCAACCGTCGCCGGTTCCGGCTCCGGCGCCCGCTCCGGCCGCAAGCGCTCCCGCACCCGCACAGCCTGAGCAGCCCACGCCGGTCCGCGTCGCGCCCCCGCGGGCGCGCGCGCCGCGCGTCCCGATCGACTGGGAGCGCTGGCTCGGCGTGCGCGGCGCGGCCGTGGTGGGCGGGATCTTCCTGGCGCTGGCCGCGATCTTCTTCTTCAAGCACGCCTTCACGCAGGGCTGGATCTCGCCCGAGGCGCGCGTCATCGCCGGGCTCGTGGCCGGCGCGGCCGCGATCCTGGGTGCGGCGCGCCTGCGCCAGCGCGGCTTCGGCTGGGCCCCGAGCGCGCTCGAGGGCGCGGGCGTGGTCGCGCTCTACGCCAGCGTGTGGGCCGCGGACGAGCGCTACGCGCTGATCTCACGCGTGGTGTCGTTCCCGGCCATGGCCGCGATCACGGCCCTCGCCTGCGCGCTCGCGCTGTGGAGCGGCTCGCTCTTCACGGCCTTGCTGGCGCTCGCCGGCGGCTTCCTGACGCCGCTCTTGCTGGCCGAGGGCACGGCCCGGACCCTGCCGCTCTTCGCCTACCTCCTGCTGCTCGACCTCGGGCTCCTGTTCGTGGCGCGCCGGCGCGCCTGGCCGTCGCTGGCGCTGATGGCCCTGGGCGCGACCTTCGCGTACGAGGCCATGTCGATCTTCCGGGGCGGCGAGCGCGCGGCGCTCGGGCTCCCGATCGGGGCGATGTTCGCGCTCTTGTTCGCGCTGGCCGGGGTGCGCGTGGCCCAGCGCGGGCGCTGGCTCGCCTCGCAAGCCCTGGGGGTCCTGCTGCCGCTCGTCTTCGCGCTGCACTACGCGGGCGGGCTCCCCTTCGGCGCCCACGTCTGGCCCACGGCGCTCTTGCTCGCGCTGCTGGTGGTCGCGGCCGCGCTGGTGGCGCGCCAGCACGAGGCGCCCTGGCTCGCCAACTGCGCGGCGCTCGCCAGCATCGCCGTGCTGATGCTGTGGGTGCAGGCGCTGCCGCGGCGGCACGCGGACGAGGTCGCCTGGGAGCTCACCCTGGTGGGCCTGGGCCTGGCGCTCGTCTCGCACCTGCTGGCGGAATGGGAGCATGCGCGCGACGGTGCGCAGCGGATGTGGCAGTGGAGCGCCGCCGCGGCGAGCGGCGCCTGGGCGGTGCTGCTGCTCCTGGCGCTCGCCTCGCAGCGGCTGGAGCCATTCCCCGCGAGCCTCACCGCGCTGCTCGCGACCGGCGCCCTGCTCCTGAGGCAGGCGGCCCTGCTCGGGAGCGCGCCGGCGGTCTGGGGCGCGGGCCTGACGCTCGGCGTCGGGCTCGGGCTCGTTCACCGCGGGTACCGCGTATTCCCCGAGCCGGAGAGCACCCTGCCCGATCCTCGGGTCTTCTGGATCGTGCCGGTCCTGCTCGGGGCGGCGCTGCTCTTCCTCGTCCCGCGCCGTGCGCCGGCGCTCGCGCGCTCCGCGCGCCAGGCCAGCGCGCTCCTCTTCCTCACCTGGGCTCAGGTCGGGGTCTACGGGTACGACCAGCTGTACGAGGAGAGCTACCCGTGGTTGCTCGCGGGGCTCGCCGCCCCCATCGGAGCGATGATGCTGGTGGCCGCGGCGCGGCTCGCCTCCAGCCCGTGGGTCGCGGGTTGTGTGTGGGCCACGCTCGTCGTTTGCGCCCGGCCCGTCGTCCTGCTCGGGGTCTCCAGCCTCGACCACGAGGGTCTGCTCCGCAGCGCCTTCCCCTTCGCGCTGGCCGGACCCGCCGCTGTCGTCATGCTCGCGGCGTTCCTTCCGGAGCTGCGCGGCCTGCGCTGGGCGTGGGGCTTCCTGTTCGCACTGGCTCCGCTGAGCCTGACCCTGCTCAAGTGGGTGTACGTTGCGGCCTACGGCACGGCCTTCGATGCCGGAGCGCCGCTGCTCGTCGGCCTGCCGCCCGCGCTGGCCGCGTGGATCCTGCGCGCGCGCGGCGCGCCGCGGCACGCGCTCGGCTGGATGGCGGCGGCCGCGGCGCTGATGTGGACCTCGGCGCTGGCCGACCAGCTCGACCACGCCGAGTTCGCGGTCGGCTGCGCGCTCTTCGCCGCCGCGCTGGCCTGGATCGCGCACCGGCTGCAGCTCGCGGGCGCGGCCTGGGCGGCAGCGGCGAGCGCGCTGCTCGCCGCGCTGGCGCTGCTCTGGTTGGCCCAGGAACCCCAGCCCTTCGAGCGTTCCGAGCCGCGCCTCCTCAACTGGATCAGCTACGCGCACCTGGTGCCGGCGGCGGCGCTCGGGGTCGTCGTGTGGCTCCTGCCGCCGACGGGCGAGCGCGGCTGGCTGGCGCGGCGCAAGGGAGTCCTGGGCGCGTGCGTGCTCGTGCTGCTGTTCCTGTGGCTCAACTGGCTGATCGAGAACGCCTTCGCCGACACGCCGCGCCTGCGCCTCTTCGCGGCCAGGGGCCACGCGCGCGACCTGACGACCTCGCTCGCGTGGGGCGCGTACGCGGGCGTGCTGCTGGTGCTCGGCACCGCGCGGCGCGTCACGCCGCTGCGCTGGGCCAGCCTGGCCGTGTTCGTGCTCGCGATCGCCAAGGTCTTCCTGCGCGACCTCGCGCACCTGGACGGCCTGTGGCGCGTGGCCTCGCTGGCGGGGCTCGCCTTGTCGCTGATCGCGGTCTCGCTCTTCTACCAGCGCTTCGTGTTCCGCCGTCTGCCGAACGCGGCCTGACCCGGGCGACCCGGGCTCCGCCCGCGCCCTTTTCTTGGCCGCGCGCGGCACTAGACTCCTCGCCCAAGGAGATCCCGCCCCATGGAACAAGACGACCGTCCGATCCCGCAGCGGATGCCCATCGTCGGCGTGACCGAGGCCGGCGAGTACTGGTGGTGCGCCTGCGGGCGCTCGCGGAACCAGCCCTACTGCGACGGCTCGCACAAGACCTCGAACCACCTGCCGCTGCGCGTGCGCCTGGCGGAGGACAAGAAGGTCGCCTGGTGCGCCTGCAAGCGCACCGCGACGCCGCCCTGGTGCGACGGCACGCACGCGAAGCTGCCGCCCGGCGGCAAGGAACCGCCGCGCTTCAAGACGGTGTCCTGGGACTGAGGAACGCGGCGTGCGCGCCTAGCGCCGCACGCCGAAGTGCGTGAGCCCACGCGGCGCGTGCTCGACGACCTCCACGTTCACGACGCGCGCGGCGGTCGGTCCGCGGCGCAGCCAGAGGAGCATCGCCTCCACGGCCGCCACCTCGCCCTCGAGCCAGGCCTCGACCCGGCCGTCGGGCAGGTTCGCGACCCAGCCTCCGAGCCCGAGCTCGCCGGCCTTCTCGCGGGCGTGCCAGCGGAAGCCGACGCCCTGCACGCGGCCGGTGACGAGGACGTGGCGAGCGATGGAGGACATGGCGAACCAGGAGCGGAAGCGTACTCTGCCGACATGATCGCAGCTCTCGTCCTCCTGGCATACCAGGACATCGGCCAGGGCACCTGGCAGGCATCGCTGACGACACCGGGTGGACCGATCCACTTCGAGATCTCCTTCGAGCGCGATGGGAACCGGGTACTGCATGCCTTCCTCGTGAACGGCGAAGAGCGAATCGAGGTTCCACGCGTCGAGCTCATCGGCGGCAATCTGTTGCTCGACATGCCGCACTATGACTCGCGCATCCGTGCGAAGCTCGGAGGCGACCGCTTCGTTGGGGCTTGGGAGAAGCGTCGCAGCGCGGACACGGTCGTGGAACTCCCCTTCGAAGCCGTTCGAAGGGGCTGTGACGTGCCAAGCGGCGCAGACATGGTCGCGCCGTTCGTCGGACGCTGGCGCGTGAACTTCGAAACCGAGGCCGACGACTCGGTGGCGATCTTCGAGGGCAGCGGCGGAAAGCTCCGCGGGACCTTTCTCACGAGCACCGGCGACTATCGCTACCTCGCTGGCTGGGTCTCCTTGCGCAACCTTGCGAAGGAGTCGTTCATGTCGCTCTCCTGTTTCGACGGCGCGCACGCCTTCCTGTTCGAGGCCAAGCCACAGCCCGACGGCACGCTGAAGGGCGACTTCTGGTCCGGCAACTGGCACCACGAGACGTGGACCGCGAAGCGCGACGAGTCGGCCGAGCTCCCCGATTCCTTCGCGCAGACCCGCTGGAACGGCACCACCAAGCTCGCCGACCTGCGCTTCCCTGATCTCGACGGAAAACCCCGCGCGCTGTCCGAGTTCGCGGGCAAGGCGACCCTGCTGGTCGTCTTCGGGAGCTGGTGCCCGAACTGCAACGACGAGGCGAAGCTCCTGGCCGAGCTCGACGCCAATTACCGCGCGCGCGGCCTACGAATCCTCGGGCTCGCCTTCGAGCTCACCGGCGAGTTCGCGCGCGACGCCAAGCAGGTCCGCATCTTCGCCGAGCGCCACGGACTCTCGATCCCGTTCTTCCTGTGCGGCACGGCCGACAAGGACGAGGCCACGAAGGCGCTCGGCCTGGTCGACCACGTGCGCGCCTTCCCGACCACGATCTTCGTCGGCGCCGACGGCCTGCCGCGCGCGATCCACTCCGGCTTCGCCGGCCCGGCCACGGGCGAAGAGCACCAGAAGCTGCGCCGCGAGTTCGAAACGCGCATCGAGGCCCTGCTCGGGCCGCCCTTCCCCCCGCGCAACCGCTAGCGTTCGGCGAAGACTGCGGACGGTCTCTCGCCGCCGGGGGCGATATCCAGCCAGACGGGCACCGGATCGTAGAAGGGTCGGTAGACAGCGAAAGCGTAGCGGCCGGGCACCAAACCCTGGACGACATAGGGTCGGCGATCGAAGGTGGCAAAGCTGCTGAACATCTCCCCTTCCAGCTCCTGGGAGACCTCGATCGAGCACTCGCCATCCATCACGGTCCCGCTCCGGTCCGTGACGTGGATCTCGACCTCGCATGCCGAACGCAGATCGAAGGTGACCGTCGCGTGCTCTGCTCCTGGACCGATGTCGACGAATGGTTCGCGCGACGGATAGTGCACGTAACCCGACTCCGTACTCAGGGCGATGGAGTAGGTCCCGAACGGAACTGGGCCGATGTCGAGCGGCTCGCCGGACCAATCGAGGAACCCGTACTCGAAGGTTCCCTCGGAACCGACGAGCCACACCTTGCCGATCCGCCCTTGGCGGCCGACTCCAGGGGTGAGAGTCGTAGGCATCCTGCGCTCGACGCGCAAGCTCCCCCAACCAGGGGCTCGAGGCTTGGCTTCGATCCATACGTCCTGGATGGAGCCGGTCACGCGCGGGATCCACACCTCCATGTCCAACGCCGCATAGCCGGCCGGTGTCCCGCGCAGGTGGATGGGTCCAACGGCTTCGGCGTTCGACTCGGCGATGAAGAGCATGGGCATCGGATTGGAGGGCGCACGAAGGGTCTCGGACGGCTCCAGTCCGACGAGCACCGCCGTCAAGGAGTCCGTCGGCACTCCGGTCGCTCCGACGGCCGCTGGATTGACCTGACCCCCTGAAACCGGTCCAGGCGCTGTGAGAGACTTCCGCCCCATGAC
>CAZWAY010000064.1:0-32458 GCA_964631945.1 uncultured Planctomycetaceae bacterium
ACCCGCTGCAGTTCGACGATCCGCGCGATTGCGCGCGCTACCCGCGCGACCTGGAGGCCGACGCGCGCCTGCTGGCCAGCGTGGGCTGCTCGATGCTCTTCACCGGGACGCTGGCGCAGTTCTTCCCGGAGGTCGCGCCCGGCGCGCCCATCCCGCGCCGCGACCCCGGGCCGGCGGCGCTCGGGCTGGAGGGCGAATACCGGCCCGGGCACTTCGCGGGCGTGGCCACGATCTGCGCGCGCCTGTTCGAGTGCGTGCGGCCCACGCGCGCCTACTTCGGCGAGAAGGACTTCCAGCAGTGCCTGGTGGTGCAACACCTGGCGGGCGCGCTGGGCTACCCCGAGATCGTGGTGTGTCCGACCTCGCGCGATCCGGACGGGCTGGCGCGTTCGTCGCGCAACCTGCTGCTCGGGGCGGCCGAACGCGCCCAGGCCAGGGCGCTCTCTCGCGCGCTGTTCGCGGCGCGCGCCGAGTGGCGGGCGGGCGAGCGTGTGCCCGCGCGGCTCGAAGCGCGCATGGCGGCCGAGCTCGCGCGCGCGCCGCTCGCGCTCGACTACGCGGTGGTGCGTGATCCGCTGTGTTTCTCCGAGCCCGCGCGCGCGCCGCTGGTGCGGGCGCGCGCCCTGATCGCGGCGCGCGTCGGGAGCGTGCGCCTGATCGACAACCTGGACCTGGCCGCGCCGGACGAGGGAGCGGCTTGAGCGCGCGGCGCGTGCGCGTGCGGGCGCCGGCCAAGGTCAACCTGTCGCTGGCCGTGCTCGCACGGCGCGCCGACGGGTTCCACGAGCTCGACACGGTCGTGATGGCGCTCGAACTCGGCGACGTGCTCACGTTGGAGGAGCGCGCGGGCGCCGCGCCGACGCTGGTCGTCGGCGGTCCGGCGGCGGCCGGCGTGCCCACCGACGGCTCGAATCTTGCGCTGCGCGCGCTCGTGGCGGTGCACGCCCTGGCGCGCGCACGCGGGCGGCAGCCCGGCGGCGCGCAGCTCGTGCTCGACAAGCACGTGCCGGCCGCAGCCGGCCTGGGGGGCGGCAGCGCGGATGCGGCCGCGGCGGCCTTCGCCGGTTGCGAGCTGTGGGGGC
Source organism: uncultured Planctomycetaceae bacterium (assembly GCA_964631945.1). Lineage (GTDB taxonomy): Bacteria > Planctomycetota > UBA1135 > UBA1135 > JABFRZ01. The sequence goes on from CAZWAY010000064.1 coordinate 1,083, forward strand.
TCGATCCCGACGAGCCCGCGGTGCTGGCGCTGCTGGCCGAGCTCGGCAGCGACTGCCCCTTCTTCCTGGCGGCTCGTCGCACGGGCCTGGCGCGTTGCACGGGCCGGGGCGAGCGCGTGGAGGTGCTGCCCGCGCTGGAGCTGCCCTGGACGCTGGCGCTCGCCACGCCCCACTTCGGTTGCTCGACCGCCGCCGTGTACGCCGCATGCGAGCCGGGCGCGCGCCCCGAGCCCCGCTTCGATCCGCACGCGCTGCGCGGAGCCAGCCTGCAACAGGCGCGCGCGCGGCTCACGAACGGGCTGGAGTCGGCCGCCGAGCGCTCGCACCCCGACCTGGCGGCTTTCCGCGCCATGCTCGCCGAGGTCGCCCCGGACACCTTCCGGCTGGCGGGCAGCGGATCTTCCTGCTTCGGATTCTTCGCCGACGCGCGCGCGGCCGAGGCCGCGCTCACGGCCCTCGAGCGTGCGTGCGAAGCCCGTCGTTACGGGCTCCGTGCACGCTGGGTCGGACCGGCGCGGAGCGCGGGGATCGAGCGCCTCGAAAGCAAATTGCATTGACCGCGGGCGCTCCCGACTTGCTTTCGCGTTCGGGCCCGCGTTTCCTGACGCAACCCCTGGCAGTGACCGTCGTTACGGCCCGCATGAATATCACCGAGGTCCGCGTCAAACTGCTCGAGAACCAGCCCGACAAGCTGCGCGGTTTCGCCAGCATCACGATCGACGACTTCGTCGTGATCCGGGACCTGAAGATCATCGAGGGCGGGCACGGCCTGTTCATCGCGATGCCGAGCCGCAAGCTGTGCGACCGCTGCACGGCCTGCGGCGGCAAGAACCACCTGCGCGCGCGCTTCTGCAACGATTGCGGCAAGCGCCAGCGCGCCGAGCGCGGCATGCAGGACGAGCGTGGACGCATGCGCCTGTATGCCGACATCAGCCACCCGATCCACCAGAAGGCGCGCGCCTTCGTCGAGCAGCGCGTGCTGGAGGCCTTCCACCAGGAGCTCGAGCGCTCCAAGCAGGAGGGCTACGTGGCGCACTCGTTCGAGGACCTCGACTACGAGTCCTACGAGAACGGCCAGGCGCAGCCCCATCACGTAGACTAGCGGTGTGGGCGCCGACGTTTCGCGAGCGGGCGTCGCGATCCTGGGCCTGGGTGCGGTCGGGCGGGCCTTCGCGGACCACCTCCTCGACAGGTCCAACTGTCCGTTCCGCGGCCCGCTGACGCTGTGGTCGCGCTCGCGTACGTCGGCCGCTGCCTTCGTGGAGGAGCGCACGCGCACGGAACGCGGCCGGCTCCGCTTGGCCTCGGAGATCGAGTCGGCGGTCGTGGGTCAGGCGGTCGTGCTCGTGTGCGTGTCCGAGGATGCCTTGCCCGCGGTGGCCCGTGCTCTCGTGCGGCGTCCACCACCAGGACGCGTGCGGCCGGCGGTGCTGATCACCAGCGGTTCCTTCGCGCTCGCGCGACTCGCGTCGCTGCGCCGCGCGGGCTACGCCCTCGGGCGGCTGCACCCGCTGGCGCCGTTCCGGCGCGAGTTCTCGGGCGCGGACCTCTATTGCAGCCCGCTCGCGGTGGAGGGTGACGCGCGCGCCCTGCGCGCCGCCGCCACGGTGGCGCGCTGGACGAACGGCGAGCGCCTGCCGCTCTCGGCCCGGCCAGGGGCCGCGCAGGCCTACCATGCCGGTGCGGCCATGCTCGGAGGGGGACTGGTGGCGCTCCTCGCCCTGGCCGAGCGCTCGATGGCTCCGAGCCTGCGGGTCGAGCCGATCCGGCTGCGAAAGGCCCTCCAGAGCTTCGTGTCCCACGTCGCCAGGCGCACCTGGCTCGACGGCCCGCGCGAAGCGTTGACCGGGCCGCTCGCGCGCGGGGCCGAGGGCGTCGTGCGCGCACACCTGCGGGCGCTGCGCGGCGTGCCGCGGGCAGCGGGCGCCTACCGCGAGCTCGGCCAGACCATGCTCGAGCTGGCGCGCGCGCGCGGCTCGATCGACGCGGCAACCGAGCGGCGGCTGCGGCGTCTCCTGCGCTCGACGAAGCGCTAGGATCCTCGTGCCATGGCGATCGTCGTCTCGCACATCGACACGGACTTCGACGCGCTGTGCGCGCGCGCGTTGCGCCAGCAGCCGCTGGCGGACCTGATCGAGCTGCGGCTCGATCGCATCGGGCATCCAGGCAAGGAGAGGCTGCGCGCCTTCGTGAAGCAGGCGAAGAAGCCCGTGATCGTCGCGTGCCACGGGCGCGAGGCGTTCGGGGAGCGCGAGCAGGACCCGGGCGAGCTGTGCGAGCTGCTGCACGACGCGGCCGAGGCGGGCGCGCGCTTCGTGGACGTCGACTGGAGCCTCGCGCTCGAGCTCGGCGAGGTACAGGCGCCCTGCCATCGCATCGTCTCGCGCCATGTGCTCGAGGAGACGCCCGAGGACCTCGAGGGACTGCACGAGGAGGTCGCGGCCGTGCTCGGCGAGGGCGACGTGACGAAGATCGTCACGCACGCCGCGAGCTGCGAGGACGGCCTGCGGCTGCTGCGCTGGCTCGCCACGACCAAGGGCGTGGTGGCCTTCTGCTCGGGCGCGGCCGGCAGCTTCACGCGCCTGCTCGCGCCGATCTTCGGCTCGCCCTTCACCTACTGCGCCAGCGCGCGCCTGCCGGGCGAGCCCGAGGGCGCGCCGACGGCGCCCGGCCAGTGGCGCGTGAACGACTTCCTGGCCGCGCTGCCGCCCGGCGGGATCAGCCAGGAGACGGCCATCTTCGGCGTGGTCGGGAATCCGATCGGGCACTCGCTCTCGCCGCGAGTGCAGGGCATGGCGCTCAAGGCCGCCAAGCTGGACGCGCTCTACGTGGCCTTCGAGCCCGCCACGCTGGCGGGCTTCCTGGCGCTCGCCGACGCGCCCAACTTCCGCGGCTTCTCGGTCACGGCGCCCTTCAAGCCAGAGGCCTTCCGGCTCTCGGGCGCGCACGACGAGGCGAGCCAGCGGACGCGCGCGGTCAACACCCTGCTGCGCGAGCGGGCCGGCTGGAAGGGCGCCAACACCGACGTCGCGGCCGTGCGCGAGACCCTCGTGCAGGCCTTCCACCTGCACGCGCGCGCTCCCGGCCGACCGCGTTCGGCGGCCGAGGCGCACGTGCTCGTGCTGGGGGCCGGCGGGGCCGCGCGCGCGGTCGTGCACGCCGCGCGCACGCTGGGCGCGCGCGTCACGGTCGTCGGCCGCGACGAAGGCCGGGCGCAGGCCCTGGCGCGCGAGCTCGAGTGCGCGAGCGCGGCCTGGAGCGCGATCCCGTCGCTGGCCCACGACGCGCTCGTCAACGCGACCCCGCTCGGTTCGGGCGCGGACGGAGCCATGCCGATCCCCGCCGCGTGGTTGCGCCCGGGCACGCTGGTGCTCGACGCCGTCTACCGCCCGATCCGCACCGCGCTCCTGGTGGCGGCGCACGCGAACGGCGGGACCGCGGTGCCCGGCGCGGAGTGGTTCGTGCGCCAGGCCGCGCTGCAGTTCCGCCTGTTCGCGCAGCAGGAGCCGGACGTGGCCCTGCTCCGGCACGCCTTCGAGAGCGCGCTCGCCGGAGAGCGCGCGTGAACCCGCGCGCGCCGCGCGCGACCCTGGCGCTGCTCGGCCTGCGCTGCAGCGGCAAGAGCACGGTCGGGCGTTTGCTCGCCCAGGAACTGGGGCGCGCCTTCGTGGACCAGGACGAAGAGACGCTGCGCTTCGGCCGGCAGGCGGGCTGGAGGGTCGCCACGGTGGGGGAACTGCTGGCGCGCGCGGGCGAGGCGCGCTTCCGCGAGCTCGAGGCCGTGGCCCTGCGGCGCCTGCTCGAACCCTGTCCGGAGCTGGTGCTGGCGACCGGCGGGGGCGTGGTCGAGCGCGCCGACAACCGCACTTGGCTCGCCCGGACAGCGCGCTGTGTGCTCCTCGTGGTCCCGAGCGAGCTCCTGAGCCAGCGCCTGCGGCGCGATCCGACGGAGCGACCGGCGCTGCTCGGAACGGACGCGGCCACCGAGCTCGACCGGCTCTGGACCCGCCGCGAACCGCTCTACCGCACCGTGGCGGAGGTCGTGATCGAGTGCGGAGAGGCGGCGCCGCCCGAGATCGTGCGGCGCGTGCTCGAGGCGACGACCCGCGCCGCAGGTCCACGCGGCGCTTGAGCCAGGTCGAGCTCGCGCCGGCGATGGAGGGTGCGATTCCCGCGTGATTCCGCGCCGGAAGGGGCAGGAATCGCCCGATCTCCATCCGTACGATCGCCCCGATGAGTCTCGCAGCAGGGAAGCCGTTGCAGCGCGCCGCGCTGGTCCCGGGCCTGCTCGTCGTGCTGGCGGGGGCCTGCCGCGCGCCAGCGCCGGGCGGCGCGCGCCCGCTGCGGGCCGAGGAGGCGTCCAGCGAGGCGCTCGAGATCCAGGTGTGGCGCGCCGGCCGGCTGGTGCCGCCGGGGATCTCGGCCGCGCGCGAGCTCGAACTCGTCGGTGCGCGCGAGCGTGCGCGCGCGCGCCTGGAAGCCGGCCTGGGACGCTCGGGTGAGATGCGTCTGGCAGCCTGGCTGGCCGACGAGAACACGCCGGAGGAGCTGTGGTGTGCCGCGGTCCGCGCGGCGGCCGCGCTCGAGCGCTACTCGCTGGCGCCGCTCCTGGCTCAGGCGCTCGAGCCGTCGGCTGGAGCGCATCGCAACGTCGTGGCGCGAGCCGCGCTGCACGAGCTGTTCGGGCGCTGGTTCCGGCGCGCCGAGGAGGTCGATCCGTACCTCGCGTGCGTGCATGCGGGCGCGGGCACGCGCCTCTTGCTGGAGTCGTGCCGCTGGGAAGAGACGCGCTCGCGCGAGCGCCTGCTGGCCGAACTCGCCCACGAGCCGTCCAGTGCGGTGGCCTGGCTCGCGGATCCGGATCCGAAGGTGCGCTCGGGCGCCGCGCGCGTGCTGGCCCAGGTCTTCCGGCAGCAGGCGGGCGATTCCGCCGGCACGCTCGGGGTCCTGGTGGCGCAGCTCGAGGGCGAGTTCGAACCGAGCGCCTTCCATGACGGTCTGCAGGCCTGCCTCGAGCCGCTGGAGCGCGCCGCGGCCGACGAGCCCTCCTCCACGCGACTGCGGGCGCTGCTGGTGGAGATCGCGCGCAGGCCCGGGGACCCGCGTTCGCTCTCCGCGGCCCAGGCCCTCGGGCGCATCCCCTGGCGAGCGAGCAGCCCCCGCGACCTCGCGCACGTGCTCACCGGCATCGATGCCCTCGGCGCGATGCTGCGCGGGCTGGCCGAACTCGACGAACGGCGCGGCGTCAACGACCCCGATCCGCTGGTCGCGGTGCTGGCCGGCCTGCGCCAGCTGTGCGCGCAGGCCTCGAGCGCCGGTCTGACGCGCGAGCTGCGCGCCAGCGTCGTGCGCGAGAGCCTGTTCGCGCTCGCCGGCAACCCCGCCCAGGACGAGGGCGTGCGCGCGGCCGCGGCCGCGGCCCTCGGCCCCATGGTGGGAACAAGCGATGCTCCCAAGCTCGCGGCCATCCTGGGCGATGCGCGCGTCGGGGCCGGGGTGAAGCACGCGCTGCTCGGCGCGCTGCTCGGGATCCTGCCCGGGCTCGATCCGGGCACCACCGGAGCCGGCGAGCTGCTCGCGGCGGTGGCGGCCCTGACCGGCGACGCGGACGCCGATCTGCGGCGCCGCGCCCTCGCCTTGTGCGCCGAGCCGACCCTCGAGCCGCTCTTGAGGTTGCTCGACCCCTCTTTCCTGGTGGAGCGTCTGGCACGCGAGGATGGGCGCGAAGCGACGCTCCGGCTCCTGGACCTGATCCGGCGCTTCGGACGGCCGGAGATGCTGGAAGCGATGCTGGCCCTGGAGCGCTTCGATCTCCTGTGCGCCGAGCCGGTCACGCTCGATGCCCTGGCCGGCGTCCTGCGTTCCCTGGTGCGTTCCTCGGGGGTCGCGACGCTGCGGGCCGCGACGCGTCTGGCCGAGGCCCAGAGCGGTGAGACCCAGCTCGCCCGCCTGCGCCACGCGCTCGCGCTGGTGGCCGCCCTGGACGATTCGGCGGCCTTCGAACTCGAGCCGCGTGCGCAGCGCGCGCTCTGTTCCTGGGTCTGGCGCGTGGTCGGCGCCGGGGTGGCGCTGCGCGACCTGGTGCCGAGCGGGCTGGCCTTCGAGCAGCGCCTGCTGGACGTGCACCTGCCGCGCGGCGAGTCGCGCGAGGGCGGCGAGGACGGCGGACTCGGCCCCTTCGAACGCACCCACCTGGCCGCGCTCCTGCGCTCCGACCTGTTCCTGGGGGGGACGGGCGGAAGCGCCGCACTCCAGCGCGGCTCCAAGCAGGAGGTCGAGGCCGCCTTCGAGAGCGCCCACGCGCTTGCGCCCACGCCGGAGCAGCGCCTGCTCGTGCTGCGCGATCGCGCGCGCTTCCGCGCCGCGGCCAACGAGTGCGTCAAGGCCATGAGCGACTACCGGCGCCTGCTCGAGGCGCGCGAGGCGGGCGAGGGCCTGCTCGGCATCCCCGACCTGCGCAGCGCGGTCGAGTTGCTCGGGCGTCTCGACGAGCCCGGCGGGAAAGGGCGCTCGCCCACGGCCGGCGAGGCCTGCGAACTCCTGCGCCAGATCATCGCTCGGCGCGGCTGGCGCTCGGAGCCCGCCTCGGTGCGCATGCAGGACCTGCGCGACTGGACCCGCACCGCGCTGGACTCGGGCGAGCTCGCGCGCCTGCGGCAAGTCGAGGCGGCCTTGGCCGATTTGCCGCTGACCCAGCTCGAGACCCAGTCCGAACGCGAGCCTCCCCCCCTCTGGTTCGGGCTGACGCGCGAGGCCGGCTGGTTCCAGGACCTGCTCGACCTGCGCTCGCGCGTGCGGCTCGGGGTGCGCGCGCTCGAGGCCCAGGGCTAGCCAGCCGCGGGGATGGAAGGGCGCTCGCAGGCCCTGCACGGTTGACTCGGCTGCCCGCGGACCTACACTGGCCAGCCAATCGGTCGCGGGGTGGAGCAGTCTGGCAGCTCGTCGGGCTCATAACCCGGAGGTCGCAGGTTCGAATCCTGCCCCCGCTACCAACTTCCAGCCCCCTGGGCCTCGCAGCGCGGGTTCAGGCGCCGCGGATGTAGTGCTCGAGCTGGTCGATGTGCGCGGCCTGGTGGTCGATCACCTGCTTGACCACGTCACCGATGGTGACGATCCCGATCAGCCGACCGCCTTCCAGCACGGGCAGGTGCCGGACGCGCTTCTCGGTCATCGTGCTCATGCAGTGTTCGAGCGAGTCGTCGAGCTCCACCACGACGGCGGCAGTCATCAACTCGGCCACCGTCATGTCGCGCGACCTGCGATTTCGCAGGACCACGCCGCGCGCGTAGTCGCGTTCCGAGAGCAATCCGACCAGACGACCGCCCTCGAGCACCGGCAGGGCCCCGATGTCGTGCTGGGCCATCAAGGTCAGGGCCTCGTACACGCTGGCGACGGGGCTGGTCGTGACGATGCGGACGGGCTTGCTGGCCAGGAGATCTCGAACGGTGGTCATGCCGTGGACTCGCTGCTTCCATCCTAACGCGAGCCGTACCGACCGCTACCCGGAGCGTCGCCTCTTCGGATGGAAGTTCCAGGTCGGGGGCCGACCCCGGCGCCGCTCCGAGCTTGCGAGGCCGGCCGGGAGGCGCGCGCTGGGCAGCAGCCAGGAGCGCAGGAAGCGCCAGTGGAGCAGTGCGGCACGCAGCGGATGCCGATGGCGGAGGAAGGGCAGAGGAGCGCGGGCGGGAGCGCGGGACGAGGCACGGAACATGGGCGGACTTCCTGGGACGGGACCCACTCCCGTACGTCGGTGCGCGCACGGCCTTCCGGGGCGGACTCGGGTTTTTCTCCTCCGGCGCGTGGGCGCGATGCGGGCTAGGATCCAAGGTTCGGCCAATCACCTCGGAGTCATCGCCCCTGAGACGCCAACACGACGATCTCGACGACCTGGAGCAGGCCCTGGCAACGGCCGAGGAGGTGCTGTTCCTCTGCACGGGGAACATGGTGCGTTCGGCCTTCGCGGAGCTCTACGCGCGCCATCGCGGCTGTCCGTTGCCGGTGTCCTCGGCGGCCACGCTCTTCCGCAACGACCACCTGATGGCCGAGACGGGGCAGGCCCTGAGCGCGCGCGGGGTGCCGGCCGAGTGGGTCCGGTCCTTCCGTCCGACGCACCTGGACGAGTTCTTGCCCGGGCCGGGTCGGCGCACCCTGGTGCTGGTCATGGCCGAGATGCACCGCGCCGCTCTCGCCTCCCGACCGACCCTGCAGGCACGCGCGTTCCTTCTTGGGGGCCTGCTCGGGGAGCCCACAGCGATCGCCGACCCGGTCCTCGAGGGCGCCGACTTCGAGGCCACCTTCGAGCGCGTGGCGCGCTGCGTGGACGAGCTGGTGGTGCGCCTTCGACGCGGGCGTCGAGGCGCCTGATCACAGGATCTCGACCTCGAGCAGCAGGTAGCGTGGTGCGCGCAGGGCGCGCAGCGTGAAACGCTGTGGCCCGGCCCAGACCATGTCGTCGATCTGCTGGCGGAAGCCGTCCCAGCCGTGCTCGAGCTCGAAGCCATCCACCACGAGGAGGCGCTTGCCCTCACGCTGTCCGGCGAAAACGACGTGGCGGTTGTCGGGCGAGAACGAGAGCGTGCCGGCCATGACGATCTCGTACGGGAGGCTCTCGCGGCCGTCGATCACGACCACGTGGCCGTGTTCGCCCTCGGCCGTCCAGGCCACGCGCTGGCCGTCGGAGCTGAAGACCGGCGGGCGCTTGCCGGCCTGCAGGTAGGTGCGCTCGACGCCTGGCGCGAGCTTGCCACCGGGCCCGTACGCCTCGCCATCCAGGACCACGACCCAGCCGCCCGATGCCATCTCGGCGCCATAGGCGTAGCGCTTGCCATCTTCGCTGAAGATGGGGCCGCGGAAGGCCTTCATCGGCGCGCTCTCCACGCCGTCGATCACGAGCACCTCGCTCTCGCCGCGCGCGATGGAGAAGACCGTGCGGGCGCTGTTCGGCACGAAGCGCAGGGGCAGCCGGCCCATGCGCCGGAAGGGCGGCCCCTCGTGGCCGTCGAGCACGAAGAACTTCTGATCGTCCAGTTCTCCGATGTAGGCGTGGTGCTGGCCGTCTTCGCTGAAGAGCACGCCGGGAGCCTGGATGCGCTGGTACAGCTTGCCCTCGACCCCGTCGATCTGGACGCAGCGTTGGTCGTTGCGCTTGACGACCAGGGCCGTGCGCTTGCCGTCCTGGGAGAACGAGATCCCCTCGGGGATTCGCCCACTCCGCTCCTCGCCGTTGACCACGGTGAGCCAGCGATCTTCGCTCCTGGCGACGTAGGCCAAGCTCGATCCATCCGGGCTGAGCGCCAGCAGCTCCACGCCCTGGTAGGTTCCGGTCTCCTTCCCGTCCACGATCACGAACCAGTCCTGGCCGCGCCGGGCGCCGAACGCGACGTGCGCTCCGTCGCCGGAAACCTCGAACACCCAGGTCTTCTTGGACTGGGTAGCGCTGGCCCAGGTGCGCAGCTCGTCGTAGGGGCCGTAGGCGACGCCGTCGATCACGGCGAACGATTCCTGGCCACGCATCGCGAGGTAGAGGGCGTGGTGACCGTCGTTCGTGAAGCTCAGGCCACGGGTCGCATCGAAGAGCGGGCCCTCTTCACCGTCGAGGACGACCAGGCTCTTGCCGGCCGAGGACGCGGTGTAGGCCACGCGCTTGCCGTCGGGGCTGAACACGATCCCCGGCGGCGTGACGCCGTCGTAGGGGGAGCCCTCGACCCCGTCGATCACGGCGAACTGACGCGAGTCGCGCGTGGCCACCCAGCCGACCCGTCCTTCCCGCGGACTGAAGACGATGCCTTGCTTGGAGACTCCCTCGTACTCGTGCAGCTTCGAGTCGAGCACCACGTACTGGTGGCCGGGGCGCGTGCCCACGTAGGCGACGTGCCGACCATCGGGGCTGAAGACGAGGCTGCCGGTCGCATACCCTTCGAAGGGCTCGCCGCCCACTCCATCCACGACGACCACGACCCTTCCGCCCTCCGGGACCACGTACGCCAGGCGGCGCCCGTCGGGACTGGGCAGGAGCGAGTCCGCAACCATCCGGGAGTCGTCGAAACCGATGATCGTCTCGGTCACGCGCAGGCGCGTTCGCCCGCTCGGGTCCGCGCGTTCGAAGACCTCCGGCGCGGGCTGCGCCCCCTGCGCCGCGCTCGCGGCGCCCAGCTGCAGTAAGGAGAAGGGCAGGGCGGCCAGGAGAGCGTGGCGGAGGTTCATGGAGCGCAGGAGCACGGGATGGGCACGCCGCGACTACGCGGCCGTGAGCGGCGAGTGAGGGCGCGCCGGCTGGCCCGTTCGGGCCGGCCGGCACGCACCGTACCTTGCAGGGCGCGTCAGTTCTTCTTGACTGCGCCCTTCGTGAGCGCGGCCTTGTCCAGGATCGCGAGGTACTTGGCGGGCTCCTTGGCGAACTCGACCGCGCACTTCTCGCAGCAGAAGCGCGTCAGGCGCACGCCGTAGAGCTGATCGAAGCCTGCGCCCTCGATCGGTTCGCCGGCGACGAGGCAAGTCGTGAGGGGATAGGTCTTCTTCTGCTCGACGATCAAGGCCGCGTCGATCTGTGCCAGGGCCTTGGCCGGATCCTTCTGGAAGCCCTTGACGCAGCCCTTGCAGCACAGACGCACCAGGCGAGTGCCGTGCACCACGTCCAGCGGTTCACCCATGCCGCCGAGTTCCTCGCCGCTGATCGGGCAGGTGTGCAGCGGGTAGGAATCCTTCTGGGCCTTGATGACACCCTCGTCGATCGTCTTGAGGATCGCGGCGGTTGCGGCGGGGTCCTTCTTGAACTCCTTGACGCAGCTCTTGCAGCACAGACGCACCAGGCGTCCCTCGTGCACCAGGTCGAGGGGCTTGCCCATCGCCTCCAGGCTCTCGTGGCTGACCGGGCAGCTGGTGAGCGGGTAGGTGGGCAGCTGCTGGGCGATGAGCTTCGCCTCGACCAGCTTGGCTTCGGCCGAGGGCTCGGCCGCGGCGGGGGTCGCGGTCTTCTCCTGGAACGCCAGGGCCAGACCGGAGAGGGCCAGAACGAGGACGGGGATGGGTAGCAATTTCATGGTTGGATGCTCGGGTCTTCGGGGGGCGCGATTCTCCACAGCCTACGAAGGCCGGCGGCCGCGTGCGACTTCCAGGAGTGAAACCGGCTCGTTTCGAGCGCAGGGCCGCCTCGGCTGGACGGAGCGCATGGGGCTCCTATACTGACACGCTCGGCCGCCCCGAACCGGTTCCGCGGTCACCCCTGCGTGATGCGGACGCACGCCATCGCCGGGTTCCCTTCTCCGTCCGCCGTTCCTCTCCGTAGCCAGACCGATGTCCTCGGAACTCGTCTCCCGTGGTTCCGTCCGGCCGACCCGCGAGCAGCTGCTGGCGGACTTCGGCGACGAGTATCTCTCGATCCAGTCGCTGTTCCAGTTCTGCTTCGTCCCCGGCGGTCGTCTGAGCCTGCTCAAGGAGCTCACGCCGGCGGAGGAGTGGGGCATGAACAATTTCGTGCTGCTGAAGTACCTGGCGGTGCACCTGCGACTCTCGATCGAGCAGGGGCGCTACGTGTGGAACGGCGAGCAGATCGTGCTGACCGCGGGGCGCCTGTTCTCGACCAAGGGCGTGCCGCTCTACGTCGGTCTGGTGCAGAACAGCACGCCCGACGAGAACCCCTGGGTCCTCAACTGGGTGGGCGAGCGTCCGAGCACGGCCGAGCTGCCCGAGCCCGCCGACGTCGGCGAATGGCCGGCGCTGGACGCGCGCAACGAGGTGATCATCGCCTGCGACATGGGCTCGGAGGACCGGCGTTCCAAGCTCGGGGTCCTGGCCACGGCCCCGCCGGTCGTGCAGAGCTCCGTCATCGCCGGGGCCGTGCACTGGTCGTTGCACCGCAACCTGGCGGTGCGCCAGATCCACGGCGGTGGCCGGGGCTACTTCGTGCCCGTGTTCCTCACGAGCCGCGACGACCTGACCGTCGCGCCCGAGCTGGTGGCCCCGGTCCAGGTGCAGTCCCATCGGCTGGTCGTGCGCACGCTGCTCGAGCCGCACGTGGCCTATTCGCCCGCGCGCGCCGTGGTCGAGCGCTGGGAGCAGCTGCCGAGCTGGCTCCTGGATGCCTGGGACCAGGCCACCGAGGGCGTCGAGGCTTCCCCGCCGGACGAGGAGCCCGTCGCGGGCTCCGACGAGCGCGGCGACGCTCCGGAGGACGACGAATAGCCGAAGTCGAGGGCCCGCCCGCCGTGCGCTCGCGTTCCCCGCTCGCGCTCGGGGCGCTCGGCTTCGTGGTGCTGGCGCTCTTCGCGCACTCGCCCATCCTGGGCGCGGGCCTGTTCGCCTGGGACTACGCCGAGATCCTGGGCCCGTCCGCCGGGCGAACGCCATCCATCGTCGCGCTGCTCTCGGCCGGGCTTCCCGGCCCCGGGGCGCGCGCGCTCCTCTGGCGGCTGGAGCCCTGGCTGCTGCTGCTCGGGATCGCCCTGGCCGCGCGCCTTGCGCTGGTGCGCCTGTACGAGCCCTGGATCGGCGCCCATCCTGCGCGTACCGCGGCGCTGGTCGGTGCGCTGCTCCTGCCACTGCACCCGGCCGTGGCCGCGGCCACGGCCGAGCGCGCCAGTCTGGGCGAGCTGCACGCGCTCCTCTTGGCACTCGCCTCGGCGGCCCTGTTCCTGCGCGGCCGTCAGCAACAGAACGAGGTGGCCACGATCGCGAGCTTCGCGCTGCTGGTCCTGGCGGCCGCGGCTTCGACGGTGGCGTTGGCCTTCGCCGTGGCGCTGGCCTGCGCCGAGTACGCGAGCGTGCGCCGCCATCGTCGCCGCAGCTTGCGCCTGCGCACCACCGCGGTCACGGCGCTGGTCTTCGGCGCCGGGGCGTGGCTGGCGGTGGCCTTGCGCTCCTCACCCGCGCCGGAAGCGGTGGCCGGCTTCGCCTTGCCCTTCGCGGCGGAGCTGCGCGAGCGTGCGCTCGCGTTCGCCTCCGAACTCGGGCGCGTGGCTTCGGGCGGTGCAGCGGGGCCGGCGGGGGACCTCGCCGCCGGCCTGTTGTTCCTCTTGGCCAGCTTTCCGCTCTTCCGCGCCGCGCGGCATGCGCCCCGACTGTGGGGCTGGATCCTGCTCTCGCTCGGGGTGGGAATGTTCGGCGCGCTCCTCTGGGCCAGCTCCGGAGCGGGTCCCGAGCCGGGGCGCGTGTTGCTGGCCGCGCTGGTGTGGTCGGCCGGCCTTGGCCTCACGCTCTCGGCCCTCGCGCGTCCATTGCGGGGGGTCCTGGTGGTGGTCGTGGCGCTCGGCTGGGCCATCCTGGCTCACGCGGGGGCGCGGCCATGGCTCGTCGGTTCGCGCGTTCTCGCCGCGTTCCACGCCGAACTCGTGGCGCTCGCCCCGTCGCGCGCGGCGCCCGTCCTGGTCCTGGACCCGCCCGTGGTCGCGGGTTTGCCGCCCTTCACGCGCGCGCTCGGCTGGCTCTTCCATCCGGCGCTGGAAGCGGGCGCGCCGCAAGCGTTCGATGCGGAGCGCGTGCAGGGGCTGTCGCAGTCGGCCTTCCTGGCCCTGACTCGTACCGAGGCCTTCGGGCGCCTGCGTGGACGGGCGCTCGTGGTGGTCGCGCCGCGCCGTGCGCTCGGTGAGGCCAAGGACGGCTGGCGAGCCGTGGAGCTCGCTCCGGCTCGCGCCGGAGCGCCCGCCGGCGAGTTTTCGCCGGGCAAGCCCTGGCGTGCAGGCCTCACCTACGTTCCGGACGAAGCCATCGATCCGCTGCGACTGGAACAGGTGCGGCTGGTGGCGGACATGATCGTCGCTCCGCGCGAGCTCGAGCGCCTCGGTTGGCGCTCGGCGTCGGGCGAAGCCGGCTCGTGCAGCACGCAGCCGTTCGAGCGCGGCGGGCGGCGCGTGGCCGAGTTCGACCTCTCGAGCTCGCTCGCCTGGGCCCTGGCCGGGAGCGTGAAGCGTCTGCTGGTCGAGCAGGGCGAGAGCGGCATCGAACGCGCCGAACTGCACGCGCGTCTGCCCGAATTGCCGGGTCCCGTCGCACCCTCCCCGGACGGGCTCGACTGGTGCTTCGCGCGCCCGGCGCTGCCGGAAGACGAAGGCGGGGGGACCCTCGTGCTGGTGCTGCTCGACACGCGGACGCTCGAAGGGCTCGAGCTCGTGCTCGAGGCGCGCGCCGATGCCGACTCGCGCTGGTGCGCTCGCGGTGCCCAGCGTTTCGTCGCGCGCACGGCGCGCCCCGAGGCTCCGCTGGCCTGGGCGCTGGAGTATCGTATCGGCGCGCGCGTCCTCTACCGTTCGCGCGGCACCGTCCCCTGACCCGCGGATCCCTGCCCGCCGACTGAGCATGCCCACCCGCCCCGACCGCACGCTCGACACCTTCCCCAACCCCAGTCCGGGGCGCGACTACGAGATCCGCATGGAGGCTCCCGAGTTCACGTGCCTGTGCCCCAAGACCGGGCAGCCGGACTTCGCGACCCTGCGCCTCAGCTACGTGCCGGATCGGTTGTGCGTGGAGCTGAAGAGCCTGAAGCTCTACCTGTGGTCGTTCCGCGACCAGGGCCACTTCCACGAGGCCGTGACCAACGCCATCCTCGACGATCTGGTGGCCGCCCTGGCGCCGCGCCGCATGAAGCTGGAGGCGGACTTCTACGTGCGCGGCGGCATCCACACGGTGGTGGAGGCACGCCATCCGTAGGCCCGCGGCCGCGCCTCAGTCGGGGTAGCCGTAGCGCCGGCGCGGCGGCAGGTCGTACTCGTTGCGCAGCGCGTTGAAGCCGCGCTTGATGCGCTCGTAGATCATCCGGCAGCGGTAGTCGTGGTGCGCGAAGGAGGACTTCATGCCGTTGATCGAGAGCGTCTCGAGGTCGTCCAGGTCGAGCCCGAAGGTCTCGACCGCCAGCCGGTACTCGTCGGTCATCGTGGTCCGGCTCATCAGGCGGTTGTCCGTGCTCAGGGTCAGGCGGTACCCGAGGCGCTGGAAGACCGGGAACGGGTGGCTGGCGAGGTCGGCCGTGGCGCCCGTGTGCACGTTGCTCGACAGGCACACCTCGAGCGGGATGCGGTGGTCCAGCACGTACTGCGCCAGGGGGCCGACCTTGACCACCTGGCCGTCGTAGATCACGAGGTCCTCGGCCAGCCGCGTGCCGTGTCCGATGCGGTGCGCGCCGCAGTACTGCAGCGCCTGCCAGATGCTCTCCGGCCCGAAGCTCTCGCCGGCGTGGATCGTGATCGAGAAGTTCATGCGCTTGGCCAGCTGGAAGGCCTCGACGTGCTCCTTGGCCGGGTGCCCGGCCTCCTCGCCCGCCAGGTCGAAGCCCACGCAGCCCTTCTCGCGGTGCGAGAGCGCCAGCTCCACCAGCTTGACCGAGAGTTCCGGGCTCTCGTTGCGCAGCGCGCACACGATCAGGCCGAAGCCGGTGCCGTGGTCGGCGCTGGCGCGCCGCAGGCCGCGCAGCACCGCCAGCATGACCGCGTCCAGCCCCAGGCCGGCGCGCGTGTGGAAGTGCGGCGCGAAACGCAGCTCCTGGTACACGACGTTCTCGGCGGCCGCGTCGGCCAGCGCCTCGTAGGCCACGCGCTCGAGCGCTTCCTCGCTCTGCATGACCGCGATGGTGTGGCGGAAGCCCTCCAGGTAGAGCGCGAGGTTCTTGCGGTTGGCGCCCTCGAAGAACCATTGTCCGAGGGCCTCCGGGGTCTGGTGCGGCAGCTCGCGGTAGTCCGCGCGGCGCGCCAGCTCGAGCACCGTCGCCGGCCGCAGGCTGCCGTCCAGGTGCTCGTGCAGTCCGACCTTCGGCACCGCGCGCACGAGTTCGGGGGTGAGCAGGGGCTTCAGGGGGCTCATCGGCGGTGCGGGCGGGGCCAGCGGTCCGGCGGGGTCTTCATGCGCGAGATCATCGGCCGAACTCCGCACGCGCACGAGCGCCGTGGGCGAGACTCGCGGGCGCCGGCCGCGTATCCTCTGCGGCCCCCGCCCGCACGTCCAGGGCAACCACCGTGACCGACCCCATCCGCCTGCGCTTCGCGCCCTCGCCCACTGGCCACCTGCACATCGGCGGCGCGCGTACGGCGCTGTTCAACTGGGCCTACGCGCGTCGGACCGGCGGGAAGTTCCTGCTGCGCATCGAGGACACCGACCGCGAGCGCTCGCAGCCCGAGTACGAGCGCTCGATCCTGGCCGGCCTGCGCTGGATGGGGATCGAATGGGACGAGGGTCCGGACGTCGGCGGTCCCTTCGGTCCCTACCGACAGTCCGAGCGCCAGGAGCGCTACCGGGCCGCGGCGAGCGAGCTGCTGGAGAAGGGCGCGGCCTACCGCTGCTTCTGCAGCAGCGAGCGCCTCACGGCCGTGCGCGAGCAGCACACGAAGGCCGGCCAGAACCCGGCCTACGACGGCCTGTGCCGCACCCTGGCCCCGGCCGAGAGTGCGCGCCGCCAGGCCGCGGGCGAGCCCGCGGTGCTGCGCTTCCGCGTGCCCGAGGGGCGCACGCGCGTCCCCGACTGGATCCGCGGCGAGGTCGTGTTCGACAACCGCGAGGTCGAGGACTGGGTCATGGTGCGCTCGAGCGGCGACCCGATCTACAACTTCGTGGTCGTGGTCGACGACATCGACATGGCCATCACGCACGTGCTGCGCGGCGAGGAGCACCTGACCAACACGCCCAAGCAGGTCCTGCTCTACCAGGCCTTCGGGCGCACGCCGCCGGTCTTCGCGCACTTGCCGCTGATGCTCGGCAAGGACAAGAAGAAGCTGTCCAAGCGCACCGGCGACACGTCCCTGCAGGACTATCGCGACAAGGGCTATCCGCCCGAGGCGGTGCAGAACTTCCTGAGCCTGCAGGGCTGGGCCCTGGACGACAAGACCACGCTGTTCTCGCTGGCCCAGCTGGTCGAGCGCTTCGATCCGCACGACGTCAGCCCCTCGGGTTCGATCTTCGATCCCGACAAGTTCCTGTGGATGGCGGGCGAGTACATCCGCCTGGACGCGCTCGAGCGCGTGGCGGAGCGCTGTGCGCCGTTCGTCGAGCGCGCCGGGCTCGCCAGCGGCGCCGAACTCGAGCGCCGGCGGGCCTGGTACCACGCGGTCGTGGCCTCCGAGAAGGAGCGCATCAAGCTCTACTCCGAGCTGCCCGGGCGCATCGCGTACCTGTTCGCCGCGGACGACGCCCTGCCCTACCAGGACGAGGCCGTGGCCGCGGCCAAGAAGCACGTCGCGCGCGTGGCCACGCTGACGAGCTACCTCGCCTGGCTGGCGCCGCGCCTGGAGCCGCTCGAGCCCGCGCGCCTGCGCGAGGGCACCAAGCAATGGGTCAAGGAGCAGGGCCTGGCGTTGCCCGCGTTGTTCCAGCCCCTGCGTTGTGCGCTCACCGGCGCAGTCGGGGGCGTGGACCTGTTCGAGGCCATGGCCCTCCTGGGCGCGTCGTCCGTGCGCGCGCGGATCGAGCGCGCCTGCGCGCGGCTGGCCGACTAGCGACGTTCCCATGCAGGCCAGCCTGGCTCTCTCGCGCGGCACGCTGTTCGTCGGCGCGCACGCCAAGACGGCCCACGTGCACAGCTTCGATCTGGGCGGGCGCCCGCTGGGGTGCTCGTTCTCGTTCCGCGACCCCGCTGCCGGCCGCTCGGCGGTGGCGGGGCTGGCGCTGGACGACGATCGCACGCTGTGGATCGCCGACACGCCGGCCGACCGCGTGCGCCAGTTCTCGCTGTTCGGGCGCGAGATCGGCGGACTCGGCAGCCACCGGCCGGACGCAGCCGAGGCGCCGCTCCTGCCGGGGCTGATCACGCATCCGGTGGACGTCGAGGTCCAGGGCAACCGCGAGCGGGGCTGGATCGCCATCGCCAGCGCCGGCGAGCAACGCCACGCCGTGCAGCTGTTCGAGCCCGGACTGGTGTGGCGCGCGAGCTGCGCCTCGCTGGGCGAACCCCAGCGCGCCTTCCGCGGCGTGTGTCGCCTGGCGGCCCAGGGCGAGCGCCTCTACGTGGCCGAAGCCCTCGCCCGGTGCGTGCAGGTCTTTCGGGCGGGCGTGTTCCTGTTCGCCTTCCACCTGACGGGCCGCGGGGGCGTGCGCCTCGAGCCGAGCGCGCTGGCGCCGCTGGCCGACGGACGTCTGGTGGTGGGCTGTCGCGCCCCGCACAGTGCGCTGCTGCTGGTCGACGCCTCCGGGCGTCCGCTGCGCGTGCTGGCGCAGGAGGGCACGGAGGAGGGCCAGGTCTTCGATCCCAGCGACGCCGTGGTCGAGGCCGCGGACGACGACCGCCACGCACGGTTGTTCGTCATCGATCGGGACGGCCTGCGCGTGCAGGCCATCACGCTGGAGGGCCGTTGCCTCGGCTCGATCCCGCTCGAATCCCACCCGCTCGAATCCCATCCTCCCGCACGGCCGCGCTCCGGTTCGGCGCCGGCAAAGCGCCGCAAGGAGTAGGGGGGCCGGTGGTCCTTGCCGACCACCGGCCCGAGGGAGAGAGGAGAGCCAGCCGGGCTTCCCGGGTGTCCTCGCTGCTCGCATAGCACGGACACCTTCCCGGCCGACACTCAGGGGCGGAGCCGGAGCCCAGCCCCCCAGGCAAGAATAGGGGCGGGCCTCCGGAGCGCCAGGGCTGGCGGGGAGGTTCTTCCGATCTGGACGCAAGCCGTCGTTCAGGCTTCCCGTGGCGGGTCCCGGCGCGCGGGAAACGGAGGCAGGGGAGCCTCGTGGGCTCCGCTGCGCTCGAGTGCCTCGCGCACGTGGAGCAGGGCCTCGAGCTCGTCCAGGGCCTCGAGCTGGGTCGTGCCTCCGAGGGCCACGGCCCAGGGCGCAGCGCAGAGCACGAGTTCGCCCGGCGGCAGCACGTCCTCGGCCAGACGACCCTCGAGACGGGCCCGCACCCGGTCGGCGGGTGGGAGCCAGTTCGCCTGCCCCAGGCCGAGGCGCGGTCGCCAGCCGGCGCCCTCCTGCCGCCAGAGCTCCCCTGCCCGCGCGCCCGAGCGCGTCAGCAAGGCCTCGAGCAGGATCCGGTCGCAGCTCGGCCCGTCGCCGGCCGCGAGCAGTTGCTCGAGCGCGGGGCCCAGTTCGGACTCGATCCTCGTCTTGCGGGTCATGGAACGCTGTGGTGCGTCGGCTCGCAGCACGAGGGTATCGACCGCCCGCGGCCCGCGCTCCCGGGCGGGGGATGGTGGCGAGGACCCGGTTCCGCCGATGCACCCGTGCTCCCTATACTTGCGGCCGCAGGCGCGAGAGTGGTCTCGGGCGGATGCCCCGGATCGAGCCCTGCCATTCCCTTGAGCACACCGGCCCTCGACACCCTGGTCTGCGCCCTGCACGACGAGT
The DNA here is from genome assembly GCA_964631945.1 of uncultured Planctomycetaceae bacterium. GTDB lineage: Bacteria > Planctomycetota > UBA1135 > UBA1135 > JABFRZ01. The sequence continues at coordinate 20,331 of CAZWAY010000064.1, forward strand.
TCGCGGGTCGTGCGCGGGCGGCGCGCGTATCGGAGCTCCTCGGCGCCTACGCCCGCGCTCAGCAGGACTGGCGCGAGTTCGCGCTGTTCTCACCGCAGCACTACACGCGAAACCTGGTCGCGCGCGAGGCCGCCTTCGAGCTCATGGTCCTGTGCTGGGGTCCGGGACAGGAGAGCGCGATCCACAACCACGAGGGCCAGGACTGCTGGATGGCGGTTCTGGCGGGGGAGATCGAGGAGCTGCGCTACGCCTGGCCCGAGAGCGAGGGGGCGGCCCCGATCGCTTCCCAGGGCGCGCTGTCCTTCGGCGAGGGGGATGTGGCCTTCATCCGCGACGAGATGGGCCTGCACCTGGTTCGCCCAGCCGCGAGCAGTGCGACGGGCGGGGTGACCCTGCACCTGTATTCGGCACCCTACGACGAGTGCAATTGCTACTGCCCCGACACGGGCCGCGTGACGCGCAAGCGTCTTGGGCACGACTCGGTCCGCGGCCGAGTCCTGCCCCAGGCCCAGGTCGATCTCACCACGCCGTAGCTCGCAAAAAGGGAAGGGATGCACCCGAGTGATCGGGTGCATCCCCTTGTCTCTCCCTCGAGGTCTCCCCCTCGAGCCCCTCGGTGGTTCCCCCCCGACCTCGTGATCGGGGCCAGCTAGGGAGAGTCCCTGCTGGAGTTCGAAAGGCGCTTCAGTCTCCTGAACACGCGGGAAGGGGCGCTTGGCCCGACAATCTCGAAAAAAGAAACGGAGTCCGCTCTCCCCGGCCCCCCCGGGCCCGCTTGACCCCCCGTCGCGCCTCGGGCATCCTTCCCGCCCCTTCCGGGGCGGTGTAGCTCAGTTGGTAGAGCAGCGGAATCATAATCCGCGTGTCGGGGGTTCGAATCCCTCCACCGCTACCCCCCCCGGCCGCGTTGGAGGGGTCCCCAACGCCGCCCTCGAATCCTGACTAGCGCGCGTAGCCGAGCTCGCGCAGCTCCTCGAGCCAGGCCTCGGGGACTTCCTCGCTGGGCGCGGGAGTCGCGTCTTCCAGCGCTCGCAGACGTTGCTGGAGCAGGAAGCGCAGGCGCTCTTCTTCCGGCGCGCCCTTGCCCGCCCGATTCTCGAGTTCCCGCGAATCGACCGAGAGGTCGAAGAACTCGTCTTCGCCGGGCTCGTGCAGGATGAACTTGTGTACTCCGTCCAGGAGTGCGTAGACGCTCCCCTCGACCAGATCGTTGTCACCCTCCGACGGTCGGCGCTCGGCGAACAGGACTCGCGGCGGCCACGGGGTGGGAGCGTCGCGCAGGAGCGGCCAGAGCGAGCGACCGTCGTACACACCTTCCCGGCCTTCGACCCGCAACCCGAGGGTCTCGACCAGGGTAGGGAAGAGGTCCACGTGCCCCACCCACTCGGTTCTCCTCCGAGCCGACAGCGAATCGTCGCTGGCGTGTACGAGCAGCAGGGCGCGGAGCTGCTCCTGGTAGATGTGTTCGCCGTGTCCGGCGGTGCCGTGACTCGCCAGGCCCTCGCCGTGGTCGGAGGTCACGATCCACAGCGTACGGCCGCTGGCCAAGGACTCGACTCCGCGGTACAGGCGCTCGATCTGGCGATCGTCGGACAGGACGAGGCCGTCGTAGGCGTCGATGCAGCGCAGGAACTCGAGCGCGGGATCGGAGCCCTCGTCCGGCTGGGTCCCGGAGTTCCAGGCGAATCGAAAGCGCCCCGGTTCCGGCTCGGGCACGCCGTGCAGGCGGGCCACGCGGGCCAGGAACCCCTCGGGCGTTTCGCCGGGCCAGAGCGGCTCCTGCTCCGGGCGGTGCTCGCGCACTCGCTGCTTCCAGCGGTGCGGGTCGTACAGGTGCACCCAGAGGAAGAAGCGTCCGGATCGGCGCGGGTCCTCCAGCCAGCCGAGTGCCGCGGAGACCACGTCCTCTCCGCCCAGGATCGCGGTCCGACCGTTCTCCTCGCCGAGCGCGCGCACGGTAACCTGTCCGAAGGACCTGGCGATCCCGCTCAGGAAGCGGACGTTGAGGAAGGCCGCGGTCTCGAAGCCCGCCGTGGCGAAGACCTTGGCCAGATCCAGGGCGCCGGCGGCGAGGGTGCCGCCGTTCGAGCGCACGCCGTGTGCACTGGGCACCAGCCCGGTGAGCATGGTCGCGTGGCTGGGAGCCGTGTGGGAGATGGCGGCTTGGGCGTTCGTGAACAGCACGCCGCGCTCGGCCAGCGAGTCGAGGAAGGGCGTCGTGCGGCGCGGATAGCCGTGGCTCGAGACGTGGTCGGCCCGCAGCGTGTCGATCGTCACCAGGACGACGCGCTCGTACCCGGGCCGGGCCCCGTCGAGCGCTTCGACGGCCACGGGCCAGGTGCCGTCGAGGGGACGGACCCCGTGCGGCGTGGACGGGCCGCAGGCCGCGACGGCCAGCGCGAAAGCGAGCGATGGGAACGCACGTACCCGCACGAGAGCGCCGGATTGTATCGGCCCTGCGCGGCGGCGCCGCTCGGCGCACGGGTTCCCTGGACACCGGGCCCGGCGTCCAGCGGCGTGTCGGGGATTCACGGCTGGCCGCACGCCGCTCACTCCGAGAGCGCCGCGCGTTCGACCAGCCACCCGAGGACCCCGTCGAACGGATAGGCGCGACGCGCAGGGGTGGGGGGAGAGGTGCGCGCGTCGAGCGTGGCGGCGAGGGCCGGGGCCTTGTCGCGGCCGGCGACCAGGAACAGGAGCGCGCGTGCGCGCTCGAGAGTCGGGACGGTGAGCGTCAGGCGCTCGCGCGGAGCTTGCGGGGCATGACCGGTGGTGACGTGCGTGCGCGCCACGAGCGCCGGGCTGGCGGGGAAGAGCGAGGCGGTGTGGCCGTCGGTCCCGAGTCCCAGCAGGACCAGGTCGAGGCGCGGCTCCGGACCGAGCAAGGCCTCGAGCTCCTGGCCGTAGCGCTCGGCCTCGGCTCGCGGGTCGCGGGCCTCGCCGCGCAGGCGGTGCACGTGAGCCGGGACGAGTCGCGCCAGCAGTCCGCTCGCGAGCACCATGCCGTAGTTGCTGGCTTCGTGCTCGGGCGGCACGCAGCGTTCGTCGCCGAACCAGACGTGCCAGCGCGCGAAGTCGAGCTCGAGGCCCGGCTCGGCCAGCCTTTGGTACAGCGCGCGCGGCGTGGAGCCCCCGGCGAGCGCGAGGTGGAAGACAGCGCGCTCGGCCAGGGCCGCGTGCGCCGCGGCCGACACCCGCTCGGCCGCAGCGGACGCCAGCGCGGACGCATCCGCGACGACGCGCAGCTCCTCGCGCGGCCGCAGTGCGCCGCGCGGCGTCACTCGTCCGGTCCCGTCAGCCAGCGCCGGCCGTCGCGCTCGAGCAGCTGGGCAGCTTCCTTCGGGCCGAAGCTGCCGGCCGGGTAGTTCGGGAATTGCCGCGCCGGCAGGGCCTTCCACACGTCGAGGATGGGCTGCACCACGGCCCAGCCGGCCTCGACCACGTCGGCGCGCTGGAACAGGGTCTGGTCGCCGAGCATGGCGTCGTAGAGCAAGCGCTCGTAGCCCGTGGCCGGCTCGGTGCCGAAGTGGTCGGCGTACTCGAAGGCCATGTCGACCGTGCCGATGCGCATGACCGCGCCCGGGATCTTGGCCCCGAAGTGCAACTGGATGCCCTCGTTCGGCTGCACCTGGATCACCAGCCGGTTGGCGCCGAGTCTGTCGACCGACGTGCCGCGGAACAGCGCGAAGGGCGGGCGCTTGAACTGCACCACGATCTCGGTGACACGCCGCGCCAGGCCCTTGCCCACGCGCAGGTAGAAGGGCACGTCCTTCCAGCGCCAGTTGTCGAGCTCGAGCTTCATGGCCACGAAGGTCTCGGTGGCGGAGCTCGCGCTCACCTTGGGCTCGGCACGGTAATCCACCAGGTCGCGCCCGCCGGCGCGTCCGGCGCCGTACTGGCCGCGCACGCAGCGCGACAGCACGTCCTCGCCCGAGAGCGGCGCGACCGCGCGCAGCACCTTGGACTGCTCGTCGCGCACGGCGTTGGCATCGAACGAGATCGGGCACTCCATCGCCACCAGCGAGATCAGCTGGAAGATGTGGTTCGGCACCATGTCGCGCAGGGCGCCAGCGCCCTCGTAGTAGTCGCCGCGCGCCTCGACCCCGAGTGTCTCGGCCACGGTCACCTGCACGTGGTCGACGTAGCGCCGGTTCCAGATCGGCTCGAAGATCCCGTTCGAGAAGCGGAAGACGAGCAGGTTCTGCACCGTCTCCTTCCCCAGGTAATGGTCGATGCGGTAGATCTGCTTCTCCGTCAGGACGCCGCGCAACTCCTCGTTCAGGGCGCGCGCGCTGGGCAGGTCGCGCCCGAAGGGCTTCTCCACGATCACCCGCCGCCAGCGCGTGCCGTTCTCGCGCGCCAGGCCGGCCGCTTCCAGCGCGCCCACGATGGGCCCGAAGTGCTCGGGCGGCGTGGCCAGGTAGAAGAGCACGTTGCCCTTCGTGCCGCGTTCGCGCTCGATCTCCGCCAGCTGGCGCTCCAGGCGCTGCACGCTGGCCGGATCGGTGACGTCGCCGGCGACGTAGTGCAGGCGGCTCTCGACGTGTTCCCAGGAGTCGGATTCGACCGAACAGTCGCAGTAGCGTGCCACGTCCGCGCGCATCTGCGCGCGGAAGCTCTCGCTGGTGGCGGGCCGGCGCGCGAAGCCGACCACCGCGAAGTCCTCGGACAGGAGCCCGTGGCGCTGCAGGTTGTAGAGCGCCGGCACGAGCTTGCGCTTGGTGAGGTCGCCCGAGGCGCCGAAGATCACCAGCGTGCAGGGCGGCGCGGCCGGGCCGTCGGCGCGGGCGGGGGGAGCGGGCAGGGTCTCGGTCTGCATGGGCACGCTCCTGGGCCTAGGCCTGCTTCTCACCGTGGCCGCCGAACTTGGCGCGCATGGCGGACAGGATCTTCTCGGCGAAGGTGTGGTCCTGGCGCGAGCGGAAGCGCGCGTAGAGCGCGCAGGTGAGCACCTCGGCCGGCACCGCGGCCTCGAGCGCGGCCTGCACCGTCCAGCGCCCCTCGCCCGAGTCGGGCACGTGTCCCTGGTAGCGCTCGAGCGCGGGGTCCTCGGCCAACGCGATGGCGGTGAGATCGCGCAGCCAGGAGCCGACCACGCTGCCGCGCCGCCACAGCCGCCGGCACCTCGGCGCGCTGGGCGCAGCGCAGGAGGTCGAAGCCCTCGGCGTAGGCCTGCATCAGGCCGTACTCGATGCCGTTGTGGACCATCTTCACGAAGTGACCGGCGCCGACGGGGCCGCACAGCAGGTAGCCCTGCTCGGCCGAGCCCGGCTGCCTGCGGCCGGCCGAGGGCGCGACGCCCGCGCGTCCGGGCGCGAGCGTGCGCAGGGCGGGCTCGAGGCGCTCGAAGTCCTCGCGCACGCCGCCCATCATCAGGCAGTAGCCGCGCTCCTTGCCCCACACTCCGCCACTGGTGCCCACGTCGGCGTAGTGGATCCCGCGCGCGGCGAGCTCGCGCGCGCGGCGCACGTCGTCCTTGTAGAGCGTGTTGCCGCCGTCCACGATCAGGTCGCCGCGCGCGCACAGACCGGCGAGTTCGCGCACTGTCTCCTCGGTGGGCGCGCCGGCCGGGACCATCAGCCACAGGACGCGCGGCGGGCGCAGGGCCTGAACGACCTCGGCCAGCGAGTAGGCCGCGCGTGCGCCCTCGCGCGCCAGTTCGTCGACGCTCTCGCGCGAGCGGTTGTGGCCCACGACCTCGTGGCCGCCGGCCAGCAGGCGGCGCGCCATGTTGGCGCCCATCCGACCCAGACCGATCATGGCGAGCTGCATCGCGGGTGTACCTGCTTTTCCTTCGCGGGGGGGTCGGGGCGGGGGACGGCGCGGCGCAAAGGCTACGGAATCGGCCCCCGGCATTGAAGGGTTCGCGCGCGCGCGGCCGATGAAACGATTTCCGCGCGCTCCCTCGCCGCTCGTCGATGACCCACCGCGCCCTCCGGATCCGCCACTACATCGGCACGATCGTGGCCACCTGCCTGCTGGGCGGGTTGCTGCTCGCCTTCGAGCTGGCCTTCCTGTTCCAGTCGCTCGAGCGGCGCGGGCTCGAGCTGCGCCAGGACTCGGACCGGCTCTCTTCGGTCGAGGAGCTGCACGGCGCGGTCGACGCCTGGCTGCGCGAGGTGCGCGTCTCGCTGGGCGACAAGCGTCTCCTGGGCGAGGTCGAGCAGCGCCTGGCCGGACTGCTCCTGCGCCTGGAGAACCTGCGCGCCGAGCTGGGCCCGGACGCTCCCCTGGCGCCCATCGCCGAGCTGCGGGCCGAACTCGAGGACGTCCCGGCGGGCACGCAGTTCACGCTGCGGGCCAAGCCCGGGAGCCAGATCTACGACGAGAGCCTGGCCCTGGTCGTGGCCAGCCTCGACGAGGTCGAGCGCCACGTCGGCGAACGCTTCTCGCGCATCGAGGCCGAACTCCAGCGCGGCCTCGAGGACGTGCAGGCCGACCTCGTGCGTCGGCGCGGCGAGCTGTGGCGCACGGTGGCGTTCTCGGTCACGGCCTACGCCCTGCTCGTGCTGGTGCTGTGGCGCTGGGTCGTGCAGCGCTTCCTGCGACCGCTGCAGGCGCTCACGCGCGAGGCGCGGCGCACGCTGAGCGCCGAGACGAGCTTCCAGCTCCAGCCGGCCGGGCCGCACGAGGTGCGTCTCTTGACCGAGAGCCTCTCGACCCTGGTCGGGAACCTGATGGGCGCGCGCTCGAACCTCGAGGAAAAGGTCAAGGAGCGCACGCTCGAGCTCGAGCGCGCCAACCGCGCCAAGAACGAGTTCCTGGCCAACATGAGCCACGAGATCCGCACGCCCATGACGGCCATCCTCGGCTACGCCGAGCTGTGCCTGGCGCCGGACATCCCCGAGACCGACCGGCGCCGTTACGCCGAGATCATCCACGCCAACGGCGAGCACCTCCTGTCGGTCATCAACGACATCCTGGACGTCTCCAAGATCGAGGCCGGGCGCATGACGGTCGAGCCCACGCTGTGCTCGCCCTTCGAGGCCGTCTCGGAGGTACGCGCGCTGATGCAGATGCACGCGCGCGAGAAGGGCCTGGAGCTCGAGGTCGAGAACCGCGGTGCGATCCCGGAGCTCGTGCGCACCGACCCCACGCGCCTGCGCCAGATCCTGCTCAACCTGCTCAACAACGCCATCAAGTTCACCGAGCGGGGCCGGATCGTGCTGCGCTTCGGGATGGAGGCGTCCGAGGGCGGCGCCGAGAAGCTCGTGTTCGAGGTGGAGGACACGGGCGTCGGGCTCTCGCCCGAGCAGGTCGAGCGCGTCTTCCGCCCCTTCGTGCAGGCCGACACCTCGACCACGCGCAAGTACGGCGGCTCGGGCCTCGGGCTGACCATCTCCCAGACCCTGGCGCGCCTCCTGGGCGGCGACCTGACCTGCCGCAGCGAGGCCGGGCGCGGCAGCACCTTCCGCGTGACCGTCGACCCGGGTCCGCTGGAGGGCGTGCGCCGACTGGAGCGCTTCCCCGCCAGCGCGGCGCGCGAGGCCCGGCCGGGCCTGCCGCTGGTCGGGAATGGGCCGGAGTTGCGCGGGCGCGTGCTGCTGGCCGAGGACGTGGCCGTCAATCGCCGCCTGATCTCGACCATCCTGCTGCGCGCCGGGATCCGCGTCGAGGAGGCCGAGAACGGGCGCGTCGCGCTGGAGAAGGCCCTGGCCGCGCGCGACGCCGGGCAGGCCTTCGACCTGATCTTCATGGACATGCAGATGCCCGAGATGGACGGCTACGAGGCCACGCGCAGCCTGCGCCAGGCGGGCTACATGCGCCCGATCGTGGCCCTGACCTCGCACTCGATGAGCGGCGAGCGCCAGCGCTGCCTGGAGCTCGGTTGCGACGAGTACATGACCAAGCCCATCGACCGGCTGGTGCTGCTGCAGGTGCTGTCGCGCTTCCTGCCCAGCGACGAGCCGGAACAGCACGTGGCCGCCTGACCACGCCCGCGCCGGGCAATCCCTTCTGCATCTCAAGCTGCCACCGCGCCGGGCCGAAGTGTAGGCCTCTTCCCATGCTGCGCACCGTCCTCACCGCCCTGGCGCTCGTGCCCCTGGTCTCGGGCTGCGTGGCGGTGGCGGCGGCCAGCGTGGTCAGCCTCGGGCTCGTGCAGTACACCCGCAACGAGGCCGAGCGGGACTTCGCGACCGACCTGCAGGAGACCTGGAAGGCGACCCTGGAGGGCCTGCACCGACTCGCGATCGCGCCCGAGGTGGCCGAGCTCGGCGCGACCGAGGGCCACATCGAGCACGACGGGATGAACGTGTGGGTCGAGCGACATGCCGAGGGCTTCACGCGCGTGCGCGTGCGCATCGGCACGTTCCACTCGCGCGACCACCAGCGCCGCGCCGAGATCGTGCTGCAGGAGATCAGCACCTCGATCGAGGGCCAGGACGAGCTGCGGGCCTGGGCCGAGAAGGTCAAGGGGCGCCAGGGGCAGGCCGGCCCGAAGTCCGCGCCTCCCAAGCCCTGAGGCGGCGCGCGCCTCCTCCACGGGCGCTCAGCTGGCGCGCGGACCCAGCCCCAGTTCGCTCGCGAGCGGGCGCAGGGCCTCGATCACGAACTGCACGTGCTGGGCCAGCTGGACCCCCAGCAGTTCGGCTCCGCGCCGGACCTCGTGGCGCTCGACCTTGGCCGCGAAGCCCTTGTCGGCCAGCTTCTTGAGCACGCTCTTCGCCTCCAGCGCGAGGATCCCGTCCGGCCGCACGCGCGCGCAGGCGCCCACGAAGCCGGTCAGCTCGTCGCACGCCAGCAGGGCCCGGTCGAGCGTGCTCTCGTGGCTCACGCCCCAGCCGGTGTAGTGGGCCGAGATCGCGTGCGCGATCTGCTCCTCGCCGCGTTCGCGCAGCCAGGCCACGATGCGGCCCGGGTGCTCGTCGGGCCAGCGCTCGTAGTCGGCGTCGTGCAGCAGGCCCGCCAGCGCGAAGGCGTGCTCGTCGTCGGCGCCACGCCCGTAGGCGTGGGCCGCCGCACGCATGACCGTCTCGACCGCGCGCGCGTGCTTCTGCAGGGCCTCGCCGGGCGTCCACTCGCACAGCAGTGCCCAGGCCTCGTCGCGCGTGAGGGCCACGAGAGAGCTAGTGCACGAACAGGAGCTCGTGGTACTTCGGCAGCGGCCAGAGCGAGTCGTCCACCAGGCCCTCGAGCCGGTCGGCGTGGGTGCGCAGCTCGACCATCGCGGGCAGGACCTGGTCGCGGCAGTGCAGCGACTGCGCGATGGCGTCGGGCTTCTCCTCCAGGTGCGCGTGGTTCTCCTTCAGGTGCGTGAGCGCGCCGCGCATGCGGCTGATCACGGAGGAGAGCTCGACCAGGAGCTTCTCCTGCTCGCCCAGCTCGGCCTTGGGCGCTGCGGCGCGCGCGGCGTTGATCGAGTCGGCCAGCTGCTTCTGGTAGGCGATTCCGGCCGGCAGCAGCGTGGTCGAGGCCAGCTGCACCATGGTCAGGGCTTCGACCCCGATGCGGTGGATGTAGGCGCTGGTGAAGATGTTGGCGCGCGCCATCGTCTCGCGCCGCGAGAGCACGGCGTAACGCTCGAACAGCGCCTGGTTCTTCTCGCTCGGGAAGGTGGCCAGCGCGTCGGGCGTGTTCTTGGCGTTGAGCAGCCCGCGGCGCGCGGCCTCGCGCTCCCACTCGCGGCTGTAGTTGTCGCCGCTGAACAGGATGCGCTGGTGGCGCGTGAGCGTCTCGCGCACGACCTCCTGGATCACGGCCCGGCGCTCGCCCGCGCCCTTGGCGCGCTTCTCGATCTCGTCCGCCAGGAAGTCGAAGGCCTCGGCCACGGCCGTGTTGAGGAAGATGTTGGGGTAGGCGATGGTCTGACTGGAGCCCACCGCGCGGAACTCGAACTTGTTGCCGGTGAAGGCGAAGGGCGAGGTGCGGTTGCGGTCGCTGGTGTCCTTGGGGATCGGCGGCAGCGTGCTGACGCCGAGCTGCACGTGCGCGCGCGCGCGCGACTTGGTCTCGCCGCCCGAGACCAGGCTCTCGACGATCTCCTCCAGCTCCGAGCCCAGGAAGATCGAGAGGATCGCGGGCGGGGCCTCGTTGGCGCCCAGGCGGTGGTCGTTGGCGGCGTGCGCGATCGAGACGCGCAGGAGGTCCTGGTGCGCGTCCACCGCGCGGATCACGGCCGTCAGGCACAGGATGAAGCGCAGGTTCTCGTGCGGCGTGTGCCCGGGATCCAGCAGGTTCCCGCCGCGTTCGTCGGCCATCGACCAGTTGTTGTGCTTGCCGCTGCCGTTCACGCCGGCGAAGGGCTTCTCGTGCAAGAGGCACGCGAGGCCATGGCGCTCGGCCACGCCCTGCATCAGCTCCATCGTGAGCATGTTGTGGTCGGTGGCCAGCGTGACCTGCTCGTACAGCGGGGCCATCTCGAACTGGTGCGGCGCGACCTCGTTGTGGCGCGTCTTGACCGGCACGCCCAGCTGCCAGAGCTCGTGCTCGAGGTCCATCATGAAGTTCAGCACGCGCTCGGGCGTGGTGCGGAAGTAGTGGTCCTCGAGCTCCTGGCCCTTGGGCGGACGCGCGCCGAACAGCGAGCGCCCGCTGACCAGGAGGTCGGGGCGCAGGAGGTACAGCTCGCGGTCGACCAGGAAGTACTCCTGCTCGGGCCCCATCGTCACGAACACGCGCTCGGGACGATCGTCGATCAGCGCCAGGAGGCGCCGCGCCGAGCGGTCGAGCGCCTCGCACGAGCGCAGGAGCGGGGTCTTGGTGTCGAGCGCCTCGCCCGTCCACGAGCAGAAGGCGGTGGGGATGCACAGCGTCGTGCCGTAGGCCGTCACGCGCAGGAAGGCCGGCGAGGTCGGGTCCCAGGCCGTGTAGCCGCGCGCCTCGAAGGTGCTGCGCGTGCCGCCCGAGGGGAACGAGGATGCGTCGGGTTCACCCTTGATCAGCTCCTTGCCGGTGAAGGCGTGGATCGCGCCGCCCTCGACCACCGGCGACAGGAACGAGTCGTGCTTCTCGGCCGTCAGTCCGGTCATGGGCTGGAACCAGTGCGTGAAGTGCGTGGCGCCGTGCTCGACGGCCCAGTCCTTCATCGCGTCCGAGACCGCGTCGGCGATGCGCGGATCGAGCTGCTCGCCGCGGTCGATCGTGCGCCGCAAGGCCTGGTACACGTCGGGCCGCAGGCGGCGGCGCTGCACGGAGTCGTTGAAGACCCGGCGGCCGAACATCTCCGTGAGGTTGAAGGGCTCGCGCGGCGCCTGGGCGGCGGAGCCCGGGCGTCCGGCGGAGATCTGGCGGATGGCGTCCTGGCGGGGAGTGGTGGACATGGCGGTCGCGGCGCGGGGTGGGTGCGGCTCGGAGAGCCCCATCCGAGGAGCGTCCGAGAAGCGCCCGAGGCTATCGAGTCGGAAGCGCCAGTCCAGCCGCGCGCGCCGGATTGCCGCGCCGCTCGGCGCGCGTCGGTCCGGCGGTCCTCCGGAAGTGTGCGCGCACATCGAGCCCGGCGAGCGACGCGGCGGGCGAGCTGTGGAGAACCGCCCGGGCGGAAGCCGGGCAGTGCGCTGGGGGCGGGCCGACCCTACAATCCGCGTCCACGCTAGGGGCGGCGCCGCGCGCGGCGCCTGAGATGGAGCCCGCCCTCCGGCGCGCTCGTAACCCTCGGAACCTGATCCGGATCATGCCGGCGTAGGAAAGCGATGCAGGACTCGAAGACGGCCAGCCCCGACGCGCGTGCGGACTTCCCGCGCTCCCACAAGGCGTTCCACGAGTTCGCCCACGGCGGGCATGCGCTCCGCGTGCCCAAGCGCCGCGTGCACCTCACCAACGGCGAGACGCTCGACCTGTACGACACCTCCGGCCCGCAGGGGCACGAGCCGCGCGCGGGGTTGCCCAAGCTGCGCGCGGAGTGGGTGGCCGAACGCCTGCGCAGCGGGGCCGACGACGGCAACCGCTCGCAGATGCACTACGCGCGGCGCGGGATCGTCACGCCCGAGATGGCCTTCGCCGCCGCGCGCGAGGGCGTCGAGCCCGAGCTGGTGCGTTCCGAGATCGCGCGCGGGCGCGCGATCCTGCCGGCCAACATCCGCCACCCCGAGCTCGAGCCGATGGTCATCGGGCGCAAGTTCCTGGTGAAGATCAGGCTTTGGGGCGTTATCTCACCGCCTGGATATGGTTCCTGCCGGCCCTGGCCCTGG
>CAZWAY010000065.1:0-30570 GCA_964631945.1 uncultured Planctomycetaceae bacterium
CCGAACTCGATCAGCATGTTGAGCGACATCAGCAGCCCGAACACGTTCTCGCGCCGCCGGTCGTCGATCAGGGCCTCGATCGCCACCAGCGCGCCGCCCGGCGGCAGGGCCTGGTAGGCCGCGCGGATGAGGTGCTTCTTCTTCTCCAGGTTCCAGTCGTGGAGGATCATGCCCATCGTGATCACGTCCGCCTTCGGCAGCGGATCCCGGAAGAAGTCGCCCGCGGCCGTGCGCACGCGCGCGCCCAGACCCGCGGCAGCGATGGCCTTCTTCGCGATCGCCTCGACCGGGGGCAGATCGAACGAGGTGCAGACGAGGTGCGCGTGGCGCTTGGCGACCTCGAGACACAGGAGCCCGGTCGCGCCGCCGACGTCGCACAGGGTCTTGTAGGGACTGAAGTCGAACTTCTCGGCGAAGGCCTCGAAGTTGATGCGCGAGAGCCCGGTCATCGCGCCCATGAACTGCTCGAGCTTGGGCAGCTCGGCATAGAGCTCCTCGAAGACGCCCTTCTGGCCGTGCTTGCTCTCGTTCTGCGGCTTGCCCGTGCGCAGCGCCTCCGGCAGGTCGTGCCAGAAGCGGAACAGGCGCGCGTTCAGCATCACCAGGATGCCGCCGACGTAGCGCGGGCTCTGCTGGTCGAGGTACAGCGCACCGCTCTCGGTGTTGTGGTACTTCGCCCCGGGCCCGTCGCCCTCGCGCGCGAGGAAGCCCATCGCCACCAGCGCGTCGAAGAAGTCGAAGGTGCCGCGCGGGTGCAGCTCGAGCACCGCCCCGAGCTCGGCCGCCGTCAGGCGCTCCGTCCCGAGCCGGGTGAAGAGCCCGAACTCGACCGCGGTCAGCAGCACCTTGGAGGACCAGAAGGAGAAGGCCGTTTGGAGGATCGGGCCGACGTCGGGGCGCGCTGACATGCGCGCGAATGCTCTCGCTGGCGGCGCGGGGATGCAAGGTCGGTCGCCGGTGTTCAGCCCGGAGTCGCTCAGGGGGCACAGCGGGGAGAGGGGAGTCGGTCGGGCTTGCCCGCGCGGCGAGTCGGGCGAGGGCCCACGGGAGTCCGAGCTGCGCACTATGGCCCCCCGCGAGTCGTCCTTTGTTCGCATTGCGAGTTCCTTCGGAGGCCGCGGAGAATCGGGGCGCTTCGACCGCGGAAATCCAGCTCCGGTGGCTGGATTCCCGGCGCGGGGCGGGGGCCGAGGAGGGCGCGAGCAAGCCTGGTCCCAGGCTCCCCCTGGACCCCCACACCGGACACATCGAACGACACGAACCATGGAACACGGACTCCTGCGCTCGACCCTGGCCCTGCTCCTGGCCGCCTCTCCGACCTCCATCGCCTGGGGCTGGCAGGGGGATCCCCTGGCCGGTCTCCCGCCCGCGAACGAGGGCGCGTTCGAGGGCGGCCTCACGGGCACCGAAGCCGATGCCGGCGCCAACAACGCCGTGCCCGAGAACCAGCAACAGTCCGGAGGCACCTTCAACGTGCCCACCGGCGGGCGCCCGAGCCCGCTCTTCGGCGCGCAGCCCTTCACGCAGCGGATGCTGCTGTTCGAGGAGTTCGGGCGCGACCCGATGCCCGCGAGCGCCACCGCGCGCGCGAGCTTTCCCATGCCGCCCGATGCCCAGAGCACTCCGGACGGCGCCGCGCTCGACGCCTTCCTGGCCCAGCCGATGTTCCCGCTCGCCGCGCGCCTGAGCGAGGCCGGCGGGTTGAACCCCTGGCGCACGCGCATCGAGGCCTTCCTCGGCCGCGCCCTCGTCTCGCCGCCCGCGGACGGTCGTCCGCCGGGTGAGGGCTGGTCACACCAGCGCTGGAGCGACTTCACCCCGCAGGTCTACTTCCAGTCCGCCCAGACGGGCGCGCGACGCAACGGTGGCCTGCGCGACGCGAAGCAACTGCACGCCTATCGCGTGGGTGAGTTCGCGCCGGGCGGCCTCTACCACAACACGGCCGGCTCGCCCGGGTTCGAGGGCACGACCGCCGGGCTGGACATCCGCTTCCACCCGAACATGCCCGTGCAGGACCCGAAGGCGCTGTGGACCTTCGATGGCACGCTGCCGCCGAAGCTCCTGATGGCGCGCCTCGGCGAGCCGGTGCTCTTCCGCCACTACAACGCGTTGCCCATCGACCCGGCCGCGAACAGGGGCTTCGGGCTGCACACGATCACCACCCACGAGCACAACGGACACAACCCGGCCGAGAGCGACGGCTTCGCCAACGCCTTCTTCTTCCCGGGCCAGTACTACGACTACCGCTGGCCGATGACGCTGGCGGGCGGCGACCAGATCAACGCCACCGCCTCCGATCCGCGCGCCGGCGCGCCCGACGGCAACGGCGGGATCCGGCGCCTGCGCGGCGACTGGCGCGAGACGATGAGCACGCACTGGTTCCACGACCACATGCTCGACTTCACCGCGCAGAACGTGTTCAAGGGCAACGCCGCGATGATGAACATCTACAGCTCCATCGATCGCGGGAACGAGGCCATCAACGACGGCGTGAACCTGCGCCTCCCGAGCGGCACGGCGCTCGACTGGGGCAACCGGGACTACGACGTCAATCTCGTGATCGCCGACAAGGCCTTCGACTCGAGCGGCCAGCTCTGGTTCAACATCTTCAACACCGACGGCTTCCTGGGCGACGTGCCCACGGTCAACTTCCTCTACAGGCCGTACATGGAGGTGCGCGCGCGCCGCTACCGCTTCCGCATCCTGAACGGCTGCGTCTCGCGCTACCTGAAGCTCGCGCTCGTGAATCAGAACGGCCAGACGGCGCCGTTCCACCTGGTCGCCAACGACGGCAACATCATGGAGCACAGCGTGGCCTTCGACGGCACGCTGGGCACGCAGCGCGGCATCCTGCCCGAACAGGGCATCGCCGAGCGCTACGACATCGTGGTCGACTTCAGCCGCTTCCGCCCCGGCGAGCGCCTGTACCTGCTCAACCTGCTCGAGCACAAGGACGGCCGCAAGCCCGAGCGAGCCGTGCCGGTCGGCGACGTGTTCACGCGCCGCTACAACCCGCAGACGCGCGACGACAACGGCGACGGCCGCGCGGATCGCTGGATCAACGGGGATCCGGGCGTCGGGCGCCTGCTCGAGTTCCGTGTGCGTGAGTACACGGGCACGGACCGCAGCATGAATCCGCAGCAATACATCGCCGGCGGCAAGACCATGATCCCGCTCGCGCGGCCGAGCGCGAACGAGCTCGCCAACGCCCGCCACCGCACCTTCGAGTTCGGGCGCTCGAGCGGCACGGACTCGGCGCCCTGGACGGTCAAGACCGATGGCGGCTCCGGGTTCGCGGCCGATCCGCGGCGCGTGTCGGCCGCGCCCAACCTGGGCGAGCTCTCGGCCGATGGCCTGGGACACCTCGAGGTCTGGACCATCAAGAACGGCGGCAACGGCTGGAGCCACCCGGTGCACATCCACTTCGAGGAGGGCATCATCCTGGCGCGCGATGGTGCGCCGCCCAAGGAGTGGGAGCGCTGGGCGCGCAAGGACATGTATCGCATCGGCCCCTTCGCCGACAGCAGCACGACGGTCGACGTGGCCCTGCGCTTCCGCGAGTTCGCCGGCACCTACGTGGAGCACTGCCACAACACGCAACACGAGGACCATGCGATGCTCCTGCGCTGGGACCTCGAGCGTCCCGGACAGCTGGAGTTCCTGCCCGCCCCGATCCCGAGCTGGGACGGCGTCGGCTACGTGCCCTCGGTTGCCCTGCCCACCGCGCGCACCGGGGATGGCGGGGTGACTCCGCCTCCGCCCGGCGAGGTGCTGCAGGTCGCCCAGGCGCAGTTCTCGCCGACGCGGGGCTGGCGCATCACCGGCACGCTGACGAACCGCGCCAGCGCCACGCCACGCGTGCGCGTGCACATCGGGGCGACGCTCGCGGGCGTGCTGCTCGGCAGCGCCGCGGTCAACGCCGACGGGACCTGGACGGTGCGCGTGCAGCCCGGCCCCGTGCCCGATGCCACCAACACCGTCAGCGTGGACTCGACCGGCGGGGCCCAGGTCCTGGCCGTCCCGCTCCAGTTCGTGCCCTGACGCTGCGCGAGTGGCTCCGGGTGGGGACCTCCTCCACCCGGAACCGCTCGCAGCGTCCCGACCGAAGGAGATCCCATGCTCCCCGCCCCGTTCCTGTTGCTCCTCGCGGCACCGCTCCTCGCCAGCCCATCGCTTCCCGCGCGGCTGCAACAGCCCGAGCCCGTCCACGCCGTCTCGCCCTGGGGCGCCGACTACTTCCCCGACGTCACGCTGACGACCCACCAGGGCAAGGCCGTGCGCTTCTTCGAGGACCTGATCCGCGACCGGGTCGTCGTGATCAACTTCATCTACACGTCCTGCCCGGACGCCTGTCCGCTCGAGACGGCGCGCCTGGCCGAGGTCCAGGACGTCCTCGGCGAGCGCGTGGGCCGAGACGTCTTCTTCTATTCGATCAGCATCGATCCCGAGCGCGACACGGTCACGGCGCTGGCGAACTACGCCGAGCGCTTCCAGGTCAAGCCGGGCTGGCTGTTCCTGCGCGGGTCGGAGGAGGACGTGTTGCTCCTGCGCCGCAAGCTGGGCGTTCTCGGACAGGACGAGACGGAGCTGAAGGACCACAGCCTGAGTGTGGTGATCGGGAACCAGGCGACCGGCCGCTGGATGCGCCGCTCGCCCTTCGAGAACGCGCACGTGCTGGCCGAGGAGATCGGCACGTGGCTACACAACTGGAAGGCGACGCCGATCTCGGACGAGGACTACTCGACGGCACCCCGGCTGCGCAGCGTCTCGCGCGGCGAGAGTCTCTTCCGCACGCGCTGCTCCGCCTGCCACGTGGTGGGCAGCGGCGACGGCCTGGCGCGGGTGGGCCCCAACCTGCAAGGCGTGACGCGCTGGCGCGAGCGCGCCTGGCTCGAGCGCTGGATCGCCGAACCGGATCGCGTGCTGGCCGAGGGCGACGAACTCGCGCTGGCACTGTTCGAGGCCTACCGGCGCGTGCCGATGCCGAACATGCGCCTCAACGCGCTCGAGGTCGCGGCTTTGATCGAGTACATCGAAGAGGAGACCGAGCGCACCCTGGCCGCCCCCGGGGGATCCGCGGCGGCGCCCGAGACCCCGAAGTCGTGCTGCCTGAAGCGCGAGAGCCTGGTCCTGAGCTCCAGCGCGGGCGAGTCGGGCACGCCGCTCGCGGAAGGAGTGCGAGCTCCGAAGCGACTCTCCCTCAGCATCGTCGGCGCACTCCTGCTGCTGCCGATCACGCTCGCCGCGGTCGCGCTCCTGCGCACGCGAAAACGCCGCCGCAGCGCGGGCACGGCGCCCTCGGCCCCCTCCAGTGCCCTCGTGGCTGGGAGACCGGACGGTCCCGCACGACTGGCGGCTCCCTCCTAGACTAGTCGACACTGCAGCCCGAAGGTCGCGGGCCCAGCCCCCTCGAGGGCGCTACAATTCGCCGACGGAGCTGGTTTCTCGCGTCCCCCACCTCCGAAAACATCGGCATGAAAGCACTCGTCTGTGATGTCGTCCTCGTCCTCGTGGGTTGGCTGGCGCAGCCGAGTCGGGCGACGCAGGCCGAAGCGCTGACGCTCCAGAACCTCGTCGGCCGACCGGACCTCTGGCCCGCCTCGGTCACGCTCACCAAGGGCTTCACCTTCGCCAGCGGCAAGGGCGCCAAGGCCGGCCAGACGGTCAAGGTGCTGGAGTTCGACGGCGCCCAGGTCGTGGTCGACGCGGGCAACGACGTCGTCTTCGCGCTGACGCCGGGCGACTGCGACCTCTTGCTCGCAGCCAACAAGGCCTGGGCGCTCTGGACGCCCGCCCAGCGCGCGGTCGACCCCCAGACTCTGCTGAAGGACGCCTCGCTGTGGCCCGAGCGCGTCACCTGCTTCGCCGAGTTCGGGCTGGACGACGGCACGCGCCTGGCACCCGACAGCGAGTACGACTTCCTGGCCTACGAACCCACGGGCGTGAAGCTCTACTCGCGCGAGCACTCCACGCAGCTCTACGCCGACCTGCAGCAGACCGACCTCGTCGCGCGGGCCCGGCAGCGCGCGCTGATCGCGCCCGAGGCGCGCCCCTCGCGCATCGCGGCCCTGCTGAAGGGCAAGCTGGTGGACGCCGAGGGCAAGCCCTTCACGAACCCCGCGCTCGACTCGGCCCAGATCTACGTCCTGTACTTCAGCGCCAGCTGGTGCGGCCCCTGCCGCAAGTTCTCGCCACGCCTGATCGAGTTCGTCAACAAGGTCGCCAAGGACAATCCACGCCTCGCGACCGTGCTCATGAGCAACGACAAGGTGCCGGACGAGATGCTGGCGTACATGAAGGACGAGAAGATGCCCTGGCCCGCGCTGCCGCTGGCGAGCCTGCAGGCGACGCCGCTGCTGCTCGGCCTGGCGGCCGGCTCGATCCCGCACCTGGTGGTCCTCGACCGGCACGGGCTGGTGCTGGCGAGCAGCGCCGAGAACGGCCAGTGGACCGGCGTGGACCGGCCCTTCGCGGCGCTCGAGAAGCTGGTCGCGGCGGGCCGGGCGAAGTAGCGGCGGCGGGCGCGCGCTACAGCTCGCGCTCGAGGATCAGCTCGTAGTACTTGGCCGCGCCGTAGGCCCCGGTGCCGGGCGCGAAGATCTGCACCAGGCGCCAGCCCAGGCGCGCGTGCTCCTCGATCTGCTCCTGGTACTCGTGCTTGGCTTCCGACTTCACCGAGAGCCAGCCCTCGCCGAGACGGACGAACTTGTACTCGTACTTGCGCATGGGGTGCTTCCTCGCGCGGGGATCCGCTGCGGACCGCGACGATACCGTCGCGCACGCCTCGGCTCGAACTCTGTAACCGTGGCCGCACGGCGGGCCGAGGACGCGGCCACCCGAGCGCACGGTTCAGCCGCGCGACCGCTCCAGCCGATGCATTCCCTCCGGGCCCGTCCCGGATCCCGAACCGATGCCCGCCAAGCCCGCCAGCCTGCCCGCGCCCGAACGCCACCAGCCGCCCATCTGGCTGGCCGGCACCGTGATCGCCTACTTCGTGGCCGCGGCCGTCGGGCTCGGCCTGCTGATGCTACGCATCCCCCACCGCGAGGGCGCGCTGCCGCAGGACGAGTTCCTCGAGCAGAGCTCGAGCCTGCTGTTCCTGTTCACGTGCGGGATGATGATCTGCTGCGGCACGATCGGCGGCTCGCTGTACGACATCCGCGGCCTGATCAAGCACTCGACGCACAACGACTTCGATCCCTTGTGCACGCTGTCCTACCTGCTGCGGCCGATCGCGGGCGGGCTCTCGAGCCTGATCGCGTTCTTCCTGCTGCTGGTGGGCGCGCTGGGCTTCAGCTACAGCCACGATCCCGTGGGCGGCGCGGGCTGGACCACCTTCGACGGCCGCCTGCCCTACCTCGCGGTCGGCTTCCTGGCCGGCTACTCGTCGCAGGTGTTCATGCTGAAGCTGAAGGAGATCGCCGACGCGGCCTTCTCCTCGGCCGAACGCGACAACGGGAACGGCAACGGCCACGTGCCCGCGGCCCGCAGCGAGACCGAAGCCCACGACACGCGCCCGCGCCGGGCGGGCTAGGGAGCCACGGCACCGGCCCTGGCCGAGCGGATCCGCAGCGCAGGGTTGCCGCACGGGCGGCGCCATGGCATGAACACGCTCCCCCCGCGAGTCGCGTCCGCGCGCGCCGCCTCCCGCCCCCTTGAGAAAGCTCCCGTCCGCCATCGACCCGCTCGCCCCCTGGCGCGCGCACTTCTCCGTCGAGGCGCAGCGCCGCGGCGAGGAGCACGCGCGCGCGGGCCGCGTCGAGCTGCGCTCGAACGACGGCGCCTTCGTGGCGGCCGACGTGCACACCAAGGGCATGCCGCGCGAGGTCGAGGTCGACCTGCGCTCGCAGCGTGCGAGCGACTGCTCGTGCTCGTGCCCGGTCTTCGGCGTCCACGGCGCCTGTGAACACGTGTGGGCCGTGCTCAGCCTGGTGCTGGGCGGCGTGCGCAAGGCTCCGGACGGCGCGGGCGGCGTCGCCGGCACCTCGCCGCTCGGCAACTGGCTGGCCGGGCTGCAACGCATCGAGCACGAGGCGGACGAGGGCCCGCCCGCGGCCGCGCCGGAGGCCGTGATCCGCGTGGACTACGTGCTGGTGCTCGACGAGCCCGGCGCCGGCAGCGGCACGCTGCTCGAGACGCGCCGGGCACGCCCGCTGGCGCGCGGCGGCTTCGGCAAGACGAGTCCCTTCGCGCTGCTCGCGCCGCGCAAGGACGAGCTGCTGGGTCCCGTCGACCGGCGCATCGCGGCACTCCTGCGCGGGGCCGACTCCACCCTGGCGGGCGAGGTGTCGCGCGCGCGCACGGAGAGTCGCTACCGGCTCGACGCCGAGCAGACGCGCGCGCTGCTGCCGCACCTCGCCGCCACCGGGCGCCTGTTCTGGAGCCGGCGCGGGACGATCTCGGTGCAACCGCTGGCGCTGGACGACGGGCCGCCCTGGAAGCCGTGCCTGACGCTGTCGGCCGGCGAGGAGCACACGCTGCGCCTCGACGCGCTGCTGGAGCGCGGGCCCGAGCGCGTGGAGGGCCGGCGCGTGCGCGGCGTGCTCGCGGGCGAGCGCGTCGTGCTCGAGGACCGCATCGTCGCCGCGCGCCTGGGACGCGGGCGCAGCTGGTTCCTGCTGCAGGCCCAGCACCCGCCGCCGCCCTTTCCGCGGCACGAGGCGCCCGCGCTCCTGCTCGAGCTCGCGCGCCGCGAACTCGACGTCGAGCCGGGCCCGGGCATGGAGGCCTGGATCGAGGCCCGCCGCCCCGTGCCACACCTGGCGCTGGGAGCACCCGAACGCAGCGTCGGACGCTGGAGCGAGGTCGCGGGCACGGTCGAGTTCGACTATGGCGTCGCGCGCGTGTCGGCCACCGATCGACGCCCGCTCCTGCCGACGGGGCGCGGCGTGCTGCGGCGCTACTTCGAGGTCGAGCAGGCCCTGCTCGCGCGCGCGCAGGCGCTGGGAGCGCGCGCGGGCGCGCCCGGAACGCTGGTGCTGCCGCTGGAACGCGTGACCGAGCTCGCCGGCGCGCTCGGGGCCGAGGGCTGGGTGATCGAGGGCGAGGGCACCAAGTGGCGTGCGCTCGGGGTCCCGCGCATGGCGCTGCGCAGCGGCGTGGACTGGTTCGAGCTCGAGGGACGCTTCGAGGGGTTGCCCGAGGGCGAGCTGCCCGCGCTCCTGGCGGCGCTGCGGCGCGGCGAGTCCGTGGTGCGCCTGGGCGACGGCACGACCGGCATCCTGCCCGACGAATGGGTGGCGCGCTGGCGCACGGCGCTGCAGCTGGGCGAGGTGCGCGGAGGACGGCTGCGCTTCCGGACGACGCAGGCGTGGTTCGTCGATCTCCTGCTGGGCGAGTTCGCCGACGAGGAGTCCGAGCGCCTGTGGGCCGAGCAGCGCGAGCACCTGGCGGCCTTCGAGCGCGTGAGGCCGAGTCCGGAGCCGGACGGCTTCCGCGGCGAGCTGCGGCCCTACCAGCGCGAGGGCCTGGGCTGGCTCGAGTTCCTGGCGCGCCAGCGCTTCGGCGGCTGTCTGGCCGACGACATGGGCCTCGGCAAGACCGTGCAGGTGCTGGCCTGGCTGCAGGCGCGCAAGCTGCGCGATCCGAGCGCGGCCGGCGCGCTGATCGTGGCGCCCAAGTCGCTGACGCACAACTGGCTCGAGGAGGCCGGGCGCTTCACGCCGGGGCTGAGCACGCTCGAGTACGTCGGCACCGATCGCAAGCGTCTGCGCGACGAGCTGATGCGCCGCGACCTGGTCCTGACGACCTACGGCACGGTGCGCAGCGACATCGAGCTCCTGGGCGGGCTCGAGTTCGGGGTGGTGGTGCTGGACGAGGCCCAGGCCATCAAGAACGAGGGCAGCCGCACCGCGCGCAGCGTGCGCCTGCTGCGCGCCCAGCAGCGCCTGGCGCTGTCCGGTACGCCGATCGAGAACCACATCGGCGAGCTGTGGTCGCTGTTCGAATTCCTGAACCCGGGCATGCTCGGACGCTCGGCCGCCTTCCAGGGACTCGTGAACGCGCCGCTGCCCGTGGCCGCGCCGGACGGGGAGGGCGAACCGAGCGGCGAAGGCGAGCCCGCCAGCGCGGCCGCGCCCGGCCTGGCCGACGACGTGCGCGCGCGCATCGCGCACGCCATCCGCCCGTTCCTGCTGCGCCGCACCAAGGAGGGCGTGCTGCGCGACCTGCCCGAGCGCAGCGAGCAGACCGTGCTGTGCGACATGGAGCCGGCGCAGCGCAAGGAATACACCGAGCTGCGCGAGCACTTCCGGCGCGAGCTCCTGGCCAAGAACCCGGCCGAGCTGTCGCGCGACAAGCTCGGCATCCTCGAGATGCTGCTGCGCTTGCGCCAGGCGGCCTGCCACCCGGCGCTGCTCGATCCGGCGCGCGCGGACGAGAGCTGTGCCAAGTTCGACGCCTTCTTCCCGATGCTCGAGGACGTGCTCGAGTCGGGCCACAAGGCCCTGGTCTTCTCGCAGTTCACGAGCTTCCTCGCGCTGCTGCGCCGGCGCCTCGATGCCGAGCAGCGTGCCTACGGCTACCTGGACGGCAAGACCAGCGCCAAGAAGCGCGCCGAGGAGGTCGCGCGCTTCCAGCAGGACCCGGAGCAGCGCCTGTTCCTGATCAGCCTCAAGGCCGGCGGCACGGGCCTCAACCTGACCGCGGCCGACTACGTGTTCCTGCTCGACCCCTGGTGGAACCCGGCGGTCGAGGCCCAGGCCATCGGCCGTTCGCACCGCATCGGCCAGGAGCGCAACGTGTTCGCCTACCGCCTGGTGTGCCGCGACACGATCGAGGAGCGCGTGCTCGAGCTGCAGGCCAAGAAGCGCGAGCTGGCCGCGGCCATCCTCGAGGGCGACGGCGCGCTCGTGCGCGACCTGACGCGCGAGGAGCTCGAGCAGCTGCTCGCGTAGCTCCGGACGGAGAACGAGCCCGGAGGGGCGCGCTCGCCGCTCCGGGCTCGTCGTATCCGCTCCGCTCGCGCCGCGCTACTTCGCGCGCGCGTAGTCGAGCTGCATCATCAGGAAGTCCTTGCCGTCCGGGCCGGGCACGTAGCTGTGCACCGTGAAGTGGTCGTTGTCGACCCACTTCTCCGTCGAGTGACTCTTGACGTACTTGCCGGCGTTGGTGTCCGGCATCTCGCCCGTGAAGGTGAAGGTCTTGGAGGCGGCGTCGAAGCTGCCCTCCGAGAAGTAGATGCCCGTGCCGGCGTCGTCGAGCCACGACGAGACGTACTTCTTCTTCAGGTTGTCGTAGCCGATGCGGCCCTCGCCGTGGAACGGCTGGCCCATGAACTCGCCGGTGAACGTTTCCTGCAGGAAACGCCCGCCCATGGCCCACTTGATCTCGCTCGTGCCCGTGCTGCGGCTCGGCTCGCTGCCGGGCTCGAACATCTGCACCGCGGCCGACCACTTGCCGACCTTGACGTCGAGCGCCTTGTGGCTCGGGCCGGGCGTGGCGAACGCCATCATCTTCATCGTGGCCGGGTCGTCCTTGGGAGCGACGGCCGGGGCGGCCTTCTTCTCCTGGAAACCGGGCAGGGTGGTGGCGAGCGCCGCGCCCGCCGGGAACAGCAACAACGCCGCGATTCCGAACTTCATCTTCATCGTGATTCCTCTTCTGGTGGATCGGTTGACGGATGAACGAGCCCTCCGAGAACCCCCCGGGCCGCTCACGGGGCACCACTGTAGAGCCGCGGAGAGCGCGGTGGAAGAGCGGAGCGCCTGGCTGGCTAGCGCGGCAGCACCCCGAGGATCCAGCGCGTCGGATGCGCCTTGGAACGGTGCACGCGCTGCGTGCAGGCCACGAAGTCCTCCGGCCGCGCGTCGCGCACGTTCGCCACGTAGGTCTGCGGGTTGCGATCCATGAGCGGGAACCACGTGCTCTGCACCTGGATCTGCAGGCGGTGCCCGGGCTGGAAGGTGTGCAGCACGTCGAGCAGCTCGAGGTCGACCAGCGTCGCCTGGCCGGGCACGAACGGCTCGGGGCGCGCGTAGCTGCGGCGGAAGCGCCCGCGGATGGCCTCGCTGCGCACCAGCATGTGGTAGTTGCCCTGGTGCTGTCCGGGCGCGAGGCCCTCGAAGTCGGGCGCATCCGGCGGGAACACGTCGATCAGCTTCACCACGAAGTCGGCGTCGGTGCCGGTGGTCGAGACCCACAGCTCGGACTGGATCGGGCCGGCCAGCGTCAGCGGCTCCGTCAGGGGTTCGCTCTGGTAGACGAGCACGTCCGGCCGGCGCGCGGCGAAGCGCTGGTCGTCGGTCATGTACTCGCGCGTCATGCCGATGGCCACGTCCTCGCTGGACGGGACCGGTCGCGCCGGATCGCTGAGCCAGGCGTCGCTCGCGTCCTCGGCGTCGTCCGGCGCCTCGCTCGCCAGGCGCCCGTCCGCGCGCGCGTACAGGGCGACGAGCTCGGTCTCGCGCGGCGGCCAGTGCTCGAAACGCCGCCAGCGGTTCGCGCCGGTCTCGAACACGGTCGCCTCGGCGATGTCCGGCGCGGGCGCGCCCTTCAGGTGGTGCTCGAAGAAGGGCAGCTCGACGTTCTCGCGGTACCACGGCGACTGCTTGCCGCCGAAGGACGCGTGTCCGAGGCGTTCGCCGTCGCTGCGCGCCCAGCCGCCGTGGAACCAGGGTCCCATCACCAGCGCGTTCCACACGTCCGGGTTGCGCTGCTCGACCTCGCGGTAGGTCTTCAGCGAGCCGTACAGGTCCTCGGCGTCGAACCAGCCGCCCACCGTGAGCACGGCCGGGGCGACGTGACGCAGGTGCGGCAGGAGGTTGCGCGCCTGCCAGTAGTCGTCGTAGTTCGCGTGGTCGAGCAGCTCGTTCCAGTACGGGATCGTGCCCTTGAAGTAGCGCGCGTCCGCGTTGGCGAGCGGCCCGAGCGCGAGGAAGAACTGGAAGCCGTCCGGCGTGCCGTGCTCGAAGCCCGCCGGCCACTCCGTGCTGAGTCCGCTGCGCACGTGCCCGAAGTTGGCCAGGAAGTTGAACGCGTGCGGCAGCCACAGCGCGCCGTGGTGGCGGAAGTCGTCGAAGAACCAGTCGGCGATGGGCGCCTGGGGCGAGACCGCGCGCAGCGCGGGGTGGGCGTCGATCATGCCCGCGGCCGAGTAGAAGCCGCCGTAGCTGATGCCCCACAGCCCGACCTTGCCGTTCTGGTTCGGCACGTTCTGCAGCAGCCAGTCGATCGTGTCGTAGGTGTCGCTCGACTCGTCGATCTCGCTGGTTCCCTGCTTGTGGTCACGGTGCGGACGCACGTTGACGAACTCGCCCTCGGACTGGAAGCAGCCGCGCACGTCCTGGTAGACGAAGATGTAGCCGGCGCGCTCGAACAGCTCGTTCGGCCCGAGGTGCTCGCGCTCGCGCGCGCCGTAGGGCGCGACCGAGTAGGGCGTGCGATTGAGCAGGATCGGGTAGGTCCGCGAGGTGTCGTCGGGCGCGTACACCGCCGCGTGCAGCGCCACGCCGTCGCGCATCGGGATGCGCACCTCGTGCTTCGAGTAGTGCTGCTGGGCCCAGCTGGGCTCGGGCGTCTCCTGGAGCGAGGTCGGAGGCAGGAACAGGACGACGGAGAGGAGGGCGTTCGGCATGGCGGTCTCGCCGCTAGAGATACCCGCCCGGACGGTGGCGCACGAGGGCTGCGGGTCCGCCTTACCCGAGACGGACGCGGGCACCCGTGCTCTCAGGAGGTCTGCGCGAGGGCCAGGCGCGCGCGCACCGCGTCCAGCACGGACTCGAGCGTGAGCTCCCCCATCCGACCCTGGGGCGCGCGCACGACGACGTGCTCGGCGCCGTAGGGTCCGGTGCGCGCCGGATCGGCGGGGCCGAACAGCGCGACCACGGGCGTGCCCACGGCCGCGGCCAGGTGCATCGGACCCGTGTCGCAGCCGACGAAGACGCGCGCGCGGCGCGCCAGCGCGGCGAACTGGCGCAGCGAGGTGTGCCCGACGAGGTCGCGCACGAGCGGGCCGGACGCGGCCAGGGCCCGCGCGGCCGCCGCGCGGTCCTCGGGGCCGCCGGTCAGACACGGCGGAGCGCCGCCCTCCGCCGCGAGCACGCGCGCCAGCTCGCCGAAGCGCTCGGGCGCCCAGCGGTTGGCCGGCTTGGAGGCGCCCAGGTTGAGCAGCAGCGGCGCGGCGCCGAGTTCCTCCAGCAGCGCCGCGGCCCAGGCCTCGGCCGCCTCGTCGCGCGGCAGCAGGTGGCGCGGAGCTTCGGCCGCGCAGCCGAGGTGGCGCGCGACCTCGAGGTACTCCTCGACGCGGTGACGGACGCCCGGGCGCGGCGCCAGGCGCTCGTTCGTCCACAGCCAGCTGGCTTCCTTGGTGCGCGCGCGGTCGAAGCCGAGCACGCGCGGCGCGCCCGCGAGGCGTGCGAGCAGGGCGCTCTTCTGGATGCGCTGCAGGTCCACGGCCAGGTCGTAGCGCTCGGCGCGCAGCTCGCGCACCAGCCGCGTGAACTCGCGCGCGCCTCCGTCGCGCCGCCAGACGTGCACGCGATCGAGCGCGGGATGGCCCTCGACCAGCGGCGCGGCCAGCGGGTGCACGACCCAGCCGAGGTACAGGTCGGGACGCGCCTCTTCGAGCGCCGTCGCGAAGACCAGCGCGTTGACCACGTCGCCGATCGCGCCGAGGCGCACGACGAGCAGGCGGCCCGGGAGCGACATCGCCCAATGGTGCCAAGTCGCCGGGGCCGGGGCCGAGCCCGGGCCCGGATCGGGGCAGCCGACTCCGGCCACCTGGTTGGTCCTGCACCCGGGCCAGGGCCCGAACTCCCGCTCCCCGCCGCCTTTGGGGTACAAGATCCTGCGTGTCCCTGGCCCTCCTGCTGCTCAGCGCCGCTCTCCAGACCCCGCGCCCGAAGGCGCCGGACGTCTACCGGCGCGCCGTCGCGCGCGCGGTCGAGCGCACCCAGAAGGAGCTCCTGTCCGGGATCGACTTCGAGGTGGACCACTCCCGCTGGGAGGACCCCTGGGTCGTCACGACGCCGCACTTCCAGCTGCGTACGACCCACAGCTATGCGCAGGCGGCCGAGATCTCGCGCAGCCTGGAGTTCCTGCACGCCGAGTGGGTCAAGCTGCTGGGCGAGGGCCGCTCGCCCGCCGGCCCGCGGCGCATCTGGATCTTCCCGAACATCGGCGACTACAACCGCTTCGGCACCGAGGTCGGGGCCGAGCACTCCTCGCTGATCGGCTGCTTCTACGCCAGCCAGCACGCCGAGCAGCCGATCGCGACCTACCAGAACGGCAACCCGACCCTGCTCGGCATGTGGGTCACGCACGCCGCCGTGCACCAGTACCTCGAGCAGGACTTCGGGCCCCAGCGCCTGACCTGGGTCGACGAGGGTCTGGCGGCCTACTTCTCGCTGTTCTGGGACTGGGGCTACGGCGCGCGCGAGCTCGAGCGCATCGAGAAGACGAGCTTCGTGCCGCTCGAACGCCTGGTGCGCGAGCCGATCCAGGCCTACGCGACCCGGCCCGACGACCGCTTCATCGAGCTCGGCATGCTGTTCCACTTCCTCTTGAACTCCTGCGAGGCCACCAAGAACGGCGCCACCGGCGACCCGAGCACCGGTCCGTTCCAGGAGTTCCTGCGCGCCGCCGTGCGCGGTCAGGACGTGAGCGCGAGCGAGTTCCTGCAGACCTTCGAGGAGGCCGCGGCGCTGCTCGAGGAGGACTTCAAGAACTTCGACTTCGCGCGCTAGCGATCGACGCGCGCCGACCTAGAACGCGATCCCGAGGAAGGCCGCGAGCTGGTAGCCGTCGATGTCCGACTCGAGCGCGTCGAAGTCGACCTTGGAGCCGAAGGTCGCGCGCCCGTCGAGGCCGAAGCGGAAGAAGCCGAGGCGCACGGCCGCGCCCAGGCGCGCGTAGTAGCTCAGCGACGAGTCCGAATCGCTGCTCGGCGGTCCCCCGCCGGTGGAGTCGAGCGTCCCGTCCACGTAGCTCACGCCCACCGAGCCGTAGGGCTCGATCAGGATGTGCCAGGGCGTCAGGCGCAGGCCGACGAAGTACTCGTCCACCTGCAGATCGACGTCGGTCAGCGCGCCGCTGGTGCTGGCATCGTCCTCGGACCGGAACCAGCCGCCCTCGACCGCCAGCAGCGGCAGGTCCAGGGGCAGGACCGCGTCGAGACCGATGACCTTGGGCTGGTCGATGTTGTCGAACCCGTCCGATTCGAGCGAGCGCAGGCCGCCGTAGGCGTTGACCGAGCCGCCCGACCCGAGGCACGCGGGCGCCGCGAGCGCGGCGAGCAGGACGGCCGACCAGACGAGGTGAGGGAGCTGCATGGGTGTTCTTCTTGCGGTGGAGGGAGAGCGCTCGACGGGCCCACTCCACCGGTCGCCCCCGCGGAAATCAACGCCGCAGCTGGTCGAGCCAGTCCGCCAGGCGCGGCTCCTCGCCGCCCAGGGCCCGATAGCGCTCGAGGTGCCGCAGGGCCAGGGCCTCGTCGCCCAGGTAGTCCTTGTGCAGCAATCCGAGGTAGAGGTGCGCGGCGACGTTCTGCTCCTCGAAGGCCAGCACGCGCTCGAGCTTCTGCGCGGCCTCCGGGTACTTGCCCTGCGCGAACAGCACGAGCGCGAGGTCGAGGTTCGCGAGCGGGTACTCGCCCTCCTCGCGCAGCACGGTCTCGTACTGCTGGGCCGCCTCGCCCAGCTTGCCCTGCTGCTGGTACAGCGCGCCGAGCAGGCAGCGCGCGTCCGGGTCGCGCGTGCCCTGCTCGAAGCCGCGCTTGAGCGCGTCGATCGCGCCCTCGAGGTCGCCGCCCTCCTTCGCCGCGAGCCCGCGCAGGATCCAGAGCCGGCCTTCCTGCGGGACCTTCTCGGTCGACTGCTTCAGGAACTCGAGCGCCTGGGAGCTGCGCCCGAGCTCGAGCAGCAGCGCCGCGCGCTGCACGCGCACCTCGGCCAGCAGCGGCTCGAGGCGCAGCGCCTCCTCCAGCTGCACGTCGGCCTGATCGGGCTTCTCCAGCGCCAGGTAGGCCTCGGCCAGGGCCAGCAGGGCCGGCAGCGGGTAGGGATCGTTGCGCTTGGCCTCGACCAGGGCCGCGATCGCGCCCTCGGCGTCGCCCTGCGCCAGGCGCAGACGACCGAGGTAGAGGTGCGCGGCGCCGCAGGCCGGGTCCTTCGCGACCGCCTCCAGCAGCAGCGTCCGCGCGGCCTCGAGCGCGCCGCGCTGCCACTCGAGCGCGCCGCGCGCGGCCAGGACGTCGGCGCTGGCCGGCGCGATCGTGGCGGCGCGCGCGAAGTTCTCCTCGGCCGCGCCCAGCTCGCCGCGCCCGAGCAGGATCCAGCCCAGGCCGAGGAAGGCCTCGGCGAAGCTCGGATCGCCCTGGGCCGCGGCGCGAAAATCCGCCAGGGCCGTGTCGATGTCGTTGCGCGCGCGGTAGATCTCGGCCCGCACCTGGAAGGCCTCGGCGTCGCGGCAATCGAGCAGGAAGGCCTGGTTGACGGCGGTGAGCGCGGCCTGGCCGTCGCCGCCGCGCAGGGCCAGGCGGGCCTCGTCGAGCAGACCGAGATAGCGGCTCTCCTGGGCGTCGCGCTTCGCGCTCGCGACCTGGCGCACGCGCGCCGGTCGCGGGACGTCCTCGCCGAGCAAGAGCAGCGAGGCCACGGCGCCGAGCACCAGCACGAGCAGCGCGCCCGCGAGCAGCAGCCAGCGCGGACGGCGCGCGCGCGAAGGCGCGGAGGCGGACGGCGCCAGGTCGGGCGGGGCGGCCACGCTCCCGGGCGCGGCCCCGCTCGACGCCGCGTGCGAACGCGAGCCGGAGGCCGCGCGGCGGGCGGGCGAGCCCCCGGCCCCGGGCGCCAGGTGGATCTCGTCCAGCGCGTTCAGCATCTCCTCGGCGCTCGGGTAGCGCTGCGCACGGTCGCGCGCGAGCGCGTGGCGCAGGAGCTCGTCCAGCTCGTCCGGCACCTCGAGCTCGGGCAGGTTCGCGCGCAGCGAGGGCGCCTCGGCCGTCGGGCGCGTGAGCAAGAGCTGGGTCGAGTCCTTCTCGCGGAAGGGCCGCTCGCCCGCCAGCATCTCGTACAGGATCAGGCCCGCCGCGTAGACGTCGCTGCGCTCGTCGGCCTCGTCGCCCACGACCTGCTCGGGCGCCATGTAGAGCGGCGTGCCCAAGAGGCGCCCGGGCTGCGTGACGAAGCTCGAGTTCAGGCGCCGGTCCACCAGCTTCGACAACCCGAAGTCGAGCACCTTCACGCGCAGCTCGCCGCGCGAGCCCTCGCTGACCATCAGGTTGTCGGGCTTGAGGTCGCGGTGCACGATCCCGTGCCGGTGCGCCTCGGCCAGACAGGCCAGCATCTGGCGCGCGAGCTTCACGGCCATCTCGACCGGCAGGCGCCCGCGCTGCTGCAGGAACTGGGACAGGTTCGCGCCCTCGACGAACTCCATGGCGAGGTAGAAGAGGCGCTCGCCGCGATCCGAGTCCGAGCGGTCGAAGTCGAAGATCTGGATCAGGTGCGGGTGGCTGAACTTGCCGGCGGCGATGCCCTCGCGCTGGAAGCGCTGCAGCGACTCGTCCGAGACCTGCAGGTCGGAGTGCAGGATCTTCAGCGCGACCTTCTTCTTCAGGCCGATGTGCTCGCCCAGGTAGACGGTGCCCATCGCGCCCTGCCCGATCTGGCTCTCGATGCGGTACTTCCCGTTCAGGATGCGCCCGAGCAGCGGGTTCACGCCGGTCCCGCCCGCGACCGCCTTGGTGCCGCAGCGCGGGCAGAAGAGGAACGCGTCGGGGGCCTGGTGCCCGCACTGGAGACAGCTCGTCATTCGGGGCGGCGATTCTCGGGTCTCGCCGGCGCGAAGCGAAGCCCGAGCGGCCTGGAACACGTCTCCAACGTTGAAGAATGGCGGGACGGGTTCCTGGAGGCCTAGGCGTCCGCGCCGGGCTTCGGCGCCGAAACCTTGCCGAAGCGGCTGAAGACCGGCTGCGAGAGGATGCGCACCTCGCCCGGCGTCAGGGCCGGGTGCCACACGTCCACCACCAGCACGACGCGCGCGCGCTCGCCCTCGTGCACGACCTCGTGCTCGAAGGAGTCGTCGAAGGCGAAGCACTTGCCCTGGGCCCAGTGGCGCCATTCGCGTCCGACGCGCAGGCGCGAGGCCGCGGGTTCGGGCACGTCGATGCCGAGGTGGTGGCGCAGGCGCAGGTTGGACGAGCCGCAGTGCGGCTCGACGTGGGTGTGCGGCTCCATGCCGGAGAACATCGCGAAGCCGAAGTTCTTGCACAGCGACAGGCCCTCGACCACGCGCGTGGTGGTCGGGCAGGCCGCGCACAGCGCCTCGTTGCGGATGCCCTTGGCGCCGTACAGGAACAGCCCGGTCCAGCGCCCGCGATCGACCAGCGAGGCGTTGTCGGGGTGCGTGCGGATCTCGGCCGCCACGGCCTGGAACTCGGCGATGATCGCGGCGGCGTTCGCCTCGAGCGCGCGCCGCACGGGGCTGTCGCCGTCGAACCAGGGACGGCTGTCGAGCGCCTCGCAGCGCCACACCGTGGCCCCGCTGCGCGCGAGCCCGTCGCCGGGGGGCGGCGCGAAGTACAGGTTGACGAGCTCGTAGTTGCCGGCGATCTCGTCGTCGCGGCGCTCGTGCCGGTTCCAGTGCGCCACGCGCGCCTGGCCGGCCGCGCTCACGGCCTCGCGCAGCGGCAGGTCGTACCAGTACAGGGCGTCCAGGTTCGGCGAGGAGCGCGCGCCCAGGAGGTCGGCGATCTCGGCGCAGTCGCGCGCGTGCGCGGCCAGCATCGCGGGGGTCGGCTCGAAGCTCATGCGGGCACCGTGGCGGGACCCGCCCGCGGATCGAGCCGGGCGCGCGCGTCTGCTGGGTTCGCTTGCATGGGCGTGGAGCTCGTCGGGCCGGGGAGGCGCGCCAGGATTCCACGCCGCCCGCGCGCCGCTTGCAAGCGACGGCCTCACGACCCGGCCACCGGACGCGGGCCCGGCCCTACAGGATGTCCAGGATCCCCGTGCCGCTCTGCGGCTCGAACAGCGTCGCGGGCGCGGCGCGGTAGTTGGCGCCGTAGCCGATCTTCGCGTTCCAGGGCAGGAGCTCCTTGTCGGCCACGTTGCCCAGCGCCACGGCCGCGAAGGCGCGCGCCTTCTCGGTCGAGCTCTTGTCGGCCAGGAGCGCCAGCAGGGGCTCGAGCGAGCGGCGGTCGCCGATGAAGCCCAGGGCCGAGGCGATGGCGGCCTGCGAGGCCAGGCTGCGCGCGTCGCGCAGCATCCCGGCCAGCTGCACGGGCACGTCCTTGTCCCCCAGGAGTGCCAGCGCGATCGCGCCCTGGCGCAGGAGCTCGGGCCGGAACTTCGACTCGGCCACGAGCGCCTGCAGCGGCCCGACGGCCTCCAGGTGTCCGAGCAGCCCCAGCGCCAGCGCGACCTGGCCGCGTGCGTCGTCCTGCAGCTCCTTCTGCACGAGCTTCAAGAGCAGCGGCCCGCTCTCGACGCTGCGCGCCAGACCGGCAGCGAGCGCGTAGGCTCCCAGGCGTTCGGGCGAGCGCTCGTCCGCCAGCGCCGCCGCCAGCGCGTGCCGCAGGGTCTCCTGCGCGGGGTGTGTCGTGTCCTGCTGCGCGAGGCGCCAGACCAGCACGCCGCTGGCGAGCGCGGCCCAGGGCTGCAGCGTGCTCTTGCCCCAGGCCAGCTCGCGCACGAGGAACTCGCGCACCTCGTCCACGCCGCGGCTCGAGAGCTCGACTCCGAAGCGCGCACCGACCTCGGCCGCCGCGACCAGGGCGAAGGCGCGCGCCTGGATGTCCCCGCCCTTGGGCACGTCCGCCAGCGTGCGCCGGATGCGCGCGTCGAGCGGGTCCTTGCCGTCGTTGGTGCCGAGCGAGCCCAGCGCGACCACGGAGCCCTGCACGAGCTCGGCCGTGTCCTTGTCCTTGACGATGCGCTCGATCAGGTCCTCGGCGATGCGCGCACGCCAGACCGAGAGGTGCGGCTCGGGCAGGCCGGGCAGGAGTCTCGCCAGCGTCACCGGGCACTGCGCGCGCGTCAGGTTCTCGCGCCCCCCGTCGCGCAGGATCGCGAACACGAATTCGAGCTGCGCCAGGCGCGAGCTCTCGGGCGGCGGGTCGCGCTTCTCGCTGCGCACCGGCGACTCGATCGTCGCCAGCGGCACGAGCCCGAGCGCCATCAGGCAGCTCACCTCGAGGTCGCGCGAGCGCGTGTCGTCGCGCTCCAGCCCCCGCCGCAGGACCGAGACCACCAGCTG
This sequence comes from uncultured Planctomycetaceae bacterium, assembly GCA_964631945.1. Classification (GTDB taxonomy): domain Bacteria; phylum Planctomycetota; class UBA1135; order UBA1135; genus JABFRZ01. The sequence goes on from CAZWAY010000065.1 coordinate 21,190, forward strand.
GCGATCGAGCTCCTGCTCCGAGCGCGCGCCGACCAGTCCGAGCCCGTAGGCCGCGAACGAGCGCGTGCGGTAGTCGACCTCGCGGGCCCGCACGCGCTTGCGGCCGGCCTCCGTGTCCCACAGCAGGTTGGAGAGCGTCGGGATCGAGCGCGGGCTGGCCAGGATCCCGAGCGCGACCGCGGCCGTCTCGCGGATCTCCTGGTTCCCGTCGGCGAGGAAACGCGCCAGCGCCGCCTCGCAGCGCGCCCCGTCGCTGCCGTCCGGGCTCTCGCCGATCTTGGCCAGCGCGATCAGCGCGCCGCTGACCAGGTCGTTGTTCGTCTCCTTCTCGAGCACCGCCAGGAGCGCCGGCACGACCAGGCGGCGGACCTCTTCCTCGCTCGGGCGCAGCGTGCCCTTCTGCGCCCTCTGGCCCTGTCCGAGGAACCAGCCGTCGAGCCCCGAACCCGGTCCGGTCGCGTGCACGTGCGCCTTGAGCGCGAGGTACGGCGCCTGATTGAGCTGCCACCACAGGCTCCAGTGCGTGAGGTCGCCCGTCCCTCCGCCGGTGGCGGGCGCGCCGCCCATCGTGCCCGGGGCGGCCGAAGCCGGGGCCGGGCCGGCCGAGACCGGGCCGCCGGGGTTCATGGGGATGGTCGCGCCGGGCCCGCGGTACATGCCACCGTGGGCGCTCGACGCGCTCGCGAGAGCGAGCGACGCGCAGGCGGCGAGCGAGAGCAGGGCGCGAGACATGCACGGCCCGGGGGCCGTGGCTGCTACCGCAAGCGACGGGCCGAGCCACCCGTCGTCCCCGCGCCCGTCCCGCACCCGTCCGGGCGCGCGCGCCGCGCGTGCGCAAGCGATCATGCCGAGAGCGAGAACGCCCCGCGGGTCGGCCCACACCCTCCTCGCGCGCTCGCCCCGTTGGCATGATCGAGCCCCATGACGCCCACCCTGCTCGGACTCGTCGCGCTGCTACTCCAGGCCCCCGCCGCCCCGGCCCCCGAGCGCGGCCTGCGCCTCGCCCGCCCAGGCGCGGCCGAGGGCTACGTGCTCTTCTCGCCCTTGCGCGCGCGCAGGACGCAGCTGATCGACGCCAAGGGCGAGGTGCGGCACAGCTGGGACAGCCCGCACCCGCCGCTCTCGGTGTACCTGCTGGACGACGGCAGCCTGCTGCGCGCCGGACGCATCGACGAGAACCCGACCTTCCACGGCGGCGGGCTCGGCGGACGCATCCAGCAGCTGGCCAGGGACGGCAGCGTGCTGTGGGAGTACGTGCTCTCGGACGCGGAGCACAGCCTGCACCACGACATCGAGCCGCTGCCGAACGGGAACGTGCTCGCGATCGCCTGGGAGCGACTCACGCACGAGCAGGCCGTGGCCCTGGGCCGCGATCCCGCGGCGACGCCGGCCAAGGGCTGGTGGCCGTGCTGGGTGCTCGAGATCCGGCCGACGCGGCCGGTGGGCGGCGAGATCGTGTGGGAGTGGCACGCGCGCGACCACCTGATCCAGGACTTCGATCCGAGCAAGCCCAACCACGGCTCGGTGCCGGAGCATCCCGAGCGCATCGACGTCAACGCCGACCACCGCTCGGAGGCGCCGCTGAGCACCGAGGAGCGCGAGCGCGCCGAGAAGCAGGCCGAGGAGATGCGCGCGCTCGGCTACTCGGGCGGCGACGACGACGAGGACGGCGACGACTCCAAACCCGACGCACCCTCGCGGCCGGAGAGCGGCGACTGGCTGCACGTCAACAGCATCGACTACCAGCCCGCGACCGACCTGATCCTGCTCTCGACGCCCGAGCTGTGCGAGATCTGGATCCTCGACCACTCGACCACCACGGCCGAGGCGCGCGGCTCGCGCGGCGGACGCTACGGGAAGGGCGGCGACCTGCTCTACCGCTGGGGCAACCCGCGCATGTACGGCCTGGGCGAGGCGAGCGACCAGCGCCTCTTCTACCAGCACCAGGCGGAGTGGGTGCCGCCGGGCATGCCCGGCGCGGGCCACGTGACGCTCTTCAACAACGGCTCGAAGCGCCCCGGCAAGGAGTACAGCTCGATCGAGGAGCTGGTGCTGCCCTTCGATCCCGCCAAGGGCTTCCGGAGCGACCCCGGCCAACCGTTCGAGCCGCTCGAGCCCGCCTGGAGCTACTCCGACCCCGAGCACTTCTATTCGTTCTTCATCTCGGGCTGCCAGCGTCTCGCGAACGGCAACACTTTCGTCTGCTCGGGCAAGCAGGGGCGCTTCTTCGAGGTCACGCCCGCCAAGGAGATCGTGTGGGAGTACCTGAACCCCTACGGCGGCGAGCTCGAGATGGGCATGGGCCACGCAGGGGGTCCGCCGCCCGGGGGAGCACCGCCCGGGGGAGCACCGCCCGGTGGCCCGAATGCGGGCGGCCCACCTCCCGGCGGCGGCGGCAACCCGGTCGAGCCGACCTCGTGCTTCCGCGCGACCAAGCTCGCGCCCGACCACCCGGGCCTGAAGGCGCTCGGGATCGTGCGCTAGCCCAGCATCTCTCCATCCTCCTTCCTGCGCGAGGGGAACGGGAGCTGGCGCGGAGCCGGAAAGGGTCAGCGGGTCACGGCCCGCAGGCGCGGGCGGGGAAGCGGGGCGAGGTAGAGCTCGTGGACGTCCTCCTCGTCCTGGTCGGCCGTATAGAGCACGAAGCGACTGGCGGGATCGAGGCGGTAGGCGGGGAAGTCGTTGATGGCGGGTGGCGCGGCATTGACCTCCAGCGGCGCGCGGCTGCCGTCGCTCGGGACGACGAAGATCTCCGACAGCACGTCGAGCTCGCGCTCGCGCGCCAGGAGGTAGCCGTAGGTCCTGAACTCGAAAGCCACCGTACGGCCGTCGGGGCTCAGCTCGAAGTCCGGCAGGAACGTCTGCAGCCCCTTGCAGTCGGTCGGCTGCGTCGTCAAGCGCACGGGCTCGGCGCGCCCGTCGCTGGCGGACGAATACAGCGCGCGCTCGCACTCCTGCTCGTACAGGTAGACCACGCGCGCGCCGTCCGGTGACACGCGCCGCGCGCTGAAGACCCCGTCCGCGCTCGCGCGGCTGAGCCGCACGGGCGCCGCGCTGCCGTCGACCGGCACGCTGTAGAGGTCGGCATGGCCGCCGCTCGCGGGCCGCGCGACGAAGAACGCGCGCGCGCCCACGGCCTCGAGGCCCCAGCCGATGAACCCCGGAGCGAGTCCGCGCGCCGGCTCGGAACCGTCCACGGGCACGCTGGAGAGAGCGCCGTTGCGCGCCAGGAAGACGACCCGCCCGGCCGTGACCGCGATCCGGTCGGATTCGGCCGGGAGCGGGAGGTCCGCGGTCGCGAGCAGGGTCGGAGCCGCGCTCGCGTCAACGGGAACGCTCCACAGCGAGGCCGGGCCCGGCGCAGGCGTCTGGAACACGACGCGTCCGCCCGGAGCGAGATCCACGAGCTTCGCGGTCGCCAGCGAGGGCTCGAGCTGGACCGGCGCAGCGCTGCCGTCGATCGGCGCGGAGAGCAGCCGGACCGCGCTCTCGCCGCTCACCTCGAAGTGGTAGACGACGCGCGCGCCATCCGCGCTGATCCGGTAGTCGCGGAACAGCACGCTCCCCTGGGCCGGGAAGCCGCCGAGGAGAACGGGTGTGCTCGCGCCGTCCAGAACCGCGCTGTGGAGCCGCCGCCCGGCGTCGAGGTACAGGACGCGGCTCCCGTCGGGAGTGGTGCGGATCTCCTCGCTCGTGCCCACGGCATCGACGAGGAGCGGCGGCTCGCTGCCGTCGATGGGCACCGCGTACAGCTTGTTGGCCGTGCGGTAGAGGACGCGGTTCCCCGGGACGATCCGGAACCAGGGCGAGGACGTCAGCGGCTCGTCGTGCAGCCGGATCGGGGGCGAGCGGTGCTCGAGATCCGCGCTGAACAGGAACGGTCCGAAGCCGAAGACCGTCCAGCGACCGTCGGCGGTCAGCGCGGGCGACCAGGCGTCATCGATCCCGCGTTCCATGGGCACGGGCGCACTGAGCCGCGCCGGAGCCGCTCCACCCGCGACCGGGGCGGCGAAGAGCTCGTAGGTCTCCGTGGTAGCGACACGCGAGACCACGCGCTCGCCCACGAGCTCCAGCTGGAAGTCCGTGGCGGGATAGAAACCCGGCGCGGCGTGCAAGAGCTCGACCGGAGCGGAGACGCCGTCCAGGGGCAGGCCGAAGATCCCGCCGATCGCCGCTTGGCCGTCGCGATACACGACGCGTTCGCCGCTCGCGGCGAAGGAGAACGGCCGCGCGCCCGGCCAGATCACGGCCGGTCCGACGGAACCATCGAGGCTGGCCACGAACGTGGCGACTGCTCCGCCGGCGTAGACCGAGTAGACGACCCGGTTGCCCCGCGGCGCGAGCTGGAAGGCCTGCACGTCCTGGCTCGACGTCAGCGGAGCGTTGATCTTGGTCACGGTTCCGCCGGACGCCACGTGATAGAGCTCCTCGCGGTTCCGGACCTCCTGGTCGGCGGTGTAGACGACCGACCCGTCGCGCGCGAGTGCGAACGAGAGCACGCGGCCGCCCGTGACCAGGGCGGCGTTCAGCCGCACCGGAGCGGCTCCGCCCGCGATCGGGACGCGGAAGATCTCGAGAGTCGTAGTCCCCGTCCGGTAGTGGCGGTAGACGACCGAGGCGCCGTCGGGCGCGATCTCGAACGAATCGACGTGGCTCGGGGTGGCCAGGTCCGGGTTGAGCCGGACTGGCGGCTCCAGCGCGAGGACCGCGGCGCTGTGGAGGTCCTCGGAGCCGACACGATCCTGCGTCGCCACGTACACGACCCGCTCCGAGGTCGGCGAGAAGGCGAAGGAGTGCACGCTACCGCCGGCGACGAGCGCTCCGCTCAGCTTGCGCGCCGGCGTCGCGCCCGTGACCGGCGCGAGGAAGAGCTCGAATCGGCCGGGCTGCTCCGGGTCGGCGAGATAGGCGACCCAGTGCCCGTCGGGCGAGAGCGCGAAGAATCGCAGCGTCGTGCCGCGGCGCCCTGGCCCGTCGAGCCGGACCGGCGGCTCCTTGCCGGCGAGCGCGACCGAGGCGAGCTGTCGATCTAAGTCTCCGTCGGCCAGGAACACGACCCGGCCCTGCGCGCTGATCGAAAAGTCCTGGCCCGACGAGAGCCGCAGCTCCGGCGGCGTCAAACGCTCGGGAACCGGACTCCCGCTCAGGGGCACGCCGAACAGCGCCGACTCCGGCGCGGTCTTCCACACCAGGAAGCGACCGTCGGGACTGAGGGCGAAGCTCGCGACCTCGCCGGCATCCCTCACGACGCGTCTCGCTCCCGCGTCCGAGGCGACGAAAAACGAATCCACCCCATCGGCACCGGACGACGTCGTCAGTTGATAGACCACCTCGCGGCCGTCCGGCGTGATGCGGGCCGCGCTCACCCAACCCGAGGGACCGCGGCGCGAGGGTGGACTGATCTTGCGGACCTGCGCGTCCGACTCACCGACCAGCAGCAGAGCCGACGAGCACAGGAGGAAGCATCCGATGCAAGGTCGAGCGATCGACATGGCCGTGTCCTACGGGGACGATCGAGCGAGACAGTTCGAGCCGCCAGAGTAGCCCTGCTCTGCGATTTGGAGTAGTTGGGGTCCCTCGGGACGACGGAGGGCCGTTGCCGCCCCGCTCACCACATCATCAGGTAGCGCTCGACGTGCTCCTCGATCACCAGGTCGGGCTTCTCGGCCAGGACCGCGGCCAGGTCGAAGTCGCCGGCGGCGACGACCGAGAACACCTTCACGTGGGCGAAGCGCTGGTCGAAGAACGGGCTGATGTAGTGGACGAAGGAGTCGCCGACCAGGACGACCCGCAGCGGCGATCGCGGCATGGGACGCCACGTCCAGGTCTGCTCGATGTCGCGCCAGACATCGTCCATGGCCAGCATGGTGGCCAGATCTCCGCCGGCGCGCGGACTCTCCACGAAGGTGATGTCCTCGTCGCTGAACGTGGGGACGCCGGGGCGGAGCGCGGCCAGACTCAGCATCACCTCCTGGAAGCCGAGGAACGCGCCGTACTTGTTCCAGTGGGTGTCGGTGCGGTAGTAGAGCTCGCGCCGCTCACGCCCGCGGGCGAAGGCTGCGCGCAGGTCCAGGAAGGGGAACGACGGCGGCACCGCGGCAGCGAAGCGATCGAGCTGCGTGGTGGTCGTGCCGCCGCGGCGCAGCGGAACCTTCTCGGGATAGACGGTCTGCTTGTTCGGCGGCACCACCAGGAGATAGGTGACGCCGTGCGCCGCGAGCCGATCGCGGCGAGCGCTCAGCGCGCCGAGGCGCGCGCGGATCACCCCGACGTTGACGGGAAGACGGCCCAGGAAGTCCTCGATGTCCGCGCCGTCACCATGGGCGGCGTAGAACAGCCAGCCGTCCTCGCCGATGAGCACGTCCTTGACAGGCGACTCGTGGAGCACCTGGACGCGAAAACGATTGGCCCCGCGGATGAGCACATCGCGCAGCCCGAAGTTGTCGCGCACCCACTCATCGAGCTTGCGGGGTAGCTCGCCGATCGCCGTATTCCGCACATCGGGGAAGGCCGCGCGAGTGCGTTTCTCGCCGGCTTCAGCACGCGGCAGGATGCGCAGGAAGAGGTCGAGCCCCGGAAGCGCGATGCCGGCGACGAACACGAGAACGAGCAGGGCGCGCGACGGGCTCATGTTCAGAAGCGATAGTAGATGAAGGGGTTGAAGGTGCCGCTCGCGAGATAGGCGACGGACATGACGAAGAGGAGGATGTGCAAGCAGGTGTCTGCCAGGTCACGGGACTGGAGCGCCCAGCGCCGGCCGTCGAGCCGGGCGCGCAGCGCGGCGGACCAGCGCTCGAGCGGCAGCGTGGCCAGCGGGATGGCCACCAGCATCGTGACCAGGAGCTCGCGGTCGAGGGTGTTCAACCAATCGCCGCGCAGCGCGCGCGGCGCCGATGCGGCGCCGGCCATGGCGCACACGAAGCTCCAGGCCTGGCCGACGGTGTCGGAGCGGAACAACGACCAGCCGACCAGCACGACCAGCGTGACGTAGGCGTGCCGTATCGGCCGCCAAGCGCGGTCGATGCCGCGCAGGCCGGGCAGCCGCTCGAGCACCAGGAACACTCCGTGGAACGCGCCCCAGCCGACGAAGGTCCAGCTCGCGCCGTGCCACAGCCCGCACAGCAGGAACACGAGGACCAGGTTCAGGTACTGGCGCCAGGGCGCGACGCGGTTGCCGCCCAGCGGGATGTACAGGTAGTCGCGGAACCAGGTCGAGAGCGAGATGTGCCAGCGACGCCAGAAGTCCTTGATGGAGGTCGCCGCGTAGGGGAGGTCGAAGTTGCGCGGCAATTCGAAGCCGAACAGGCGCCCCAGCCCGATGGCCATGTCGGAGTAGCCCGAGAAATCGTAGTAGATCTGCAGCGCGTAGCAGGTGAGGCCCAGCCAGGCGGCGCCCGTCGACAGGTCGCTCGCGGGCAGGGCGAAGATCTGGTCGGCCGTCTGCCCGACGGTATTGGCGACGAGGACCTTCTTGGCCAGCCCCACCACGAAGCGCCGGACGCCCGCATCGAAACCGGCCAGCGTGACCCGCGGCCGGGCCAGCGGCGCCTGCACGTCGGCGAAGCGCAGCACGGGCCCGGCGATGAGGTGCGGGAAGAACGAGACGTAGAGGGCGACGTGCAGCGGGTTCCGCTGCGCGTCGGTGTGCCCGCGATAGACGTCGACCAGGTAGGACAGCGCCTCGAAGGTGATGAAGGAGACGCCGATCGGCAGGTGCACCGCGCCGATCGCCGGCAACGGCAGCAAGGTCGCCAGGTTCTGCCACAGGAAGCCGGTGTACTTGAAGTACGCGAGGGCGCCGATGTTGAGCACGACGCCCGCAGCGATGAGCCACTTCCGGGCGCTCGGGCCGCGGGCCCGCCCGAGCAGCAGCCCCAGCGCGTAGTTCGCGGCCACCGACCCGGCCAGGAAGTAGACGTAGAAGAGCTCGCCCCAGGCGTAGAAGACGAAGCTGACCAGGACGAGCAGCGCCGTGCGCGCACGCGCCGGCACGGCGAAGAACAAGAGCAGCGCCAGCGGCAGGAACAGGAACAGGAAGCTGGGCGAGCTGAAGACCATCCTGGACGCGGCCTATCCGTGGCCCTGCGGCCGGGCGCTCATGGGCGGCTCGGCTGGATCCGCTTCCAGGCCACGAGGTTGCGCTCGATCTGGCGCGCGTGGATCTCGAGGTGCTCGGCGTAGGTCGCGAGCCAAACCTCGGCGTCGTAGCGTCCGGACTCGGAGTGCGTGCCCGCGCACGCCCAGAACTCGGGCGGGAAGCGCCGGATCAGGTCGGTCGTCCAGGCGCGCACCTGCTCGATCTGCCGCAGCGCGAGCTCGAGCGGCAGCGCGGAATAGTCGAAGCGCTGCGCCCAGCGGTCCGGGTCGTAGCCGAGGATCATCGGCCCCTCCGAGCCCACCAGGAAGCGGATGCGGGTCGACGAGACCGTCTCGCTGTCGGCGCAGTGACACACGACCTCGTGCGCCGACCACCGCCCGGGCGCGGGCCGCCAGGACTGGGCCTCGGCCGGGACGCGCGCGAGCGCGGCGCGCAGCACGCGCGGCCCGTCGGCGTAGCGTTCGATCAGGATCAGGCGCTCCTCCGGTGTCATGCGGTCTCCCGCGATCTCTTCCTGCAGGGCTCGGTGCCCGCGCCTACCACGCCGTCGGCGCGTAATCCTTCAGGAACTGGCCCCACACGTGCCGGCCGGTGTTGAAGCCGGTCACGATCGGGTCGCACACGCGCGCGGCGCCGTCGACGACGTCGAGCGGCGGCTGGAAGCCCTCGCGTTCCTTGCGCAGCGCGTGCTCGGCCGGGTCCTCGTCGGTGACCCAGCCGGTGTCGACGCTGTTCATGTGGATGCCGGCGCGCAGGTAATCGGGGGCCGAGGTGCGCGTCATCATGTTGAGCGCGGCCTTGGCCATGTTGGTGTGCGGGTGCTTGTCGGTCTTCGTGCCGCGCCCGAACTGACCCTCGACGGCCGAGACGTTGACGATGTGCTTGTCGCGCGTCGGCACGCGCTCCATCAGCGGCTTCAGGCGCGCGTTCAGCACGAAGGGCGCCACGGCATTGACCAGCTGGACCTCCAGCAGCTCGGCCGTGGGCACCTCGTGCAGGCGCAGGCGCCAGCTGTTGACCTTGCGCAGGTCGACCTGCTGGCGATCGACGTCGTAGGCCTGCTCGGGGAAGAGCGCGCGGTCGTGCTGCGCGTCCTCGGGGTGCAGGACGAGCTGCGACAGCTCGGCCGCGAAGGCGTGCTCGGCCAGCGGCGCCAGGGCGCGCGGATCCGAGCCGGGCGCGGGCGCCGCCGGCGCGCCGAGCAACGCGCGCGCGGCGGGCGTGAGCGCGGCCGCGGCGTGGCGCTCGAGCTCCAGCAGGTGCGCGTAGAAGGCCGCCGGGCG
>CAZWAY010000066.1:0-10561 GCA_964631945.1 uncultured Planctomycetaceae bacterium
GAGCTCCAGGAGGCCGTGCTCGAGGCGAGGGAGCGCCTCCTCCCGAGCGACCACCCCGATCTCCTCAAGGCGAAGGGGAACCTCGCCGCGACGAGGAAGGAGCTCGGCGATCTCGTCGGCGCGCGCGAGCTCCAGGAGGCCGTGCTCGAGGCGAGGGAGCGCCTCCTCCCGAGCGACCACCCCGATCTCCTCAAGGCGAAGGAGAATCTCGCCAAGACGAGGTACGCGCTCGGCGACCTCGCCGGCGCGCACGCGCTCCTCGAGGCCGTGCTCGAGGCGAGGCAGCGCCTCCTTCCGAGTGACCACCCCGATCTCGTCGCCGCGAAGGCGAACCTCGCCGTGACGAGATACGAGCTCGGCGACCTTGCCGGCGCGCACGAGCTCCAGGAGGCCGTGCACGAGGCCTTGACGCGTCTCCTCCCGAGCGACGACCGCGATCTCCTCAAGGCGAAGGGGAACCTCGCCGCAACGAGAGCGGAGCTCGGCGACCTCGCCGGCGCGCGCGAGCTCCTCGCGAGCCTGCTCGAGGGGCATCGCCTCCGGGCGCGCGCTCTGCGGTCGGAGGCCGCGCGGCCTGCCCGGGAGGGCGCTCGGGCCGAGCTCCAGGGGCTCTTCGCGGCCCTCTTCTCGAGTGCAGCGGCGGATTCCGGGCCCGCGCTCGAGGGCGAGCTCTTCGCGACGCTCGAGGAGCTGCGAGTCGCCTCGGTCGCGAGCACCGGGCTGGCGTACGCGCTCGCCGAGCGCCCGGAGCTCGCCGAGCTCGCGCGAGGCGTCGCCGAGAGGCGGACGCGCCTCAACGACCTCGTCTCGGCCGGGACGGAGGACGCGACGTCCGCGGAAGGGTGGCGCAAGGAGGTCCTCGGGCTCGCCGAGGAGCGCGACCGCGCCGAGCGCGAGCTCCGCCGCAAGCTCGCGGAGGCGGGAGCGTTCGTCGGGGAGGTCGATGCGAAGAGCGTGGCGGCGCGGCTCGCGCCGCATGCAGCAGTGGCGTCGTTCCTGCGCTACCCGAAGTACTTCGAGAAAGACCCCACGACCGGCAAGACACCGCCGAGCGTGGATTCCGTGCTGGCTTTCCTGGTCCTCCCCGACGCGACCGTACACCGAATCGAGCTCGCACCGGCGGCGGAGCTGGAGGAGCTCGTCCGCGAATGGCGCGAGGCGCTGGGCCGGCCGCTCGAGGCCCGCGGCATCGTCGCGGCCGAAGCCGCGAGCACGGAGAACGGACTCGAGGAGCTCGGCGCACAAATCCGCGCGAGGGTTCTCGATCCCTTGCTCGCCGCCGCGGGCGAGGTGCGCACGCTGCACGTCGTGCTCGACGACGTGCTGCACCTCGTGCCTCTCGACGCGCTGCCGCTCGCACAGGGTTTGGTCGGCGAGCGCACCGCGATCCGGAACGAGGTGACGCTGTCGCGCCTCTTGCGCCCGCGACGCGCGCTCGCGGGGGACGAGGAGCTCGTGATCGCCGGAGGGATCGACTACGACGCCGAGCTCAGCGCGGAGGCGTCGCTGCGGCTCGACGCCGCCACGCCGCCCGCCGAGGCAGGCGCGACGCGCTCGGGGCCCGGCGCGAGTGGATTCGTCGCGTTGAGCGGAACGAGCGCGGAGGCGGATGCGATCGCCGAGCTCTTCCGTGAGGTCTACGCGCGCGAGGCGAACAACCTCGGAAGCGAGGCGGCGACCAAGGCGACGCTGTTCGAGGCGTCGCCCAAGGCCCGCTACCTGCACCTCGCGACGCACGGGTGGTTCGCGAGCGAGGCCTTCAAGTCACAGCTCGACACGCTGGCCGAGCAGAGCGCACGCGACGCATTCGACCGGGCCCGGGAGACGCTCACCGGCTTCGCGCCCGAGACGCTCTGCGGCCTCGCCCTCGCCGGCGCGAACCGCGGCAAGGATTCACGGGGCCGCGTGCCCGGCATCCTCACGGCCGAGGAGCTCGCCACCTTCGATCTGCGCAACTGCGAGCTGGCCGTGCTCTCCGCCTGCGAGACGAATGTCGGCATCCGCCGCGCCGGACAGGGCATCCAGTCGCTGCAGACCGCGCTGCACGCGGCCGGCGCGCGCACGGCGATCACGAGCCTGTGGAAGGTCGACGACGCCGCCACGCGGCGCCTCTTCGAGCTCTTCTACACCAAGCTCTGGAAGGAGCACCTCGGCAAGGCCGAGGCCCTGTGGCAGGCCAAGATGGCGCTGCGGGCCGAGGGGCATCCGCCACGCGACTGGGCCGGGTGGGTGCTCAGCGGCGATCCGGTGTGAAGCGGCCCGGCGCGGCCCGCTCTACAATCGACCGGGGATCGGATCCCGAGCCCGCAAGCCCCACGACGTCCGGGACCTGACAACCATCCCCACGGTTGGCGGCCTCTGGATGTCCTGGCTGCCCTTTGCCCTTCCTATCCCCCGAACACCGCCCGCTTGCCGCGCCCCAGGACGTCCAGCGCGAAGTCGATGTCCTCGTCCGTGTGGCTCGCCATGACGCAGGTGCGCAGGCGTGGCGCGTTCTTCGGCACGGCGGGGTAGAAGACCGGGACGACGAAGAGGCCCTGGTCGCGACAGGTGCGGGTCAGGGCCAGGGTCTTCTCCTCGGTGTGCGTCGCGAGCGGCACGATCGGGGTCGTGCTGGTGAAGGTGTCGAAGCCGAGGCGCTGGACACCCTCGAAGTAGCGCTGGCGGTTGCGCCACAGGCGCGCCAGGCGCGCGGGCTCGTCGCGCAGGACGTCGAGCGCGGCCTCGGCCGCGGCGACCTCGGCGTTGGGCAGCGCACCGCTGAACATGTAGCCGCGCGCGTGGTGGCGCAGGTAATCGACCAGGGTCTGCGAGCCGGCCACGAAGCCGCCGGAGCTCGAGAGGGCCTTCGAGAGCGTGCCCATCTTGACGTCGATGGCGTCGCCGGGGAGGTCGAAGTGCTCCAGCACGCCGAGGCCACGCGGCCCGAGCACGCCGAAGCTGTGGGCCTCGTCGACCATCAGGAGTGCGCCGTGCTCGCGGCACAGCGCCGACACGGCCGGCAGGTCGACGACGTCGCCGTCCATGCTGAAGACGCCGTCCACCACGACCAGCGTGTGGCGCCCGCGCGCCCGCGCGAGGCAGCGCGCGAGGTCGGCCGTGTCCTGGTGGCGGTACATCAGGAACTCGGCCCCGCTGAAGCGACAGCCATCGACGATGCTGGCGTGGTTGTACTCGTCGCCGATGACCACGTCGCCCGGGCCGACCAGGGCCGCGATCGTGGCCAGGTTGGTGACGAAGCCGCTCGAGTAGACGAGCGCGTCGGCGGCCTGCAGCGCGGAGGCCAGACGGCGCTCGAGTCGTCGGTGGAGCGAGGAGGTCCCGGCCAGCAGGCGCGCGCCGTGGTGCCCGACACCGTACTCGTCGATGGCTTGCTTCCCGACCTCGTTCAGCCGGGCGTGCTTCAGCAGACCTAGATAGCTGTAGGAACCCAGGAGGAGCATGCGCTTCCCGCCGGTGACGATCCATGCGTCGGTCTGGGCCTCGATCTCCGGCGCGAAGAAGTACTCGTCGCGCGCCTTCCAGTCGTCGAAGCGGCGGTTGAGCTCGCGATAGCGCTGCCAAGGATCGGGAGCGCTCGCCGCCTTGCGGGTCATCGCCGGAGGTGTCGCCGGCGCAGCGCTCGCGGCTGGGCCGTCGAGCGGCGCGGTCGGGTCGCAGCCGATCTGATCCAGGTACTCGCCGAAGCGGCGCACGGTCGGGAACTGATAGAGCGACTCGGGGTGGACCTTGCGGCCGACGCGCTGCTCCACGTCGCTCACGATCGCGACCACGCCCAAGGAATCGACGCCGAGGTCCGTGATCGCGGCGTCGAGGTCGATCTCGCCGAGCTCGCGCTGCTGCTCCTCGCGCACCCAGGCGCGCAGCGCCTCCACGACCACCGCCTCGTTCGGGCGCAGGGGCTGGGCCGGCACCTCGTGCCGCTCCACCGCTATCGAGGGCTCCTCGACCTGCGACGGGGAAGTCGATGTGGGTGACGGGCGCGGTGGCCGAGCCAAGCGCGGTGCGGCGACGGGGACGCTCTCAGCGAGCCAGGCGGCGCGCTCTTCTCGCGCCGGCGCTTGCGGTCCAGGAGCCATCTCCGCGGCCAGAAGTACGTCTCGTTCGCGGTCCTCGCCGGCGAGCGTCTGGGTCACGTCGCCGATCCGCTCGGCATGGGCGTGCACCCGCTGGCGGAGTTCTCCGGGGCTGGGTAGGCCGAGCTGCCAAACGCTCCGGATCTCCGCTGCGAGCGCCTCGCGGCGGCGCCGGCAACGCTCCTCGGCCTCCCGGCGGGCGCTGGCACGCTCGGCGAGCCGCGCCGCGGCCTCGAGCGCGACGGCCGTGGCGAGCCGCCCGATCTCGTGCTGGGCCCATTGGCGCGCGACCACCGGATCGACGGCGAGCGCGCCCCCGCCGTGCGCGAGCGCGGCGAGCCCCGCGCACTCCTGGGCCAGACGCTCGGCAAGGTCCGGCGCCTCGAGCAGCCGACCCAGCACCGCGTCGATGCCGGCCCGGTCGCGCTGGATGCACGCGCCGAGGTGCATGCACAGCGTCTCGGTCGGGCCCTCGAAGATGCGCAGGATGCGAACGTCGCGCAGGATCTGCGGCGCCTCGTTGGGCTCGACGTAGCCGCGCCCGCCGAGGAGCTGTACGAGCTGGTCGGCCGCGCTCCAGGCGAGCTCCGGACCGGCGGTCTTGCACACGATGTAGGCCTCGTCCGGCAGCGTCTCCCCTCGCCCGAGGACCTGCGCGAAGGCCTGCACGAGCTGGCGCAGGGCGACGATCGAGGCCTCGAGCTCCGACAGCCGCGCCAGCGTGACGGGATTGGCGAGCAGCGGGCCCGTGCCCACCTGCCGGCGCTCGGCATAGCGAACCATGAGCTGCGAGCAGCGCTGCATGGCGCCGAGGGCGGCCGCCGCGATGCCCATGCGGCAGTGCATCATCGCGTCTTGCGCGATCTGCATGCCGTCGCCAGGCCGACCGAGCACGTCGGCATCGGGCACGAAGGCGTTCTCCAGGAAGACCGTGTTCTGCACGACGCCGCGGACCCCCATCGTCAAGGCCTCGGGTCCCTGGCGCAGACCGGGGTTGTCGGCGCGCACGACGAGCGCGATCGTGCCGAGAGGCGCGCCGTCCTCCTCCTGCGCGCGTGCGAAGACCGTCAACGCGCCCGCCCACGAAGCGTTCCCGATCCAGCGTTTCTCGGCCGTCAGGCGCCAGCCGCCCGGGACGCGCCGCGCCATGGCTTGCATCGCCTGCGGATTCGAGCCGGCGCCGGGCTCGGTGAGGGCGAAGCCGGCGAGCTCGCGTCCACCGGCCAGAGTCGGGAGCAGGTCGCGCTGGAGGGCCGCGCTCCCGAAGCGCTGGATCGGGCGGACGCCGAGGCCGTTGTGGATCCCGAGGAACAGCGACAGGGTGAGGTCGATGGCCGCGACCTGCTCCATGACGCGCAGAGCGTCCTCGGTCGAGAGGCCCAGGCCTCCCTGCTCTCGCGGCACCTCGAGCCCGAGCAGCCCGTGGTTGCCGAAGTCGAGCACCACGTAGGGCGGGATCGTGCGGCGCTCGTCGATCAGGCGCGAGTTCAGGCGGCGCGCGCCATAGTCGCGCAGCCAGCGAAGGACGTCCTCGGCGCGTTCCCGGCTCGAGCCGGGCTCGGGAATCTCAGCCTTGGCGAGTGTGAGCGTGGGCGGGGTGCGTGGCGCTCGAACGGGAGCCGGAACGGAAGCCCGCTCGACGGGGAAGACCACGTCCAGCTCGCCGGCAAGATACATCTGCCGGCAGCGCGAGCGCTGCACCTTGCCGCTGGTCGTGCGCGGGAACGTCCCCTGGCGCACGCACACGATCTCGTGCACAGGTGCTTCGAACTCGCTCGCGATCGAGCCTCGCACCTTGGCGATCAGACCCTCGGCCTTGGCGCGCTTCCCCGGATCGCCGAGCGTCGTGAGCACGGCGTCGGGGAGCTCGACCACGACTACCAGCCGCTCCGTGTCGGGGCCCTCGATGGCGAAGGCGGCGACGCCGTTGGCGCGCGAGAAGGAAACGTCGCGCTCGGCCGCGGCCTCGATGTCCTGGGGATAGAGGTTGCGCCCGCGCACGATCACGAGGTCCTTCAGGCGTCCGGTGACGTGAAGCTCGCCCTCGTGCAGGAAGCCGAGGTCGCCCGTGCGCAGGAAGGGACCGTCGCCGCGATCCGCCAGGCGCGCCTGGAAGGTCCGTTCCGTCTCCTCCGGGCGATTCCAGTAGCCACGGGCCACGCTCGGTCCCCCGATCCAGATCTCGCCCACGCGGTCGGCGGGCAGCTCGCGGCAGGTCTCGGGATCGACGACGACGAGGCGTGAGTCGGTCGTCGGGCGCCCACAGCTCACGACCTCGAGGCGCCGCTCGGGATCACGGGGGGAACCCACCAGGCCGCGCGCGAGGCCATCGGGATCGACCGGCAGCACGCGCGCGGGCTCTCCCGCGCGCCCGCACGAGGCGAGCAGGGTGTTCTCGGCCATTCCGTAGCAAGGGAACAAGGTCGCCGGGCGGTAGCCGCAGCCAGCGAAGGCGCGCTCGAAGCGCCGCAGGGTCTCGCTGCGCACGGTCTCGGCCCCGCACCAGGCCACCCTCCATGAAGTGAGATCCAGGCCCGCCTTCTCCTCCTCCCGGATCTGCTTGATGCACAACTCGTAGCCGAAGTTCGGGGCAGCGGACTCGGTCCCGCGGTAATGCGTGAGCGCGCGCAGCCAGCGCACGGGCTTCTCCAGGAAGGCCAGCGGCGACATGCAGACCACGCGGCCCCCGCGGGAGAGGGGAAAGAGCGTGGAGCCGATGAGCCCCATGTCGTGGAAGATGGGCAGCCACGAGACCACTCGGTGCTCGCCGTACTCGGATCCGTAGGCCGAGCCGATCGCGCGCAGGTTCGCGCTCAGGTTCGCGTGCGTGATCATCACGCCCTTCGGCGTGCCGGTCGAGCCGCTCGTGTACT
Organism: uncultured Planctomycetaceae bacterium; assembly: GCA_964631945.1. Lineage (GTDB taxonomy): Bacteria > Planctomycetota > UBA1135 > UBA1135 > JABFRZ01. The sequence continues at coordinate 6,950 of CAZWAY010000066.1, forward strand.
GCAGGAACGCCAGCGCATCCGGCGCGAGCTCGCGCTCCTGCGCCTGGCTGGCCCGGGCCGCGTCGATCCCGTCCGTGGCGACCAGCGGGACCTTGCGCAGCTCGCTCGAGCCGAGGAAGAAGCCGCTGACGCGCTCGTGCGCATTCTTCGACGTCAGCGCGATGCGTGCCCGGCAATCGCGCACGACCGCCTCCATGCGCTCGAGGTGCTTGCCCGAGCGGGGCGGATAGACCGGCACGGCCACGACACCGGCGTACAGGCAACCCAGGAAGGCCGGGATGAACTCGAGGCCGGGCGGGTAGAGCAGGAGTGCAGTCGTCGGGCTCCCGCCGGCGCCCAGGCGCTCTTGCAGCTCTGCCGCGATCGCGCGCGCGGCGCTGTCCAATTCGCCGTAGGTCAGGTGCTGCTCCTGGGCCTCTCCGTCCACGAGGAATGTGGCCGCGATGGCCGTCGGCTGGACCGAGGCCCAGTGGCTCATGGAGGCGCAAGCGGTGGCCGGAACGGAAGACGCGTCGATGCGGGAGGCAAAGGTCATTGGAGCGAGTGCTTCCTCGATAGCAGCCGGATCCTCCAGACGTCTCCTCGGGTTTGACCGGCCCAGGTTTCGCCGGTCAAAGTCTAGCTCGACCAAAGAAACCCGCCAGGCGAGCCTCAGGGACGACCGCGCCAGCGCGCGGGAACCAGGGCCCGCAGGGCCTCGAGGTAGTGCCGCGCGGCGAGCTCCCCCAAGGCCGCGATCTCCTTCGCGTGTGCAGGCGCGAAATCGGTCAGGTTGAAGCGTCCCACGTCCACCCGCAGGAGCAGGTCGGCCTGACCGGCGCGCTGGGACGTCAGGCGCTTGTGCTGGAGCTCGGCGATCCGCAACAGGGATTCGAGCATCCCGATCGGCCGGGTGGCCTTCGACGACTCCCCGGCAGGCGCCAGGACGTCGACGGCGAGGATGGCTTCGATCTGCTGCGCGAGCAGGAGGTCGATCGGCAGGTTGTTCAGGACGCCGCCGTCCACGAGGGCCCGGCCGTCGCGCAGGATCGGGCGCGAGAAGATCGGCAGGTTGATGCTCTCGATCACCGCATCGACGCAATCGCCGGTCTCACGGATGACGGGCTCGCCCTGGATCAGGTCCGAGGTCACGGTCTGCAAGGGGACGTCGAGCTCCGGGAAGGTGATGTGGCCCATGTACTTCCGGATCGAGCGCTCGAAGCTCCCCGTGCGGGCCTTCAGCCAGAAGTTGAGATAGCGTCCCGTGGGGAGCAGCCGCAAAGCCAGCGGTGCCGAGGCCTCGCTCGAGACTCGGAGCAAGACCTCGTCGGGCGGCATCCCTGAGGCATAGAGGAACCCGACCAGCGCCCCCATGCTCGTTCCGGCGATCCGATCGACGGCGATCCCTTCTTCCTCGAGCACGCGCAGGACGCCGCAGTGGGCAAGCCCGCGCGCGCCGCCCCCACCGAGCGCGAGCCCGATGCGCGCGCCTTCGAGGTAGCCGACGAGACGGCGGATCGAGAGCTTCTGGCGGCGCGTCTTCGCGGGCCCCGAGTCCGGCAAGAAGACGCGCAGCTCGGGCGCGAGGAGGCCGGCCGGACGCGCGCATCGGGGCGGCCGCTCGTCCTCGCGCAGGGCCCACACGAGGCGCGTGCGCTGCTGGAGCGTCGGGCGGCGCGCGAGGAGCTGCTCGAGCCCCGCCATTCCCTGGGCTCCAGCCTCGGCATCGACGACCCACCACAGCTCCTCGCAGTGCACGAGTCGTGGGTCCTCTGGCCGGCTCTCGAGGCCCTCCTCGAGCCACACGAGCACGAGGTCCGAGGTGGTGCGCAGTTCGGCGATGCGCTTGACCATGGCGTCGCGTCGTTCGCCGAGGCTCCCCAAGCCCTCGAGGTGCACCTGGGGGGCGATGCCCGCGCCACGCTCCCCGAGCGGCTCCGGTGTCGCAACCACGAACGGGGCGTCACGCTCGGCCAGGGCGCGGGCCAGGCCTTCCACGAGCCCGAAGGTGCGTGGACTCGCGCAAGCGAGGCCAATGATCCCGGGCAGCGGGCGCCTCAGCCGCCCGGAGCCGGCCGAGACGAGGCGCAGGCCGAGCGAGCGGCTGAGGTTCTCCGCGAAGGCCGGCACTCCGCGCAGCAGCGCGTCGAAGAGACCCTTCTCGATCCGGAGCAGCGCTACGTCGGTCGCGGCCGTCGCGGCCGTAGCGAGCCGGCCGCCGGTGAGCAGCCCAAGCTCCCCGAAGTGATCTCCCGGCCCGAGCTGTCCGAAGACCCGCAGGCCGCCCGATGCCTGGACGAGCGCGACCTCCACGCGGCCCCGCAGGACAAGGAAGATCGCCTCGGCCGAGGCGCCCTCTCCGAGGAGCACCTCTCCCCGCCGCCCGGTGACCAGGCGACCGCCTGCGACCACTCGGTCCAGCTCCGCGTCAGTCAGCCCGCGCAGCAAGTCGAACGGACGGAGGACACCCTCCAGCACCGTCGGCTTCTGGAGCACCGCCACCGAATGGGCCCTGGAAGAAGACTCGGACACCGAGTTCGGAGTCTATGGGGCTGGCTGAATCGTGGACAAGGAACCGAGCGCCGGGGTTGGTCGGCCGCCTTTGGGAGACGTGCCCCCGTCGCACGCGGCGGGGGATCGTAGGCGCCCAACAGCCACCCCCCGGCGAGGAGCACCCCGCCCGGCCTCGCGGCCCCGGTAGAGGGTGGTACCCCCGGTCATCCCCCTGGGTGCGAACCGCTCTCGGTTCGAACCCAGTTCCGGGCCGAGAGAGTGGATTGGTGCGAACCAGCCGGTGGGCCTGAGGCGCCGGCCCGGTTTTCGGACTCCACGCCCCCATGCACGAGGGCCCCGGAACCGAAGCCTGCGTCTAGACTTGGCTGGAGGCTGGAGCCCGTGGGTTCATGTCGAGGGAAACGCCCATCCACGACTGACGGAAGCCTGCCCTCTCTGCACCAGGTCTCCATCATCATGTTGCACGCAGGCTTCCTCGTTCCGTTTCTCTTCTCGTCACTCGGCCAGGCCCAGGAGCCGGGGGCAGGCGCCCACGCTCCACGCGCACGGACCCCCGAGCGCAGCACGCTTGCGCAGGGCGAGGACACGCTCGCGCCTGTCGTGTTCGAGGGCCTCGTGCTCGAGCCCGACGGATCTCCGGCGGAAGGAGCCGTTGTGGTGAGCAGCGCGGGCGGCACGGCTGTCGCGGACGGCTCTGGGAGCTTCCGGCTCGAGGTGGGCGTGCCGCTCGACGCAGCGAGCGTCCAGCTCACGGCCGTCGGCCGATGGGGTCGGAGCCGTGCGGCGAGTTCGAGCGTTTCGCTCTCCGGGACGCCCACGTGGGTGTGGGCCGGGCCTCTACTGCTGAGTTCGGGGAGCTGCACGCCGATCTGGATACCGAACTCAGGAGGCCAGCCCGGGTTGGACGGCGCGGTCAATGCCTTGACGGTCTTCGATGACGGCGGCGGGCCGGCGCTCTACGCGGGCGGCAACTTCACGGTTGCGGGCGGCGTCGCAGCGAACCGCATCGCCAGGTGGAACGGCACGAGCTGGTCGCCCCTGGGCAGCGGGATGAACAGCACCGTCTGGGCCCTGTACGCTTTCGACGACGGCGGCGGGCCGAAGCTCTACGCGGGCGGC
>CAZWAY010000066.1:10661-30133 GCA_964631945.1 uncultured Planctomycetaceae bacterium
CTGGTCGGCCCTGGGCAGCGGGACGAACGGCCATGTCAATGCCCTGTCGGTCTTCGACGACGGCGGCGGGCCGGCGCTCTACGCGGGCGGCGAGTTCACGACCGCGGGCGGTGTCGCGGCGAACTACATCGCCAAGTGGAACGGCTCGAGCTGGTCGGCCCTGGGCGGCGGGATGAACGCCCGCTTCTATGCCTTGTCGGTCTTCGACGACGGCGGCGGGCCGGCGCTCTACGGGGGAGGCCTGTTCACGACCGCGGGCGGTGTCGCGGCAAACTTCATCGCCAGGTGGAACGGCTCGAGCTGGTCGCCCCAGGGCAGCGGGATGAACGACACGGTCCTCGCTCTGTCGGTCTTCGACGACGGCGGCGGACCGGCGCTCCACGGGGGAGGCTTGTTCACGACCGCGGGCGGCGCCGCGGCGAACCGCTTTGCCAAGTGGGGCTGCCTCGACACGAGTCCCCCTGTGCTTGCCTGCCCTACGTCGATCGTGGTGATGGATCGTCTTGCCAACGGCGTCGGTGAGGCGGTTGCCTTCACCGTCATGGCAACGGACGACCGGGACCCGTCCCCCAGCATCCTCTCTGTGCCGCTCTCGGGTAGTACATTCCCGCCCGGCACGACTACCGTCCAGTGCACGGCTACCGATGCTTCGGGCAACCAGGCAACCTGCCAGTTCCCGGTCACGGTGAGACCGAAAGCCCGGCCTCGATAAACAGGGAACGGCCGACGCAGTGCGCCAGCGTTCCGGACTCCGGAGAGTGACTCGAACTGAACTGGTCCAGGGCTCTCCCGCGCGGACCCCTGAGGCAAGCAGGGCTTGTCAGTCCGGATCGCCGCTAAGCACCCAGGCCGCCCAGTCGCGCGGCAGATGGCCTTCGGCGCGCAGCACCATCTTCGCCTGCCAGAGTGCGCCGGCCTTGCCGAGGTGCTCCTTCCAGAGCTTCGTGTAGAAGAGCTCGAAGAGCCGCCGCGTTGCGGCGTCGTCGACCTTCCACAGGCTCGTGATCGCCGTGCGCGCGCCGGCGGCGTGCAGCGCGGTCTGCAGCGACTGGATGCCCTGGCCGGCCCGGCGGATGCCGACGTTCGTCTCGCAGGCGGAGAGCACGGCGAGCTCGCAGTTCCTGAGATCGAAGATCGCGAGCTCTTCGGCGGTCAGGATCCCGGGCACGCGGCCGAGCGCGTCCTTCCCACGGTTCGCGCCGGCGAGCGCGAGGCCGCACAACGTCTCGGGGGCGAAGCCTGTCAGCGTCTCCTGGGCGCGCGCGAAGGTGTCGCGCGAGCGTCCTTCGCCGAGGGTGTCGAGCTTGGATTTGAAGCTCTCGCTCGCGAACCACCCGTGGGTCGCGAGGTGCAGCCAGCGTGCCTTCGGAGCGGCGGCGAAGAGCGCCGCCTTGGTCGCGCTCGCGCCCGTGAGCACGCTCGGCTCGCGCTCGAAGGAGTCGTGAAAGAGCGCGGCGATCGAAGCGACCTCGCCGCTCGTCTCCGGGAGCGGAAGCAGGCCTGCCAGTGGCGCTCCGGAACGCGTACCCGCCTCGACCGGCGGCGTGGACGCGTCCAGCCGCAGCGCCTCCGCGCCGGGAGCGGCCTCGTAGTCGATCCCTCCGGCCGCGGTGAGCCCACCATCGGCCGGCGCGGCGCGGCGCTCGCGCAAGAGGCGCGCGAGCGTGACCTCGTTCCAGATCGCGATGCGCTCGCCAACGAGCCCCTGCTCGAGCGGCAGCGCGTCGAGCGGCACGAGGTGCAGCACGTCGTCCAGGATCACGTGCAAGCTCGAGAGGCCGGGGACCTGGGCGCGGATCGGGTCGAGGGTCCGTTCCCGCAGGCGCACTCCGAGCCTCTCGCGGTCCTCCGCTCCGCTCGCCACCTCGTCCGCGTCGATCCCGCGACCCTCGATCGGTTTCCCGAGGCTCGCACGCCAATCGCGCACGAGCCCCTCCAGGTCGGCCGCTGGCCCGAGGTCGATCCGACGCACGGTTCCGTCGGGCGTCAGGAGGAAGGCCAGCACCGAGTCCACGCTCGGGGGCGTTCGGCCGGTCTCGGGATCCTTCCTGGAGGTCCTCGGGTAGCGGAGGAACGAGGCCACCGCCGCTCCCGGCGTGAGCCGGGCCGCCACGCCCTTTGCGTCGATCACGCCGACGAACGCCCCTGCCTCGGCGAGCCGTAGCCTGAGCTCGCGCTCCGCGCGGTCGCGGTCCTCCGCGCGCGTCACGAGCTGTTTGCGCCACTCCTCGACACCGGCCTCGTCCTCCGCGCCTCTGGCGGCGAAGTCGCTCAGGCCTGCTCGCGCCTCGGATAACTCCCGTGCGAGCGTGGCGAGCTCCGGACGCTCGGCGAGCGCGTGCGCCGTCTCAGAGCTCGCGACCGAGGCGAGGCGCAGCTCCTCGAGCGTCTCGAAGAGCTCGCGCTCGAGGCTCGGGCCGGAATCCTCCGTCTTAATCGAGAAAAGGCAACCAAAGAACCGCTGGAGCGCAGTCCGGCAGCCTTCCCGAGCGGGCCGCGCGGCTTCCGCCCGTAGCGCACGCGCCCGAATGCGCACCCCCTCGAGCAGGCTCGTGACCAGCTCGCGCGCGCCGGCGAGGTCGCCGAGAAAGTATCGCGTCGCGGCGAGGTTCTCCATCGCGCCGAGGAGATCGGGTTGGTCGGGCGGGAGGAGGCGCGTCCAGGCCTCGAGCACGTCCTCCTCGAGCTCGCGCGCACCGGCGAGGTCGCCGAGGACTTTCTTCGCCACGGCGAGGTTCCCCTTCGCCATGAGGAGGTTGGGGTGGTCGGGCGGAAGGAGGCGCGTAAGGGCCTCGCGAACGGCGTCGAAGAGCTCATGTGCGCCTGCAAAGTCGCCGAGTCTGCACTTCGTTCCGGCGAGGTTCAGTTTCGCCTCGAGAAGATCTGGGTGATCGGGCGGGAGTAGGCGCGCCCTGGCCTCGAGCACGGCCTCTAGCAGCTCGTGCGCGCCGGCGAGGTCGCCGAGATCCGACCGCGTCAAGGCGAGGTTCTCCTTCGCAGCGAGTAGACCGGGGTGATCGAGGGGGAAGTGACGCGTCCAGGCCTCGAGCACGTCCTCCTCGAGCTCGCGCGTACCGGCGAGGTCGCCGAGCGTCTTCCGCGTCACGGCAAGGTTCTGCTTCGCGATGAGGAGATCGGGATGGTCGAGCGGGAGCAGGCGCGTAAAGGCCTCGAGCACGGATTCCTCGAGCTCGAGCGCGAGGTCACCGAGCTGTGCCCTCGCTGTAGCGAGGTTCGCCTTCGCCCGGATGAGATCAGGGTGGTCGGGCGGCAGCAGGCGGATCCTTGCCTCGAGCACGGCCTCGAAGAGCTCGCGCGCGGCGGCGAAGTCGCGTAACTCGTACCGCGTTGTGGCAAGGCGAAACTTGGCCTTGAGCAGTTCGTGGTGGTCGGGAGGGAGGAGCCGCGTGCGGATCGCCAGCACCCTTTCCCTCAGCTGCAGGACCTGGGGCAGGCTCCCGATCTCCCCCGCCATCCGGTCGAGCTCGAGGAGATAGGCGACGTGCGACCCTTCCGTGCCCGCTTCCGCTTCGCCGAGACCCTCCACGAGCTCCGCGAGCATCTCACGCGCTGCCTCGCGGCCGTCCTCGGCGAGCACCTGGCGGAGGAACTGGAGGTCCTCGCGCTGCTCGCTCGAGAGCCTGGCGGCGTCCACCGGCGCTTGTCCCGGCTCCGGCGTCGGCGCCACCGAGTCGCCTTCCTGGCTCGCGGACGTCGGCGCGGCCGCGGTCCAAACGGGTGAAACCACAAGGCCCACGAGGGCGATCAGCATCGCGAGGGGCAATCGGGCGGGCAGGGTCCTCCTCCTCTCTCGAGGGGTGCAATTGTACGCCTGGCGCCGTTTCCCCGTGCTCGGCCTCGCGAGCCAGCGACGCTCTGAACCGAAGCTGCGCGATCTGGATCGCAATGGGCTCGCCTCGGCGTCGTGGTTACGGGAGCGGGACCCCTCCCAACACCGGAGCACTTGAGACACCGAGAACGGTCCTACGCCTGTCGGCCCGATCCAGTGGATGCTGGTCAATTCCGATAGAAGGGGGGAGATGAGGCCTTGGATCCCCGCGCTGTACGCGCTGGCCGGTGGCGCGGCGCTGACCTGGCTCGACTCGGAGTGCTTCTTCTTCGTCCTTCCGCCTCTGCCGGTCGCGATCATGTTTCTCCTGCCCCTGGTTCCACGGGAAAGGGGTTGGCTCCGCAAACGACGGTCTACCGTCCCGCTTGTCATGGCGAGCCTCTGGATGCTCGTGTTGCCATTGCTGCCGACCGGCTTCACCAAGGGCTTCTTCCTGACGGCGGCGAAGATCGAGCCCGGGATGACCGCCACCGAAGTCCGAGCACACATGGAGCCTTACCTCGAGATCGGGCGTGAGTACGACTGGCCGGCAGAGGAAGCCTGGGCGTGGCCCGCTGCAGGCCCCGTTCGTCTGGTCTTCCTGTCGAGCGTGGAATCCGGCCAGGTGTGCGAGGTCTTCCTGGACGGGGACAATGTCGCGCGAGTGGTGGCCGAGTACGTGGACTGACCGGCACCTCTGCTCCGATGCTCCGGTGGGACAACCGGAGCATTCGGACACCGGAGCGTTTCTGCGCTTTCGCCCGCGACGCGAGAGCAGGGCCGCCGAGGGGCCGAGTTCGCACCCGCCGGAGCGGTGGGTGTCCATCCAGGGGGTGCAAACCGAGAGCGCGGCGCACGGACGCTCGTCAGCGAGAAGTGGCCCCCTGGTGCGCGCGGAGGGGGATTCCGCCGCGCCCTCAGGTCGCCATCCGAACCGACCCACCGAAGCACACCCGCCGCCCGGTTCGCGGCGGCGGAAGGGGGTGGTGCCCGCGCGGCACGTCCCGACCTTGACTCATGCCGCATTCGGCATGCACTGCGCCCGTTGGACAAGCCCCTTCGCTGGCTGGGCGGCACCGAGGTGAAGACCCCGCCGGTGGGCGAGCAGGCCCGCCGCGACCTGGGCGTCGCACTTCGCGTCCTTCAGCGAGGGGGATACTTGTCCATGCCCGTCTCCAGCCCATGCCGTCGATCGGGGCGCGCTGCCACGAGCTGCGCGTTCGGGACGAGGGCAAGCAGTGGAGACTGATCTACCGAACCGACCCGGACGCGATCCTGGTCGTGGACCTGTTCCGCAAGACAACGCAGAAAACCCCCAAGCCGGCGATCGCTCGCTGTCAGCAGCGACTCAGGCAGCACGACGATCCTCGATCCTGATCAGGAGACACCATGAAGCAACGCAAGGGAAAGACGTGGGTGGAGACGGACGTCGAGGAGCTGTTCGACCTGTCCGCGGAGGACCTCGTGATCGTCGAGTTCAGGGCCGCGCTCGCCCTGGCGCTCCAGCAGGCCCGCGCAGCCAGGGCCAAGGTTCTCGACCGCAAGACACTGGAACGCGTCGCCACGATCTTCACGCCCGACACACTGCTGCGCTGGCACCGGCAGCTCATCGCCCTCAAGTGGACGTACCAGCGCATTGGCCCTGGTCCCGGCATCATGAGGGTGATCCGGGAGCTGATCGTCAGGAGAACTCGATCTGGGGCTACGCTCGCATCCAGGGCGAGATGAAGGGACTCGGGCACACGGTCGCGCGCAGCGCGATCGCCAAGGTACTGAGGGAGAACGGCCTCCTCCCCGCTCCGGATCGCCCGACCCCGTGGAGAACCTTCCTCCGTGCGCACTGGGGCCGTGTGGCGGCGATGGACTTCCTGACGACCGAGGTCTGGACACCGAAAGGTCTAGAGACGCAGCACCGCTCAGGCGTTCGGCTGGGCCGCGTCCGGTCACGCGAGCGACTCGGCGGACTACTCAGGCACTACAGCCGAGCGGCGGCGTGATCATGGGTGTCACCCACCGTCAGCTGGGTTTTCGAACACCACGGGATGGAACGCAGCATCGGGATTGGTTGTCCTGGGTGGCTCCGCCGGGGAGCGCCGGACGGGCAGGACGGCTCGCACGAGCCGGGTTCACTGGCCGAGGAGCTCGGTGCGCTGCTCGGCCAGGTAGGCCAGGATCGGCTGCCGGACGCGCTCGTCGTGCAGGCGCAGGACCACCTCGCGCTCGACCTCCAGCAGCTCGGCGCGAGGGTCCTCGAGCTCCTCGAGGTGCTCGAGGTAGATCGCAGGCGCCTGCTCGAAGCCGGGGGCGAGGCCCTGCTCGAGCTCGTCGAAGTGCGTGGCCAGCGTCGCGCGCACCTCGGGCGTGTCGCTCTGCTCCAGCGTCGCGCGAGCCCGGCGGAGCGAGTCGTTGATGTAGCCGAGCAGGTCCTTGATCCAGCCGTTCAGGCGGTATTCGATCTCCGCCCCGTGCAGGGCGACGAGGAACGCCTCCCAGTCGGCACGCGTGCGCGAATCCCACTCGAGTCCGGCGCCGAGCAGGGTATCGAGGCGCTCGAAGGCCTCGCTGCGCACGGTGGAAGGCAGACTCCACAGCCCGAGCAGGAGTCGAGGAGTGTCTTCCTCGGATGCGGGCTCGACGTCCTCGGGCAGCGCGAGAAGCGTGACGTCCTCGTCGGTCGTGCACTCCGCGAGCTCGAGCGTGAGCGTACGCGTCGGGGCTCGTACCGTGATCCGACGCGGAAAGCCGCTGTCGCACCCGACGCGCAGCTCGCACGTTCCGATCGTCCACACGAGCGCGTCACCTTCGCGCACCACGGTCTCGACCTCGGCCTGCATGGTGACCAGCCAGGCCAGCAACGCGTCCCGTCCCTGCGGGTGGAAGCGCGCGTCGCAGTAGAGGTCCGTCGTGCCGCCCAGGCAGAAGTCGATGCCCGGGCCGAGCGCATGGGTGCCAGGAAAGAGCTCGTCCAGGAGGGCGAGCGCCGGGGTGTACGGAAGCCCGCAGGAGCGCCACGTGCCCTGCTCGTCGCGGAACGCGATGCGCTCCCCGTCGAAGCGCAGCTCGGTCCCCTTCGAAACGGTGCCCGCCTCGGGATCCACCCACCTCACGGCGCCCGCGCTCGGCGCCTTGTAGGTGAACTCGAGGCGCTGGCGCCCCTCGTGCCCCAGCCACACGCACCGGAACGACTCCAGCGCGTTCGTACGCTCGATCAGGGTCGCGATCTCGGTCGCGATGGACGGGGCAGGTTCGGGATCCTGGCCCGTGGCACCGAAGGCGAGCAACAGGCTCGGGAACAGGGTCCCCACGCGGGTCATCCCGACATCCTACCCGGCAACAAGCGGGGCCTCGGGCCGCCCCCAGGGACTCGAGTGCGGCTAGGAATCGAGCACTCGGAGGACGCACTCGCCCACGGCACGCTTCCCCGCGGCGGAGTAGTTGGCCGAGCGGTGCCCACAGGGCTTGAGGAGGCCGTGCGCGTTCGCGCGATCTTCGCGCTGTACCTCCGGCTCGGCGCGCTCCTCCCGACCTCCTGCGCGCTGAACGCCCGCAGCTGGACCACGAAGGCCGGCGGGGCCTGGTCGAACACCTCGCTCCACGCCTTCCTCACGAGCCCGCTCTTCGCCGGGAAGATCCGGGCAGGCGCCGAGGGGAACGTCATCACCAGGGCATCGACGCAGTCCCGGTGCGGAGGAAGCCCGGTGCTCAGCTCGGTCGAGTTCGATCCCACGAGCGACTCGGTTGGCTACTTAGGCGCTACTACCGAGCAGCGGCCTGACAATGAGCGCGATCCATCACTCAAGACGGGCGTCGGCTGAGTATTCGGACACGACGCGGTCACTGACCTCGTTCATGGACCTTCGCCTCCTTGCTCCAGACCGTCCGCTGCATGGTCCGGACTCGCCTCACCCGCGACGGCCGTCGCCCCTGCGGAACGAGTGCGCCTGGCTAAACTGCGTGCCCCTATGCTGCTCGAGACGCTGATGCCGAACCTCCTGCACCTGCTGGTCTTGCACTTGCCCGTCGCCGTGAGCCTTCCCTGGTCCGGCGTTCCCAGCCGGCAGGATCGGCCCGCGGGCGCACTCGACAAAGTCATCGCCCTCGAGATCGCGTCGGACGCCCCCGAACTCAGCGGCTACGGAGCTTCGCAGCGCATGCCGTACTCGGCCGAGTTCGATGGAACCTTGCACGTATGGAGTGCCTGCCCGGGTGGGCTGCGCACCCTCCTGCGCGTGGAGGACGCCACGGGAGCCACGCACGTCGAGGCCAGCGGCGTTCACGGCGCCACACCCTGTGCTCAGGTCGTCGTCCGGCCAGGCGAGATGTGGACGATCGTGGTCGCTGCGGTCGAACCGGGCGCCGGAGGAGCCGTCGAACTACATCTGGTCGCGTCGACCGAGACGGCCGAGTCGCGTGCTCTGGCCGCGCTGGCCACTAGCTCGCTCGCGGAGGTGCAGTCCATGCGCCGAGCGGGCGACAACGCGAGCGCCCGCGCCGGGATCACGCGCTCGATCCAGGAACTCCTGGCGTCTCCAGGCCTCGAGCACAGCGAGGAGATGCACACTGCCCTCTTCAGCTGCGGCCGCGAGGCTTTCGCCCTCGGCCTATACTCGCTGGCGGGCCAGGCGTGGAACGCGAGCGTGAGCCACCGCCAGCGCACGCAGCCGATCGACGGCGCCCGGCGACTGCGGCTCGACGCGAACCGTGCCATGATCCTCACCCTGACCGGCGACAGGCCGGGAGGGGTGGCGCTGTACGAGCAGGTCCTGGCTCTCCAGGAGCGCTCCTTGCCCGCTGACGATCCCGACCTCTGGCACACGCGCTCGGGCCTGGCCGGTGAGCTCGGCTCGGTCGGCCAGCTCGCGCGCGCAAGGCAGCTCCAGGAAGAGGTGCTCGAGTACCACGAGCGCACGCAGCCCCCCGACCACGACCTTGTGCTGGACGCGCGTCACAATCTCGCGAACACCCTGGTCAAGCTGGGCTTGCTGGCGGAAGCGCGTGAACTCCAGGAACACGTGCTGGAGGCTCGCAAGCGATCCAAGGGGCCGGACACTGGCGACCTGGCACGGGCCTACAGGTGCCTCGGGGACACCCTGATCGCCGCGGGCGACCTCGATGCGGCGAGGACGTGCATGGAGGAAGCCGTGCGCGTCTATCTCGACAGCTACGGGCCGGACCACTCATCCTCGCAGGGGGCACGCGAGCGTCTTGCGAAGCTGCTCGAACGACAGGCATCGTACGCGGCCGCGTGCGAGCAACTGGAGGAGCTGCTGGCGGCACGCACGCGCGCGCGTCGGCCCGACAGTGTGCTCGACGCGACGCGTCTCGACCTCGCGCGGAACCTCTTCGGGCTGGGGGACCACTCGCGCGCTCGGGGACTGCAGGAGGAGGTCGTTGCAAACCTTGCCCGCACCCTCCCGGACGGAGCCCTCACGCTGGTCGCGGCCAGGAACGAGCTGGCCGTCACGTGCAAGGAACTGGGCGATCTAGTGCGGGCGCGCGAGCTGTTCGAGTCGAACCTCGAGAGTCTGTCTCGCAACCTACCCGATGACTCGCCTGAGCTGCTGATGGCCCGCACTAACCTCGCTGCGACCCTGGCCACGCTCAGGGACTTCGCGGCGGCGGCCGCACTCGAGGAGAAGTGCATCGCGGTCGCCACGTCCATCAGTCCGGCCGACGACCCAGGTCTCCAGATCTTGCTCGTCAACCACGCCGCGACCCTCCTCAACCTGGGACGGCTGGACGAGGCTCAAGAGCTCGGCGAGCGGGCGCTCGAGGTGCTGTCGCGAACCCAGTCCGATAGGCAGCGCGAGCTCGTCCACGCGCGCTTCAGCCATGCCACAACCTTGGCGGCATGCGGCGACTTCGCCGGAGCCCGGCGCCTAGAAGAGCAGCTCGTGAACTCGCTCGCGGGATTCTTGCCGGACGACCATCCAACGCTCCTGAACGTACGTGCCAACCTGATCGGCACCCTCACGGTTCTCGGGCAGGCCGACGAGGCGCGCGAGGCGACGCTCGCCTTCGTCCGCGTCCTGGCCGACGCGGCCCAGCTCGCGCTCACGTTGCACTCGCCGCGCGAGATCGCGGCCGTTGCCCAGGGCCGAGAGGAACACCTTTCCGTGGTCGCGTCTCGCGCCTGGGCGTACGGCGAGTTCCAGCCCGATCCCCTGGTCGAAGTCGAGCTGGCTCGTGCGATCGAGCTCCTGCGAGCGCCCGATCTGGCCGTGGCCCGCCTGCAGGAACGCCTCACGTCGGACCCAGCGCTCGTGGAACTGCGCGCGCAGGTGCTCTCCGAGAGCCGCACGATCGCGAGTCTGGTCTTGGGCGGTGACGATTCGAGTGCCTTGCCCGACGCCGTCGCGCGGCGGGATGGCGCCCAGCGCGAGCTGTCTCGAGCCCTGTCCGAGCGCGGTGGTGCGGATCTCCTGGTGGATCCGAGCGCGGCGGCGCTGGCTCGGGCATGCGTGGGCGGGCGGGTGCTCGTGGCCTATCGTCGTTACCTGCGCGGGACCGATGCGCGGGTCACAGGGGGAACGAGCGTCGCCAGCGTTCCGAGCCTTCTCGCTCACGCCTACGAGAGCAATGGAAGGGTGCAGAGGGTCGAGCTCGGGGCCATCGAACCCATCGAGCGGGCCGCGAACGAGTGGCGACAAGCACTCCAGCGTCCCGAGTACGCTCGAGGCATTGCGGCCGCCGGTGGAGCCTCGGCGCCAGGGGCGCTCGCGGAGGCTGGCGAGCAGTTGCGCCAGCTGGCCTTCGACCCGCTCCTCCCCGTGATCGGCTCGACTCGCCGCCTGGTCCTGGTCCTCGACGACGTGTTGCACACGGTTCCTCTCGATGCGTTGCCATGGAAGGAAGGGGTGGTCGGAGACGAGTTCACCTTCGAACTGCGTTCGACCCTGCGCGAGCTCCTGTGGTCCGACGCGACTCCGGCCGGGCCTCTCACGCTCCTCGCGCTTGGAGGTGCCGACTTCGACACCGCGTCTCCGACCTCCGCGGCTGGCCCGCGCGCGTTCGTCCCCGAGGCTCTCGCGTCAGTTGCGACCTCGCTCAGGAGCGGAGGGCGGACAGGATTCGTGCAACTCGAGCACACCGACGAGGAGGCGCAAGGGATAGGAGAGCTGTTCAAGCGCAGCCTCTCTGCCGAAGGCTGCACGAGACTCGACGGATCCTCGGCTTCGCGTGCGGCCGTCGAGTCGCTGGTTCCCGGGACCCGCTTCATCCACCTGGCCACGCATGGATGGTTCGCACCGGAATGGGTGCCGTCCTGGGACGAGTCGGGTCCGCTCGACGGCCACACTGGCCTGGGCGCGCGGCAGAACTCGGGCGAGCGCGCTCGGGGCTTGAGCCCCATGGTGCTGTGCGGTCTTGCGTTCGCGGGAGCCAACAGCGCGAGCGAGGAATCCGTACTCGACGCACTCGTAACGGCCGAGGAGATCGCTACCTGGGATCTCGGGGCCTGCGAGCTCGCAGTCTTGTCGGCCTGTGACACGAATGTCGGACTCCGGCGTACCGGAATCGGAGTGGCCAGTCTGCAGCGAGCCTTGCACATGGCCGGAGCGCGCAGCGTGATCACGAGCCTCTGGAAGGTGGCGGACGAAGCCACCAAGGAGCTCATGCTCGACTTCTACCGCCGGCTGTGGGTGGAGAAGAAGCCGAAGGCCGTGGCTCTCTGGGAAGCCAAAGGCATGCTCCGAGCGGCTCGTGGCCCGGCCGCTGAACCCCTGTTCAGCCCGCGCGACTGGGCTGGTTGGGTTCTCTCGGGCGACCCGGATTGAGGGTGGGCAGAGGTGATCGAGTACCTAGTCGAGGAGAACCGCGTCCTGAAGGAACAGATGCAGGGGAAGGCCCTTCGGCTGAACGACGACCAGCGCCGTCGCCTCGCAGCCAAGGCAAAGGTCCTCGACCGCAAGACGCTGGAGCGCGTCGCCACTATCGTGGCGCCCGACACGCTACTGCGCTGGCACCGGCAGCTCATCGCCCTCAAGTGGACGTACCAGCGCAAGGGCTCCGGCCGTTCCGGCATCATGAAGGTGATCCGGGAGCTGATCGTTCGGATGGCCAGCGAGACCTCGACCTGGGGCTACGCTCGCATCCAGGGAGAGCTGAAGGGACTCGGGCACAAGGTCGCGCGCAGCACGATCGCCAAGGTGCTGAAGGAGAGCGGCATCCTTCCCTCTCCCGATCGACCGACCTCCTGGCGAACCTTCCTGCGTGCGCACTGGGGTCGTGTGGCCGCGATGGACTTCCTCACGGCTGAAGTCTGGACGCCCAAAGGACCTGGAGACGCAGCACGTGCTTTTCGCGCTCGACCTGAAGACCCGCTGCGTCGAAGTGGCTGGCATCACGCCGCACCCGACCGAGGCCTTCATGGCTCAGGTCGCCAGGAACCTGACCGACCCGGCCGACGGATTCCTCCGCGACCACCTGGCGCTGATCATCGACCGCGACACCAAGTTCACCGAGGGCTTCCGAGAGACGCTGCGGCAGGCCGGAGTAGAGGTCGTCCTCACGCCGTACATGGCGCCGAATGCCAACGCGTTCGCAGAGCGCTTCGTCCTCTCGATCAAGGCCGAGTGCTTCGAACGGATGATCTTCTTCGGGCGCCGCCACTTGCGGCGGGCAGTGGGGGAGTACCTCGCGCACTACAACGGAGAACGCCACCACCAGGGCATCGACGCGGTCCCGGTTCCCAGCAGGTCGGGTGCTCGGCTCGGTCGGGTTCGATCCCACGAGCGACTCGGCGGGATACTGAGGCATTACTACCGAGCGGCAGCCTGATCATGACTGCGATCCAGGCGCCGGCCCGGTTTTCGGACACCACGGGCACGGGCCTTGCCCCGCCGGGCTCCCTCCCGCGTTTCCAGGTTCGCTTTCCAGAGGCTCGCATGTTCCTGCCCCGCCGCGCGATCGTCTCCCTTGCCGTTGCCCTGCCCGGATTTGCCTGCCACCGGGGCTCGTCGGGCGACGAAGTGCCCGCGAGCACGCGCACGTCCAACCTCGGCCTGGCCGTGGGGGCCGTTTACGGCTCGGGCAGATACCGCCTTCTCCTGGTAACGGAGTCCGAGCAGGGCCGCGACCTCGACGGCGACGGCGATCTGTTCGACAGCGTCGTGCACGTGCTGGACCTCGAGCTGGGGAGCGTGGTCGAGACCGGGCTCGTGCTCGGGATCGTGCCCTCGAGCGGGATCGAGGTCCCGGCGCGGCCGGTCGTGAGTGCCGAGGCGACCATTGCATTCGCGGTGAGCGAGAGCGAGACGGGCGGGCTCGACCGAAACGCGGACGGGGACACCGACGACCTTGTGCTGGCGCTGTACGAGCCGGACGGCGCGAGCGTCACGAACCTGGGCCTGGCCGCGAGCTTCGTGACCGCGACGCGGACATTCCTGGCCTTCACGGTGCCCGAGGTCTCCCAGGGCGCCGACCTCGACGGCGACGGCAGCGTGAGCGCGGCCGATCACGTGCTCTTCGTGCACGACCTCGCGCGAGGCGAGACCTGGAACACGGGCCTGGTCCCCGCGCGCGTGCTGGGCGCGCAGGGCGACTTCGTGGCCTTGGCGGTCGGCGAGGAGGCCGGGGACGGCAACGGCGACGGCGACACGTTCGACTTCCTCTTCGAACTCTACGACGTGCGCACACGCAGCGTGCAGCACACGGCCCTGGCCCTGCAGTCGGGCATCACCGGCCCCGTGCCACCCGTCGCACGTCACGACCGGTGGGCGTTCAACCTGTACGAGGGAGACCAGGGCATGGACCTCAACGGCGACGGGGACACGCTCGACCTCGCGGCCATCGTCTACGACCCCGGATCCAGGACCTACCGCGCGCTGGGACCGCTCGTGGTGGCGCAGCGTCCCGAGCTCGACCCGCTCGTCCTGTTCGAGCTGCCGCAGCCCGGAGCGCCGGGCGCCTTTTCATTCGTGTGGCTCTACGACGTGCGCACGGACCTGCTCGTGAGCACCGGGTTCGCCGGTTCCGACGTGCAGCGCGCCGGCGAGCGCCTGGTGATCAGCGTCGACGAGCAAAGCCAGGGCCAGGACCTCGACCAGAACGGCTTCCTGGACGGCATCGTGCCCGTGCTCTTCGAGCTCGCCTCGGGCCGGAGCGAGGTCCTTCCGCTCGATGGCGTCGCCGTGCGTCCGACCGAGAGCGGGCTGCTCGTGCGCGCGCGAGAGAGCTTCTCGCGGCGTGACTGGAACGGCGACGGCGACCAGAACGACCTCGTTCTCTTCACCTGGGACGAGCGCGACGGGCGGCTTGTGAACACGCGCCTCGCACCGGCCAACGCCGCCTTCCTGGGCGAGGGGCTGGCCCTGCTCGAGATGGACGAGACCGCCCTCTCCCGGGACCTGAACGGCGACGGCGACGAGGAGGACTTTGTCGTCCACGTCTACGACCTCCGCGAGCGCCGCCTGACGAACCTGCGGCTTGCCACCCTGTACCTCCTCGAGACCGCGAGCGATGGCGCCCTGTGCGGTGTGAACGAGTCTCGACAGGGCGCCGACCTGAACGGCGACGGCGACCTGAGCGACATCGTGCTGCACCTCACCAAGGTGAACTTCTTCGCGCTCCACGGTGAAGGCGGATGAACTTCCCGGATCCCGAGCCCTCCATTGCCAAGCAGGACCCGTTCCTGCATCACCGGTGACAGCCCCAGCAGCGCCGTGATCTGAGTGATGCGGGACTCCGTCAGCCCGAGCGCCCGAGAGCGGCGCCGTCGCCGGAAACCGCCCCTGTCGCAGCGCGGTGGAGGATCCTGGGGCGCTCTGCGCCGACCCCCCACCGAAGCGTCCTTCGGCCCGGCCTCGCGGTCCGGGGGGAGGTTGGTACGCCGGTCACCCCCTTGGGTGCGAACTGCTCTCGGTTCGGCTCCGGCGCAGGGCCCTAAGGAAAGTCACCACTGCTGGCTGGGCGCGACGAGGGATGGCTGGGTGGGGGCAGATCGGGGGTTGACTTATGCTAGATTCGGCATATCATGTCCGGGGTGCACAAGCCCCTTCGCTGGCTGGGTGGCACCGAGGTGAAGACTCCACCTGTGGGGGTGCAGGCGCGCCGCGATCTGGGCGCAGCACTTCGCATCCTCCAGGGTGGCGGTCATCTTTCGATGCCCACCTCGAGGCCAATGCCGTCGATCGGGACACGCTGCCACGAGCTGCGTGTCCGGGACGAGGGCAAGCAGTGGAGGCTCGTCTACCGCACCGACCCGGACGCGATCCTGGTCGTGGACCTGTTCCAGAAGACGACTCAGAAGACCCCAACGCAGGCGATCGCTCGCTGTCGGCAGCGACTCCGGCAGTACGACCAAAATCGCCCCTGACAAGAGACATCATGAAACGACGCAAGGGAACAACGTGGGTGGAGACGGATGTCCAGGAGCTACTCGACCTGTCTGCTCAGGACCTCGTGATTGTCGAGTTCCGGGCTGCGCTCGCCCTGGCGCTCCAGCAGGCGCGAAAACGCCAGAAGCTCACCCAGGAGACGGCCGCGAAGACGATCGGCACCTCCCAGGCCCAGGTCGCGCGGATGGAGGCCGGCCAATCGTCGATCACGATCGACCGCCTGATCAAGGCCCTGATCGCCCTGGGCGTCTCTCGGCCGACAATCGTCAAGGCGCTGAGCACGGCCGCCTGAGTCGTGGCCGGCGTGGAAGTTCTGCGCCCCGACCGGGTGCGCAGGTGAGAGGATCGTGGATGGGGCGGAGCCGAGAGCCAGTTCGCCCCGATGCATACAGCATCTGTTCTTCCGCTCCCCCGCTCCTGGCCCAGAGTCGTCCACCGCGGCGTCCTGCACGCCCTCTCCCTCGCGGCAGTCGCCATGACCCGTGCATGGAGCCGAGCCGCGCGAGGTCGGGCTCGGACCGAGCGATTCCGGAGCGAACTCGCCCTCCTCGCGGAAGAACTCGAGCTTAAGGACGCGCGGTGGGCCCGCCAGCCACCGCACCGCCGACCGCACTACGATCCGGTTCAGCGGATGAGGATCCTGGAGCTGCGGGCCATCCGCGGCTGGTCCGTGCACCAGACGGCGGCGCGGTTCCTCGTGACCGAGGAGACGATCGTGTCCTGGAGCCGCAGGCTCGAGGAGGAGGGAGGCTTCATCCGCGTCCTGTCCGAATACTCAGCCGGGTCGCAACTCGGGAAAGGGCAATTCCTTGCGACGGCCTAGAATGACGCGTCCGTGGCCGCCCTCCACCCTCTTCGGACCCTGCTCCTGGCCTTCACCGGCTGGGTGAGCCGCCACCAGGCGGAGGTGATCGAGTACCTGCTCGAGGAGAACCGTGTCCTCAAGGAGCAGATGCAAGGGAAGGCGCTCCGGCTGAACGACGACCAGCGTCGACGCCTCGCCGCCAAGGCCAGGGTCCTGGACAGGAGGACACTGGAGCGCGTCGCCACGATCGTGACACCCGACACGCTGCTGCGCTGGCACCGGCAACTGATCGCGCTCAAGTGGACGTACCAGCGCGAAGGCCCGGGCCGTCCGGGGATCATGAAGGTGATCCGAGAGCTGATCGTCAGGATGGCGACGGAGAACTCGACTTGGGGCTACGCCCGAATCCAGGGCGAGCTGAAGGGCCTCGGGCACAAGGTCACCCGCAGCACGGTTGCCAAGGTGCTGAAGGAGAACGGCATCATTCCCGCACCAGATCGCCCCACCTCGTGGAGGACCTTTCTGCGCGCGCACTGGGGGCGTGTAGCCGCGATGGACTTCCTGACGGCCGAGGTCTGGACCCCGCGCGGACTCGAGACGCAGCACGTGCTCTTCGCCATCGACCTGAAGACACGCTGCGTCGAGCTCGCCGGCATCACGCCGCATCCGACCGAGGCCTTCATGGCTCAGGTCGCCAGAAACCTGACATACCCGGACTACGGATTCCTCCGCGACCACCGTGCGCTGATCATCGACCGCGACACCAAGTTCACCGAGGGCTTCCGAGAGACGCTGCGGCAGGCCGGAGTAGAGGCCGTCCTCACGCCGTACATGGCGCCGAATGCCAACGCCTTCGCCGAGCGCTTCGTTCTGTCGATCAAATCCGAGTGTCTCGATCGGATGATCCTCTTCGGGCGCCGCCACTTGCGGCGGGCGGTGGGTGAGTACATCGCGCACTACAACAGGGAACGCCACCACCAGGGCATCGACGCAGTCCCGGTTCCGAGCAAGTCAGGTGCCCGGCTCGGTCGGGTTCGATCCCACGAGCGACTCGGCGGGATACTGAGGCACTACTACCGAGCGGCAGCCTGATCATGACTGCGGATCCAGGCGCCGGCCGGGTTTTCGGACAGCACGCTTCTTCTTGCGCTTCTTGTCGAGACGCGCGAGGTCGGCGCGCGTCGGCGTCTCGATGCCCGATTCCTTCGCCAGCGACTCGAGGAAGGAGTCGTAGCTCTCTCCGCCGTCGCGGCGCACGATGCTCTTCATCGCCGCGTTGGCCTCCAGTGTCGAGGTGTCGATGCCCAGCGTCTTGCCCTTCAAGAGACCCCTCTCGGCCAAGACCTTCAGCATGAAAGTGAAGATCTCGCGGTGCGTCTCGAGGTCCAGCCGCTGGCGGATCCGGCACAGGGTCGAGTGGTCCGGCGTCTTCTTCGAGAGGTCGTAGCCGAGGAAGGCGCGCAGCGAGAGCGAGTCGGCGCAGCGCCAGTCGATCTCGCGCTCAGAGCGTAGACCCTCGAAGTAGCCCACCATCAGCATGCGCACGTAGATGCCCGGCGCGATGCTCGGCCGGCCGTTCTTCTTGGCGTAGAAGGGCGCGCACAACTTCTCGACGAAGGCGTCGAAGCCAGCCTCCGCCAGGATCCTGTTCAGGCGCTCGTAGAACGGGTGACCTGGGGACCGAGCCAGCTCGGTCGTCGGGATCCACAGGTCCGACTGCTTCTCACCCTCGCGCTTGCTCATCGACATGCGGCTCGCTCCTGATGCCGCATGCTATTAACCCGCAGGCCACCGGTAACCGGGGCCAGAGGACTTTCTCAACGGGCTGCTAGGATCGTGAAGCCGTCGCCGGTGCGCTCGGAGCGGAGATCGAGGTCTGCCCGGGGCGCGACGCGCAGGTCTTCAAGGGCGCGGCTCGTGAGCCGCAGTGCTCCGCCGCGGCCGGCCGCGCGTACCTCCCAGGCGAGGTCATCGGGAAGGACAGTGAGCTTGCTGCGGTAGAAGGTGACGCCGCCGCTCCGCCGGCGGAGGAAGCCGGTGCCGAGGGCGCTGGATAGCGGTTGCCACACGTCGCGGCTGCCGACCAGCCGCCACGACAACTCCTGCTCTGGTACATCGGCAAACGGCGCCTCCTCATCGTCCCTCGTGCGCAGGCGCGGAACGCCGCTCCAGGCCAGCCCCCGCGCGGGAGAGAGCGATGCGAGGCATCCTACGAGCATGTGCTCGTTGCGGCCGCGTGCTCCAAGACGCCATTGGAAGCGATCGCCGTCGATCTCAGCTTCGCCGTCGCTACACAGGAAGAAGAAGTCGCGTCCCGCCGCATGGAGCGATCCGTCCGGCTGCCAATCGCCTGAGACCCGTCGCGCGCCAATTGGCAGAGCGACGAGGAGCACGTCATTTCGAGTTCGCCCGGAACCAAGAGCCGCAAGAAATCCCTCCTCCTCGTTGCTCGGCAATTCGAAGGCCCATGGCAGATCGCGCAGCGTGTCCCCGCCGCGCAGCGCGGTCTCGACCGGCGGTCGGCCTGGAGCGCATGCAACCAAAGTCCATTCTCCTAACTGGTCATCGTTCGCGGGAAGCTCGGTACTGCGTTCCGCATCGATTCGGTAGCGCGGGTCGTCGCCGCCAGCGATGCGGAGTGCCTCACCAACACGTCGCTCATCACCCGACTCTGAGCGAAGAAAAAGCGTGACCACGGGCGGTCCCTCGCCTTGCTCACGCGGCCAAAGCGCCGAGACAGACAACGACGCCGGAAGTCTAAGCCGGCGCACCATTGGGGGCGAAGTCCCCTCGGCAAAGGCAACCTCGAGCGCCGGTGACGCTGTGCAGTGAGAGCCATCCTTCGGTACTGCGAGCAGGCCCTCGACGAGTCGCTCAGCGCCCTTGCTATCC
Source organism: uncultured Planctomycetaceae bacterium (assembly GCA_964631945.1). Classification (GTDB taxonomy): domain Bacteria; phylum Planctomycetota; class UBA1135; order UBA1135; genus JABFRZ01. Next base: position 29,524 of record CAZWAY010000066.1, read on the forward strand.
CCGTCGAAGTGAATCGGAAGCCGATTACGCCAGCCTGGGTCGCTCCGGTCGAGTTCACGAGCCACGTCTTCCGCGGAATTGACTTCTCGGCGCAAGTCGGCGACGACACGAACAAGCGCGGCGGCTAGTTCATGCAGCTCCGCACGCCGCAGCGTTCGAGGTAGGAGCCTTTCGTAGTCGCGCGCGAGAGCGACCGGGTCAACTGTTGGATACCGCTCGTGTTCGCGTAGGAGTCGCTCCAGGAAGCGTCCGATCGCTCCTCCCTCAGCACCCGCCCCGATCAAGTGCCGGGGAAGACCGCCCTGCAGGACGACGGTAGTCAAGTACCGCCTACTCGCATCGGTCCGGACCAGAGGAACTCCCCACCACCGAAGGCCACGCTCAAGCCGCGGATAGAGCCACTTTTGCATCTCGTGGGCCTCACCGAGCTCCTCCCACAGGGGGTCCCAGGCCCACGTCCCCCCGCGGTATCCCCGGCAAACAACCTCGGCTGCGACGATCACCAAGGCGGAGCAGCGCCAGAGTCGATCCGGCGACCACTCTCCGCTCAAGTTCGGGTCTTCAGGAGTTCGTGTGGGTAGGACGTAGGCTGGCTGGGTAGAGGTCGAGC
>CAZWAY010000067.1:0-28501 GCA_964631945.1 uncultured Planctomycetaceae bacterium
GCCGCTACGGACGTAAACCCTTGTCCGACATTCCGAACCCTTCAAGTTGGGCTAGTGCCCCTCAGCGCCCCGAGCTCTCGATCGTCTCGCGCCAGGTGCTGGAGTCGGTAGAGTCGGCGCGAGCTACCGTGCCCTTCAATCGAGGTTGCGTCTACCACCACCGCGTGCGGCCCCCGGAGGCCGGAGCGGACGTGCTCGCCTACCACGTCGCGCACTTCCAGCACTCCGATGAGGCCACCTGGCGCCACTCCATCGCCGAGGGACGCGTATTCGTCAACGGCCGCAGCGCGGAGGCCGGGCAGCGCCTCGCGGCCGGAGATCGACTCGAGTTCCACCGGCCGCCGTGGGACGAGCCGGATGCGCCGCTCGACTTCGGCGTGGCGTACGAGGACGAGCACGTGCTCGTCGTGGAGAAACCGGCCGGGCTGCAGGTGCTCCCGGCCGGACCGTTCTTCGAGCAGACGCTGGTGCACCGCGTGCGCGCCAGCGATCCGCGGCGCGCCGCCGGCTCGCCCGTCCATCGACTCGGACGCGGCACCTCCGGCCTGATCCTGTTCGGCAAGACGGAGCTGGCCCGCCGCGAGCTCGCGCGCCAGTTCCGCGAGGGCCACGCGCTCAAGACCTACCTCGCGCTGGCGCAGGGCCTGGCCCTGCACGACTCGTGGGTGGCTCGGCAACCCATCGGCCCGGTGGCGGTCGGACCCTGGCGCACCCACGCGGTCGCCGCAGACGGGAAGCCGGCGCTCACGCGCCTGCGGGTCCTGGCGCGCGACGTGCGCGCCTCGCGCACGCTCGTCGCGGCCCAGCCGATCACCGGTCGCCCGAACCAGATCCGCATCCACCTGGCGGCCTCGGGCGCGCCGCTCGTGGGCGAGCCCGTGTACCGGATCGGCGGCGCCCCGAACGCGAGGCCCAGCGCCGAGGGCGGCTACTGTCTGCACGCGGCCAGCCTGGGCTTCGCGCACCCCCGCGACGGCCGCTGGACGAAGCTGCGCTCTCGACCGGCGTGGCTCGCGCGCTCGCCGTGCGTGTGACGGGGCCTATGCGGCGCGCCGCACGGCCTGGCTCATCTGCGCGTGCGCGTCGATCGCGGCCACGCGGTAGGCCTCGGCCATGGTCGGGAAGTTGAAGACCTGATCCACGAGGGCTTCCAGCGTGAGCCCGCCGACCATGGCCATCTGGGCCACGTGCACGAGCTCGATCGCGGCCTCGCCCACGATCTGGGCCCCGACCACGCGTCCGCTCGGGTCGGCAACGAGCTTCAGCAGGCCGTCCGTCTGACCGTTGATGTGGGCACGCGCGAGCTCGTCGAAGCGCGCGCGGCCGACGAAGGCTGCGCCGAACTTCGCGCGTGCCTCTTCCTCGTTCAGGCCGACGCTGGCGATCTCCGGGATGGTGTAGATCCCGATGGGCACGAGCTCGGTCGCGTCGTGGAGCGCGAGCCCGAGCGCATGGCGTACGGCGCGGCGTCCCTGGTCCACGGCCGTGGCCGCCAGGGCCGGCGGGCCGACCACGTCGCCGGCGGCGTAGATGTGCGGCACCGCGGTGCGCATGTTGGCGTCGACCGGGATGTGGCCGCGCGGCGAGAGCGTGAGGCCCGCCTGCTCGAGGCCGAGCCCTTCGACGTTGGCGATGCGGCCCTGCGCGCACAGCAGCTTCTCGGCGCGCAGCTGGTCGCCCCCCACGAGGTGCGTGACCACGGCCGTGCCGTCCCACTCGACGCGCTCGACCTTCCGGCCGGGCAGGAAGACGCCGCCCGAGCGCTCGAAGGCGGCCTGATAGCGCGAGGTCAGTTCTGGATCCAGGAAGGCGAGCGGGCGCGCGCCCCCGTCCACCATCGTCACCTTCACGCCCAGGGCCGCGAAGATCGAGGCGAACTCGCACGCGATCACGCCTGCACCCAGCACCGTCAGCGTCTCGGGCAGGTAGATCAGCGCCAGGATCGAGTCGGAGTCGAGCACGTGCTCGTGGTCGATCGGCACGTTGGCCGGCTGGCGCGGGCGCGAGCCGGTGGCGATGACGACGTGCGTGGCGTGTACGCGCGTCACGCTGCGGTCCAGGGCGCGCACCTCGACCTCGTCCGGCGACACGAAACGCGCGCGGCCGTGCAGCCGCGCGATGAGGTTGCGCTCGAGCTGCTGGTCGAGGTAGCGCTCGTGGCTGGCGCGCACGGCGCGCAGGCGCCGCATCAGGCTGGCGACCTTGGTCTGGGCCGGCACGCAGACGTCGATCACGCCCTCGCTGCGCGCGCGCAGGCCGAGCAGGTAGCAAGCGCTCTCGCGCAGCGTCTTGCTGGGGATCGTGCCGCGTTGCACGCACTCGCCGCCGGCGGAGGGGTCGCGGTCCACGATCAGCACGCGCTTTCCGGCCTTGGCGGCCTGGATCGCGGCCTTGTGGCCGGCCGGACCGGCGCCCAGCACGAGCAGGTCGACGCGCATCTCGCCCGCGGCCGCCTTCAACGGAAGGCCTCTGCGAACTCCAGCGCCTTGCCGCGATAGGCCAGCAGCTTCTCGAGGTCCTCGGGGTAGATGTTCAGCTCCGCCACGACCGGATCGGCGGGGAAGTCCTCGGGCGTCTTGCCCGTGTCCATGGCCCAGTGGGAGAGCAGGTCGGCGAGGCGCGTGATGCGCGCCTCCTGCTCGAAGGGCGCGGCCTTGGCGGGCTCGTGGTGGTGAGCCACCGCGGCAACGGCCCAATCGGCCAGCTTCCAGGCCTCCAGCATGCGCGCCCCGATGCCCTCGTGGAACTCGTTCATGGCCGTGTCGAGCAGCGCCACGGGCAGCGGCTCCTTGGAGCGATGGGCCAGGGTGTCCACCGTGGCCTGCAGCACGACCGGGCGACCCACGTCGTGCAGCAGTCCGCACAGGAAGGCGCCCTCGACGTTCTTGCGCAGCATGCGCGCCAGCTCGCGCGCGAAGGCCGCGGCCACCGCGCAGTGGATCCAGATCGTGCGCATGCGCGTCTGCTGACCCTGGACCCGGAACACGCGCCCCTGCATGGAGACGCCGAGCACGATGTTGCGCAGGGCACCGAGCCCCAGGCGACTGACCGCCTGCTGCAGCGACACGATCGTCTCCTTGGGGGCATAGGCCGACGAGTTGGCGATGCGCAACACGTGCGAGGCCATCGAGGGGTCGCGCTCGAGCACACCCTCGATCGCCTTGGCATCCGTGCTCTCGTCCTCGCACAGCGCCAGGACTTTCGCCACGGCCTCGGGCAGGATCGGGAGCTCGATGTCCTGCTCGAGATGCCGTTCCAGGATGTCGTGGAGCCAGCCGGGAAGCCTGAGCGCGGGTTGGGTCGAAGGGGACATGCGCCGAGAGCCCTGTTTCGGCCTCGGCCGCGGCCCGCCTGAACGCTGCCCGTCACGACTCCACTCGAAAAAAATTCGGGCGGTGCGCCACGGCGCATCGACACTCACGCGCCGGAGGCGCGGGGATCTCTACGCGCGTGTGAAGTGCGCGGCCACGATCGAGGCCACCGCGCCGGTCAGCTTCTTGGCCGTCGGCACGTGCAGGAACTCGTTCGGGCCGTGGGCGTTCGACTCGGGCCCGAGCACGCCCGTGATGACGAACTGGGCCTTCGGGAACTTGCGCCCGAGCATGCCCATGAAGGGGATCGTGCCGCCTTCGCCCATCGAAGCCGCGGGCTTGCCGAAGAAGGCCTGCGAGGCCTCGTCGACCGCGCGCTCGAGCCAGGGCTCGAGCTTGGGCGCGTTCCAGCCGCTCATGCCGCCCGCGTTCTGCAGGCTGACGCGGGCGCCGTGCGGCGGAGCCTTCTCGAGGATCTGCTTCAGCGCGACGGCGGCCTTGTCGCCGTCGACCGTGGGCGGAATGCGCATGGAGAGCTTGAGGGTCGTGCGCGGGCGCAGCACGTTGCCGGCGTCCTTGATGGCGGGCAGGCCTTCGGCTCCGGTGACCGCCAGCGCGGGACGCCAGGTGCGGTTGAGCAGGAGCTCGGCCGGATCCGTGCCCTGCGGCTTCGCACCCTCGACGAACGGGAAGCGCGCGTAGCCGCGCTTCCCGAGGATCTTGGCGCAGGCCTTGGCGCCCTCGACGCGCTCGGGCGGGATCTTGGCGTGGAAGGCCTTGGGCACGATCTCGCCCGTCAGCTGGTCCTCGAGACGCGAGAGCACCGAGCGCGCGATGCGGAAGGTGTCGGGCACCACGCCGCCGGCGTCGCCCGAGTGCACGCCCTCGCGCAGGATCTCGACCACGAGGTCGCCGCTCACCAGACCGCGCAGCGAGGTCGTGCTCCACATGCGCTCGTAGTCGCCGCAGCCCGAGTCGAGGCACACCACCAGCGAGGGCGAGCCGATGCGCTTCTCGAGGTGGTCGATGTAGAAGGGCAGGTCGTAGCTGCCGCTCTCCTCGCAGGCCTCGATCAGGATCACGCAGCGCGCGTGCGGGATGCCCTGCTCGGCCAGGATCTCCAGGGCCGTGAGCGAGGCGAAGGCCGCGTAACCATCGTCCGCGCCGCCGCGGCCGTAGAGGCGATCGTCGCCACCCTTCTTCTCGCGCACGGGCTTCCACGGGCCGAGTCCGTCGCGCCAGCCGACCATCTCGGGCTGCTTGTCGAGGTGACCGTAGAGCACCACGGTGTCGTCGCTCCGGTGGCCGGGCAGCTCCATGAACAAGAGCGGCGTGCGGTCCGGGAGCTGCACGCGCTCGACCTTCAGCCCCGGGAGCTTGCGCTTCTTGCACCAACCCTCGATCAGGTCGGCGGCCTTCTTCATGTGGCCGCTCTTCTGCCAGTCCTTGTCGAAGTGCGGCGACTTGTTCGGGATGCGGATGTACTCGGTGATCGTGGGCAGGATGTCCTGCTCCCAGGCACGCTCGATCAGGGCCTCGGCTCGGGCCTGGTCGATCCGTGCGACGTTCGAGGAATCCTTGCGGGGGGCTTTCGCGGTCTGGGTCTTCATGGCGTCCGGAGGATAACGGAAGGCCCGCAAATTTCCGCGCGACAGGGAAGTTTCGGGGGCGCAAGACTTGGACGCGGAGCGGGGCTAGATTCAGCGCCCCGTGAAGGTCCTGCGCGAACTCTCGGCCGTGACCCTGGTGTGCGCGCTGGCCTGGCTCGCGTTCACCTGCGGGGGCGAACCGGAGCGGAGCGGCACGCAGCCGCCGGCGCCGGAGGAGCCCGAGCCCACGTCGCGTCGGGAGGGCGACCCGCCCACGGCGCGGCGCGAGACGCTCGATGGCCTGCGCCAGGCGGCCCGCGCTCCGCGCCACCCGGCCGACGGCGGCGGCCGCGCCTGGCTCGAGCCGGACTCCACCATCCCGGCCCAGGCCGGACGCGGCGGGCGCTGGACGATCACCTACGAGGCCGGGCCGCTGGGGATCGAGGTGGGCGGCTTCGTGCGCCTGACGGTGCCGTACTTCTGGTGGTACTGGAGCCCGGCGCAGAGCGCGGAACCCGAGGCCCCCGGGTACACCGTGGGCGAGTGCGCGGCCGAGGGCGTGTCCCTGCAAGTGCGCGAGTCACCGCAGGGGCTCGAGTTCGTCGTGGGTGGGCGCGCGCTGGCGCCGGGCGAGCACGTGAAGCTCGTCTACGGCGCCGGGCCGGCCCTGGCGGCCGCCGATCGCTATGCCGAGCGCGAGTCGCGCTTCTGGATCGCGGTCGACGGCGACGGCGACGGCTTCGCGCGCGTGCTCCCCGACTCCCCCGCCGTGGACGTCGAGCCCGGACCGGCGCGCCGGCTCTCGGTCGTGTGGCCGAGCACGGCCGAGCCCGGCGAGACCGTGACTCTGCGCCTGGCCTTCCTGGACGCGACCGGCAGCCGCGGGGCGGCCTTCGTGGGCGAGGTGAAGCTGCTGGCACTGCCCGAGGACCTGGCGCTGCCCGCGACCGTGGCCTTCACCGCCGAGGATCGCGGGTTGAAGCAGCTCGAGATCGAGGTGCGCGCGAAGGGCGTCTACCGGCTGGTGGCCCAGGGCGTCGGCCCGGAGGGCGAGCTGCAGGCCTACGCGAACCCGCTGGTGGTCGAGCCCGGCGTCGCGCCCGTGCGCTGGGGCGACCTGCACGGGCACTCGGGCCTGTCGGACGGCACCGGCTCGCCCGAGGATTTCCTGGCCTATGCGCGCGACGTGGCCGGGCTCGACGCGGTGTGCCTGACGGACCACGACCACTGGGGCATGCTGCCGCTCGACGAGAGTCCCGCGCTGTGGCAGCGCATCCGCACGGCGACCGAACGCGCCTACGAGCCGGGTCGCTTCGTGAGCGTGCTCGGCTACGAGTGGACCAACTGGGTGCACGGGCATCGTCACGTGCTGTACTTCGGTGACGAGGGCGAGGTGCTGTCCTCGATCGACGAGCGCTACGAGACGCCGGCGCAGCTGTGGGACGCGCTGCGCGGCAAGCCGGCCCTGACCTTCGCGCACCACTCGGCCGGCGGGCCGATCGCGACGAACTGGGCGTTCGCGCCCGATCCCGAGCTCGAGCCCGTGACCGAGGTGGCCTCGGTGCACGGCGCCAGCGAGGCCGCCGACGCGCCGAGCCCGATCTACGACCCGCTGGCCGGCAACTTCGTGCGCGACGTGCTCGACAAGGGCTACCCGCTCGGCTTCATCGGCAGCGGCGACAGCCACGATGGCCATCCCGGCCTGGCGCACCTGGCCGGACCGAACATGGGCGGTGTGGCCGCGCTGCTGACGCGCGATCTCACGCGCGCCGGGCTGCGCACGGCGTTGCAGGAGCGGCGCTGCTACGCCACGAACGGACCGCGCATCGTGCTGCGCGCCGCGCTCGACGGCCAGCGCATGGGTTCGACCGTGCCCTCCAAGGCGGGCAGGTCGCTGCTGTACGTGCGCGCCGTGGCCTGCGCGCCGGTCGCGACGATCGAACTCGTGCGCGCCGGCAAGATCGTCGAGACGCTGTCCGGCAAGGGACACTGGGACGTGGAGGCGGCCTTCGAGCCCCGGGACCTGACCGCTGGCGAGTACCTCTACGTGCGCGTCGTCCAGGAAGACGGCGGCGCGGCCTGGTCGAGTCCGTTCTTCGTGCGTTGACGCGCGCCTGGACCCGCGCGCCTAGTTAGACAGGCCTACACCACGCGCACATCGCGTTCCGCGGCGCGGGCGGCGGCTTGACCGCCCGCCACGTCGACGCGCAGGAGCAACAACGCTCCCGCGACGAAGAACGGGATCACCGACAGGATCGCGGCCTGGGCCGAGCCCGTCCAGGCGATCACGGCGCCGTACAGCAACGGCCCGAAGATGCCCGCGAATTTCTCGCCGACCCCGAAGAAGGCGAAGAACTCGCCCGACTTGTGGGGCGGGATCAGGCTCGCGAACAGCGAGCGCGAGAGCGCCTGCGTGCCGCCCTGCACCAGGCCCACCAGCACGCCCAGCAGCACGAAGTGCAGCGCGCTGGTCATGAAGAAGGCCAGCACGCCGATGCCGCAGTAGACCAGCAGTCCGGCGAAGACCAGGCGCTTCGCGCCGAAGCGTGGGGCCAGCGCGCCGAAGGCGAAGGCGCACGGAACACCGACGAACTGCACGGCCAGGATCGTGCCGACCACCGTGCCCGTGCCGAGGTCCTTGGCCTTGGCGTACAGGGCGGCCATGCGCATGACCGTGGCGATGCCGTCGTTGTAGACCAGGAACGCGACCAGCATCAGGAAGGCCTGGCGGTAGCGTCGCAGCTCGCGGAAGGTCTCGCCCAGGCGCTGGAACGAGACCCGCAGCACCGACGCGCCGACGTGCTCGTCGCTCTCCAGCAGTCGCGGCGGCTCCTTCACCCGCAGCAGCAGCGGCAGCATGAAACCGAGCCACCACAGGGCCACGGACGCGAAGGCGAGCCGCACCGGCAGGGTCGCCTCGCGCGCCGTCAGCCCCTCTCCTGCCGGCAGTCCGAACCAGTCCGGACGCTGGATCCAGGCCAGGTTCAGCATCAGGCACAGTCCGCCGCCGAGGTAGCCGAGCGCATAGCCCGAGGCCGAGAGCCGATCCATCTCGCCCGGGTGTGCGACGTGCGGCAGCAACGCGTCGTAGAAGGCCAGGCTCGCGGCCGCCCCCACGTTGGCGAGCCCGAAGCAAACCAGCGCGAACTCCCAGTCGCCTGGCAGCGCGAAGAAGAGCGCGCCGGTGGCCAGCGCGCCGAAGGCACCGAACGCCGCCAGCAGGGTCTTCTTGAGCGCACGGAAGTCCGCCAGCGCCCCGAGCACGGGCGCGATCAGCGCGCTCACGACCAGCGCCAGCGTGGTGGCCTGCGCGAACTGCCGCTGGGCCTCGTCGCGGCCGAGCTCGCGCGCGAGCTCCAGGTAGTAGACCGGGAAGACCGCGGTGATGACCGTGGTCCAGAAGGCCGAGTTGGCCCAGTCGTAGAGGGCCCAGGCGCGCGCCTCCGGTCGATCGAGGGCGAAGCGACGCAGCCAGCGGGTGCTCAAGGCGCCCGCGAGTCTAGCCGCGGAGCGGCGCGGCTCCAGGCCCGGCTGCGGGCCTCAGGCGCTCTTCCGGTCGCCGCGCGCGAGGGGTGCCAGTGCGACGCAGTTGCGTCCGAGACGCTTGGCCTGGTACACGCCCTCGTCCGACGACTTCAGCAGGCTGTCGATCGAATCGATGCCCTGGGCCGCGCTGCAGGCCACGCCCAGGCTGATGGTCACACTGCGATCCGTGAAGGCGGGCACCGCGACCACGTTGGCCTCGACCGCCAGGCGGATGCGCTCGGCCAGCAACATGGCGCCCTCGAGTGGCGTCCCCGGGCAGATCACCAGGAACTCCTCGCCGCCCATGCGCGTGCACGTGTCGCTGGTGCGCAGCACGCGGTGTACGGCGCGCGCCGTGGCGATCAGCACCTGGTCGCCCACGTCGTGCCCGTAGGTGTCATTGACCTTCTTGAAGTGGTCGATGTCGAGCAGGATCACCGAGAGCGGCAGGTGCGAACGCTCGCTCGTGGCCCACTCCTTCTCGAGTCGCTTCATCGCGTAGCGCCGGTTGGGCAGCTCGGTCAGCGCGTCCGTCATCGAGGCCACCTTGAACTTGCGCTTCTCGATCGCGAGGCGCGCGTTGGCCACGTCCTTCTCACGCACCTCGCCCTGCAGGCGTTCCTGCAGCTGGATCACGCGGATGCCGGGGCGGATCCGCGCCAGGAGCAGCTTCGGATTGAAGGGCTTGGGCACGTGGTCGTCCGCGCCGGCCTCGAACGCCTCCACGATGCGCCCTTCCTCGTTCTGGCCGGTCAAGATGAGGATGTAGAGGTCGCGGCCCGCCTCGGTGCTGCGCAGGCGGCGGCACAGCTCGACGCCGTCCATGCCCGGCATCATCCAGTCGGTGACCACCATCTGGGGCGGGTTCTGGAGCGCCAGGGTCAGGGCCTCCTGGCCGTTCGAGGCGGTCGTGACCTGGTGACCCTCGCGCTGCAGCAGGAGCTGCACGAGGCGCAGCGAGGTGGGCTCGTCGTCCACCACGAGCACGCGCAGCGCGGCCGAGCCCTCGCGCACCGGCTCCGGTGCCGGCGCCGTGGGCGCGGCGCTGCGCGCCTCCATCTCGCTCGCGCGCTGGGTGAAGTCGGCCGGCACGCGCAGGATCTGACCCCACTCCTTCCAGCGGTCCCCGATCTCGTCGTGACAGCGCTGGCAATCCTCGCGCGGGATGCCGAGCTCGACCAGCGTCTCGCGCGCACCCGGCCAGAGGGCACCGGCCTCGGCCCCCCCCACCAGCACGTCGGCCACGCGCGCGGTCGCCGCGAGCAGCCGCAGGTAGTCCTTCGACTGCGGCCAGTCGAGCGTCTCCGGGATGCGCACGCCGCAGTGCAGCGCGACCTCGGCGAAGACCGGCGGCAGACCCCAGTCCTCGGCCACGGCTGCGCTGACCTCGCGGTGGTTGATGCAGAAGGCATCGCGTTCGAGCTGCGCGAGGTCCAGCGTGCGGTCGGCGGCGAGACGCGCGAGCACCTGCGCGTACTCGGACGCATGCACACTGGCCAGCGCCAGACGGCCGATGCGCGCCAGCAGACCGAGGGTGAAGGCTTCGCCCGACGTTCCGAGGCGCAGCTCGCGGCTGAGCAGCTCGGCGGCCACGGCGTTGGCCAGGGACCACGACCAGAAGGCGTCGTAGTCGAAGCCCGGGCAGCGACCGTTGCGGTTGCCCGAGATCAGGCTGAAGCCGAGGGCCACGTTGCAGACCGTGCGCAGTCCCAGGCGCACGCCGGCCTCGCGCACGTTCGTGGCTGACTGCACGCTGCCCGACAAGGCCGAGTTGGCGAGCTTGAGGATACGCCCGGTGAGCGCCGGGTCGGCCTGGAGCGTCTTCGCGATCTCGTCCAGCGAGCAGTCCTCGGAACGCGTGAGCATGAGGATGCGCAGCCCCACGCCCGAGGGCGAGGGCAGCTTGCCCGAGCTCTTGAGCTCCTCGAACTGCTCGTAGATCATGGCGGTCGTTCGGGCTCAGCTCACCTCGGAGCGCAGGGCCGCTTCGACGCGTTCGAACTCGGGGCGGGCACGCTCCACCAGCGAGAGCGCGCGTCCGAGATCCTTCTCCCGTCCGGCCGACTCGATCTCGCGGAACAGGCCCGAGAGCCCGAGCGCGCCGAGATTGGCCGAGCTGGACTTGAGCGCATGGGCCGCGCGCTCGAGCGCGGTGGGATCCTTGCGATCCATGGCCTCGCTGAGGGCGCGCAAGCGTTCCGGCGTGTCCGCCAGGAACATGTCGACGAGCTCGTTGAACAGCCCCGGATCGTCCTCGCCACCGAGCTCGCGCAGGGAGGCGATCACGCCGTGGTCCAGGACGGGTTGGGTATCGCTCATGGTCTTGTCTCCGGGTCCGCGACCGGAAGCCAGCAACTCGGCCGGCGAGGTGGGTGTGCTGCGCTGGCCGAAGGGCGCGGGCTGCGTCCATTTCTCCAGCATGCGCTCGAGGTCGGCCTTCTGGACCGGCTTCGAGAGGTAGTCGTTCATGCCCGCCGCGAGGCAGCGTTCGCGGTCCTGGCTCATCGCCGCGGCCGTCATGGCGATGACCGGAACGTCGCCGTTCGAGAGCGCGCGGATGCGTTGCGTGGCCTCGAAGCCGTTCAGCACAGGCATCTGGCAGTCCATCAGGATCGCGGCGTAGCGCTTCTTCGTGGCAGCCTCCACGGCCAGCTTGCCGTTGCTGGCGCTCTCGACCTCGAACCCCAGGCGCCGCAGCGAGAGCGCGGTGACCTTCAGGTTCACCGGGTTGTCCTCGACCACCAGTACGACCTTCTTGGGCGCGGACTCGGCCGCCAGCGCCGGTGCGGGCGTCGCCTTCGGTGCGGGCAGGACGGTCAGGTCGTCGGCCACGTGCAAGAGCGCCGTGCGCAGCTTGCGGCTGTTGACGGGCTTGGCGATCCAGGCATCGAAGCCGGCGCGCACCAGGGCGCTCGGCTTCTCGGTGCGCCCGGGCACGGTCGTCAGCACGAGCCGCACGGAGGCGATGCCGAGCTCGTTCTTGATGCGCGAGGCCAGCTCCTTGCCGTCGAGATCGGGTGGCAGGCGGTCGAGGATCGCGAAGTGGAACTCGCGTCCGTCGAGCTTGGAGCGCTCCAGGATCGCCAGGGCCTCGTGTCCACTGGCGGCCTCGGCGACCTCGATCCCCCAGGCTTCGAGCGGAGTCCGCAGGGCCTCCCGGGCGACCTCGCTGGCATCGACCACCAGCGCGCGACGCCCGGCGAACGGCTCGAGCTTGCTCGGCTGCAGGTCGGCCTGGACGCGCCCGAAGCGTGCCCGGAACACGAAGGTCGAGCCCTTTCCGAGCTGCGAATCCACGCTCAGGCTGCCGCCCATCAAGGCCGCCAGCTGGTTCGAGATCGCGAGGCCGAGGCCCGTCCCACCGGTGCGGCGCGCGGCCGAGCCGTCGAGCTGGGCGAAGGGCTGGAACAGGTTGCCGCGTTCCTCGGGCATGCCGACACCCGTGTCGACCACGCGGAACTCGATCCCGACCCGCACGCCGTCCTGCTTGAACACGCCGACCTCGACCTTGATCCAGCCGCGTTCGGTGAACTTGACGGCGTTGCCGACCAGGTTCATCAGCACCTGACGCACGCGCGTGCCGTCCCCCTTCAGCTGGTCCGGGACCGAGGAGCGCATCAGCGACACCAGCTCGACCCCGCGCTCGAAGGCCCGCGGAAAGAGCAGGTCCACCACCCCCTCGACGCAATGGCGCAGACTGAACTCGGCCTCCTCGAGCTCCAGCCGACCGGCCTCGATCTTGGAGAAGTCGAGGATGTCGTTCAGGATCGTCATCAGGCCCTTGGCCGAGCCGTGGATCGTGCGTGCGCAGTCGCGTTGATCGGGCGTGAGATCGGTCTCGAGCATGAGCTCGGCCATCCCGATGATGCCGTTCATCGGGGTGCGGATCTCGTGACTCATGTTGGCGAGGAACGCGCTCTTCTTGCGGTTCGACTCCTCGCTCGTGGCGCAGCTCGCGCGCAGCTCGTCGAGCTCGGTCGAGCGGGTCGGCGGCGGCGCCGGACGGTCCGTGCCTGTCGAGGGCACCGCGGAGCCCGTGCTCCGGCCGAGCAGGAAGACGAAGTGCAACCCGAACAGCCCGACGAAGGTCAGCGTGGCCGCGGCGACGCCTTCGGTCAGGGCCACCAGCCAGGCGCTCGCGAGCAGGGCGATGGCGAGCAACACGGCCTCGCGCCCGGACGGGAAGGACCGTCCCGTCCCGTGGTGTGTGGAGTTCGCCATCGATGCCGAGCGCACGAGCACCCGTGGCAACACGGGGCAACGCAGCGTTCGATCATCGGGCTCCAGCGCAGGCGAACTTGTGGCCGAGCGCTGGCCCGCGTGCCCTCGGCCAGGTCCGAAAGGAATTCCGACCGAGTCTCTACAGCACCGGCAGCGGGCGGAAGCCGGGTCCAGCGGCTTCAGGCGGTGGCGACTCGAGCGGCGGCATGGGGGGCAGCTCGTGCCCGAAGACGCGGCAGAAGTGCTTCACGAGCAGGACCTCGCCCAGGAGGTTCGTGGGCGGGAACTCGACGTGCTCGTCCACGCGCGTCATGACGTCCGGTGCCAGCCCGCACGGGTGGAAGCGGCGGAAGGGCGCGAGGTCCGTGTGCAGGTTCAGCGCCAGGCCGTGCCAGGTCACCCAACGCCGGACGGCCACGCCGATCGAGCACACCTTGCGCGCGCCGATCCAGACCCCGGTGAGGCCGGGGCGGCGCAGGCCCTCGAGCGCGAGTTCGGCCAGGACGCCGATCACGACCTCCTCGAGGTCGCGCAGGTAGCGGTGCAGGTCACGGCGCCCCTCGGGCAACGCCAGGATCGGGTAGGCCACGAGCTGACCCGGGCCGTGGTAGGTGGCTTCGCCGCCGCGCTCGACCTCGATCACCGGGATGCCGGCCGTGGCGAGCAAGCGCTGCTCCTCGGCCGGGGTGCCGCGGCCGACGGTGACGACCGGCTCGTGCTCGGTCAGCAGCAGGAGGTCGCCGAGCTCGCCGGCGATGCGCTGCTGCACGAGCTCTTGCTGGAGCGCGTGGGCTTCCTCGTAGCGCGTGCGCCCGAGGCGGCGCACCTCGAGCAAGCTCATTTCCTCTGGAAGATGTGCACGGCCATCTTGTGCACGGCTTCCGCGGCCTCCATCACGGCCTCGGGCAGGGTGGGGTGCGCGTGGATGGTGCGCGCGATGTCCTCGGTCGTGGCGCCCATCTCGATCGCGAGCGTGACCTCGGCCACCAGCTCGGTCACCTCGGGGCCGACCATGTGCACGCCCAGGACCTCGTCGGTCTTGGCGTCGGCCACGACCTTGACGAAACCGTCGGGCTCCATCAGCGAGAGCGCGCGGCCATTGGCGGCGAAGGGATACTGACCGACCACGATCTCGTGGCCCTTCTTCTTGGCCTCGTCCTCGAGCAGGCCGACCGAGGCCATCTCGGGCGAGGTGAAGATCACGGCCGGCACGCAGCGCGCGTCGTACTCGTCCTTCTGTCCGGCGATCACGGCCGCCGCGATCAGACCCTCCTTGCTGCCCTTGTGGGCCAGCATCGGCTGGCCGGCCAGGTCGCCGATGGCGTAGACGTTCGCGACGCTCGTGCGCAGGTGCCGGTCGACCGCCAGGAAGCCGCGCGCGTCGACCTTCAGCCCGACGCGCTCGAGGCCCAGACCGTCGCTGAAGGGCTTGCGACCGACCGTGCACAGGATCTGGTCGCACTCCAGGGTGTCGGTCTTGCCCTGGGACTCGACCTTGACGAACAGCTTCGAGCCGGAGTTCGATCGAGGAGGCTGGGCTTCGTAGCTCTTGGCGGCGGTCTTGGTGATCAGCTTGATGCCCGACTGCTTGAGCGAACGCTCGATCACGCGCACGCAGTCACGGTCCTGACCGGGCAGCGCGCCCTCGGTGAACTCCACCACGGTCACCTCGCTGCCGAGCTTGCGGTAGAGGAAGCCGAGTTCGAGCCCGATGTAGCCGCCGCCGATCACGAGCAGGTGCTTCGGGATGCGATCGGGAGCCAGGGCCTCGGTCGAGGACCACACGCGCTTCTTGTCGAAGTCGAAGCCGGGGATGGAGAGCGGCACCGAGCCGGTCGCCAGGACGATGTCGTCGCAGGCGAGGGTGCGGTCACCGCTCGTGGTCGTCACCTTGACGGTGCGCGCGTCGTGGATGCGGCCGGTGCCGACGACGTGCTCGATCTTGTGGTTCTTCAGCAGGCCGCCGACGCCGCTCGTGAGCTTGTTCACGACCTCGCCCTTCCAGGCCACCAGGCGTGCGAGGTCGAGCTTCACGCCCTCGACGGTGATGCCCATCTGGGTCGCCTCGTGGATGCGCTCCAGCAACGCACCCGCCGCGATCATGGCCTTGGACGGGATGCAACCGACGTTGAGGCACGTGCCGCCCAGGTACTCCTTCTCCACCACCGTGACCTTCTGCCCGAGCTGGGCGAGGCGGATGGCACAGACGTAGCCGGCAGGGCCGGCACCGATGACGACGACGTTGCGGGGAGCGGTCATGGAGATCTCCGGGGGAAGGAGCGGAGCGCGGGAAGCCTACAGCGGAAAGGCGCCGTCGCCCTTCTGGGCCTCGCCGTGGCGCTCGGCGATGCGCACGAACTCGTTGTACTGGCGGCGGAGGGGGCGCGGGACCTCGGCATAGACGTCCTCGACCAGCGAGCGCAGCGGCATGGGCGCCGCCGCTTCCTGCTCGTGCACGGTGCGATCGATCTCGGCGTAGAGCTTGGCCTCGAGCGCCTCGAACTCGACCGCACCCAGCACACCGCGCCCCTCGAGGAAGCGCGCGTAGCGCCGGATCGGGTCGCGCCGCTGCCAGGCCTCGACCTCGGCCTGCTCGCGGTAGCGCGTGGGGTCGTCCGAGCTCGAATGTCCGAGCATGCGGTAGGTCTTGGCCACCAGCAGCGCCGGCCCTGCGCCCGAACGCGCGTGCACGACCAGCCAGTGCATGAGCTCGTAGCACGCCAGCACGTCGTTGCCGTCGACCTCGAAGCCGGGCATGCCGTAGGCGAGGGCCTTCCGCGCGAACTCGGGCTGGGCCGTCTGCTCCCTGTTGGGTACCGAGATCGCCCAGCCGTTGTCGACGCACACGAACACGCACGGCGCCTTCCAGACCGCGGCGAAGTTCATGCCGGAGTGGAAGCCGTTCGCGCTGGTCGCGCCGTCGCCGAAATAGAGCGCGTGCACCTCGTCCAGCTTGCGCAGCTTGGCCGCGTAGGCCGCGCCGACGCCGTGCACGATCTGCGTACCGATCACCGAGGACCAGCTCGGATAGTGCGACGCCTTGTGCTGGAAGTGGTTGCACATCTGCCGTCCCTTGGCCGTGTCGTTCGAGTTGCAGTACATCTGCGCGACGTACTCCTCGAGCGGCAGGCCACGCATCAGTGCCGCGCCACCCTCGCGTAGGCCCGACCACAGCCAGTCGCGCGGCTCGAGCGCGGCCGCCGTGCCGACCATGGCGGCTTCCTGGCCCAGCATGCTGCCCACGAAGCCGATGCGCCCGGAGCGCTGCAGCTTCAGCATGCGTTGGTCCACGCAGCGCACGCGCAGCATGTGCACGAGCAGGCCCTTCAGCCAGCCATCGGCGTAGTTGCGCAGCTTGCCCTCGGGCACGCCGTCCTCGTCGATCAGACGGCGGCGCGGAAGCGGCTGGGTGGGTTGGGCGCCCGTGGCCGTCATCGCATCACAGCGCCAGCAGTCCCGGATTCTCGAGCAAGCGCTTCATCGTCACCAGGAAGCGCGCCGCGTCGGCGCCGTCGGCCAGGCGGTGATCGACGCTGGCGGAGAGGTTCATGAACTGGCGCACCTCGATCTTGTCGCCCTGCGGCGTCTCGACCACGCCGGGCTTCTTCATGATGCGGTGCACGCCCAGGATCCCGATCTCGGGGAAGTTGATGATCGGGGTCGCCAGGATCCCGCCGATGTTGCCGGCATTGGTGATCGTGAACGTGCCGCCCGAGAGCTCGTCGGGACGGACCTTGCCGGCACGCGTGCGTTCGGCCATGTCGTTGAGCTCGGCGGCGAGCTGCAGGATGCCCTTGGCTTGCACCTCGCGGATCACGGGCACGATCAAGCCGTTGGGCGTGTCGGTGGCGATGCCCAGGTTCACGTAGGCGAAGTGCACGAGTTCCTGGGTCTTCTCGTCGAGCATGCCGTTGAGGGTCGGATGGCGCGCGAGCGCCAGCGCGGTCGCCTTCATCAGGAAGGGCATGTAGGTGACCTTGATGCCCTGCTCCTCGCCCAGCTTCTTCGCCTGCTCGCGCAGCTTGACGAGCTCGGTCACGTCGAGCTCCTCGACCACCGTGAAGTGCGCCGCCGTGGTCTTCGAGCGCACCATGGCCTCGGCGATCTTGCGACGCACGCCACGGAAGGGCGTGCGCGTCTCACGCTGGCCCGCGGGCACGCTCACCGGCGCGAACGACGGCTTGACGGGCGTCGGCGCGGCCTTGGCGGGCGCAGCGCTCGGAGCCGCGGAGGTGGTGGGCGGCGCCGCCGGCGCGCTGCTGGCGAAGGCCTCGACATCCGCACGCCGCACGATGCCACCGCGCCCCGAGCCCGGGACCTGGCCGAGGTCGACGGCCAGCTCGCGCGCGACACGGCGCGCGCTCGGGACCGCGCGCACGTGGCCGTTCCCGGTGCGCGCGCCCGCCGCAGCGGGGACCTGAGCGCCGGCCGAGGCCGGCGCCAGCTCGGCCGGTGCGGTTGCCGCGGGCGCGCTCCTGGTGCCGCTCGTCGCCAGGTCGAAGATCACCGTTCCGATCGGCACGACCTGGCCGGCCTTGGCCTTGAGGGCCGTGATCACGCCCGCCGCAGGAGCGGGGATCTCGACCGTGGCCTTGTCGGTCATGACTTCGACCACCGGCTGGTGCTCGGCGACCGTGTCGCCTTCCTTGACCAGCCACTTGACGATCTCGCCCTCGGCGATGCCCTCGCCGATGTCGGGCAGCTTGAAGCCCAGGGTCGAGCCGCTCGCGGCCTTCGGCAGCGGGGCCGCCGGAGCGGGCGCAGGCTTCGGGGCCGCAGGCACGACCTTCGCCGGTTCGGCCGAGGCGCGCGCGGGAGCAGCGGGCACGGGTGCAGGCGCAGGAGTCCGCGCGGCCGCGGGAGTCGCCGGTGCGGGGGCCTTGGCTCCCCCGGCGCCCGCCTCGAGCACGAACAGCACGGCGCCGACGGGCACCACCTCGCCCTCCTTGGCACGCAGTTCGGTGATGCGGCCGGCTTGCGGGGCGGGAATCTCGACCGTGGCCTTGTCGGTCATGACCTCGACCACCGGTTGGTGCTCGGCGACCGTGTCGCCGGGCTTCACCAGCCACTTGACGATCTCACCCTCGGCGATTCCTTCGCCGATGTCGGGCAGCTTGAACTCGAGTGCCATGGGAAGAAGTGGAGCTAGAAGTGGGCCACGCGCTCGATCGCGTCGAGCACACGGCGATGGTCGGGCAGGTAGTGGTGTTCGAGCGTGTTCGGGAAGGGCGTGTCGAAGCCGGTCACGCGCACGACGGGTGCCTCCATGTACTCGATGCAGTGCTCGGCGATGAGCGCGCTGATCTCGGCCCCGAAGCCGCAGAAGCGCGGGGCCTCGTGCACGACCACGACGCGGCCGGTGGACCTGGCGTGCTCGAGCACGCCCTCCTCGTCGAGCGGCAGCAGCGTGCGCAGGTCGACCACGCGCACGTCGATGCCACTCGCCGCGCTTTCCTCGGCGGCCTTGAGGCTGACCGGCACCATCGCGCCGTAGCAGAACACGGTCACGTCCTTGCCCGCGCGCGCCTCGCGCAGGGTCGAGAGCTCGACCTTGTAGCTGCCCTCCGGCACTTCGCCCTTGACCGAGCGATAGAGCGCCTTCGGCTCGAGGAACAGCACCGGATCCGGATCGGCGATCGAGGCCAGGAGCAGGCCCTTGGCGTCGTGGGGCGTCGAAGGCACGACCACCTTGAGACCGGGCGTGTGGCAGAAGTAGGCCTCGCCCGACTGGCTGTGGTAGAGCCCGCCGCGGATGCCGCCGCCGTAGGGCGTGCGGATCACCAGCGGCGCGGTGTACTGGCCCCCCGAACGGTAGCGCAACTTCGCGGCCTCGCTCACGATCTGGTCGAAGGCCGGGAAGATGAAATCCTGGAACTGGATCTCGGCCACGGGGCGGAGACCGTTCATGGCCATGCCGATCGCGGCACCGACGATGCCGTCCTCGGACAGCGGCGTGTCGAAGCAGCGGCTCGCGCCGAAGTCGCGCTGCAGGTTCTCGGTCGCCAGGAACACGCCGCCCTTCTTGCCGACGTCTTCGCCGAAGACGAGCACGCTGGGGTCGTCCTTCATGGCCGTGCGCAGGCCATCGTTGATCGCTTGGAGCAGTGTCAGGGTCGCCATGGGTGTGCGGTTGGCTCAGAGCGGGAACTTGCCTTCGCCGGAGCGGGCCTCGCCGCGTCGCGCGGCGAGATCGAAGGCCTGCTCGCCCTGCTTGCGGATGTGGGCAGGTAGCTCGGCGTAGACGTCGGAGAAGATGGTCTCGAGGCCGGGGGGGCCGACCTGCTCCGCCGCGCGCGCCGCGTCGGCGATCTCCTCGGTGACCTGCCGGTTCAGGGCCTCGGCCTTGGCCGCGTCGAGCAGCCCCGAGGCCTGCAGGAACTTCTCGAAGCGCGGGATCGGATCGCGCTTCTTCCAGTGCTCGACCTGGTCGGCCGGGACGTAGCGCCTGGGATCGTCGGAGGTCGAGTGACCGCCCATGCGGAAGGTCTTGGCCTCGATCAGGGTGGGACCCGCGCCGGAGCGGGCACGCTCGACGGCCTCGAGCGTGACCTTGCGCACCGCCAGCAGGTCGTTGCCATCCACCACGACTCCAGGGATGCCGTAGGCCTCGCCCTTGATCGCGAAGCCGTCGGAAGCCGTCTGCTCCTCGATCGGGCAGGAGATGGCCCAGCCGTTGTTCTGGCACAGGAACACGACCGGGGACTTCCACACGCCGGCGAAGTTCAGGCCCGAGTGGAACCCGAGACTCGAGGTGCCTCCGTCGCCGAAGCTCGTCAATACGACCGTGCTCTCCCCGCGCAGGCGCGCGGCGTGAGCCGCCCCCACCGCCTGGGGAATGTGCGTCCCGATCGGCGAGGAGATCGAGACGAAGCGGATCGGCTCGACGAAGGAGAAGTGCACCGGCATCTGCCGCCCCTTCGCGCCGTCGCGCGCGTTGCCGAACATGTTGTGCATCATCTCCAGCGGCGCGACACCGTGGTACAGCGCCATGCCGAAGTCGCGATAGCTCGGGAAGATCCAGTCGCCCTTCTCGAGGGCACTGGCGGCGCCGACCTGGGTGGCCTCGATACCCTCGTTCGGGATCGAGAAACCGATGCGCCCGGAGCGCTGCAGCTTGAGGCAGATGGCGTCGAAGGCGCGCACCTGCAGCATGGCCCGATAGCAGTGCAGCAGTTCTTGCTCGGACAGGCGCGGGTCGTAGCCGCTCAGCCCGCCGTCGGCCTGGATCACTCTCAGGGGTTCGGTCGTCGTCACGATCGTCCTCGGTTGTCGTGCTCGGAGCGGCGCTCTCGGATCATGCGCTCGAAGAAGAACTCGCCGGCTTTGTAGCTCGAGCGCACGAGCGGGCCGGAAGCCACGTAGCGGAAGCCCATTTCCTCGCCGCGCGCCTGCAACTCGGCGAAGCGCGCAGGCTCGACGTACTCCTTGACCGGCGCGTGGTTCTCGCTCGGCCGCAGGTACTGACCGAGGGTCAGGAAATCGACCTCGGCCGAGCGCAGGAGCTCCATGGCCGCCAGCACCTCCGCCTGCGTCTCGCCAAGGCCAAGCATGAGCGACGACTTGGTGAAGATCCGGGGCGCGATCCGGCGTGCGGCGCGCAGGGTCTCGAGCGAGCGTTCGTAGCTGCAGCGCGGGTCGCGGATCTTGCGCTGCAGCCGCGGCACGACCTCGACGTTGTGGGCCAGGACGTCCGGTCCGGCCGCCAGCAGCAGGGCGAGGTTGGCCTCGTCGTAGTCCGGCACCAGGGTCTCGATCACGGTGGCGGGGCTCTGGTGGCGGACCTGACGCACGCACTCGGCGTAGTGTGCCGCTCCACCGTCCTCGAGGTCGTCGCGATCGACCGAGGTGATGACCACGTAGCCGACCCCCATCGAGGCCACGGCCGCGCCCACGTTGCGCGGCTCGTCGGGGTCGGGCGCGGGCGGACGCTGGCTCGTCTTGACCGCGCAGAAGCGGCACATGCGGGTGCACTCGTCCCCCAGCACCATCAACGTCATGGTCGGGTGGGCGCCGGACCAGCACTCACCCACGTTGGGGCAGCGGGCCTCCTCGCACACCGTGTGGAGGCGCAGGTCCCGGGCCAGCGACTTGAGCTGCTTGAAGCCCTCCCCACCGGGCAGCGGAACCTTCAACCAGGCCGGCTTGCGGGCGGGGAGCCCCGGCTGGGCGACGGGGACGTTCGGGGGAGGAGTGGGGGCCATCAAAGACGGGAAAGGTAGCAAAAACGGGCATCCCACAGCTCGTCTGCTCCGCCCCTCTGGCCCCGACCGGTCCCTGGCCGGTTGAGGAGCGACTACCGCAGGGCCAGACGCGCGCGCACGGCCTCGGGCAACTCGTCCGTCTCCACCTTGCCGCTGCCGTCGAGGTCCCAGCGCCCGAGGAAATCGTCGGGCAGCAAGGCCACGCCCTCGTCGGCGATCCGCGACACGAGCGCGGCGATCTCGCCGCGGTCGGCGCGCTGGTCCTGATCCCGATCGAAGAGGCGCAGGAGGTCGGGCCTGGCCTTCAGCTCGCGCTGATCCAGGCTCTCGTCCCCATCCCGGTCGAACTCCTTCAGCAGGGCCTCGACCGTGATGCCTGGGGCCAGGAGCACGAGCCGTTCGCGCCGGTGGGGCCATTCCGATCCGGCCAGGACCAGGCCGCGCGCTCGCTGGAAGGGGTAGGGGGGCTCGAGCAGGCGGAGCGAGCCGTCGCCGTCCGTGTCGAGGGCGCTCCACTCTGCATTCTCGAGGTGGAACTCGCGCGCCGTGACGGCGCCGTCCCGATTGCGATCCACCTGCTCGAAGAGCTGGGTCGCGCGAGCATCGGCGAAGCGGAGCTCGCGCAGCTCGCCCGGGTAGCGTGACAGTTCGTCGCGCGACAGCCTGTCGTTCCCGTCCAGGTCGAGGGCCTGGAAGAAGGCTCGCTCGGTCTCGGCGCGCGAGAGGCTCTTGTTCTTGTCCTGGTCGTGGTGGTACGGATCGACGCCGTCGAGCAGACGCGCGAGGTCGCCGTCCGGCATGCCGCGGCCAGCCATCAGCGTCGGCGCGGCATCTTCGCTGACCTCGTCCGGGGCACTCTTGGGCGTCCCGGCGCGGGCGAGTTCGAGCAAGGAGATGCGCCCGTCCGCGTCGAGGTCGGCAGCCTTGCCGCCACCGCCCAGGTACTCCTCACCCTCCAAGAATCCCGATCGGTCCAGGTCCAGGGCGGCCAGGTGTCGGCGCGCGGTCCCGCCCGTCGGCGCGCCCTGCTGCCGGTATTGCAGCCCGGTCCCGAGCTCCTCCATGCCGACATCCAGGATGCGCTCGATCTCGGCGCGCCAGAGCCAGCGCGAGGCCTCGTGGCTGATGTCCTTCTCGGGTCGACCGCTCTCGTCGATCATGCGATCGAGCGGGAACTCCTCGATCGCAATGGCATAGGCATCGAGGAGCCCCGGCAGCTTTCCGACCTGCACGGGTTCCTTGGTCGTCGTGAGGTCGGCCAGGTAGACGCCGCGCGACCCCGGCGTGAAGCCGATCCGGCGGCGGGTGGGAGCGCTGTAGAAGTCGGCCACCAGGAGCTGCTCGGTCGAGTATCCAGCGTCGACCCTGGTGCGATCACGGCGCGAGACGCGCGTGGGATCGGTGACGTCGAGCGCGACCAGGTTGGAGCGGCCCTGGTCGCCGCGCCCACGCTCCATGAGGAAGTAGGCGTAGTCACGCTCGGCAGTGCGCTCGCCTCCCAGCGGATCCGCCAGATCGACCTGCGAGAGCAGCGCCAGGCCACGGTAGGTCGGATCGATGCCCTCACCACCGGCCCGCGTGCGGTCCTCGGGCCTCGGATAGAGGATCTGCGGCAGCTCGGGCTCGGTGACATCCACGAGATAGGGCCCCTTCTTGCGATCCAGCACCACGCACAGGTTGCGCGCCTGCGTGCGCTGGTCTGTGGGGCGCTCGTCCCGGGCAATAGGGCGACTGTACTGGAACAGGCTTTCCACCAGGATGGCCTCGTTCGGCCGGCGGGATTCGGCGTTGAGGTCGACCTCCGCCAGGAGGCGTGGAGCGATCGGAGCGCGTACGTCCACCACGCTCAGGCCCGCCGGCCCGTCGGCCACGTACGCCCAGGGCCAACGCACCTCGACGTCGTGCGCGTCGTGCATCGGCAGGAGTCCGACCAGCCGGATGGTCTCGGGCTTCGAGACGTCGAAGATCTTCAGACCACCGATGCCATCGGCGACGTACAGGTGCTCGCCCGAGAGCTCGAGCCCGCGTGGATTGACGGTGGCAACGAAGGCGACCCGCTTCGGTGCGCTCGGCTGGCGGACGTCGAGCACGTGGATGCCGCGCCGGCCCTCGGCTACGTAAACGTGGTGCGCGTACCCCTGCAGTGGATCGACGTGGGCCACCAGGTCAACCACGTCCGCCAGCGGCAACTTGGCGAGCGGAGCCGAGCGCGTGAAGTCCGTGCGATCGAGCACGACGACCTCGATCCCGCGCTCGTCTGCGACGAAGGCCAGCTGCCGTGCCAGGCGAAAATTGGCCGAGCCCATGCCCCAGGTGGTGGAAGTGCGATGACATTCCACGCAGGAGCGCGCGGTCGGACGCGTGGAGTGGGGCTGGTGGTGGATCATGGTCATGCCGGACAGCCCCTTGGCCGTGACCGGCATGACCTGGTCGAGCACGAGCTGCCCCTGTTCGTTCCACACGCTGCCCATGGTCGAGAACCCGGTCAGGTAGGGCGCGATGGCTCCGCGCTCGTTGCGGCCCGCGTAGAAGCTCTTCCAGGTCGCGAAGACCTTCTCCTGGGTCGTCACGCGTCCCGGAGTGCGTCGGCCTGTGAGCAGATCGAGCTGGGTGAGCTGCTCCTGTCGTGAGAAATGGAAGCCTAGGAAGTTCGCGTTCCAACCGGCATGGCACGTGTAGCACTCGACGTTCTCGTGGGCCGAAGTCATCGCGCGCGCGGCCTCGGCGTTGAACTCGGGGCGAAGCGGATCGAGGACGTGGACGACCTGCGGGACGACGTGCTCTCGGCCGTCCACCTTGCTGCGCAGGACGACTCGCTCGCCGTCCCAGCTCAGGTGCTCCAGCAGAGTCCCGCGCTCGGTCCGCAGCGTGGACGTGGCACTGAACGTCCCGTGGCAGGCCGTGCAGGTGATCTCGACCGCATGCTCCATCTGTCCGTGCAGACGGCCGTCGCCCATGACGTCTCCGAGAGTATGGCAGTCGATACAGTGCATGCCTTTCTGGTGGTGCACGTCGGGCGGGACGATGGCCGGATCGTTCAGGTAGAAGACGCGGTTCAGCTGCTCGCTCGTGGTTCCGGCGACCTGGGGCCCCCCGGGCGCATTGGGCGGGAGCTGGGACAGGCCCCTGAAGTGCAACCCGATCGAGGCATCGCCGTAGTGACACGCCGTGCAGGCCTGAGTCGTCGGCGCGCGGGTCATCTCGTGCCGCTGCGGATGGCCAGGCTCGGTGTGGATCGCCGATCGATCCGCGCTCGAGGATCTCCCGTCGAGGGCATAGGCTACGTGACACGCGGCACACCCGCCGCCGCGATAGTCGCCGTCGAAGCCCACACGCCCCCGCACGGCACGTCCCTGTGACCACAGGTGGCACTGCATGCACTCCTTGCGAGCGAGATCGGTGTAGTGCGTCGCGAGCTGGTCTCGGGGTAGACGATCCTGGAACGGCGGCGGCTGGACCAGCGACCTCACTCCCCCTCCGGATTCGGGCGCTCGGGCGACAGGGAAGACCGAATAGCGCGAACCGCGCTCTGGAAAGAGACCCATCTCGTAGTAGCCGTCCGAGAGGTGCCCCGCGGTCGTGCCGTGCAGGCTGGCAGCAAGGTGAGAGTAGGCGCTGGGATGACAAGCGCCGCAGGTGTGCTCGGCCACTCGCAGATCCATCGGGTTCTGGAACTGGATCCAGGCCAGGTCCTGGTCGAGCGGCAGGACGCGCTCGTCTTCGACCCGGATCGTCGGCGCCCGCACATGGGCCTCGAGCTTGGTGCTGCCCGCCCCGTTGCCGCCGTGGCAATCCGTACATCCGAGGGACGCGCTCGGGTGCATGGCCTCGATGCCTTGGTGGCACTGGAGGCAGGTCTCCACCGCTACGGCAACCTCCGGGTCGGCTCCTCCCTGGACGGGTGTTCGGGACAACCAGGCGGGACCCAGCACGAGCAAGAGGCGCGCAACCGCGGAGCCAGATGACGATCGAGCTTGCATCGGAAGGCTCGGTGGCAGGTGAACGGGACCGCGAAGGCCGCTATCCATCTGGCTCGGTGGCTAACGCGGCTCCAGCTCGCGCTGTGCCATCAGACCAGGAGTCGAGGCAAGCACTTGCCACGCGAGTAGCGGGCCTCGGCGCCCATCAGGTCGCACACCGTGCTGCAGACGTCGATCGTACGAACCTCGTCCCGGACGCTCTCGCCTCGTCGAAAGTCCGGACCAGCGCAAACGAGCGAGACGTAGTTGAGGTCCTCGGATCCGTCACCGTGATCCAGCCCTCTTCGCGAGTTCAGGTCGGTGTCCCGACCGAATTCGGGCAACACGAAGAGTGCTGTGGACTCCGCAAGCTCGGGATCCCGCTGGATGGCGTCCCAGAGCTCCCCCAGCATCTCATCGTTGCGCCGAAGGACCTGGACATAGTTGTTGAAGCTGGTGTGTGCCAGGTCGGCCTCACGCACGACCACGGACAGGAGGCGCGGACGGAAGACTGCCAAGAGGTTACGGGCGACCCTGAAGGCTTTGGCGTCCGCCGCTCCCAAGCCTTTCATGTCGGTGGTGCCGCTCTTGAGCTCGTCCAAGAGGAAGCGCTCGACCCGCGAGAGGGCATCGACGTCGGCGGGCGCGCCGGCACCGGCACTCCCGATCGCTCTGCGCATCTTCTCGAGCAAGGCGAGTTCCTCGGGTTCCATTTCGCGTGGGCGCCCGTAGGCCGCCAGGATGCCCTTGAACTCGGAGTTGAAGATCCCGTCGCCGTCCAGCGTGTTGGCCCCGTACCGTGGGCCATAGTCCGGATGAAGGCTGTGGGAGAGGTTGGCTTCCTGGGCTCCGCCCGAGGTGCTCACCCATACCTCGCTCGATTCCCAACCGAGGTCCTTGCGCAAGTACTCGAACAAGGTCGGGTCCGTACCGCGAACGTTGTCGCGGATTCCACGCGCCTCCGAGATACCCGTGAGGATCGAGAGCGTTGCGCCGAAGTGTCCGAGATTGGTGGCGCGGGTGCGCGGGAAGTGCACGCCGCGCTCGGCGATTCGCGCCAGGTTGGGGATGTTCCCTGGAGTGCCGAAGGTCTCACGAGTTCGAACCCCACCCGCGAAAGCGACTACGACGACGCGCTTCGTCTTGCGCTTCTCTACGCCTCGGAGAGCCGCCATCGGCGAGGCCCCCAGTCCGAAAGTCGCGGCCCCAAGTGCTCCCCCCGCAAGGAAGCTCCGCCGGTCGAGTGCTGCCATGGAAACCTCGTCCTTCACCAGGTCTGGTACTCAGGATGCGACACGATGGCGTAGAGGACCGTCGCAGGGCGGCAGGCCGGAGTCGAGAAGCTCTCGAGGAAAGCGGCCTCTTCGCTGGTGCTGGGCGCGCGGCCCAGCAGACGCTCGAAGAGCCCCCTGATCCAGAGTTCAGGCTCGGCAATGGCCTCTCGCCCCGGCATGGAGGCCCTGCTCGAGTCGATGATCAAGCGAGCGACGAGGGACCTGAGCGGCTTGGAGTCGGCAAGGCCATCGAGCGCACTTCGCATGCGACCCGCCTCGCTGTCGTCGGGCAGCCGGTCGAAGAGGTCGACGAATAGCGAACGGATGAAGAGCCGGTTGGACTCCTGGGCTCTCGACTCGAGGCGCAGCTCGTAGGCGGGCGCGCGAAACCACTCGCCCAGGATCCCTCGAAATGCCAGCTCGTCGCGCTCGAGGAGGGCGCACCAGGCGGAGACCTCCTGTGAGGCGGGTTGCCGGCGCAGGAGCCTTTCGTACTCACGCCGAAGGAAGTGGGCGAGGGACCGCCCGTCAGCTATGGCGATGTGCACCACGTCGGCCTGCGAACTGCCCGGCTGGCCCAGGAAGGTGCCGCGGAACCCATCGTAGAGCCTCTTCCCGATCTCCAGCTCCCGTGCGTTCCTCTGCGCGACGAGGCCAACGACCTGCTCCATCACCACAGTGACGAAGGTGTCGGCTCCGGGATTGCGGCGATCGAAACTGGAGGAGAGGCAGATCCTGTGCAGAGCCTCACGGGCCCCGAGGTCGCCAAGAGCGAGCTGCGCCGGGATGCCTTGTACTCCCTCGCCAGTAGGGCGGAAGTTGTCGATCAGGAGGAAGAAGTAGAGTTGTTCTTCCAGCCAGTTGCCCCAGAACTCCTCGGCCCCAAGCGCTTGGTCGACGAGGTCCGCTCGAGGCCTGTTCAGCCAAACCTCGCGCTCCTCCATCCTGGGGGGACGCCCGTACAGATCGAGGAACGTTCGCCTGAGAGCCCTTGGACCGAGGATCCCGGTCGCCCGAGGCGGACAGGCTGAACGGCTTGCGAGAGTGGCCCGCGCGGTGCGGGGAACTCGAAGCGGTGGCAGCATCTGGTTGACTCTATCGCCCGTGCCTCAGAATGGCTCGGTCGTTGGCAGGATCCGGCTCTGGTGAACGCAGTCCTTCGCCGGCTCTCGAAGAGGGTCAGTTGGCGAAGGGCTCCAGTTCGCGTCGCAAGGACGGAGTATCCAGGCGCGAGAGTGCCCGCACTTGGATCTGGCGAACACGTTCCACGCTCACTCCCAGGCGCTCGGCGACCTCGGCCAATGTGTGTTCCCGCTCCACCCCGATCCCAAATCTCAGGCGCAAGACGAGGCGCTCTCGCTCGCCGAGGTCGTCGAGCGCCCTCTCCAGGCCTTGCTCCAGAGATACGTCCTCGATTGCAGTGGAGTAGGGCTCGGGCGCCGAAACATCGACGAGGAGGTCGCGAAGGCGCGCCCCCTCATCGGAAGTGCTGCGATCCACGTCGAGTGAAAGGGTCGCCCGCGAGGCCGAGAGGGCCGAGGCAACGAGATTCTCGTCCAGGTCTGAGACGGCCGCGATCTCCTCCGGAGTCGCGCGCGAGTCTCCAAGGCGGAAGGTCGCCTGGTGGATGCCCTTGAGGGCTTTCTGCAAGTAGACAGGCACCCGCACGGTGTGGCCGTTGTTGTAGAGGTAGTTCCTGAAGGCCTGGTTGAGCCAGTGGACGGCATAGGTCCGGAACAGCAGGCCCCGGCGCCAATCGAAGCCATCGACGGCGCGGAAGAGCGAGGCGCAGCCCTCCTGGATGAGGTCGAGGCGGCTGGCATGGAAGTGTGCGTACCGCTCGACGTTGATGAGGACCAAGTACAGGTTGCGCTCGACCATTTCGCTCCGCAAGGCATGCAACTCCGTGGCACGCCGCACCAACCTCCTAGAATCGTGCTTCTCGACGTTCCGCGCGACTTCGTGGCGGCGTCGCGCAAACTCGATGCGCCGTGCCAAGCGCTGCTCCCCCCTTCGATCGAGTGGGAGGATCAGGTCGACGTCGGCCCGAAACTGCTGGACGAAGGAGGTCTTGGCGGGGCTGGTGCCCTTGCGCCAGGTCTGGGGGTCGCTGATCTCGAGGTCGAAGCCCTCTCGATCCAGCCTCCCGATCAGCTCCTCGGCCAGGCTATCGAACGTCTCCGGACGTCCGAGCGCGGGATCGAGGGCCAGGTCCAAGTCCGCGTGGGGAAACAGCTTGTGCAATGCGTTGACTCCTCATGGCCCCCGTTCCCCCACGGGATAGCCGACTGGGTGCGTGAGAGCGGGAAACTCCAGCACTCCGTACGCAGCGGGAGAAGAAAACGCCGCTGCGACGCCCAAGAAACACGCGCTTCAGGATCTTGTGTGGGTAGTTCGAGCTGCCTGAGGCTTGGTGGATGG
>CAZWAY010000068.1:0-27937 GCA_964631945.1 uncultured Planctomycetaceae bacterium
CGGCCGCGCGCCAGGCGCGCTTTCGGCGCGGCGGGGGCGTGGCGGCCACGCGCGCCAGCCGCGCGGCCGCGCGCTGGCGCATCCCGTGGCTGTTCGGGCGCGGCCCGGGCGGCGCGATCGCCTGGCGCAAGTGCGCCGGCCTCGCGCGCAAGGCCAAGGGCGCCTTCTGGGTCGCGCTGCTGGCGCTCCTGTTCATCACGATCTTCGCCAACCTCTTGCTCGCCGGTTCGGAGGCCGAGCAGGCCCTGGGCATGCCGGTGATGATCGCCAGCCTGGGCACGATCTACCTGTGCTCGGGGCTGCGCTTCGACTTCCGCGAGGAGCTCGAGCGCATGGACGTGATCCGCGCCTGGCCGCTCGCGCCCGCGCGCGTGTTCCTGGCGATGCTGTTGCCCGAGGTGCTGCTGGTGGCGCTGCTGGTGGGCGCCACCGTGCTGGGCGAGGCCGCGCTCGCGGGTCGGCTGACGCTGGACGCGCTGGCGGTCGTGGCCTGCCTGCCGTTCCTGGTGTTCGCCTGGGTCGCTGGCGACAACCTGGTGTTCCTGTTCGCGCCGGTGCGCTTCGTGCCCGGCCAGGACGGCTTCGTGCAGAACGCCGGGCGGCGCATGCTGCAGATGGGCCTGCTGGGACTGCTGCTCGCGGCGCTCGGGCTGCTGGGAGCGCTCGGATTCGTGCTGGCCGCGCTGCTCGCCAACGTGCTCGGCGCTGCGGAGGGGCTCGCGCGTGCGGCCGGCTATGCGGGTCTGCTGGCGGTGCTGGCGGCGGGTGACGCGTTGCTCGTGCTGTTCGGCGGGCTCGTGCTGCGACGCTTCGACGTCGCGCGCGATCGCGGGTAGGCTGCGCGGCGCATGGCGCGCGAACGCATCCCGCCCGGACAGGGCGTGACCAAGGGCTGGCCACTGCTGCATGTCGGCACGGTGCCCGAAGTCGCGGCGGGGGCCTGGTGCCTGGCCATCGGCGGAGCCGTGGCGCGCCCGCTGGAACTCGACTGGGCGACGTTGCTGGGACTGCCGCAAACGCGCGTGCGCGCCGACTTCCACTGCGTCACGGGCTGGAGCAAGCTGGACAACGACTGGGAGGGCGTGGCCGTGGCGGAGCTCGCGCGGCGCGTCGAACCCGCGCGCGGCGCGCGTTTCGTGCGTTTCGCCGACCCGCAGGGCTACGACACGACCGTGCCCCTGGCGCTGGCCCTGGCGGAGGGACTGCTCGCGCATCGCCACGGCGGCGCGCCGCTGGCGAGCGAGCACGGCGGTCCGCTGCGCGCCGTGGTGCCCAGCCTGTACGCCTGGAAGTCCTGCAAGTGGGTCGTTGCGATCGAGTTCCTCACGGACGAACGGCTGGGCTTCTGGGAACTGCGCGGCTACCACAACGACGCCGATCCCTGGCGCGAGCAGCGCCTGGTCTAGTCAGAGACGAGCACCCGTGTCGCCCCCGAGGGTCGGGTCGGGCAGGGCCTCGGCCAACGTGGCGAGCCAATGGGGCTCGAGCCGTCGTTGCGTGGCGGCGTTGGCGTAGCCCGCGTAGCCGACCGGCGTGGTGGCGTCGATCGGGAAGTCGAGCGCGCCGCCCCCGGCCGCGGTCACGACCACGCCCGCCGCGCGCGCACACACCACCGCGCCGGCCAGGTCGTAGGGCTTGCTGGTGACCCCTGCCTGGCCGAGGTGGCGCCGCACCAGTTCGCGCGGGTCGACCAGCATGCGGTAGCGCCCGAGCGCGAGCAGCACCAGCTGGCCGGCGCTCGAGATGTACTGGTCGTCGTAGATCGAGCGGGCCTCTGCGCCCTCCGCGCGCACCAGGCGCGCGAAGAAGTCGGCCTCGAGCCGCGCGATGGCCGGGCGCTGGGCGGGTTCGTAGCGGAAGAACGGGAAGTAGCCGTGGTCGGGGCGGTCGTCCGCGTCCGCGCGCAGCACGCGCTGGGCGACGCGCGCGCCGTCGGCGAGCTCGCACAGCTCCAGGGTGCAGGTGCGCGAGTCGGAGACCAGCCGCCGGAAGCGCGCCGCCAGCGTGCCGGGCAGCTCGGCCACGATCCCGCCGCTGCAGTCCGAGAGCCGCGGCTCGCCCGGGCCGTGCGGCGCGAAGGCCACCACCGTCCAGGCCGAGCGCAGGTCGGCCATCAGGTTGCGCGTGCCGTCCACGGGATCGATGGCGATGCGCGGCCCGCCGTGCTCGAAGCCGTCGAGGTCGCGCACTCCGCCGCGCCCGTCCGGGCCGCGATGACGCCAGCCCGAGTCTTCGGTCAGGAGCGAGAGCGGCTCGGTGCGCGCCACCTCGTCCAGCCAGGCCCCGATACGCGCCTCGCTCGGCAGGTCCAGGCCGAAGGTCACGTCGCCGACGCCCTGGGAGTGGGGCCGGGCCAGGGCCGCGCCGCTGCCGTCGCGTTCGGCCGCGAACAGCGCCGCGCGCGTGACGGCGCGTAGCTGGTCGCACAGCGCCAGCAGCCGTACGCGCCAGGCCTCGAAGTCCGCCATGCGGCCCGAGTAGAGCGGCGGCGGGGCAGCGGGACAAGCGCGCTTCAATCGCGGTCGGCGCGCGCCTACACTGCTCGGCCTCGAAAACCGGCGAAGAGCCGAAGGGAAGCCCCATGAGCCAAGTGCGCGACGTCGTCATCATCGGATCCGGCCCGGCCGGCTACACCGCGGCGCTGTACGCCGCGCGGGCCAACCTGAAGCCGTTCCTGATCGAGGGCATGCAGCCGGGCGGGCAGCTCACCATCACCAGCGAGGTCGAGAACTACCCCGGCTATCCCGAGGGCATCCTGGGTCCGAAGATGATGGAGAACTTCCGGGCCCAGGCGGAGCGCTTCGGGACCGAGATCGCGCTCGGCATGGTCACCGAGCTGGACGTGAGCCAGCGGCCGTTCGTGGTCACGACCGAGTTCGACACGTTCCAGGCGCGCAGCGTGATCGTGTCCACCGGCGCGAGCGCCAAGCTCCTGGGCCTCGAGAAAGAGCGTCAGCTCATGGCCAGCGGCGGAGGCGTCTCGGCCTGCGCCACCTGCGATGGGGCCTTCTATCCCGGCAAGGAGCTGGTCGTGATCGGCGGCGGAGACTCGGCCATGGAAGAGGCCAACTTCCTCACGCGCTATGCCAAGAAGGTGACCGTGTTCCACCGCCGGGACGTCTTCCGCGCCAGCAAGATCATGGTGGACCGCGCGCGCCGGAACCCCAAGATCGCCTTCCAGGTGCCGGCCGAGATCGAGGACATCCTGGTGGGGCCGAACCAGAAGATCCGCGGCGTGCGCGCGCGCAACCCGGAGACGCGCGAAAGCTACGACTTCGCCTGCGATGGTCTGTTCGTGGCCATCGGCCACGAACCCAACTCGAAGATCTTCCGCGGCAAGCTGGACATGGACGAGGGCGGCTACATCCTGGTGCACGACGGCACGCGCACCTCGGTCGAGGGCGTGTTCGCGGCCGGCGACGTGTGCGACAAGCGCTACCGCCAGGCCGTGACCGCGGCCGGAATGGGCTGCATGGCGGCCATCGACGCCGAGCGCTGGCTCGAGAGCCAGCACGGCTAGCAGGCCGTTGAAAAAGTCCCGTCGCGAGGCAAAGCGCGCATCGACGGAGCTAGGAACGCGACGGAGAGACGGCGGAAGCGGCCTTCCTGGCCGCTGAGCACGGCTCGACGAGCGTGACGACGCACCGTCGATGCGCGCGAAGCCGCAGCAGGGATCTTTTTCAACGGACTGCTAGGCTCCGCTCCGTTCCTACAGCAGGTTCGAGGTCGGGTTCCAGTAGGTGCGCTTGAGCTGCACCTGGAACGGGTTCTTGATGCGCAACGCCTTCTTGAGGCGCTGGTCGTAGTTCAGCTGCAGGCCGATCGCGTACTTCGAGAGCGGGCTGTGGTTGGGATAGAGGTTGGTCGGGTCGCGCATGCCCGGCACGAGCATGCCCACGTCGGCCGCCACGATCGAGCCGTTCATGACCAGCATCCCGGCGAAGGCCGAGTTGCGGTAGACGATCGAGAAGATGGCGTTGTTGGTGTAGACGAGGCCGTCGATCTGCATCGGCGTGCCCTGCGGGCGCGCGTCCTCGAAGTACTCCAGGGCCTGCTTGTAGACCGAGGCCTTCATCCAGCCGTTGGTGGGCGTGATCGAAGAGGTCACCGCCTTGGGCGAGCCGTCGGGGTTGAACAGCAGGGGGTCGGCCGGATCGGTGGGCCGGGCATAGGTCAGCTGGCTGGTGTCCCAGCCCGTCGGCGCCTCCATCCCGTGCCAGGTGCCCGAGGCCGGGTCGAACCAGGTGGCACCGGGCTGGTTGAGGATCGGAATGACCGTGTTCGGACCGTAGCCGTAGTAGCGCGGCACGTAGCCGGCGATGTAGCCGGGGTTGTTCACCGTGGTGCCGCCCGCGCCGGGCAGCGTCGGCTGCGTCTTGGCCCACTCGGAACGGTTGAAGAGCGACATCTCCGCCAGCGGGAAGTTCCACTTGCCGCCGCTGCCGCCGTTGATGATCTCGTACTCGCCCGGCTCCGCTCCGGCGGGGCCCGTCCCGGGCCGCTGGAAGTCGCCGACCATCACGTTGCCGCCGGCCGTCAGCGCCAGGGCGTTCTTGGTCCCGTCCGCGGCGATGCCGAAGGTGCGCGGACCGGTCGGGCTGCCCGGCGAGTCGTTCGGCAGGTAGGCCTGGCCGTCGGCGTAGACCAGGTCCGTCGGGATGTAGACGTTGCCGCGCACGTAGATCGAGCCGCTGCCCTTGACCACGCCCTGGATGATCAGGTCGCCGTCGATCGCGAGCGTGCCGTTGATCCAGATCGGATTGTCGGGATAGCCCGTGAGCACGACGTTGCCGTCGATGCCGTTCTGCGAGCAGGCGAGCGTGTCGCGGTTGCCCGTGAACAGGGCGTCGCTGTACTGGAGCGGCGTGTTGATCACGTCGCCATGGTCCGTGACGTTGAGCACGCCCGCGGTGATCGAGCCTTGCGCGGCCATGGCCACGTCGTTGAACTCGTTGTCGTCCACGTGGCGGTTGCCCGCGCCGCTGGCGTCGAACACGCCCGAGACCGGATCGATCCCGCCGTCGTCGGGGAAAGGCGCGGGGAAGTGGTCGGGCAGGTAGCCGTCGCCCTGCTCGGCGTAGGCCAGCGGGTAGTTGAGATACAGGTTCTCCAACGGATCGGACGGGCCGCCGGCCGGCGCGAAGGCCGTCAGGCCGAGCCCGAAGGCGTCCTCGATGATGAGTCCGTCCTGGTCGAAGGGGTGGGACTTCAGGCTGACCGAGTCCCAGGCCACCGCGCTGCCGCTGGCCTCCGAGGCCAGCCCGCGAACGTACAGCGAGCCGGCGATGAACGAGTCGGCGTCGTGCTCGTTGATGATGTGCACGGCGCCGTCGGTGTCGTGCCGGACGATCAGCGACTCGAGCGTGCCGACCTTGACGCGCGCGAAAGAACCGAGCTGGTCGGCGTCGGTGTTCCACCAGCGCTCGGCGTTGTCCACGCGCGCGTGGCAGAAGATGCAGTTCACGTTGTTGGCGAGCAGCGCGTACTCGAAGCCGGGGAAGTCGGCCGGTTCGATGGTGTAGACCTGCTGCACGGCGCGGTTGAGCACCGGGTTCACGACGCCCTCGCCGCGCGAGGTGCTGGCGGAGACCGTCAGGAAGAGCTGGGTGGCGTCGCCCACGTCGCGGCGCACCACGCGCACCGCGTCCACGATGACGTCGTTGAAGCGCGTCTTGCCGTGCTCCTCCCCCAGCCCGAGACCGGCCAGCAGGTCCTTGCCGTCACTGGCCGCGGGCAGCCCGCCGGTGCCGGCGTCGTCGATGCCCTGGGCCGTGAGGTGCTGGCGGAAGCTCTCGATGTCCCCGGGCGCGCCGCCCTGCCCGGCCACGTAGCTCGACCACAGGCCCTCGGCGGCCAGCGCGGCCACGCTCTCGACCGCGCTCGAGACCTGGTAGTCCTCGCCCTGGTGCACGACCGTGCGCGAGCCCGACAGCACCGCGGTCAGCAGCGCGACCGAGAAGACCGCCAGCCCCGACACCACCAGGATCGCGGGCACCAGCGCGATGCCGGCGCGACCATCCGTTCGTTGCGTCAACCGTCCCATGGTTTTCCTTCCCTCAGTCCGTGTTCGAGGTCTCGTTGGGCTACAGCTCGGGCTCGTTGCGAAGGAACATCACCGACTCCACCTTGCGCACCACCGGCATGTCGTTGCGCGCGGCGCCCAGCAGGAACAGGCGCACGTGCAGCAGGTTGGTCGCGGCGTCCCACAGGAACAGCGGATCGTCGAAGCCGTCGCCGTCCAGGTCGCCGCCGTGGTTGCAGCGTTCCTGCAGCACGCTGGTCGGTCCCAGGCCGAGCTCGTCCACGCGCGTCGGGTCGCTCGTGTCCCAGCTCAGGCGCCGCAGCTGGCCGACGTCGAACACGTCCAGCGTGTCGCCGTCGTGATTGACGTCGTCTCCGGTGGGCGCTTCCTCGTAGGTGCCGGCGGCCTCGAAGACGATCGCCATCCAGCCGTCGGTGCTGGGCCCGACGCCCTGCAGTTCGGCCCCGAAGAAGAGGTCGTGTCCGTTGAGCGGGTTGTTGCCGCCGCTCGGATCCACCGGCACGCGGTACGAGAACCCCGTGCCGTCGCCGCGGAAGAAGACCGGCTGGCCCTGTTCGAGCGCGATGCCGTCGTACTCGCTGGCGGCCGGGGCGTTCTGGTCGGCGAGTGGCTCGGCCAGCCCGCACCACAGGTGGTCGCTGCCGTCGTTGCCCGGATGCTCGAGGGCGCTGGTGCAGTGGGCGCCGCGCGTGAGCCCCTGGAACAGGCTCGCGCCGCCGATGCCGGTGTAGTCGACGCGTTCCTCGCGCGCCGTGCCACGGTCCAGCAGGAGCGTCCCGCGCGGCGGGAACCCGAACGTCGAGCTGACCGTGAGGCTGGTGGTCTCGCCCGCGGTGAACGCGAGCGGCAGCGAGAACTTGGGCGCCGCGCCCGTGGCGCTGGCGAGCTCGCGTTCCATGCGGAAGAGCATCTGCTGCGCCAGGTCCTCCACGGTCGTGATCTGCATGGTTGAGCCCGAGAAACGCCGGCCGGACTCGACCATCGCCATGGACGAGAGCAGCACGATCGCGAACAGGCTGACCGCGACCAGGGTCTCCAGCAGGAGCGCGCCGGCGCGGCCCGAGCGGATGGGAGAGCGGAGCAGGGCCGGGCGCATGGTCAGTACCCCATCAGGAAGAAGCCGTGGCGCAGTCGCTGCACGCCGTTCTCGCCACGCCAGCGCAGGCTCAGCACCACGGGCAGCAGGCGTGCCCCGTCCGAGACATCCGTGTCGTCGTGGTCGCCGTCGCCGTTCAGGTCGCGCGGCATGCCCAGCTCGGAACCGAGTTCGGCCCCGCCGTCGGTCTCGTCGCTGAAGATCTCGATCGTCCCCACGGCCTCGTCACCCTCCACCAGGGTCAGGCCCTCGATCGCGAAGGTCGCTCCGAAGCTCCCGCCCGCGGAGTAGGCCGTGAGCAGGCGCTCGGCCCAGGTCGCCGGGTCGCTCGAGAATCCGTGCGCGGCGGCGTGCATGCGCTCGGCCATCGAGCGCACGGCGTTCTGGGCCAGGGTGCGATCGCGGTTCGACTGGCGCAGGGAGTGCATCTGCGACGAGGCCGAGAGCACGCTGACGATCCCGATCATGAGGATCGAGGTCGCGATGGCGAGCTCGATCAGCGAGAGCCCTGCGCGCCCCCCATGGGCGGCACGGTTCCGTCGTGTGAAGCGTTGCACCACTTTCCCCCTGTTCCCGGCCCCTGGACAGGCCCAGCTCTCGGCCCGCGCGTGTGGCGTTCTGGAGGGAAAGCCCTTCCGCGCCGCGCTCTCGCGGGCCTGCATCGGGCCGCAGCGAGAACGCGCCGGCCAGGCCGTGCCCACCACGGCCGATAGGGGACACGTTGCGCCCTCCGGCGAGGGGCGCGTTCCGATTCCGTTCCGCCGGCACCTCCTGCGGCGCGTCGGTCTCGTCCCATCGCTCGTTCAGTGCCGATGTCCAGCTTCCTATACTCCAGCGCGCGATGAGGATCTGTCTGGTCGTCCACGGGTTCCCGCCGGTCGAGCGCACCGGAGTGGAGAACTACAGCCTCGGTCTGTGCCGGGCCCTGGCCCGCGCGGGGCACCGGGTCGAGGTGTTCGTCCCGCGCCGGGACCCGAACCTGGCCGACCTGGCGTTGCGGCGCGAGGAGCGCGGCGGCTTCGCGGTCAACTGGCTCACCCACAACCATCCACCGGGCAGCGCGCGCGAGGCCCTGCTGGTGCCGGAGCTGAAGGGGGCCTTCGCGGCCTTCCTCGACCGCGAGCGGCCCGAGGTCGTGCACTTCCAGCACCTGATCAAGCTCGGCATCGAGCTCGTCGCGGTGGCGCGCGAGCGCGGCCTTCCGACCGTCTATACGGCCCACGACTACTATCCGATCTGCCACCGCTACACCCTGCTGCGGCCCGACCTCAGCCTGTGCGCTGCGCGCGCGGACCCGCGCGCCTGCGCGCGCTGCGACCTCGCACTCGCGCACCTCAATGCGCAACCGGGCCTGGGCGACTACCAGTCGGGTGTCCTGGCCGAGCAGCTGGCGATTCCGGCCCGCGACAGGTTGCGCGAGATCCTGGCGGAGCACGGTCCGCCGGACTCCTCGGGCGAGTTCGCCGCGGCGCTCGAGCAGCGCGCCGAGCTGGACCGGCTGCGGGCGGAGGCCTACCGCGGCTTCGACCTGGTGCTGGCGCCGTCGCGCTACCTCATCGGCGAGCTCGAGCGCGGCGGCTTCGAGCCCGGGCGCATCGAGCACCAGCCCCTGGGCTTCGACAACGACGACCTGGCGGGTCTCGCGCCCGTGCGCTCCGAGCCCGGACGGGTGCTGCGCTTCGCGTACATGGGGGGCCTGCCCAAGCACAAGGGCGTGCACGTGCTGCTGGAGGCCTTCGCCCGACTCAGCGGACGGGCCGAGCTCTCGATCTGGGGCGATTCGAGCGACCGCGCCTACGTCGAGCTCTTGCGCAAGCGCTGCGGCGAGGTCGGGGCCCAGTGGCGCGGACCGTACGCGCGCGCGGACGCGCCCGGGATCCTGGCCGAGGTCGACGCGCTGCTGGTGCCCTCGATCTGGGTCGAGAACATGCCGCTGGTCATCCACGAGTCCTTCTCGGCCGGGCGTCCGGTGCTGGCGAGTCGGCTCGGGGCCATCCCCGAGTTCGTGCGCGACGGCGTGAACGGTCTCCTGTTCGCTCCCGGCGACGCCGCGGATCTGGCGCGCACGCTGGAGCGCTGCATCGACGAGCCCGGGCTGCTGCCCGCGCTCGCGCGCGGCATCGGGCCGGTGAAGGGCATGGACCAGGAGGCGCGCGAGCTGGTCGAGCGCTACGAGCGTCTGTGCGTCGCGCGTCGCGCCGCGCAGCCCGCGGTCGCCTTGCCGCCCTCCCTGGAGGGTGCGCTGGCCAGTTTCGAGGCGCTCCAGCGCGTGCCTTCGCGCGAGCTCTTCGGGCGCGTCCTGGCGGGCCTCGACGACCTGCGCGAGGCCTGGTCCGAGGACCTCGGGCCGATCGAGGCGGTGGAGCTCCTGGCCCTGGGCCTGGGGGAAGGCTCGGAGGCCCAGGATCGACTGCGCGAGGCGCGCAACGAGATCGCCTGGCTGCGCACCAAGAAGGAGGAACTGGACGAGGGCCGCGAGGAGCTCATGGTGATGTTCGAGGACCTGGACCGGCTGCTGAACGAGACGCGCAGCGGTAGCCAGCGCACCTCCGAGCACCTGGAGTCGGCCGGGAACTACGTGCGCCGCAAGGAAGCCGAGGTCGGCGAGGCCCACGAGCGCCTGCGCCAGCTCGAGCGCGTGATCGCCGAGAAGAACCGCTACATCGGCCAGGTCGAGGGCCACCTGCACGAGGCCGGGCGCTACATCCGGGGCAAGGACCAGGAGTACCTCGAGCTCGAGCGCGAGCTCGTGCGCGCGCGCGAGCAGGCCGAGGCCAAGGAAGCGGAGCTGCGCCAGGCCGGTGAGGCCACACGCTCGATCGAAGGAGAGCGCGGCACGCTCGACCAGAGCGCGCGCACGGCGGCGCAGGTCGGGCTGCTGGCGTTGCAGGCCCAGGGGCGCGTGCTGAATCGTTCGTTGCGCCCTATCCTCGTGCGTCTGCACGCGCTGCTCGATCCCACCGGCACGCTCCAGCTCCCGGCCGAGGGTGCCTCGTTCGCCGAGCTGCTCCAGAACCTGGCGCAGGTCGAGCGCGGCCTGGAGACGCTGGGCGCGGAGCTCGAGTGGTTGCGGCCGCAGAAGACCGAGCTCGAGTGGTGCCGCAAGCGCGTGCGGCGGCTGCTCGACATCTACGGACACAGCGCCTTCGTGCGCCTGCTGCTGCGGCCCACGGCGCTCGGGCGCAAGCTGAACAAGTGGAACGAGGCGCGCCTCGGCCAGGAGCCGCACCCGTGAGCCGGCCCGTCTCGGTGGTCATGCCCTCGCTCGACGACCTCGACCTGTTCGAGCGCCATCTGCCGGCGCTCCTGGCCGAGCTGGAGCGGCGCGATGCGCACGACGAGGTGGTCGTGGTCGACGACACGGGCCGCGACGTGCTGGGGGCCGCGCTGCGCGCGCGCTGGCCTTCCCTGCGCGTCGTGGCCATGCCCGAGAACGGCGGCTTCGCGCGCGCCATGACCGCCGGGATCGAGGCCGCGCGGCACGAGCTCGTCTTCGCCATGAATCCGGACGTGCTGGTGCGGCGCGGGTTCCTGGATCCGCTGGTGGCCTGTCTGGCCGAGGAAGACGTGTGGGCCGTGGTGCCGCGCATCCTGCTGGGAGGCGACGAGCAGCGCATCGAGTCCTGGGCCTTCCTGCGGGAGCAGAACGGGATCCTCGCGCTCGATCAGCCGGCCCTGGCGAGCGCGGGCGAGGCGCGCGCGCTGCGCCTGGCTCCGGTGGCCTTCGCGGTGGGCGGGGCCTGCCTGTACCGGCGCGCCGACTTCCTCTCGGTCGGCTTCGATCCGCTGTACGAGCCGTTCTACTGGGAGGACATCGACTGGAGCTGGGTCGGCTGGCGCCAGGGCAAGCGCGTGCTCTACCAGCCGGCCGCGGTGGTCGAGCACCAGCACCGCGGCACGATCGGCCGGCGCGTGCCGAAGGACTTCGTGCGCGCGATGGTCGAGCGCAACCGGCTGCTGTTCAACTGGAAGCACATCGACGCACCCGCGCTGCAGCGGCGGCACCTGGCGGCGCTCTACCGCTGGGCCCTGGACGCCTACCTGGAGGACCGGCGCGACGACCTGGTGTGGCTGGCCTTCGCGCTCCAGCGCCTGGGGCCGGCCCTGGCCGCGCGGGCGGAGCTGGCGGAACCGCGCCGCGACGTGCTCGAGATCCTGCGCGCCTCGCGCCCGGCCGAATAGTCCGGGCGCGGGCGCGTCGGCGGGCCTCAGGAGCCGATCGTCATCAGGAACTCGCCGTTGATCTTGGTGCGCTTCATCTTCTGGAGCAGCGTCTCCATGGCCTCGACCGGATCGAGCTCGTTCAGGACCTTGCGCAGGATCCAGATGCGCTTGATCTCCTCCTCGGTGAAGAGGAGCTCTTCCTTGCGCGTGCCCGAGCGGTTGATGTCGATGGCCGGGAAGATGCGCCGGTCGGACAGGCGCCGGTCGAGCACCAGCTCCATGTTGCCGGTGCCCTTGAACTCCTCGAAGATCACCTCGTCCATGCGCGAGCCGGTCTCGATCAGGGCCGTGCCGAGGATCGTCAGCGAGCCGCCGTTCTCGATGTTGCGGGCCGAGCCGAAGAAGCGCTTCGGGAACTGCATGGCGGTGGCCTCGATGCCGCCCGAGAGCAGCTTGCCGTTGGAGGGCGCCTCGTTGTTGGCCGAGCGCGCCAGGCGCGTGATCGAATCCAGCAGGATGGCCACGTCGCGTCCGGCCTCGACCAGGCTGCGGGCCTTCTCCAGCACCATGTGGGCGACCTTCATGTGGCGCGCCGAGGACTCGTCGAAGGTCGAGCTGATGACCTCGTGCGAACCGGCCGGCAAGGAACGCTCGAAGTCGGTCACCTCCTCCGGGCGCTCGTCGACCAGCAGGATGATCAGGTGCACGTCGGGCGCCTTCTCGACGATCGAACGCGCGATCTGGTGCAGCAGCACGGTCTTGCCCGTGCGCGGCGGAGCCACGATCAGGCCACGCTGGCCGCGCCCGAGGGGCGTGATCAGGTCGGCGATGCGCATCTCGATCGGGTTCTCGCCGGCGCCCTCCAGGATCAGGCGCTTGGTCGGGTAGAGCGGGACGAGCTCCTTGAAGGGCGTGCGGCTGTGCACGGCGTCGGGCGCGCCGCCATCCACGCTGGCGATCGCCTTCAGGGCGAAGTACTTCTCGCCCTCGCGCGGCAGGCGGATCTCGCCGGCCACGGTCATGCCCGTGCGCAGGGCGAAGCGCTGCACCAGCGAGGGCGGCAGGAACACGTCCTCCTCGGTGGCGAGATAGGAGTTCTCGGCTTCGCGCAGGAAGGCGTGGTTGTCCGGCGTGACCTCCAGCAGCCCGCTCACCAGCATGGGCACGTGGCGGTTGAGGCGCTGGGCCGTGATGTGCCAGACGAAGTCCCGCCGGCGCCGCAGGGGCTCGGGCGTCTCGACCTTCTCCTTCTCGGCCAGCTCGGCCAGCTCGGACAGGGTCGCGCGCATCAGCTCGCCGTAGTCGGACGGCTTGGGCTTGGTCTTCTTGGTGGCCGGCGGCAGCGCCGACTCGAGCTCGGCGATCTCGTTCTCCGAGAGGTCGGCGGGCAGCGCGGCGCTGTCCACCCGCACCTCTTCGAGCACGGCCGTGGCGAAGCCGCCACCACCGCCACCACCGGAGTGCCCGCCGCCGAAGCCGCCCCCTCCGCCGCCGCCCCCGAAGTGACGGAACTTCTTCCTCTTCTGCCAGTTTCGCTTCTTCGACATGGTTCTCGTGGGACGGCGGTCTATCGCGGGGGAGCCGCGCGGAGTCGGGCGAGCAAGCCTTGGACGGCGTGCTCGAGCTCGGCGAGGCCCTGGTCGTTCTGGATCACGTGCTGTGCGCGTTGCCTTTTCTCGTGCAGCGGGAGCTGGGCGGCCTCGCGGCGAGCCACCTCGCCGCTCGCCCAGCCGCGCTCTCGCCGCGCCCGTCGCTCGCGTTCGTCGTCGCGGACGTCCACGAAGACGAGCACGTCGCACAGCCGAGCGAGGCCGTGCTGGGCGTCGTTCTCGAGCAGCAGCGGGACGTCCAGGACGATCCGGGGGACACCGGAGGCCCGCGCCGCGCTCGAGCGCTCCCTGATCCTGTCACGGACGAGGGGGTGGGTCCAGCTCTCGAGCTCGGAGCGCAGCGCGGCACCCCGCTCGGGATCGAAGATCGCCGCCGCCAGGGCGGCCCGGTCGGCGCGCCCGTCCGGGCCGATGGCCTGCGGTCCGAAGCGCGTCCGCACCCGCGCCAGCACGGCCGGGGTGTCCAGGGCCTCGCGCGCCAGCTCGTCGGCCGAGATCACCAGGCCCTCGCGTCCGGCCAGGAGCCGGGCCACGGCCGACTTGCCGGAAGCGATGCCACCCAGGACCCCGATGACGAGGGAACGGCCCGGTATCGAGCTCGGAGAGGGGACAGCCATCCGGACGGCAGCGAAACCCGCGCGCGCGGGGCGGGTAGAGGGAGGCGCGATGCAGTGCCGCGCGGTGCGCGACTCGGCCTCGCCGACGAAGCGGAGAGTACGCCTCCCCTGGCCGCGGTCAAGGGCTCGAAATCCCATGCGAACCTTGCGGAAAGCGCGGATCCTGGGGTATCAAGTCGCGCTCTCCAACCCCTGCAGAGAGGCCCCGCTGCGCAGGAGATGTCGAACCGGGGCCGCACCGTTTCCGCCTCTCACTCCTCTCCCCGAGGATGCCCCGTATGCTGCGCAGTAACGCTGGGAAGGCCCGCATCAGCATCGCCTGGATGATCGCGGTCGGCGTCCTGTTCTTGGTCGCGATCGTGTTCGCCTTCATCGCCCAGAGCGAGGTCACGCGCGAGAAGGAGAACGTGGTGGCGGCCAACCAGAGCGCGACCGACATGGCCGGGCGCGTCGAGAAGCTGGCCGACGAGCGCCGCAACCTCTCGACCGTCCTGGGCTGGTACGACCGGGCGTCGGCCGACCCCCAGGCCGATCCCGTGCTCGCGCGCAAGGCCCTCGAGGACCTGAAGTCGAGCTTCCCCGACCTGGGCGCGGCCGAGAAGGACTTCGAGACGGCGCTGCCCAAGATCCTGGCGGCCTTCGCCGATCGCGGGCGCAAGAACGCCGAGCTCGAGACGCGCATCAAGGGCCTGGAGAGCGAGCTCTCCGCCGCCCAGGCGGCCGCGGCCCAGATCGCGGCCGACAAGGACGGCACGATTTCCGGGCTGCGCCAGCAGATGGCCGACGAACAGAAGAACGCCGAGCAGCGCGTGGCCGAGCTCGAGGGCCGCCTCGAGCAGGGCCGCAGTCAGCTCTCCGAGCGGGATGCCGAGGTGCGCAAGGCGCGCGAGGAAGCCGCCCTCGATCGGCGCCGCTTCGAGCAGCAGAAGGCGATCGACGACGCACGCCTGTCGCAGCTCTCGGACGTCACGAAGTTCGCCAAGGACCCGTTCTGGAACGCCCCCGATGGACGCATCCTCGAGGTCTCCGAGCGGCTCGGCACGGGCTGGGTCGACATCGGGGCCAACCAGCGCGTGGTGCGCGGGATGGTCTTCGAGGTGCGCTCGGGTCGCCCGGGCGAGGACGCCGTCAAGGCCCACGCCGAGGTCACGGCCGTCAAGGGCGACTCGGCCGAGGTGCTGTTCACCGGCGTGGCCGACCGCTTCAGCCCGCCGGTCAAGGGCGACGTGATCTCGAACCGGCTCTACGATCCGGTCGGCGGCCGCAACGCGGTCCTGGTCGGGCGCTTCTCGGGCAGCTTCAACGAGCGTGACCTGGCCGCGCTGCTCTCCAAGATGGGCATCCAGGTCCAGCCCAAGGTCGACAAGACCACGCACTTCCTGATCGTGGGCTCGGAACTGTGGAGCGACCCGGCCACGGGCGAGCCCCTGGCCGAGCCGCTGCAGCCCTCGGACCTGCCCGAGTACAAGCAGGCGGAGTCGCTCGCGGTGCAGATCGTGCCGCTGCAGGACATCCGCGAGTACTTCCGCCTGGGCGCCGGGCAGTAGTCCGCGCCTCCGAGCGGCCAACGCACGAGCCGGCCTCCGCCTGAGGCGGACGAGGGCCCGCGGCGTTCCAGCTCGCCGCTTTTCATAAGATCGCGCGATGGCCGCCGCCGCCGGGCCCGCAGACGAGGACCCCTTCGCCCACACGCGCATGACGCTGGGCGAGCACCTGGACGAGCTGCGCCAGCGCCTGTTCATCGGAGTGCTGGCGGTGGCGCTGGCCTTCGGTGTCTCGCTGTACTTCAGCGATGCGCTGACCGCGGTGATCTTGCACCCGTTCCACGAGGCGGTGGCGCGCCTCAACGAGCACTTCCCGGAGGAAGCACGCGCGAAGGTTCGCGCGCACCCGGAGTTGCAGGCCACGTACTTCGAGCCCGACGGCACCTATCGTTTTCCGATCGAGTCGCGCCTGCAAGCGCTGGCGCCGACCGAATCGATGTGGTTCGTGCTCAAGGTCGCCGGGTACTTCGCGCTCTTCCTGGGCTCGCCGGTGCTGCTGTGGCAGCTGTGGCAGTTCGTCGCGGCCGGGCTCTACAAGCGCGAGCGCAGCTGGGTCGTGTACTTCTTCCCGCCGGCCCTGCTGCTGTTCCTGGTGGGCGTGCTCTTCAGCTACTTCGTGCTGGTCCCCTTCGGGCTCTTCTACGTGC
Organism: uncultured Planctomycetaceae bacterium; assembly: GCA_964631945.1. Taxonomy (GTDB): domain Bacteria; phylum Planctomycetota; class UBA1135; order UBA1135; genus JABFRZ01. The sequence goes on from CAZWAY010000068.1 coordinate 15,722, forward strand.
AGCAGAGCACACCCATCGAGGAGGTCAAGCCCGGCCTCGGGCTCGAGTTCTACTTCTCGTTCCTCTCGACCCTGTGCTTCAGCATGGGGCTCGTCTTCCAGCTGCCCATCCTGATGACCTTCCTGGGTCTGGTGGGCCTCGTGCCCGCTGCGACCTTCGCGCGCGCGCGCGCGTACTTCGTGGTGGTGGCCTTCGTCATCGCCGCCTTCCTGACGCCGGGCCCGGATGTCTTTTCGCAGGTGGCGATGGCGACCCCCATGATCGTGCTGTACGAGATCGGGATCCTGGGGGCTCGTCTCGCCGCGCGCAGACGGGGCACGGCGAGCGTCGCATGAGCACGACTCCGGGTTCCAACCGTCCTCGTGCGGCCTTGATCGCGGTGGGTGACGAGCTCCTGGCGGGGGCCCAGTCCGACACGAACTCGGCCTGGCTGGCGCGCGAGCTGGCGCGCCTCGGCCTCGCGGTCGAATCGATCGAACTGGTCGGAGACGACGAGGAGCCCATCGCCGCGGCCGTGCGACGAGCCCTCGCGCGCGCGGAGCTCGTGCTGGTGGGCGGGGGACTCGGCCCGACGCTGGACGACGTGACGCGGCACGGCATCGCGCGCGCCTTCGGGCGCGAGCTGCTCGAGGACGCGCAGGCGCTGGCCGACGTGCACGCCTGGTTCGAGGGACGGGGCGTGCCGATGAGCGCGACCAACCTGCGCCAGGCGTTGCTCCCGCGCGGCGCGCGCCGGGTGCGGAACCGCGCCGGCACGGCGCCGGCCTTCCTGCTCGAGGAGGACGGGCGCGCCGTGCTGGCCTTGCCAGGCCCGCCGCGCGAGCTGCACGTGGTGTGGGCCGAGGAGGTCGTGCCCTGGCTGCGCGCCAGCGGCCGCGCCGGCGTGGGCCTGGCCGAGCGGCGTTTCTACCTGTTCGGCCTCCCGGAGAGCCTGTTCGCCGAGCAGAGCGGGTCCTGGATGGCGCGCGAGGCCGACCCGCTCATCGGTTGCACCGTGCGCGACGGCACCCTGACGGCGACCCTGCGCGCGCGCGCGAGCTCGCCCGCCTCGCTGGCGGCGCTGGAGCAGCGCGCCACGGAGTTCCGCGCGCGCTTCGCGCACCAGATCTACAGCGAGGACGAATGGGCCATCGAGCAGGTCCTCGGGCGCGAGCTGCTGGCGCGCGGCCTCTCGATCACGGCGGCGGAGTCCTGCACCGGTGGGCTCGTGCTCGGGTTGCTGACGGCCGTGCCCGGCATCAGCCGGGTCTTCGCGCAGGGCTTCGTGACCTACGCCGACGAGGCCAAGCAGGGCGCGCTGGCGGTCCCGCGCGAGCTACTCGCCGCCCACGGTGCCGTCAGCCGCGAGGTGGCCGAGGCCATGGCGCGGGGCGCGGCCGAGGCGAGCGGCGCCGCGCTGGCGCTGGCCGTGACGGGCATCGCCGGCCCGGACGGCGGCAGTCCCGCGAAGCCGGTCGGCCTGGTGTGCTTCGCGACCGCGTTCGCGGGCGAGCTGCACAGCGTCGAGCGCCGCTTCCCGCCGACCGAGCGGGAGCTCATCCGACGCGTGGCCGCGCGCACGTCCCTGTTCCTGGGCTGGAAGCGGCTGCGCGCGGCGGGCGGGTAGCGCGGCGCCGGTCGGCTACGCCCGATTGACCCCTCCGCGGCACGTCGCTATCCTCCCGCCCCTCGCGTTTCGGGCGCGCAGCGCGCGTCCGACGCTACCCCGTGGTGTAACGGTAACACTACAGGTTTTGGTCCTGTCATTCATGGTTCGAATCCATGCGGGGTAACCACCTACCGGCGCCGCGAGCCCAGGCCTAGCGGCGGCGCAGGAACGACTCGGAGCGATAGGAGTCGGCGCGGCGCTCGGCGTGCGCGCGCTCGGCCGCGCTGGGGGACTCGAGCGCGAACAGCGCCCCGAGTTCGTGCTCGAACTCGGCCTGGACGAGGCGCGCGAGCGCGGCGGGTTCGAGCGCCGTGCCGTCGGTGGGCAGCACGGCCACGCCCTCCTCCAGCGCGCTCGCGCCGAGCTTGATCGAGCCATGGTGCAGGACGCGCCCGAGACTCCGGCGCTGCGCGGAGCCGACGCCCTTGCGTCCGTCCCAGGCGAGGTCGAGCGGCGTGGACTCGTGGAAGCACATCCCGGTCGCGGCGCGGTCGGAGGCCAGGGCTGCCGCGCCGCGAAGCTCGGCGCGCACGCCGAGGTGTGCGAAGGCCCCCGCCAGCAGGCCGTGGATGCGCTCGTAGGAGTGGCGCACCTCGCCCCGGAAGAGCGCGTGCGCCTGCGGCGCGGCGATGGAGAAGGTGAGCTCGTCGCCGTGGTGGATCGCGCCGCCGCCGCTGAAGCGGCGCACGATGACGTGCTCGCCGGCCAGTGCCGCGAACGCCTGCCAGCGCTGGAAGTAGCCCAGCGAGAGCGCCGCGGGCTTCCAGGTGTAGAAGCGCAGCACCGGGCGCGAATCGCCGCCCGCCAGCAGGGCCTCGTCGAGGGCCATGTTCCAGCCCGGCTCACCCTCCCAGGTGAGCAAGAGGCGCCAGGCTTCGGAGGCCGTCATGGCCGGCCGGCGGTCGATCGCCGCGGCGATCAGTGCTTCGAGGCCGTGATGAACGCCTCGTAGGCCGCCGCATCCAGCAGCTCGGGCGCGTCGAGCGCCTTCGAGCGCGGCTGCAGCTTGATCAGCCAGCCCTGGTTCCAGGGGTCGCGCGAGAGGATCTCGAGGTGCTCCTCGACGTTCACGTTGATCTCGCTGACCGTCCCGGCCACCGGCGCATTGATGTCGGCCACGGCCTTGACCGACTCGATCTCGCCGAAGGTCTCGCCGGCCTCGATGCTGCGGCCCGGCTCGGGCAGGTCGCAGTAGACGAGGTCGCCCTCGTTGCCGCTGCACAGCTCCTGCACGGCGAAATCGGTGATGCCGACGAGGACTTCCTCGCCGGACAGCTTCACCCACTCGTGGGTCTTGGTGTACTTGCGATCGTTGGGACGCATGGGGCAGGGATCCTACTTCTTGCGGGTCCGAGAGTAGAAGGGCAGTTCGCGCACCCGGCAGGGCTGACGCTTGCCACGCACGTCGAGTTCGAGCTCGACTCCGTCCTGGTCGAGGCCCAGCCGCACGAAGGCCGAGCCGATGTTGGTGCCCAGGGTGGGGGAGACCCCGCCCGAGGCGACCTGGCCGACGCGCGCGCCGCCCCGTTCGCCCGGGAGGAAGAGCTCGTGGCCCTGACGGGGGACGCGCGGGCCCTCGGTCGTGATGCCGACCAGGCGCGCCTGCCGGGCGCGCCCGAGGGCCTCGAGCCCCGCGCGCCCGATGAAGTCGCCCTTCTCCGGGGTGAGGGCCAGGGCGAACTCGACGCCCGCTTCGCGCGGATTCGATTCCTCGGAGAGCTCGTGGCCGTACAGCGCCATCCCGGCCTCGAGCCGCAGCACGTCGCGCGCCGCCAGGCCGATCGGCCGCAGTCCGGACGCCGCGCCCGCCCTCGTGAGCTCGTGCCACACGCGCGGGCCCTCGGCCGCGGGCAGGTAGACCTCGAAGCCGTCCTCCCCGGTGTAGCCGGTGCGGCTGATGCGCGTCTGCGGGAGTCCGGCCACCGTGCCGAAGGCGAAGCGGTAGTACTTGAGCGTGGCCAGGTCGAGCGCGCTGGTGAGGCGCGCCAGGATCTCCTGCGAGCGCGGTCCCTGCAGCGCGAGCATGGCCGTGTCGGTGGTCGTGTCGTGCACCTCGGCCGCGAGTCCGCCGGCGTGCGCGCGGATCCAGGCCAGGTCGCGCTCGCTGTTGGAGGCGTTCACCACCAGGTACACGCCCAGCTCGTCGCGGTAGATCAGGAGGTCGTCGAGCGCCCGCCCGTCCTCGCGGCACAGGAGCGAGTAGCGGATGCCGCCGACCGGGATCTTGGCGCAATGGTTGGTGCACACGCGGTCCACCAGCGCCACCGCGTCCCGGCCCTGGACCTCGAAGCGCCCCATGTGCGACAGGTCGAAGAGGCCGCAGCTCGTGCGCACGGCCTGGCCCTCCTCCAGGATCGCGCCGTACTGGAGCGGCATGTGCCAGCCGCCGAACTCGACCATGCGGGCGCCGAGCCCTTCGTGCACGGAGTGGAGCGGGGTGACCTTCATCGGGGGGGGGGCGCGGCGGCGCGCGGGCCGGGACTCTACTGCAAGCGTGGCGGAGGGCCAACCGGCTTCCGCCGCGGGCCCCGCGGGTCCGAAGGACGTCCCACGCACCCCGGCCCGGAGCCGAACCGGGCGGGGCGCGAAGGAAGTTCGGAGCCGGCCCCGAAGGCCCGATCGATTCCCTTCAGGCGCCCGGCGAACCTCGCCGATACGAGCCCGTCTTCGTGTGCCCCGGAAACGGTTGCGAGTGCCGTTGCGGGGCGCTCGACGTCCTCATGACCACCACGCTGATCGTTCGCGACGCCACCTTGGCCATCAACGGGGCGCCCGAGAAGCGCCGCGAGCCGAGCGAGCATCTCCGCCTGCGCGTGGCGGAGGTGACGAACATGGAGGCGCGCACGGCCGAGGAGTGCATCGAGGTGCTCTCGGCCGTGGCCGGCGGCGAGGGCGCCGATCCCGAGGTGCTGGAGGCGCTGGTGATCGTGGCGCTGGCCCAGCCCGCCCTGTCCAAGCGCATGAACCTGCCCACGCTCACGACCGGGCGCCGGCTGGCCGCGCGCTACGAGCGCTCGGCCGACATCGACGCGGCCCTGGCGGTGCTGGAGCTCCTGCAGCAGCACTTCCCCGGTCAGGAGTCGCTGGAGCGCGACATGGCCCAGCTCATGCGCCGGCAGGGCATGGTCAAGGACCTGGTCGGGCGCTACTTCGAGCGCGCTCGTCGGCTGATCCGCGAGGGTCGCCACAACGAGGCTGCGGGCTGGTTGCGCGAGGTCCTGCAGCTCGATCCCGCCCGCAAGGACGCGGCGCGCTTGCTGCGCGACCTGCGCTTCAAGGGCGCGGGTCGCTCCCAGCGGCGCAGCGGTGGGGTGCGCTTCCTGTTCGTGGCCACGCTGCTGTCGGTCGGGTTGTCCTACCTCGTCCTGCGCGAGTTCCGGCTGCGCGAGGAGCTGCGCGCGATCCCGACGGCGGCCCTGGGCAACCGGGCCGCGCTCGAGCGGCGCCTGGTGGAGATCGAACAGTTCATCACCGCGCACCCCGTCTGGCACGGTGCCCTGATGGCCCTGGCCGAGCGCTCGGAGCTGCGCATCCAGCTGGCGGTCCTGGCCGAGCAGATGCGCGCCGGACGCGAAGCCGAGCAGCGCGCCGAGCGCGAGCGCCTCGAGGCCGCGGAACTGTGTCGCCAGCGCGGCTTGATGCTGGCCCAGTCGGGCGACCTGAAGGGGGCGTTGACGGCCCTGCGCGAGGCCCTGAGCTACGGCGGGGACGACTGGCCGGAGCGCGAGCGCGTCTCCAAGGACGTCGCCGACCTGGAGGCGAACGCCACGCATCAACCATGAAACTCCTCAACCGTTTCCTGTCCTACGGGCGCGTGCGGCGCGCGCGCCGCGCGCTGGCCCTGGATCCGACGCCGCGCAGCTACCTGCACCTGGCGCAGCAGTGCGCGCTGGCCGGGCGCACCGGCGATGCCCAGCGCGCGTGCGTCGAGGGCCTGGCCGCCTTCCCCGAGAACATCCAGCTCGCGCGCTACCACCAGCGCACCAAGCGCGCCGAGCGCGAGGTGCGCTTGAGCGAGCTGCACCGCGAGCTGGCCCAAGCTCCGCGCGCGCCGCTGTGGCGCGAGTTGTGCGAGATCCTGATCGAGTCCGACGAGCTGGCGCGCGCCGAGGAAGAACTCGCCCGCTGGCTGGCGCGCGACCAGGACCCCGAGGCGCGCTACCTGCTGGCGCGCGTGGCCCTGGCGCGCTTCTATGCCGACCGCGGGCGGGCCCAGGGCCGGGCCGCGCTCGCCGCCCTCGAGGAGGCGATCCAGCACCTCCCGGACGACCTGCGGCCGCTGCGCGCCAAGCTCGACTTCCTGAGCCGCATCGGCGCCTGGCAAGAGGCGCGCGATTGCGCGGCCCGCTGTCTGTCGGTCGAGCCCGGGACGCTCGAGCTCGAGGGGCGCTACCGGACGCTGTCTGCGCGCGCGGAGGGAGCGCCCAGCTTCGAGCGCGCCCTGCACGAGGTCGAGCGCTCGGGACGGCTGGCCGGAGAAGGCGGCCCCGAGGATGCGCGCGCCTCGGCCGGGAGCGTGCAAGCCGTGCTGCGCGAACTCGCCGCACAACCCGACGTCCAGGCCGTGCTCTACGTGCGCGGCGCGACCGCGCTGGTCCAGGGGCCGAAGGGCGCCACGGCCGAGCGCACCGCGCGCTCGGTGCAAGCGATCCTGGCCGGCTCGCGTTCCACCGCGCGTCGGCTCGGGCTCGGGCAGCTGTTCCAGATCCAGCTCGAGGGTGCCTTCGGAACGCTCTCGATCGCTCCGGGAGAGCAGGATGCCGGCGCGATCCTGTGCAGCGGTCCACTCGGGCGTGCGCGCGAGGAAGCCCTGCTCGGCATGGCCGGACTCAATGCCGCGACGGCCGGCGAAGGAGCACCCTCTTGATCGCCTTCCTGGAGTCGCTCTCGCGTCTGCCGGGGGTCGAGTTCGTGCTCCTGATCTCGAACGACGGCGTGCCCATCGCGCACGCCGGCGGAACCGACGAATCGGCGCGCGAAGAGAGCCTCGCCGCCCTGGCCGCCTCCTGGCTGAACGACGTGGGCCAGGCCGTGGCGCCCCTCGGCTGGCACGCGCCCGAGCGCATCTGCCTGCGCGCGGCGCGGGGAACGCTGGTCCTGCGCCATTCACCGAGTGCCAGCCTGGTCGTGTGCCTCGGCCGCGAGACCTCGCCGGAGGACGTGCGCTTGCCCATGGACGGCACTCTGGCGCGCATCGAACGTGCGCGCACCGGGCGCACGCACATGGAGAACGCTCCGCCCACGCCGAGTCACGTGGCCGTCTCGGCTCCCGCGCCGGACGCTCCGATTCCCTACCGCGAAGACTCGCCGCCGGTCGAAGAGGGTGTACACCCGGCCGCGCACCCTGAGCACCCCCCGGGAAACTGAACCATGGTCCAGATCAACTTCGCGCAGAAGTCCGTCAACCTGAAGGTCGTCTACTACGGACCCGGGATGTCCGGCAAGACGACCAATCTGGAGGTGATCCACCAGCGCGCCCCCGAGGGCAACCACGGGGATCTGACAAGCATCAGCACCGACGGGGACCGCACGCTGTTCTTCGACTACATGCCCCTGGATCTGGGCACGGTGGCTGGCATGCGCACCGCCTTCCAGCTCTACACGGTGCCGGGCCAGGTCTACTACAACTCGACCCGCAAGCTCGTGCTGCAGGGCGTGGACGGGATCATCTTCGTGGCCGATTCCTCGGCCTCGATGATCAACCAGAACCTCGAGTCGCTGCGCAACCTCGAGGAGAACCTGAACGAGTACGGCAAGTCGCTGTCCACGCTGCCGCACGTGATCCAGCTCAACAAGCGCGACCTGCCCGACGCGATGTCGGTGGAGGAACTCGGGCGCCTGCTGAACCCGCACAACGCGCCGCTCTTCGGCGCCATCGCCAACTCGGGCGAGGGCGTCTTCCCGACGCTCAAGGCGCTGGCGGCGAGCGTGCTGAAGAACATCATGAACGAGTCGGGCCAGAAGGCTGGCGCGGGCTACCCTGCGCCCGCGCCGATGCCCGTTGGTCCGCAGGCCCGTCCGGCCGCGCCCGCCCGCGCTCCGGCCGGGGGGCCGGCGCGTCAGCCCGCGGCCTTCCCGCCGCGCCAGCAGCCGCAGGCTCCGATGCCGATGCAGGGCGGGCAGCCGTCCTATCCGCAGGTCGGCGCGCCGCAGCCCATGACCGGCACCGGATACTTCCCGGGCGGAGTCCCGGCCGGCCAGCCGATGCACACGCCCCCGGGTGGACTGCAGCTCGCCCACGGCGGAGCGCAGCTCGGTGGGGCCCCGCTGCAGCTGTCGCAGACACGTTCGCAGCCGCGCCCGGCGCTTTCCCACGCGCCTCAGCCGATGGCACAGCAGGCCCAGCAGGCCCGGCCCGCGCCGCGCCCGCAGCGTGCGGCGCCCGCCAAGGCCGCGCGCGCGGCTCAGCCCAAGGCTCAGGTCGCCGCGCCCAAGAAGCGTGGCAAGTTGACGCCGATCCTGGTCGTGGCCGGCGCGGGCGTGGGTGCCGTCCTGGCCTGGGTCCTGATGAACGTTCTCTAAGGAGCCGATTCCATGAGCCGAGAGCCGATGTCCCGTGACGAGAACCTGCGCAAGTCCCGCCTCGTCTTCTACGAGAACGACGTCCAGCGCCTGAACGCCGAGATCGACGCCTTCCTCGAGCTCTCCAAGGCGCGCTGCGCGCTGCTCGTGGACCGCGACGGTCACCTGGTCACGCGCCGCGGTGAGCCCGTGCGCACCTCCGAGGAGACCGTCTCGGCCTTGATCGCGGGTTCCTTCGCCGCCACGCGCGAGATGGCGCGGCTCCTGGGCGAGAACGAGTTCGCGATCCTGTTCCACCAGGGCTCGCGAGACTCCATCCAGCTGCAGCTCATCGGCGAGCGCACCCTGCTGGCCACGCTCTTCGACGGCCGCACGAACCTCGGCATGGTGCGCTTCTACGCCCAGGAGACCGCCGGTCGCATCACCGACATCCTGGTGGAGATCCACGCCCAGAACCGCAGCGCGGACCTCAACCCCGACTTCGGCAGCCGGGCCGAGGACGCTCTCGACAAGCTGTTCTAGCCGGACGCCTCCGGTCCGTAGGCCCGCGACCGCGCGGCAGGGACGCTTTCGGGCACGGCCAGCCCGGACGAGCGCGTCCCCAGGGCTCGCGAGGTGGTCGTTCGGGCTCGTCTCCGCTCCACGTGCTTGCGCCCCTCGCAGGGGCCCGCTAGGCTCTCCGCCCCTTTCCAGAATCGGGTGCGACCCGGGGCGAGACATCCATGGCCAGAGTGTGTGACATCTGCGAGAAGCGGACCCGGGTCGGCGGCATGATCGCTCGCCGCGGTCTTCCCAAGCGCAAGGGCGGCGTCGGACTCAAGACGACGGGACACAACAAGCGCAAGTACTTCCCCAACCTGCAGAAGGTCCAGGTGCAGGAGGGCAAGGTCGTGCGGCGCATGCGGGTGTGCACGCGCTGCATCAAGAGCGGGCGCATCCGGAAGCCCGTCCGCGCCAAGGCCAGCTAGCCGTCCGTTGAACGGCGCCGCGCACGCGTGACCGAGCGGCGCGTCGGACCTCGGCAGGACCCCTGCGCGTCGCTGGCCGTGATCCGGTTCGCGCGCTTTTTCGTCGAGCGCGAAGCGCTCGGAGACGCGCTCGTCCGCGTGTCGCAGCGCGTGCTCCACGGGGTGCGCGAAGCGGAACCCACGCCACGCCGTAAGTTTGTTTGTCGGCGCCCAGTTAGCACTCGTGACCTACACGCGCGCGCAGCCGGGTCGCGGGTCCCGCGCGCGCGACACGCCGGCTCGGCGGCGCTCGATTCACGCGTCATGGCGCAAAAAATCTGTGGGAAGGAAGGAAAGACGCGAGCGCAGTTCGCCGATGGAGATGCTGATGTCGTGGTGAGCGCGAAATAGAACGCGCATAGCTGGGACAATCCCCAAGGAGATTCTCTACATGGCGAAACGGAAGAAGAAGGCCAAGAAGGCGACCAAGAAGGCTACTCGTAAGGGTCGCAAGAAGGCCTAGTTTCAGAAATCAGGCCTGGTCCCGGTCCGAGGGGCCAGGCCTCTTTCCTTTCTCCTCTCCTCGACTCTCCTTCTCTCTCGGACGGCTTGTCCGCTCCACCGCACCGTGAACAAGAGCGACCTCGTCACCCAGATCTCGCACGAGCTGCACACCTCCAAGCTGGCCGCGGGTCAGCTCCTGGATACCGTGCTCGATGGCATCCGCAAGGGCCTGCGCGAGGAGGGTACGGTGACGATCACCGGGTTCGGGACCTTCGAGGTCAAGACCCGCAAGCCGCGCGTCGGTCGCAACCCGCACACCGGTGAGCCGATCCAGATCGAGGCCGGCAAGCGCGTGGGCTTCCGCGTCGGCAAGGGTCTCAAGCAGCTCGCCTGACAGACTCCAAGCTCCGATTCCGTCGGGCTCCCCGGCGGGAGCGCTGGTCGAGGCCGGTTCGTCGAGGCCAGTTCCGCGCTACGGAGCTGGCCTCGTTCGTTTCGCCGGACCCCTCGGGGAGGGGGCGTCGGCCCGCTCCAGTCACGGCGTTGCCGGGTGCGGTTCGTCTCCGCGCAGGAGCGCGATCTCGGCCGCGATCGCCTCGTCCGGGATCTTCGGGACCGGGCCCTCGATCGCTCCGAAGGGCGTGCCCGCCGCCAGTCGACGCCAGGCTCCTGCGCTCGGCACCCCTGGCCAGGGCTGGGCGTGGATCGAGCCGGCACCCCCGAGCATGCGCCAGAGTTCTTGCGCCTTGGTGGGCATGAACGGGCCCATCCAGCGTGCCAGCAGGGCGAGCCAGTTGCAGGCCGTGTTCAGCACCGCCGCGGCGCGGGCCGGGTCCTTGGTGCGCAGGGCCCAGGGCGCGTGTCGGTCGATGAAGACGTTCGCGGCCATGCCGTTGGCGATCAACTCCTCGGTCGCGCGCCGGAAGCGGAAGGCGAGCACCGCGCGCGCGGGATCGGCGATCGGCCCGCACTCGCCGAGCAGCGAGCGATCGAGTTCGTCCGCGAGCGCGGGCGCGAGCGGCGGCACGCGTCCGTCGAAGTGCTTGGCCGCGAAGCGCAGGACGCGCGTGGCCAGGTTCCCGATCGTGTCGGCCAGCGAGGCGTTCACGCAGCGCTGGAACTCCTCCCAGCGCCACTCCGAGTCGGCCGTCTCGGGCGCGCTCGCCAGGAGGTAGAAGCGCACGAGGTCCGGGTGGTAGCGCCGTGCCAGCGCTGCCAGCGGGATGGTCCAGTTCTTCGAGGTCGAGAACTTGCGTCCCTCGAGGTTGTAGAACTCGTTGGCCGGCACTTGCCAGGGCAGCACCCAGTCCTGCTGCATCCCGAACAGCATCGCGGGGAAGACCAGGCAGTGGAACGGGATGTTGTCCTTGCCGATGAAGTGCACCAGGCGCGTGTCCGGCTGTTGCCACCAGCGCTTCCAGTCCTCCGGCTTGCCCTGTTCGCGCGCCCACTGCTGGGTGAAGGAGACGTACCCGATGGGGGCGTCGAACCAGACGTACAGGACCTTGCCCGTCTCGCCGCTGGCGCGGTCCTCCGGCACCGGCACGCCCCAGCGCATGTCGCGCGTGATCGGGCGCGGGCGGATCTCGGACAGCTGGTTGCCGATGAAGGCCCGCACGTTGGGCTTCCAGGTGTGGTCCTCGAACCAGGCCCCGAAGCCCGCGTCGCGCAGCTTGGGCAGGTCCAGGTACCAGTGCGAGGTCGTGCGCCGCACGGGCGCGCTGCCGCACACCTTGCAGGCCACCCTGGGCATCTTCAGCGGGTCGAGCCACTTGCCGCAGCGCGGACATTCGTCCCCACGCGCCTCCTCGAAGCCGCACTCGTGGCAGGTGCCCACGATGTAGCGATCGGCCAGGAACATCGCGTCCCGCTCGCAGTAGAGCTGCTCCTCGGCGCGCTTCTCCAGATACCCGTTCTCGTCCAGGCGTCGGAAGAAGCCCTGGCTGGTGGGCGCGTGCTCGGGGCAGATGCTGGTGCCCGACCACACGTCGAAGGCGATGTCGAAGGCGTCGAAGGAGGCCTTGATCGAGTCGCGCCAGCGCGCGACGTAGTCGGGGTAGGGCACGCCCTCCTGCTCGGCCCCGATCGTGATGGCGACGCCGTGCTCGTCCGTGCCGCACACGTAGAGCACCTCCTCGCCGAGCGCCCGCAGCGTGCGCACGTAGCAGTCCGCCGGCAGGTAGGCCCCGATCAGGTGTCCGAGGTGCAGGGGCCCGTTGGCGTAGGGCAGCGCGCTGGTGACGAGGGTGCGAGCCATCGCGGGCCGCGCATCCTACGCTCCCGGGGGGGCCGATCCAGGTGCGTCACGCACCCGCGACCAGGCCCGCCAGGCGCGTCGTCGCACGCGGCCAGAGGCGCAGGGCACGCGCCACACCCTCCTGCAGGCGCGGGTGTGCGCCGAGGAACAGGAGGCCGTGCGCCAGGGCCGCGCGCACGCGCGTCTCGCGCCCCACGAAGCGCCGATGGTCCCGCTCGGGCGCGCCCGAGCCCTCGGTCAGCACGCGGCCGGCCGCGCGCGCCGCGGCGACTCCCGTTCACAGGGCCAGGGCGCCGCCGCACCCGCCTTCTGCAGAGCCTCGTCGAGTTCGGAAGCCC
>CAZWAY010000069.1:0-27557 GCA_964631945.1 uncultured Planctomycetaceae bacterium
GCTGGAAGGAGTACTTCCCCGCCGGCGGCGTCGAGATGGGGCCGTCGGATCGGGCGAGCTTGGACTAGGCCAGCTATTCTTGGTACCCTCGAACCATGAGGATGCGTCGTTCCTCTTGCTGCGCGGGGCTTGAAGCACCAGAGGCTCGGGGGCGTCCGAATCAAAGGGAGAGAATGGGGAATGCGAAGTATCGAGGGGCTCGTTCGAGGTCTACTGGAAGCCATTGGCACGCTCTGGGTGCTTGTGTCGTCGGAGGCTCCACTAATGTCGCTCGCGCTGGCAACCGCTGTCATTCTCTTGGCCGCTGGGGTCGTTCTTGGATTTCGAGACCGGGTCAGGCGGGGCCTAGCGTGTCTCTTGATTGGGCTGATTCCTGGAGGCCACTTCTGGATGAATCGCGGCGAAATCCGCGACAGCGTGACGCTCGCGCAGGATCATTGTGTGGGCGTCGAGGTTTTCCCACCGTGGGATCGATATCCGAAGGCAAGAACGGCGCTCGACACAGCGCGTATTATTGCTCCAGCCTGCACTCGAGCAATCAATCTCCTGAACGAGGGGTCCATTTGGGGTCTGCAGTGGACATCGAACTCTACGGAAGTGCTCAGCTCCCTAGAGGAGGAGTTACCTAGCATGGTCGAGCAAAGACAACTTCCAAGAAGACTGGAGGAGGAGCTAGAGGTACTGGGCAGCAAAAGACTCGCCGAAGCCTCACCACACGGAACAAAGAAGATCTGCCTGTACCCAGACAAGATCTGGTGGGCGTTTGGTCAATTCCGCGTTCAAGAGGAAGAAGCACAAGTTACTTTCGTCTCGATCATTATAATGCACGAACTACTACACATCTCACGTCGCTGCGGCGGATTAATCGATCGCGGCGTGCGAGGTGAAGAATTGGCCACGTCCTCACCAAATCCTGAGCATGCATGCATGGAATTGTTTCTTGCATCCAAGACGCCGGCAATATCCCGTTTCTTGACGCAAACTGTTTCCACCACAGCGGCAAGTGGAGCTTGCGCTTATCACCAGCTCGACAGCTCCAAATTTAGAGACAAAGAGTATCGACAAGCGGTCATCAAACAGCTCAAGAAGAAGCCAACCGCGCAGATGGGCCATCCCGAATGGGGTGGAGCACTTGAGGTCCAACCGTGCCCGTGGTGTGGAGACAAGTCGCCAATTTTCTTGCTTCAAAGCGCTGAATTGGAGAAAAGTTAGAACATGGCTAGCATCATGACGCGGCTTCACTTTGAACAGGTGGTGCGACTTCGCTCCATTGCGGCTAGGCAGCCTAGAACTTTTTCTCTGTTCTTAATTGCCGCCACCATCCTCTTTATTTTGATCACATGGTCGGTGTGGTCGGCCCTGGTTAGCCTTCGAACCACTTCCGTCGCCGAGTCAGGCGACATCATCCAAGAGATTGGGCTTGGCAATTTCCTTATACGCTCAAGAACTACGACCGAACTTACCGGTGGGTCGAATGGCGACATGATATCGCGCCTGATGCTGGAGCGCATGAGGCCAGGCGAGCCGAGTACGTACCGGAGCATCGAGGTGAATCTACCTTGGACGGCAAAGAGCATGCGCTTATACCCCGGGCTAGGGAATATCCTGAATATCCTCTGTCAAGAAGAGTCTGGTGCGGCCATTGTCGTTCAGGCTACGGTCGATGACAGCGAAGAAGGCATCCGGCTAGAGAGTGACGCAGTATTTCATTTCGGGGAACTACCGATGGTGATTACGGCCTTTTTTCCAACAAACAGAGAGGTTATTTTGTTGGACACATCGTCAGTATTGAGACTCTATTCTTTAGAGGCCGGGGCTGCCACGCAAGTAGGCGCTCGCCCTGTGCCAAGAACGTTCTCAGCTTCAACGCTAGATATTACGCAGGCCAAGTCCGCCTTCGAGTAAGACAAGACCTCCTTCACTCCGACGCGCAACTAGATTTTGCCACCGAGTATCCCGCCACAACGATGCCCGCGATCCTCCGCCCCTGGTCCGCGCTCGCGCTGCTCGTGCTCTGCGGCGCGACGCGCGCGAGCGCGACGCCCCAGGGCGCCTTCGACCACAGCCACGGCGCCTGGAGCACGGTCCTGGGCGCGCACGTGCGCGACGGCGCCCTGGACTACGCCAAGCTGAAGGGCGCGCGCGCCGGCTTCGACGCCTACCTCGGCGCGCTGCACGCGGTGACGCCGGAGGAGGCCGCCGGCTGGAGCGAGGCGCAGCGCTTCGCCTTCTGGATCAACGCCTACAACGCGCACTGCGTGCAGCGCGTGCTCGACGCCTATCCGCTCAAGAGCATCCGCCGGCTGGACGGCGCCTTCGGCGTGAACACGGCCTTCGACCAGGGCTTCATCCCGATGCGCGCGCACCTCTCCGGCGCCAAGGAGGCCGGGCTCTCGCTGAACGACCTGCAGGACGGGATCCTGCGCAAGCGCTTCCGCGACGCGCGCGTGCACGCCGCGCTGCACAACAGCACGAAGAGCGGCGCGCCGCTCCGGGCCGAGGCCTACACGGCCGACGAGCTCGAGCGCCAGCTCGACGAGCAGATGCGCGCCTTCGTGAACGACGCCACGCGCAACCGCATCGACCCGGCCGGCAAGGAGCTCGGGCTGTCCGAGGTCTTCAAGTGGTTCGCCGAGGACTTCGAGCGCGACGGCAAGACGCTCCAGGACTTCCTGGTGCGCTACGCGCCCGCGGGTGCGGCCGACTTCGTCCGCGGCGCGAAGCCGCGCAGTCTGCCCTACGACTGGGACCTGGCCGACGCGGGACGCAAGTGAGCGCCCGGCTGGCGCTCGCCGGGGGGCTCGCGGTTCACCTCCTGGCGCACCAGGAACCGGCGCCTTCCGCCGCGCCCACGCTCGAGCCCGTGGCCGTCCTCGCGACCGCCGCGCCCGGCGCGGAGATCGTGAGCGTGCAGGTGAGCTTCGCGCGCGCCGTCCTGACCCACAGCGCGACCGGCCAGGTCGAGCTCTTCTCCCTGGCCGATCCGGCCCGGCCGCGCGCGCTCGCGCGCTTCGAACTCCGGCTCGCGAAGGGCGAGGAGCTGACCTCGGTCGCGCTGCCCCCCAGCGGCGACTGGTTCCTGGCGTGCGTGAAGGCCAGGGGGCCGCTCGCGCCGGGGCGCGTCGTGGCGCATTCGCTGGCCGATGGCACGCTCCTGGCGAGCTTCCCGGCCGGGGTCGGGCCCGACTGCGTGGCCATCGCGGCGAGCGGAGCGTACGCGCTGGTGGCCAACGAGGCCGAGGAGTTCGCCGAGGTGGAGGGGCGGCTCGTCTCCGCCCCCGGGAGCCTGACGCTCGTGCGCCTGACCGAGCCCCTGGCGGGCTCGCGCGTGGTCCAGATCCCGCTCGCGGCCCTGGCCGGCAGCCCGCCGGAGGGGCGCCGGCTCGAGCGCAAGGTCGAGGGCGAGCGCCTGATCGAGCTCGGGACCACGCCCGAGTTCCTGGAGCCCGAGGTGGTGGCCTTCGTCCCGGGCACCGCGCGCGCGCTCGCTACCCTGCAGGAGAACAACGCCGTGGCCGAGATCGATCTCGAAGCGGGGCGCGTGCTGCGCGTCCTCGCCCTCGGCCACACGACGCACCCGGCCGACCTCGTGAGCGATGGGCGCTTCGCCGAGACGGGCGTGCTGCACGCGCGCCGCGAACCCGACGGCGTGGCCCTCACCCCCGATGGACGCTACTTCGTCACCGCCGACGAGGGCGACACGGTGGGCGAGACCCTCGGAGGCCAGGGGGGAACGGGCGGAACGGAGACCCTGCCCGCGGCCGGCGGGCGCACGCTGAGCGTCTTCGACCTCGCCACCGGCGAGCTGCGCGGTGACACGGGCCCCGAGCTCGACCGGGTCGCCGCGCGCGCGGGCCTCTACCCCGACAAGCGCAGTCCGAAGAAGGGCAGCGAGCCCGAGATGGTGCTGACCTTCGAACGGGCCGGGCCCGGGGGCCGGGCCGTGCCCTACGCCGCGCTCACGCTCGAGCGCGCCGGCGCCGTGGCCCTGGTGGACCTCGGGGACCCGGGCCACCCCGTCGTGGTCGCCATCGCCGCCAGCGGCAACGCGCACCTCGCGGACGAGCCCGAAGGCCTGGCCCATTACCGTGACCCGGCCTCCGGCGCGGACTACCTCTACGTCGCCAACGAGGGCACCGGCACGCTCGGCGTGCTGCGCTTCCCGCGCTAGCGGCAGCGGATCGGCACTCCGACGATCCGCGCCGGATCCTGGACGTTACGGGAGCAGGTCATCCCGCCCTGGGCAGCGGGTTGACCTGCTCCGCCCCATCTCCCCTCCTCTGTCTCCGCGCTCTCCGCGCTCTCCGCGGTAAGTCTCCGAGAAGCAACCGCGGAGCCGCGGAAAACGCGGAGACAGAGGAGAGGAGAGAGAACTAGGTCCCGGCACCGACGCGCTCGCCGTCGGCGTCGATCACGATGACCTCGCCGATCCCGGCCTCGCGCACACCGGCCTCGATCTTGTTGCGGTCGCCGACCACGATCCACACGCAGCGCGCGGGCTCGACGATCTTCCGGGCGGCGGCGTCGACCGCGGCGAGGTCGAGCGCGCGCACCTTGCCGGCGAAGGTCTTCCAGTAGTCGTCCGGCAGGCCGTAGCGCACGAGCTCGGCCAGGCTGCCGAGCACGGCGCCGTTGGTCTCCCAGCGGCCCGAGAGCGAGAGCGTCTGCTGGGCCTTGACCTCGTCCAGCTCCTTCTGCGTGCCGGGCCGCGCGCCGATGACCTCGGCCAGCTCCTTCTGGACCTCGAGCATCGACTCCTTGGTCTTGTCGGTCTGCACGCCAGCGCTGACCACGAACACGCGCGGGCCCTTGGCGTCGCGGATGCCGGAGCGCGCGCCGTAGGACCAGTGCTTGTCCTCGCGCAGGTTCATGTTGATGCGCGAGGTGAAGGAACCGCCCAGGAAGGTGTTCATGGCGTCGATCGCGAGGTCGGCCGGGTCCCCGGTCGGGGGCGCGGCGAGCGCGACCTGGATCACCGACTGCGAGGCCTGCGGGCGATCGAGCAGGTACACGACCGGCTTCGCGATCGTGAGCGCCGGGCCGAGGGTCTTCTTCGGTACCTCGCCGGCCTTCCACGCGCCGAGGCGTTGCTCGAGCAACGGACGGAGCTCGGCCAGGGTCGTGTCGCCCACCACCAGCAGCTTGGCGTTGTTCGGCTTGAACCAGCGCGCGTGGTACTCGGCCAGCGCCTCGGGGCTGAGCGCGGCGAGCGACTGCTCGGTGCCGCTGCCGCCACCGAGCGCGCCGTAGGGGTGTCCCTCGCCGAACACCAGCGGCGGGAGCACGCGCGCGGCCATGGCGTTCGGCTCGAGCTTGCTCGACTGCATGCGCACCAGCGTCTCCTTGCGGATGCGCTCGAAGTCGCTGGCCGGGAACGAGGGATTCAGGAGCACGTCCGCGAACAGGTCGAGGCTCGCGCCGAGGTTGGCCTTGAGGGCCGAGAGCGAGAGCACCGCCGCGTCGTCGCCCGCGTTCGCGCCCAGGCGCGCGCCGAGGCGCTCCTGGATCTCGCCGATCTCGACCGCGCTCTTCGACTTCGTGCCCTCGTCCATCAGGTTGAGGGTCATGCTGGCGAGCCCGGACAGCCCGGCCGGATCGGCGGCCGAGCCGCTGTCGACCAGGAGCTGCAGCTCGACCGTCGGGACGGCGTGGCGCTCGACCAGCACGAGCTCGAGCCCGTTCGCGAGCTTGGCGCGCTGGAAGGCGGGAAAGGCCGCCTCGGGGAAGGTGCCGGCGTCCGGCAGGCGGCTGCGGTCGGCGCCCTGGGCCGCGACCTGGTAGCTCGGGAACGGCAGCACCGTCAGGACGAAGCGCCCGTTGGCCTGCGTGGCGGCGGTGGCCGCGCTGCGCAGGTCCGCGGCGCTGGCGCGCTCGATGCGCGCGATGCGTTGCTTGTAGAAGGCCGGATCCCCGCCGTAGACCTGGCCCTCGGCCAGCTGGTCGGACTTGCCGAAGAAGCCGCCGATGCGCTCGAGCCCGCGCACGAACTGCGCCAGCTGCTGCGTGCGCGCGCGCTCGAGTTCGTCAACGCTGGGCCCCTCGCGGCACAGGCGCGCGAGTTCCTCGTCCAGGATGGCCTCGACCCGCGCCAGGTCGGCGTCGGGCTTGGCGCTGGCCGAGAGCGAGAACTGGCTGCCGAGCTCGCGCCGGTTCAGGCCGGCGCGCACGTCGGTGGCGAGCTGTTCCTTCACGACCAGGCGCTGGTAGAGGCGCGAGGTCTTGCCGCCCGCCAGGATGTCGGCGAACAGCCCCAGCGACTCGAGCGACGGGTCGCCCCACGGCGCGATGTTCCAGACCATCGTGAGGCGCGGCTGGCCGACGCGGTCCTGCATGACGTGTCGCTTCGTGCCGACCATCGGCTCGACCCAGGTCTTCGGGCGCGTGATCGGCGGGCCCGAGGGGATGTCGCCGAAGTGCTTCTCGACCGCGGCCTTGACCGCGTTGGTGTCGACGTCGCCGGCCACGACCAGCACGGCGTTGGCCGCGCCGTAGGAGCTCCGGAACCACTCCTTCACGTCCTCCAGGCTGGCCGCGTTCAGGTCCTCCATCGAACCGATCACGCTCCACGAGTAGGGGTGGCCGACGGGCGCGGTGCCGGCCGCGATCACGTTCTGGGACTGGCCGTAGGGCTGGTTCTCGCCCTGGCGCTTCTCGTTCTGCACCACGCCACGCTGCTCGTCGAGCTTGGCCTGGTCGATCGCGCCCAGGAGGTGCCCCATGCGGTCCGACTCGAGCCACAGCGCCAGCTCGAGCGCGTTCTTCGGCACGGTCTCGAAGTAGTTGGTGCGGTCGTTGTTGGTCGTGCCGTTCATGCCGGTCGCGCCGACCTTCTCGAGCGGCTCGAAGAACTCGCCCTGCAGGTTCTCGGAGCCCTGGAACATCAGGTGCTCGAACAGGTGCGCGAAGCCGGTCTTGCCGGGCTTCTCGTTCTTGCTGCCGACGTGGTACCACACGTTCACGGCCACGATCGGGGCCTTGTGGTCCTCGTGCACGATCAGCGTGAGCCCGTTCGCGAGCACGAACTTCGTGAACGGGATGTCGACCTCGGCCGCGATCGACGGCGCGCCGTCCCTCTGGCTGCTGGCCTCGAAGGTGGAGACCTCCAGATGGCCACCGCGCCCGGGACCGGCGCAGGCGACGGACAGACACGACAGGGACAGGACAGCAAGCGGGCGTTGCATCGGCTTCCTCGGGCAGGGGGTGGAGAGTCCGAGATGATGCCATAGAGAGCGCCCGCGTCTGCCCAACCGAGTGGTCAGGAAGGGTCGGCTCGCCCTCGAGGACCCAGGGCTGCCCCTTCGGAGGGCCGGGGTGCACCCGCGCTCGCGCCACGGCGCGCCGGGACCCCGTCGGGCACGGAATCCGGGAGACCGCGCGCTCCACCGCGGGTCGTCTCCTCGTGGATCAGGAGCAGCCACTCGATCGCTACCGGCTCACGGATCACGCGGCCCTGCAGCTGGAGCGACGGGGTCTGTCCGGACTCGTCCTGGCACGGGTTCTCGAGCTCCCGGAACAGCGCGTCCTCGTCCGACCTGGACGCATGGTCCTGCAATCCAGGATCGAGTTCGATCCCGGGCGAGTCTATCTCGTTAGGATCGTCATCGACTCCGATCGCGCCCCGCCCGAGATCGTCACGGGCTATCGGACGAGCAAGATCGAGAAGTACTGGAAGGCCTCACCGTGAAAGTCAGCTACGACCCTCGAACCGACACGCTCCACGTGATCCTGCGGGAAGGTGTGGTCGTCACGGAGAGCGACGAGGAGCGCCCCGGCGTGATCCTGGACTTCGACGAGCAGGGCAACCTCGTCTCGCTCGAAGTCCTGGACGCCTCCACACGCGTGACCGACGCGCGCCGAGTCGACTACGAACTCTGCGGCTAGGACCCGTCCCGCTGTTCCCGTCTGTTCCGCGGCTTCGCGGCTGTCCAAGCTCTCAACCGTTGCGGAAGCCGTAGAACTCGGGCTGCTCGGGATCCGGGTTGGCGCTCGGCTGGATCATGAAGGTGCGCAGCGCCCACAGGTCGGCGAAGACGCGCGGGCCGAGCGCGGTCTGGTCGAGGTAGTCGACGCCCGAGCTGCCGCCGGTGCCGACGCGGCGGCCGATGACGCGCTCGACCATGCGCGCATGGCGCTGGCGGAAGATCAGCATGCTCTGCTCGAGCTCGACCAGCCCGCTCACGACCTCGCGCGGCCAGGCCAGGAGCGGCAGCTCGGGGTTCTGCAGGATCAGCAGCGCGGCCGCGCGGATGCGCGCGCGGCGGGCGCCGCCCTCGGCCGCGCTCGGGCGCAGGAAGGCCGAGAGCTGGCGCTTCTCGTCGGCGAAGCGCGCGCGCAACGCGGCCGCGTCCACCGGAGTACGCAGGCGCGCGAGCGCCAGCTCGGCCGAGTGCGTCACCTGGGTCGCGTGCGCGGTCTCGAAGGCGGCCACGAAACGCTCCAGGGCTTCGGGCGCGCCGCGCTTGTCCGGACCGAGTCCGCCGATCGGGGTGCGGTAGAGCCATTCGTCGATGGCCTGCTTGAGCGTCACGCCCTGCTTCTCGGCCAGCACGCGGCGCAGGGCCGGCGATTCGCTGCCGTCGTGGGCGCGCAACGCCTCCAGGTAGCCCTCGCCCGCGCCCAGCTGGCTGCGCTGGGTGTCGTCGAGCCCGAGCACGATCTCCATCTGGCGCATCTGCGCGCTCTGGAAGCCGCTGGCCGGCGTGAGCTTGTCGCGGAACGAGAGGTAGCTGCGCGTGGGCAGGGTCTCGACCACCAGGAAGTGGTCCGCGCAGCGCCGGAAGATCGTCACCACGCGCCGCAGGCTGGCGACGGCGCGCGAGAGCTCCTGGTCGTGCACCATGTCCTGGTGGAAGAAGTCGCGCAGGAAGCGCAGCTCGCGCAGGACGAGCTTGAACCACAGCTCGAACACCTGGTGCACGGTGATGAACAGCACCTCGTCGTTCGAGAGCTCGTCCTCGTCGGCGGCCAGGCCGCCCTGCAGGCCCAGCAGTTCCTCGACGCGGATGTAGTCCCAGTAGTTCGGGGTCGCGCCGGGCGCTGCGGCAGGGGGCGCCGCCGGTGAGGGTCGCTTGGCCATGGCACGCCAGGGTAGTGATCGCCGCGGCCCGAGCGGAGGAGGAACCGGCGCTCCCCGCGCGCTAGAATCCGCGGCCCATGAAGTCCGCCGGAGACGTTGACGCGAGCTGCCTGACGCCGGGCGCGACGCTGGCCGAGGTCGAGGCGCTGCTGGCGCGGCCGTTGCTCGAGCTGGTGCACGCGGCGGCCGTGGTCCACCGCCGCCACCACGATCCCGCGCGCGTGCAGTGCTCGCAGCTGCTCTCGATCAAGACCGGTGGCTGTCCCGAGGACTGCGGGTACTGCTCACAGAGCGCGCACCACGCCACGCCCGTCGCGCGCGAACCGCTGCTGCCGCTGGCGGAGGTGCTGGCCAGCGCGCGGGCCGCCAAGGAGAGCGGTGCCGACCGCTTCTGCATGGGCGCGGCCTGGCGCGAGGTGAAGGACGGAGCGGAGTTCGAGCGCGTGCTGGCGATGGTGCGCGGGGTCAAGGAGCTCGGACTCGAGACCTGCGCCACGCTGGGCATGCTGAACGGCGAGCAGGCCGCCCGCCTGCGCGCGGCCGGACTCGACTACTACAACCACAACCTCGACACCGGCCGCAGCCATTACGCCGAGGTCGTCAGCACGCGCAGCTACGACGAGCGCCTGGCGACCCTCGCGCACGTGCGCGCGTCCGGGATGCACGTGTGCTGCGGCGGCATCCTGGGCCTGGGCGAGCCGCGCCGCGCGCGCGCCGAGCTGCTGCAGGAGCTCGCCAACCTCGAGCCGCAGCCCGAATCGGTGCCGATCAACACGCTGGTGCACGTGCCGGGCACGCCGCTGGCGGCCCAGGCCGCGCTGGACTGGACCGAACTCGTGCGCACGGTCGCAGCCGCGCGCATCCTGATGCCGCGCGCGGTCGTGCGGCTCTCGGCCGGGCGCAGCGAGCTCGACGAGGCGGCCCAGGCGCTGTGCTTCCTGGCCGGCGCGAACTCGATCTTCGTGGGCGAGGAGCTCCTGACCACGCCCAACCCGACGCCCTCGAGCGACGCGGCCCTGCTGGCGAAGCTCGACCTGACCGCGATCGGCGCGCGCTAGCGCGGCGGCCCCTGCCCAATGGGGCTAGAGATGGGCTCGCAGCTCGATCGGGAGCTCGCCGCCGAACTGGAGCAGCGCGCCGAGCTGGGCCTGCGCCGCGACGCGCGTCTGCCGGGCACGACCAGCGGGGTCGACCTCGGCTCGAACGACGTGCTCGGGCTGGCGCGGGACGCGCGCGTGATCGCCGGCGCGCGCGCGGCGCTGGAGGAGTTCGGGGCGGGTGGACGGGCCTCGCGCCTGCTGGGCGGCGGCTCGCCGCTGCACGAGCGCGCCGAGGCGACGGTGGCGGAGTGGCTCGGCGCCGAGGCCGCGCTGCTGTTCCCGTCCGGCTACCAGGCCAACCTCGGACTGCTCGGCGCGCTGGTGACACGCGGCGACGCGCTGTTCTCCGACGCCCGCAACCACGCCTCGCTGATCGACGCGGCGCGGCTCGCGCGCGCGCAGGTCTTCGTGCACGCGCACCTCGACCTGGCCGAGCTCGAGCGCCAGCTCGCGCGCGCGCGCCCGGCGCGCCGGCGCCTGGTCGTGACCGAGGGCGTGTTCAGCATGGACGGCGACGCGGCGCCGCTGGCCGAGCTCGACGAGCTGTGCCGGCGACACGACGCCTGGCTGGTGGTGGACGAGGCCCACTCGGGCGGGCTGCTCGGACCGGAAGGGGCGGGCGCCTGGGCCGCGCTCGACGCGCCGGCGGGATCGCGCCTCGCGGCGCGGCTCGTGACCGGCGGCAAGGCCCTGGGTGTGGGCGGAGCCTTCGTGGTCGGGAGCCGCGTGCTGCGCGAGCAGCTCGTCAACCACGCGCGCTCGTTCCTGTTCACGACCGCGCCGCCGCCCGCGCTGGCGGGCGGGCTGCTGGCGGCCGTCGCGGCCTGCCGCCAGGCCGAGGCCGAGCGCGCGCACGTGCGCGGGCTGGCGACCGAGCTGGCGCGCCGGCTCGATCTGCCGGCCCCCGCCGGTGCGATCGTGCCCTTCCCCGCGCGCTCGCCCGAGCAGGCCCTGGCACTCGCGCAGCGCCTGCAGGCGCGCGGCCTGTTCGTGCCGGCCGTGCGGCCGCCGACCGTGCCGCCGGACGGCTCGCGCCTGCGCATCGTGCTGCACGCCTTCAACCGCTCGAGCGAGATCGACGAGCTCGCGCGCGCGCTCGACGGGCCGCGTTCACGGCCGGCGGTGGGTGCCAGCGCGGTGGCTGCCAGCACCGAGGCCCCGGGGACGGCGCTGTTCGTGCTCGGCACCGACACCGGCGTCGGCAAGACCGTGGTGAGCGCGCTGCTGCTGCGCGCGGCGCGCGCGCGCGGACGGGCGGCCTACTGGAAGCCGGTGCAGACCGGGGCCGAGAGCGACCGCGAGGTCGTGCGCGCGCTGGCCGAGGCCAGCGAGCACGAGTGCCTGCCGAACGCCTGGCACTTCCCGCTGGCGGCCTCGCCGCACGAGGCCGCGGCCCAGGCCGGGCAGACGATCGAGCCGCGCCGCGTCAGCGAGGGTCTGCGCGGCCTGCTGCGCACGCTGAGCGGCACGCGCGTGGTGGTCGAGCTCGCCGGCGGCCTGCTCGTGCCCTACCGCAGCGAACCCGAGCTCGTGACGCAGGCCGACTGGCTCGCCAGCGCGCGCGCGCCGCTGGTGCTGGTGGCGCGCGCGGGGCTCGGCACCCTCAACCACACGCTGCTCACGCTCGAGGCCCTGCGGGCGCGCCACCTCGAGCCGCGCGCGCTGTTCCTGGTGGGCCCGCCGCACGCCTCGAATCGCCGCACGCTGGAGCGCGTGGCCGGCGTGCCGCGCATCCACGAGCTGGAGCCGCTCGAGCCGCTCGAACCCGCCGCGCTGGCGCGCTGGCTCGAGACCCACGATCTCGACGAGCTGTTCGCGCCATGAGCACGCGTGGCCAGGAGCTGATCGAGCGCGATGCGCGCGTCCTGTGGCACCCCTACACACAACACGGGCTCGAGCGCGACCCCCTGCCGGTCGTGCGCGCCGCGGGCGCCTGGCTCGAGCTCGCCGACGGGCGTCTCATCCTGGACGCGATCTCGTCCTGGTGGGCGTGCCTGCACGGCCACGGGCATCCGCGCATCACCAGCGCCATCGCCGAGCAGGCGCGCACGCTGGACCACGTCCTGTTCGCGGGCGCGACGCACGCGCCGGCCGTCGAACTGGCCGAGCAACTCCTGGCCGTGGCGCCGCCCGGCCTGGCACGGGTCTTCTACTCGGACGACGGCTCGACCGCGGTCGAGGTGGCGCTGAAGATGGTCGCCCAGGCCTGGGTGCGGCGCGGCGAGCCGCAGCGCACCGTGTTCGTGGCGCTGGAGGGCGCGTACCACGGCGACACCTTCGGCGCGATGGCGGCCGGCGACCCCGAGCCGTTCTTCGGGGATCTCGCGCCGTTCCTCTTCGCCGTGCGGCGCGTGCCCGCGCAAGGCGAGCGGCTGGAGGCGGTGCTGGCGGAGCTCGGCGCGCGCGCGGCCGGCGTGCTGGTCGAGCCGCTGGTGCAGGGCGCGGCCGGCATGCGCATGCACGGCGCGGAGTTCCTGCGCGCGGCGCGCGCGGCCTGCGACCGGCACGCTCTGCCGCTGATCGCGGACGAGGTCATGACCGGCTTCGGCCGCACCGGCGCGCTGTTCGCGTGCGGGCGCGCGGGCATCGCCCCGGACCTCCTGTGTCTCGGCAAGGGGCTCACCGGCGGGACCCTGCCGCTGGCGGCCACGCTCACGACCGCGGCCGTGTTCGAGGCCTTCCTGCACGAGGAACGCACGCGCTTCTTCCCGCACGGGCACACCTTCACCGCCAACCCGATCGCCTGCGCCGCGGGACTCGCCTCGCTGGCGTTGTGCCGAGCGGACGACGTGCCCGGGCGCCTCGAGCACATCGGCGCCGCGCTCGAGCAGGGCCTGGCCCCGCTGCGCGACGACGAGCGCGTGCTCGCGCTGCGCCGCACGGGCGGGATCGTGGCGCTCGAGCTGGCCGTGCCGGCCGGCGAACGGGCGGGCTACGCCTCGACCCTGGCACCCCGGCTGCGCCGGCGCGCGCTCGAACTCGGGGTGCTCCTGCGCCCGCTCGGCAACGTGCTGTACGCGCTGCCACCGGCCTGCACGACGGACGACGAGTGCGCGCAGATCGCGCGCGCGATGGACGCCCTGGTCAGAAGCCGATGACCATGCGCAGCGCGTTGCACAGCTCGACCCCGCCACCGAAGATCGTCGCCTGCGCATAGCAGGTGCGCCCCATGAGGATGGGGTCGCGCGGGATCGGCAGCACCAGCGGCGCCGCCAGGCCGTCGGACACCGGCAGCACCATGGCCATCTGCGTGCGCCCGAGCGGGTTCACCAGCAGTTCCCCGAAGGGCGTCTTGCGCCCCGGGACCAGCAGCGCGTCCGTGCCCATCACGTGCACGTAGTTCGCGCCCGGATGCTGGCTCAGGTCGAGCTCGGCGCTCCAGTTCGTGCCCAGCTTGGGCGGCTTGGAGCTCGTGAAGCACACGCGATTCGTGCCGCTGCCGTTGATGATCTCGATCTCCGCGCGGCGCGGCCCCCCGACCAGCACCGTGCCGTGGGCCGGGAGCGTGAGGCCCACGCCGCTGGGCGGCGCGCAACCGCCGGCCGAGGAGCCGAGGATCAACACGCGCTCGTTCGGATTCCCGAACAGGTCCAGCACGAGATCGATCGAGCCCGGCGTGTGGCCCGGACGCGAGGTGAACCAGATGTGCCCGAGCGGTGACTCGTAGGAGAGGATCGGCTTGTTGCAGCCGCCGCCCACGAGCACGTTGAACAGCCGTGGATGGTGCGACAGCCAGGGCAACTGCTCGATCCAGGCACGATCGCCCTCGTGATAGGCGATCTCCACCAGCGTGAAGCCGGCGCGCTCGAGCGCACGGATGAAGGCCACGGTGATGTGGTCCGGGTGCCCGTGCGGCGCGACGAAGCGCACGCGCGTCTTGGCGAGATCGCGGCCCATGCACTCGACGATGGCCTCCTTGATCATGGCCACGTCGTGGTCGGCGTCGAAGAAGGCCCCGCCCTGGATGTAGTTCGTGTCGCCGAACCCGCCGCCGAAGATCAGCACCTCGTCGCCCTCGAGCGGCAGCACGTACATGCACGACGTGCTGACGAAATCGGTGTTGGTCGGGTTCTGCTTGGCGCTGTAGGCCACGTAGAGTCCGGACGAGTCGTCGGCGACGACCGGCACGAAGTCGTAGCCCGACTTGGGCCTCTGCAGGATGTTGTAGCGCGCATTCGTGGCGCGACAGAAGTGGACCTCGCTCTGTGCCGGCGCGGGGCAGGCGAGCGCGAGGAGCAGCAGAGTGGAGCGCAGGATCGGCAAGGCGGGACCTCCCCGGGGAGAAGGGAGCTGTGCGCGCGGGGAATCGCGCGCGTCGAGAGCTGATTCTATTGGGTTTGGCGGACTTGGATACTCGAAAAGAATTCAGCGTCGGCGCTGCGCTTCACGCGCGAAGCCGAGCCACCCAAGTATCAGCAAGAGTCCGCCGAGGGGCGTGATCGGCCCCATCAAACCCGTCCAAAACTCGAAACACAGCGCGTAGATCGAACCGCTGAAGAAGAGACTTCCACACAAGAACAGCAGCGCCGGGTAATCCTTTCCACGCGTGCGCTCGGAGAACAGTCCGAAGGCGATCAACGCGAGCGCATGGAACAGCTGGTAGCGCACGGCGGTGTCCCACTCGTCGAGCGTGCCGCGCTCCGTGAGCGCGGCCTCGAGCGCGTGCGCACCGAAGGCACCCAGCACGACCCCCAGCGCTGCCCAGCCACAACCGAGGACGATCCAGAGGCGCGGATTCATTGGACGGGCAGCCTAACCGACGGCGGACGGGCACCGTCCGGATCGCCCACGCGGCACGCAGGGCCGCCACCTGCGTTGCCCACCCGCGCGGCGAGGAATCGGCGCGTGCGTCGCGCGGCCACGGCCTACACTGTCGCGCTCCCGGGCCATCGCCCGATCTCCCCCTCGGACGAGGCGTTCGTCATGACCCCCGCTCGCATCTGTGGATTGCTGGCCGCTTGCCTGTCCGTCGGAGCCGCCCTGCCGGCACAGGATGGGACGGCCCGGCCCGCATCCGCGCGCCCGTGGGAGCACGAGAGTTCGGACCTGCCCGTGGATCCGGCCATCCACTTCGGACACTTCGACAACGGCCTGCGCTGGGCCTGGGCCCGCAACGTCGAGCCGCGCCAGCGCAGCTACCTGCGCCTGCACGTGAACGCCGGCAGCCTGGCGGAGGAGGACTCCGAGCGCGGCCTGGCGCACTTCCTCGAACACATGGCCTTCAACGGCTCGGAGCACTTCGCCGCCGGCACGCTGGTCGAGTGGTTCCAGCGCCACGGCATGGCCTTCGGCGCCGACCTCAATGCCGAGACCGGCTTCGGCCAGACGGTGTACAAGCTCGACCTGCCCAACTCGGACGAAAAGACGCTGGACGAGGGCCTGCTGGTGCTGCGCGACTTCGCCTCCGGCCTGACGCTCGCGCCGCACGAGATCGAGGCCGAGAAGGGCGTGATCGACGGCGAGGAGCGCGAGCGCGACTCGGCCGGCTACCGCGTGTTCGTGCGCCAGCTCCAGACGCTGTTCGGCTCGACGCGCCTCGACGAGCGCATCCCGATCGGCCTGCGCGAGACGCGCGCGGGCTTCGACGAGCCGCGCGTGCGCGCCTTCTACGCGCGCTGGTATCGGCCGGAGAACATGACGCTGGTCCTGGTGGGCGATCTCGGCGAGCTCGATCCGGTGCCGCTGTTCGCGCGGCACTTCGCCGCGCTGCCGCGCCCGGCCGAAGCGCTGCACGCGGAGCCCGGCGTGGGCCCGCTGGGCGCCTACCCAGCGCGCGCCTGCTTCCACGAGCCCGAGATCCCCGGCGTCACGCTGCTCGTGCAGCGCGCACGGCCCTGGCAGGACGAGCCCTACGGGGTCGCCAAGTGGCGGGCGGACCTCCCGCTCTCGGCCGCGCGGCAGATGCTCAACCTGCGCTTCCGCGAGGAGGCCAAGCAGGCCACGGCGCCCTTCCTGAGCGTGCGCGCGAGCTCGGCCGAGGCGCTGGACGCGCTGGACGGCGAGAGCCTCGCGATCAGCTGCCGTCCGGAACGCTGGCGCGAGGCGCTGGCGGCCGGCGAACAGGGCCTGCGCCGCGCGCTCGAGCACGGCTTCCAGGCCGCCGAGCTGGGCGAGGTCCGCGCCAACGCGCTGCGGGCCCTCGACGAAGCGCTCGAGCGCGAGCACTCGCGCGCGAGCTCGGCCCTGGTGGGCGAGATCCTCACTGCCGCCGAGGATCGCTACGTCCCGACCTCGGCCGCGACGGACCGCGCGCTGCTGAAGCCGCTCTACGAGGCGCTCACGCCCGAGGCCTGCCAGCGCGCGCTGGTCGAAGCCTGGTCGCGGGGCGAGTTCGGGCTGTACACCGTGGGCAACCTCGACCTCGGCGCGGAGGCCGCGCGCACGCTCGACGAGGCCTGGGAGGCGAGCCGGGCCACGCCGGTCGAGAAACCGGCCGAGATCACGGCCACGGGCTTCGCCTACGCCGCGGGCGAGGAGGCCGGAGCCCTGGCCGCGCGCGAGACGGTCGCGGACCTCGACTTCGTCTCGCTGCGCTTCGCCAACGGCGTCGCGCTCGCGCTGAAGCGCACGGACTTCAAGGAGAAGCAGATCCTCGTGACGGCGCTGCTCGGCGAGGGACGCCTCTCGCTCGCGCCCGCGGACGCGGCCCTGGCGTTCGTGGCCGAGCGCACCTTCGCCGAGGGCGGCCTCGGGGCGCACTCGGTGGACGACATCCGCCGTCTGACGGCCGGAAAGCAGGTCGGCCTGCGCTTCGGCGTCGGCGTGGACGCCTTCAGCCTGAGCGGCGCGACGACGCGCGAGGACCTCCTGTTCGAGCTCGAGCTCCTGTGCGCGTACCTGCAGGCGCCGGGCTGGCGCGAGGACGGCCTGGTGCAGATGCGCCGCGGCCTGCCGCTCCTCTACGAAGGCCTGGCGCACCAGCACCAGGGGCCCGTGCTGACGCGCTTCATGGACGAACTCCTGGGCGGCGACGCGCGCTTCGTGTTCCCGCCGCAGCCGGCGGTCGAGTCGCTCTCCATCGATTCCCTGCGCGCGTGGCTCGCGCCCATGCTGGCGGACGCGCCGCTCGAGGTGACGATGGTCGGTGACCTCGACCTCGAGGCGACCGTGGCCGCGGCCGCGCGCACGCTGGGCCGCCTGCCGCCGCGCCGCGCGCTGCGCGAATACGCCGAGAACCGCAAGGCACCCTCCTGGAAGACGGGCGTGAGCCAGGAGCACACGATCGAGACCGAGGTCCAGAAGGCGCTGGTGCTGCTCGCCTTCCCGGTGCCCGATGGCATCGAGGTCGAGCGCCATCGCCAGCTCGAGTTCCTGGGCGAGGTCGTGCGCGATCGCCTGCGGCTCGAGGTGCGCGAGCGCCTCGGCGCGGCCTACTCGCCCGGCGCCAACGTCCAGGGCAGCCGCACCTATCCCGGCTTCGGCATGCTCATGCTCCAGGCCATGGCCGAGCCCGACAAGACCGACGCGCTGAAGCAGGCCTTCCTGAGCGTGACCGACGCCCTGGCGGAGAAGGGCGTCACCCAGGAAGAGGTCGAGCGCCTGCGCGAGCCGCTGCTCAAGGGCCTGCGCGACGCCCAGCGCCAGAACGGTTACTGGCTGAGCGGCCTGTCCGAGCTCCAGCGCCGTCCGGCCTCGCTCGACGAGCTGCGCGGACGGCAGGCCTCGCTCGAGAAGATGGACGCGGCCGCGCTGAGCGCGCTCGCCAAGGCGCACCTGACGCGCGCGCGCGTCGCCAGCATCGTGGTGCACCCCGAGCCAACTCCGCCAGCCACCCAAGTAACGAGAGCAGATGAGGACCCAGGACTCCTCCCAGCACACCACACCCAGGCTCCGTCGCACTCTGAAGAAGGCTCGGGCGCGGCCGAAAGGGTGAACCGGTCACGGGCAGGGGTGTCCTCGATGCAGATGGACTGTGACGCCGCTGGAATGCTCTACTTGAAGAAGACGAGAAGACCTCTTTCCTTCGAACGAGGAAGCCTGAGCAGGGAAAAGGCCGACGGCGCATTTTCATGGTTCGCGGCCAATAGTCCGGAACTGCGCGACGCTACGCAGCGGATTCTCACTGCGCTCGGACGACTCTCAATTCTCGAGGCGGTATGCTCGGATTCGAAGCGTCGGCGGATCGTCGCCATACTCGAGGACTTCTCGGGTGAAGAATTGCACGAGAACCTCAAAGCCGTCGCCTCTGTCCTCCCGAAGGAGTGCTCCGATGCTGCGCTTGCCCTGAAGATGGCGGAGCTCGTCGCAAGCCTGGAGGCGAGCCCGCCGTCTCACGGATGGCGCATCCCGCACTCAGCCGTCGGAGGAAAGGATCTCGAGGCGAGGGTCACGTTCCTACGTATGTCCACGAGAGGAACGAGTGTCCTTCCGAGCGAAGCCATGTGCCGCTTCCTTCGTCTGTACCACGACGCGAACTCGTTCCACGAGCGCCCCGACTACGAGCCGGCAACACTGAAGGCCACGCCATCGTTTGACCGCTTGCGCTACTCTCAGAGCATCGACGCCGACTACGATTACGACTGGGTTTTCGACACCTGGGAAGCTTGCCCTGGGGAGATCGCTCCATTCGAATGTGTCTATTGGCCCCAGAGTTCCAGCCCCAAGAAGGTGGCCCGAGGGGTCGACTCGGCGTTCCTGTTTCCGAACGCCGACGGCTCGATCGAGTACCTCGCGTTCGTCTCAGTCTTCCAGAACGAGGACAAAAACACGCGGGGCAGCACCGGCGACCAGCACGCAAATTTTTTTCGAGCCAACGCGGCACTGCCCCACAGCAAGCAATGAGGATCCGCCACCCCGGAGTTCCCTAATGGACGACTGGCTGAACACGGGCGGCTACGCTGTCGCTTCCGCTTTCGCGCTTGAGGGCAGCATCATCGCAGCTTCGGACCCCCACCGTCGAGGCAAGGCCATCGCACTGTTCTTCCTGGCGGCCCTGTTCGCGCTCGATTCGTTCGCGTGGTACGTGGCGGCTCAGGCTCTGAACGAGTCGTCGGCGTCCTATCCGTGGCAGCTCCGCACGATCGACCTGTTGTGCGTCCTGGGCGCGCTTGTGGCCAGCATTCAACTGAAGGAGTGTGAGCTTCGAGACGGCGACCGCACTCTCGACTCCCGCGCCGTGTTCGGAATCTCCGCGCTCTTGGTCTATTGCCTCGGGGTCTCGCTCTACTGGTGCGTGTTCTGGCTGGCGATCGGCGCGGGCCACGGCTACTGGCCGGTCCTCGCCAAGGCCTGGCAATGGCAAGGGAGCTTGCGTGCGCTCGCGATCGAAACCGTCGTCCTCTACGTTTCAATCGCTGTCGTCGCCCTCGGACTGCTCTGGACCCGCTCTCGGATCCTTGCGGCCGGGTCGGGTGGAGTCCTGCGACGAGTTCGAGATCTCCTGGCTCCTTGGCTGTGGTTGGGCGACCGAAGCTCCTGGTCGGGCCTCGCCTGCTGGCTGGCACTTCCCGTAGCGCTCTACCTCGGTGCGGGTCCGGTACCCATGATCTTGATCGTAGAGATGGGTTGGTCCGCCGGAGCCGTCACCCTCTTGGTTCTCACGGCAGTGCTCTGCGCAGCTGGAGGAACCCTATCGGGCGCATTTAGTACCTTGCGCATGGCTCGCAACCGCGCACCAAGTCCAGGGCTGGACGCTCGGCGTGCCTTCCGAGTCGTCTACGAACTCTGGCTCGGGTAGCTGTTTCCGACCGAGGCTTGCCTGGCTCGACCGACGAGCACGATCTAGCCCTTGTCGAGATCCGGAGTCGCCCTCGACGACACCTTCCGCTCGGGCTCCACGAAGACCCTGGGGGAAGGCGCGATCAGAGGTACGGGAGATCGGCACCAGACACGAATGAACCGCTCCGCATACTCCCTGGTGTGGAACGGTGGATCGGCGGCAAGGACGGTCTGGAGCATCCTCGCTCGATGCCAGTACTCCTCCGCCAGGGCGGCTACGAGGACGCTTCGTCGACGGCCATGAAAGGCGAGCCAGGTCAATGGAATCATCGTGAGCACATAGACGATCGCCCCAGCCCAGATACGCTTGCGGTATTCGTCATCGGAAACCACTAGCAGGAACAGGGAGACCGGCACGACCGCCATGGCCGCCGAAGACAGAACGAAGCATAGTGCCCACATCAAGGCTCTCGTGCTTGCCCTCTTTGCCCGTCGCTGAAGGTCTTCCACTGCGCTGGGCAGGATTGATCTCTCACGCCCCTCGGCCAAGTTCGGGCCCCGTGCAATGGGGGGAGGCGCTTGGCTGGGATCTCCACCTACGCCCCCTACGACGGTTGACTGCTCACTCATGATCATGTCCTCTGGAGCATCATACACCTCACGCCCAGGCAAGCGACGAGTGTTGCGGTGCCTCGTCGGATTCCGAACGTCAACGCACGGCGCGAAGCTCGCCGTCCTCGAGCGTCAGCGTCGGGAAGAACGGGCGCGGATCCCGACGGCGCCACCAGATGCCGGCGCGGCGTTCCGCGGGCGAGCTGAACTCGTAGAGGTAGACGGTCGAGCGCAGGTAGCGCGGCGGCGCGCCCGCGAAGGGGTCGTCGGCCAGCAGCCCGAGCACCGGCTCGGAGCCGCGCAGCAGGCCCGCGAGGAAGCGTGGATACCAGGCCGAGCGGCGCGCGCCCTCGTGCTCGAGCGCGGCGAACCACAGCTGCCAGTCGAGGCGCGGCATGTGCAGGCCGGCGAAGGCGGGCGCGCGCTCGAGCTCGCCGGGCTTGTCGGGGAAGCGGTACGGCGTCCAGGTCTGGCCGTCGCGGCTGCCCTCGATCACGATCTCGGGCCGCTCGCGGGTCATCACGCGGAAGAGACCGTAGGCGTTGAAGCTGCGCAGCGGGGCGACGAGCTCGCACGCGCTCGCCACCGGCCCCGGGAGCGCGAAGCCGAGCCCGAGCAGCGCGACGCCGGTCGTCAGGAACAGCACCGCGCCCGCGAACGCGCCCAGCGCCAGGCGCCGCCAGCGGGCCGCGCGCGGGGCCGGCGCCGCGACGACCCCGGGCCGGCGCAGCAGACGGCACCAGGCGCGGTCGTCGAGCAGCGGGATGCACAGCACCACCGTGAGCAGGTTGAAGAAGCCGTAGTTGCCGGTGGCCGAGATGAGGCCCATCAAGAGCACGATCGCGGCGGCGGCGAGCTGCCGGCAGCGCCGCGGACCGAAGACGAGCAGCGGCGAGCCGAGCTCGATCGCGAACATCACCGCCACCGAGAGCGCGCCGAACCACGCCGGCAGCCCGTGCGCGTAGGGACTCAGCCGGTGCGGAAGCGGCTGGGTCCAGTAGTGGTACCGGAGCGCCGAGAGGTCCCACCAGCACGGGTCGCCGCTGGTGAGCTTCACCACGCCGGACAGCAGCATCAGGCGCACCAGCAGCCAGCGCACGAGCCACAGGAGCACGCTCGCGGGCGGACGCTGTGCGCCCGCGAACGGTCGCAGCCCGCAAGGCGCCAGGAAGATCGCCAGGAAGCCGGCCTCGAGCAGGAGCGCGTCCCACTGGAAGTCGAGGAACGGCGAGCCGACGGCGACGAACGACAGGTACGCGAGCCACAGCAGCGCCAGCGCCAGCCGCGGCAGCAGGCCGAGCACGACCAGCGCCGCGAGCGCCAGCCCGACCGCGCACACCCCCGTCAAGAGCGCGTCGCTCGCGCCGAACCAGAACAGCGACGGCACGCGCCAGCGCTCCGACCACCGGAGCTCCGCCCCGAGCTCGGCCAGACGCGCGGCCACGGGCACGATCCCCTGCGCACCGAACAGCCCGCGCACCTGCACGGCCAGCGAGGCGAACGCGACCGCGTAGACGCAGCCGATCCCGCCCAGGAAGAGGCGCCGGGCGAGGAACCAGCTGGCGGGTGCGGGTTCTCGCGCGCGCATGGCCCGGGCTTCAGTCGAGCTGCTTCTTGAAGCGCAGCAGGCTGATCGAGATCAACACCAGCGCGCAGGTCGCCAGACCGAGGATGGAGCCGGCCAGGTCGAGCGCGTTGGCGCCGCGCAGCACGACGCCGCGCAGGATCTCGACGAAGTACGTCACCGGCAGGCCGTAGCTCAGGGTCTTGATCACCAGCGGCATCTCGGCGCGCGGGAACAGGAAGCCCGACAGCAGCACGGACGGCAGCATGATCACGAAGGCGAACTGCATGGCCTGGAGCTGCGTGCGCGCCAGGGTCGAGACGAACAGCCCGAGCGCCAGGCCGCACGAAACGAACAGGCCCGTCAGCGCCAGCAACAGGCCGAGGTCGCCGCGGATCGGCACGCCGAACAGGAACACCATCACCGCGAACACGAGCACGGCCTCGATCGCCCCGAGCAGCGCGTAGGGCACGAGCTTCCCGAACACCAGTCCGCCGCGCCCGACCGGGGTCACGAAGAGCTGCTCGAGCGTGCCCGACTCGCGCTCGCGCGCCAGGGTGAAGGCCGTCAGGAACAGCGTCACGAGCTGCAGGATGATGCCCACCAGGCCCGGCACGAAGAAGTGCGCGCTGTCGAGGTCCGGGTTGAACAGGAGCCGCGTGCGCGCGTCGATCGCGAGCTGACCGCTGGCGAGCCCGCCCGCGCCCGGACGCAGCTCGAGCGAGCGCGACAGCGTCAGGAGCTTGGTCGCCTGCAGGGCCTGGGTGGCCAGACTCGAGTCGCTGCCGTCGATCAGGACCTGCACGACGGCCGGGCGGCCGGCCAGCAGGTCGTCCGAGTAGTCGGGCGGGATGCGCACCCCGACCTTGGCGCGCGCCGAGCGCAGCGCCTGCTCGAAGCTCGTCTGGTCGTGCACGCGCTCGCTCACGCGCAGCACGTTCGTGTTCTGGAGCGCCTCGGTCAGCTCGAGCGCGGGCGTGCGCCCGTCGAGGTCGAAGACCACCGTGGGCACGTGCTCGACCTCGGTGCGGATCGCATAGCCGAACAGCACGGTCTGCAGCACCGGGATCACGAACAGGAAGAACAGCGTCGAGCGCTCGCGCCGCACGTGCACGAACTCCTTGAACAGCACGGCCGCGAAGCCGGCCAGGAGCCGCGGCCGGACGGGCGCGGGTCCTGGGACGTCCGCCGGCGGCGGCCCGGCGGCGGTGGGCGCATCGGGCGCAGGCGCCGGCGCGGCGCGCGGCGCGGCGGCGCTGGCGCGCGTGAGCGCCACGAACACGTCCTCGAGGTCGGCCCGATCCGGACGCACCTCGAGCGCCTCGAGTCCGAGCTCACGCCGCAGCGTCTCCGGCGCGAGCTCGCGCACGCACAGGATGCGGATCGCCTCGCCCGCCAGGCGCGCGTCGTGCACGCCCGCCAGGCCCTTCACGCGCGCCAGCGTCGCCGCGGGCCGCGGCACGCGCAGCTCGAGGCGCTTCGTTCCGGCCGGCGTGACCTCCGGATGGTCCAGCAGCTCCTCGGGCTTGCCCTGCACCAGCAGCCGGCCCTCGTAGATGTAGGCGACCGTGTTGCAGCGCTCGGCCTCGTCCATGAAGTGCGTGGTCACGAACAGCGTCACGCCACGCCCGGCCAGGACCGCCAGCAGGTCCCACATCTCACGCCGCGCCACCGGATCGACGCCGGCCGTGGGCTCGTCCAGGAACACGACCTCGGGGTCGTGCAGGAGCGCGCAGGCCAGCGCCAGGCGCTGCTTGTAGCCGCCCGAGAGCGTGGCCGCGAGCTGCGCCGCGCGCCCCTCGATCGAGACCAGCGCGCAGACCTCGGCCATGCGCCGCTCCAGCGCCTCGCCGGTGAGGCCGTACACGCGCCCGTAGAAGGCCAGGTTCTCGCGCACCGTCAGGTCGCCGTACAGGCTGAAGCGCTGCGACATGTAACCGATGCGGCGCTTGATGGCCTCGCTCTGGCTGCGCACGTCCAGGCCCAGCACCGCGCCCTCGCCCGCGCTCGGCGCGAGCACGCCGCACAGCATGCGGATGAGCGTGGACTTGCCGCTGCCGTTCGGACCCAGCAGGCCGAAGATCGTGCCGCGCGGGACCGCGATCGAGACCTGCTCGACCGCCACGCGCGCGCCGAAGCGACGCGTCAGACCACGCGCCACCAGCACGGGCTCGGCGCCTGTTCCGCGGACCACGCGCTACTCCTCGAACCACACGTCGGCCGCCACGCCCGGACGGAGGAGTTCCATGCCCTCCTCCAACATCACGCGCACGCGCACCACGACCTCCGAGCGTTCCTCGGGCGTCTGCACGTTGCTGGGCGTGAACTCGCCGCTGGGCGCGACGAAATCGACGTGCGCGCGGAAGCGCCGGCCCGGGAAGGCGTCCACGCCGACCCAGGCCGGGGCGCCGACCGTGAAGGTCAGCCGATCCTGGGGCACGTAGGCGCGCACGCGCAGCTCGCCCTCGTCGCGCAGCGACACGACCGCCGCGTTGGCGGCCACCAGATCGCCGGGCTCCAGCTCGCAGGCCTCGACCGTGAAGCGCCTTGCGCCCGCGACTCCCGGCGCGCGGATCACGAGCTCGTCCTGGGCACGCTCGAGCGCGCGCAGCCCGGCCTCGGCCGCGGCCAGCTGGGCCTCGGCCGCCGCCAGCTCCTCCTTGCGCGTTCCCTCCTCCAGCAACCCGAGCGCCTCCTCCGACGCGCGCACGTCGGCGCGCGCCGCCTCCAGCACGGCCAGGCTGCGATCGAGGGCCTCGCGCGAGCGGATCGAATCGGCCACCAGCGAGCGCGTGCGCGCCTCGTCCAGCTCGGCCAGCGACAGCCCCGCGCGGGTCGCCGCCAGGCGCGCGCGCGCGGCCTCGATCTCCTGGTGACGCGGTCCGGCGCGCAGTTCCTCGAGCCGCGCCGCCAGCGCCTTGGCCTTCGCCGCCTGCTCGGCGTGCCGCTCGGAGAGGTCGAAGGGCTCGAGCTCGACCAGCGTCTCGCCCGCGGCCACCACCGAGCCCTCGTCCACGTGCACCCGGGCCACGCGCCCACCGACGCGCGAGCCGACGCGGATCTCGTCGGCCTCGAGGAAACCGCTGACGCGGAATGGCTCGACGCGCGTCTGACTCCAGCGCAACGCCACGAGCAACAGCACGAAGCCGAGCGGGAGCAGGAGCCAGCGTTTGTCCACGTGCGCGCGCCGGGCGTCCGGCGCGGCCAAGTGTTGCCGATGGCTCCCCCGCGGGCAACTGGAGGGCGCAAGACAAGCTCGGGGTGGGCAAGGCCTCGGTTCGTCGCAGGTGAGCGCGTGCGGCCAAGCGCGCGCGGAGTGACCCAACGCCACCCCCCGACGGAAGCGCGCCCTTTCTTCGTGGTGCTGTGGCTCCGTTCGCTCCGATACCGGAGCAGGAGACGTTCCATGAAACTCACGCCCGCCCTCCGCGACTCCACCCTGCTCGCCTTCGTCGGCCTGGCTCCGCTCGCCGCCTGCGCCAAGCCGCCGGCGCCTGTCGAGCTGGACGATCCGCTGCCCGGACTCACGCCCGAGCAGCTCGCGCGCTTCGAGCAGGGCGAGCTCATCTTCGAGAGCACCTTCGCGCCCGAGCAGGGCCTCGGACCGCTGTTCAACGCCGAGGGTTGCGCGGTGTGCCACTCCGATCCGACCGACGGCGGCAACGGCTCGATCCGCGAGCTGCACGCCAGCGGGCGCGGCGTGGAGGGCGGCTGCGATGCGCTGCTCGACCACGGCGGTCCGGTGATCCAGCAACGCGCCA
Source organism: uncultured Planctomycetaceae bacterium (assembly GCA_964631945.1). Taxonomy (GTDB): domain Bacteria; phylum Planctomycetota; class UBA1135; order UBA1135; genus JABFRZ01. Next base: position 25,771 of record CAZWAY010000069.1, read on the forward strand.
CGCCGGCGCTGACCGACGCGCTGGGCATCACGTCGGAGCCCGTCCCGGGCGAGGCCACGGCCACCGGCTTCCGCAGCACGCCGGACGTGTTCGGCTTCGGGCTGCTCGACGCCATCCCCGACGAGACCATCCTGGCCCTGGCCGACCCGGACGACCGCGACGGCGACGGCATCTCGGGCCGCGTGAACCGCACGCGCGACGGACGCCTCGGACGCTTCGGCCGCAAGGCTTCGGTCTCGAACCTGGCGGACTTCAACGAGGGCGCGTTCCTGGCCGAGCTCGGCCTGACCACGCCGCGCCAGGGGAGCGAGAACTCGATCGCCGGCGCGCCGCTGCCGCCGGGCGTGGATCCGACCCCCGAGCCCGAGCTCGCGCCCGCGGCGCTCGCGCTCACCACCGACTACGTGCGCTTCCTCGCGCCGCCCGAACCGGGGCCGCGCGGCGCCCTGGAGTACCGTGGCCAGCGCATCTTCGCGCGCGTGGGCTGCGCGGCCTGCCACGTGCCGAGCCTGCGCACGGGTCCGCACGAGGTCGCGGCGCTCTCGCGCCGGGTCGTGAACGCGTACACCGACCTCCTGCTGCACGACATGGGCCCGGAGCTCGCCGACGTGTGCCTGGGCGAGGCCGAGCCGGCCGAGTTCCGCACCGAGCCGCTGATGGGCCTGCGCCACGTGCAAACCCTGCTGCACGACGGGCGTGCGCCCTCGGTGCGCGCGGCGATCGAGCTGCACGGCGGCGAGGCCGCGGCCGCGCGCGACGCCTTCGCCGCTCTCTCCACGACGGACCGCGAAGCCCTGCTGGCCTTCCTGGCGAGCCTGTAGCGGCGCTGGGGCGCCTCAGGCCGGCGGCTGGGCCGCGAGCATCGTGGCGACGCGCTTCTTGAACAGCTTCAGGCGCTCGGCCGCGTAGGGACTCTTCTTCACCAGCCATTCCGAGTTGCGGAAGGCCGTCGGCGCGAGGTGCTTGCGCAGTTCCTTCAGGTGCGGCTCGAGCTTGGCGTAGAGCAGCAGGCCCTCGCCCGCGTTCTCGGCCAGGAAGTCGGCCGGCACGATGCCGTGACGCGCGAAGCCGTAGGCCATCTCGAAGTAGCTCGTGACCTGGCGCCAGGCGACGTTCTTCGGATCGTCCAGCTTGGTGATGGCCAGCACGTCCTCGAAGCTGCGCGGCAGCCAGCCCGCCATCGTCTTGCGCGACTCGCGCATGACGGTCTCGCGGCGCAGCTCGTAGAGCCTCAGGATCAACTCGGCGTCGGCGTGGCTGGGCTTCTTCTTGGCCATGGTGGGAATCCTCCGGATCGAAAAGGGGCGGAGAGTCTAGCAGCGCAACCCGCGCGGCGGATCCTTACGCTTTCCCCGTGGGCTGGACCGTCTACGTCTTGCACTCGCGCCAGGCCGCGCGCACCTACGTCGGCATCGCGCTGGACCTGGCCGCGCGCCTGGCCCAGCACAACGGGCGGATCGCCGGCGGCGCGCGCAGCACGCGGGCCGGTCGGCCCTGGCGCGTGCGCAAGACGTACGGGCCGTTCGCCACGCGCGGCGAGGCGCAACGCGTCGAGCACGCGGTCAAGCGCCTGCGCGGCTCCGCGCGCCTCTGCTGGCGCGCGCCCGAGCTCTAGCCGAAGGCGGAGGCGCTCGGATTGCGCTGGGAACGCGGCTCGCCGTCAGTAGACTCCGCGCGACTCATGGTCCCCGGAAGTCAGCGCGGCGCTCTCGCCGTGCGCGGCACGCCGCACGCGGCGAGCGCGGCAGTCGCGCTCGCGAGCGCCGGCTCCGCGCCGCGCAGCCGCG
>CAZWAY010000070.1:0-27365 GCA_964631945.1 uncultured Planctomycetaceae bacterium
ACCGGTCGGGCCGGATCCTTCCTCGTCTTGCCAATACCGGGACAGGCTCCTAGCCCGGCTGCTCGCTCGTCGACACGGACAGCGTGCCCTCGGCCGGGCGCGCGGCGGGTTCCTCGCTGGTGCGCGCCAGTTCGCGCAGCGTGAAGTTGTGCAGCGAGCGCAGGGCCTCCTCGTCCAGCGCGTCGAGCAGCCGGTCCACGCGCTCGTCGAGCCGGCTGCGCACGGGCGGCTGGCTGGCGCCGTCCTCGTGGCGCAGGGCCGCGATCAGGTCGAGCACGGTGATCGTCTCGGGGTCGCAGGCCGGCAGGTAGCCGTCGTCCACGCCCACGCTGGTGCGCGCCAGCAGGTTCGCGTTCACGAGCACGTCGAGCACCTGGGCCACGCTGCGCGGCGCCACGCCGAGCTCGCCCGCCAGCTCGCCCGCGCTGGGCGCGGGACGGCCCTCCAGGAAGGCGCGCACGATGCGCCCGACCAGGCGCGGCGCGATGCGCTCGCGGAAGTGCTGGTCGACCTTGCCGGTGCGCGCCATGCTGGTGAAGGCCGGCTCGTTCTGGTGCGCGAAGGCCAGCTCGGCCCCCACCAGGAACACCGACCACGACAGGTAGATCCACAGCAGCAGCATCGGGATGGCCGCGAAGCTGGAGTAGATCGCGTTGTAGCGCGCCAGCTGGATCTGGCCGGCCAGGTGCAGCACCTGCACGCCCTGCCAGACCGTGCCGGCCACCACGCCCCCCAGGATGGCCGAGCCGATGCGCACGCGCGTGTTGGGCAGCGTCAGGTACACGAAGGTCAGCCCGAACCACACCGCCAGCAGCGGCAGGATGCGGCTCGTGAGCCGCAGCGTGTTCAGCACGGCCTCGCCGCCGACCGCCGAGCGCACCGCGTCGAGCGAGAGAAAGGCGCTGCCGGTGCTCTGCAGGAAGGCCGTCAGCGCCATGGCCGTCAGCAGGAACATCGGCGCGACCACCACGATCGCGAGGTAGTCCGAGACGCGCCGCAGGAGCGTGCGCGCGCGCTTGACGCCGTAGATGTCGTTGAGCGAGCCCTCGACCGCGCCCAGGAGCTTCAGCACCGAGTACAGCACGAAGGCGAAGGCCACCCCGCCCAGGGCCGAGAGGTCGCTCTGCTCGACGTAGGTGAAGATCTGGTCGACCGCCTGGCGCAGCTCGGGCGCGGCCCCGGACTCGCGCGCGCCGAAGGTCGCGTTCAGGAAGGGCTCGATCGCGTCGGCCTTCAGCTTGGGGTACAGGTTGAAGCCCTTGGCCGCCGCGAAGGCGAAGGCCAGCACCGAGGGCAGCGAGAAGATCGTGCCGTAGGTGAGCGCGGCGGCCTGCTGCAGGCAGCGATCGCGGAAGAAGCCACGCGCGGTGATCAGCAGCACGCGCGCGCCGCGCGTGAGCAGGCCGAGCCCGCGCGACAGCGAGGCGGCCTCCAGCAGCCAGATGTCGCGCCGCGCGAAGCTCACCAGGCGCTCGCCGCGCCGGCGCAGGCGGCCGAAGGAACGCGGGCGCGGGCCGCTGGCCGGGGTCGGAGTCCGGTCCGGAGTCCGGTCCGGAGACGGAGACGGGCTCGGGCTCATGGGGCCGGGGCCGTTCCGGTCAGGCGCCGCGCGTCCACGGGCGGGCCGGAGTGGATGCGCGGGCCACAGGCGAGCCCCGCGAGCAGCTCGGCCTCGCGCGCCACCCAGCGCGCCAGACGCGGCTCGAGCTCGCCCGCCGGGGTGCGCGCGCGCGCCAGCTCGAGGAACAGCGCGGCGTGTCCGGCCTCCGAGGGCGCGAGCTCGGCGTAGAGCGCGCCGAGCGGGCTCTCCGGCCCGGCCGCCGCGGCCAGGAGCTCGAAGCGCTCGAGGCTGCGGCGCTCGATCAGGCCGAAGACCAGGAGCCGGTCGACGAGCCCGCGCGCGCCGCGCTCGACCTCCGCGAGCAGGCCCTCGGCGTAGGGGTTCGTGCGCACCGCGCCGAGCGTCCCGCCCAGCTCGACCAGCAGCCGGTGGACCTGACGGAAGTGGCGCAGCTCCTCGGCGGCGTGCGCGCCGAGGCGCTCGACCAGCTCGGAGTCCCCCGGCCGGCGTGCGAGCAGCCCCTGGGCCGCCGCGGCCGCGCCGAGCTCGCAGTAGGCGTGGTCGGAGAGCAGCGCCAGCGGCTGTGCCAGCGCCTGCGTGGCCCAGGCGCGCGGCGTCGTCCAGGCGAGCTCGAAGGCGTACTTCACCGCGCGGGTCTCACTCCTTGGGTCCCGGCGCGGCGCGCGTCGCCCCCGGCTGCCACAGGACGTCGCTCGCGCCGCCGTGGTTGCTCGCGCGCGCCAGCACGAACAACAGGTCCGAGAGCCGATTCAGGTAGGTGAGCACGTGCGGGTTGACCTGGCCCGGCTCGCGCGCGATCAGCTCGCTGACCAGGCGCTCGGCGCGGCGCGCGATCGTGCGCGCCAGGTGCAGGTAGGCCGCGGCCGAGGTGCCGCCGGGCAGCACGAACGAGCGCAGCGGCTCGAGCCGCGCCGTCTCCTCGTCGATCCAGCGCTCCAGGCGCTCGACGTAGGCCGGCTCGATGCGCAGCGCGTCCCCCGCCGGTCCGGGCACGCACAGGTCGGAGCCCACGTCGAACAGCTCGTTCTGCAGTGCGCGCAGCTTGGGCACCAGCCGTTCCTCGAGCGGCTGCACCAGCACCACGCCGAGCGCGCTGTTGGTCTCGTCCACCGTGCCGTAGGCCGCCACGCGCAGGTCGTGCTTGGCGCGGCGCGTGCCGTCGCCGAGACCGGTCGTGCCGTCGTCGCCGGTGCGCGTGTAGATGCGGGAGAGGTGGACCATGGCCGGTCAGGATGCGCCTTGGCGTTAGGTGTCGGAAGCGCCTTGCTTCCCTCTGGCTTCGAACGCCTGGCGCAACAGGACCAGGTGCAGCTTGTCCTTGTCACGGCCGGCTTGCTCCTTCATCTCGATGAGGCCCCGCAGATCCATCACGCGAATCTGGACACCTGTCTCCAGGGAAACGCCGGTGGTTCGCGGCAGGAGTTCCTCGTAATCGAGCCCCGTGTGGGCGGTCCCCAGGAGGTCCAGGTTGCCCATGCGCGTCATCAGGAGGTGATGGAGCGGGGAGGCGAGATCGTGTTCAGTGGGAACGAACCGCTCCGGCAGGTGCTCGCGGTAGCAGGCTCCCACCTCACGCAGGATGCGCGCGAGTCTCCTGCGGTTCTTCGCGCTCCTGGAGTGAACCAGGTCCAGGTCGAACGTCCCGATCGGGACTCCGTGGAGTACCGCGGCCACACCACCGATGACGATGAAGTCGACCTCGGCCCGAGCCAGCTCGGTCAGGAGGGCTTCGAAGTTGGAACGCTCCGCCATGTCCCGTTGAGTTCCCAGGTCCGCTCCGCCGCGTGGATGAAGGCCTGGAGCTGGCGCAAACGACCACTGGGAGTCAGCGACAGCATCCATCGGAGCAAGGTCAGATCCACACCCTCGTCGGAGAATGCCGGCTCCTTCGGCTCGCGCGCGCCAGGTGGGCGGAAGATCCGGTCGTCCGTCGGCATGCCATCATCTTGACTCCAAGTCCTCCGGAACGGAATCCGATTCCGCGCGCGCGCGCTGGTGGGCTCCGACCAGCGGCGTGACGCGCGCGCGCAGGCCGGGCGGCAGCTTGGCGTCGAGCGCGGCGTGGATCTCGTGCGCGCGATAGCGCGCCGAGAAGTGCGTCAGCAGGATGGCCTCGTTCCGGAACAGCTCGGCGCGCGCCGCGATCTCGTCCAGGTGCACGTGGCCCTTGGAGCGCGCCTCGGCCACGCTCACGCGCTCGTCCACGAAGGTGCACTCCAGCACCAGCACGCGCGCCGTGCGCACCACGGCCTCCTGCTCGACGACCTCGATCAGGGTGTCGCCGGTGAAGACGAACTCGGGCGTCTCCACGGTGTCGGAGAGCTCGACCCCGCGCCGGCGCAGCTCGGCCAGCTCGCGTCCTGCACGCCCGAGGAACTCGGGCTTGAGCTTCTCCTTGCGGCTCCACAGCCCGTAGCCCTGGCACGGTGCGGAGTGCGGCGAGCGGAAGGGCCGTGCCAGCATGCCGTTCGCGAGCGCGTACTCCTGGCCGGGTCCGAGCGGCACCAGCGTGTGCTCCATGTCGGAGCGGTCCAGCGCGCGCCAGGCCTCGAACAGGCGCCCCAGGTCCGCCACGCAGTGGGGCGGGACGACGTAGCGCGGCGGCGGTTGCTTGCGCAACGCGCGCGTGGCCGTGTGGTAGGCGATCCCGCCCAGGTGGTCCATGTGCGCGTGCGTGAACAGGACCGTGCGGCAGTCGACCACCGGCAGCGGGCAGCGGCCGATGTCGAAGGCCACCCGCCAGCGCGGCAGCCAGTGGCAGGTCTCGAGCCCGCCCACCGACAGCGCGCGCAGCTCGAGCCCGTTGAGTTCGAGGCGCTCCACGCTCGCATCGTACGCCCGTGCCGCGCGCGTGGCCCTGGCGGCGGGACTTCTTCGCGGCCCGCCGCAGCCGTGAAAGGCGCTAGACCAGGCGCCGACCGCCGACCCAGGTGCCGGCCAGCGCGCGCTCGCCCGCCCCGAACAGCGTCGACTCGAGCAGCGTCTCGCTCTTCCAGCCCGCCAGCTCGGGCGCGCCGAGGTCGAGCGTCACGAAGTCGGCCCAGCAGCCGGCCTCCAGCGCGCCGGTGCGCACGCCGAGCGCGCGCGCCCCGCCCAGGGTCGCGGCCGAGAGCAGGCGGCGCGCGACCTCGCCCTTGCCGTCCACCAGCACGCCGCGCTCCTCGCGCGCGAGGCGCTGGGCGTACTCGGCCCAGCGCAGCTCCTCGAGCATCGAGATGCGCGCGTTCGAGTCGGTGCCGAGGCACAGCCCGTCGGGCGGCACGCGCGCCAGCACCGGCGTGCCGTCGCCCAGGTTGGCCTCGGTCAGCGGGCACAGGCACAGGTTCGCGCCCGAGTTCAGGTAGAAGCCGAGCTGGTCGGGATCGGTGTGCGTGCCGTGCACGGCCGTGAAGCTCTCGTCGAGGTCGAGCCGCTCGGCCAGGAGCTGCATCGGCGTGCGCCCGTAGGCCGCGCGGCAGTCCTCGATCTCCTTGCGCGTCTCCTCGGCGTGCATGTGCACCACCATGCGGCGCGCGCGCGCCTCGCGCTGGATCTCGGCCACCTCGTCGGGGCTGGCCGCGCGCAGCGAGTGCGGCGCGGCGCCCAGGGATTCGCGCGCCGGATCCAGACGGCGCGCGAGCGCGTCCATGCGCCGCCAGTACTGCTCGAGCGAGCGTCCGTCGAAGCGCAGCTGCGCGCCCGCCAGCGGCTGGTCGATGCCGCCGGTGCGGTAGTAGACCTGCAGCAGCACCAGGCGGATGCCGCTCTCGCGCGCGGCCGCCAGCACGGCCTCGTCCAGGGTCCAGTCGCCGCGGCCCGGCTCGTGGTGCAGGTAGTGGAACTCGCCCACGGTCGTGATCCCGGCCGCGAGCATCTCGCGGAAGGTCGCCAGGCACAGCGCCTGCAGGCGCTCGGCGTCGAGCTCCTCCACCAGGCGGTACATCGCCTCGCGCCAGCTCCAGAAGCTGCCGGCCCCGGTCGGGAAGCGCTCGCCCTGACCGCGCAGCCCGCGCTGGAAGGCGTGGCTGTGGGCGTTGACGAAGCCCGGCAGCAGGGCCTGGCCGGTGAGGCGCTCGTCCACCGGCCCGGCCAGCGCGCCGACCGCGCGGATGCGGCCGTCGGGCGCGACTGCGACGCGCACGCCGGACTCGAAGCGCGCGCCGGTCCAGGTCAGGTCGGCCTCGAGGACGGTCATGGCATCCCGTGCGGAGGCGGCGGCGGCTCGAGCACGGACTCGTCCAGCGCCAGGCCGTAGTCGGCCGGGGTCTTCTCGTTGCCGAGCGCGCGCGCCAGCATGTGCCAGGCGCGCGCGTCGCGCGTCTCCAGCGGCGCGCGCGCGAAGACGCGCTCGATCGAGGCCTGCACGTCGCGCCTGGCCGACTCGGTCCAGGGGATCGGGCCCAGGGCCTCCTTCAGGCGCTGCACCAGGAACTGGCGCTCGCCGCCCGGCAGCGGCACGGCGTTCTGGCGGCGCACGCTCTCGAGCGCGGGTTGATCGAGGAACAGCGTCGCCAGCACCAACCCCACGGCCATGGCCAGGTTGAGCGAGCCGTGCTCCGCGGAGGTCGGGATGCGCACCAGTTCTCCGAGCGGCGCGGTCTCCGCGGCCGAGAGCCCGGTCTCCTCGTTGCCGAAGACCAGCGCCAGGCGCACGTCCGGCTCGGCCGCGCGCGCGGTGAGCGCGCCGCGCACCTCGCGCCAGTCCTGGAGCTCGCGGTGGTCGCGCGCGCGCGCCGTGAAGCCCACGCTGGCCGTGCACTCCGCCAGGGCCTCGCCCAGGCTCGCCACCACGCGCACCTTGGCGGCCACGTCCTCGACCCCGTGCGCCATCTGCTCGAAATCGGGGTGCACCAGGATCGAGGGCCGCTCGGGGCGCACCAGCCACAGCTCGCAGGGCCCGAAGTTGGCCGCGACCCGCAGCACCGAACCCACGTTGCGGGGACCGGCGGGACGCACGAGGACGACGCGTTTCATGGCGTCCCGAGATCCTACTCGCCGGCCGCGGCGGGCGAAGCGCGCGCGCGGCCTCGCCCCGACGGAACGGGTAGACTTCCGGCGGCAGGCCCCATGACCGCAGACTCGAGGGAGGGTGAGGGCTGGCTGGGCCGCCTGCGCGACGCCGCGCTGCTCACCCTGGCGGTCGTCACCTGCGTCCTCGCCTACCGGGCCTTCCACGGCTTCATCTTCGAGGACGCCTACATCACCTACCGCTACGCCGACAACCTCGCCGGCGGACGGGGCTTCGTGTTCAACCCGGGCGAGCGCGTGCTGGGCACGACCACGCCGCTGTACACGCTGATCCTGACGGGGCTGGGCCTGCTCGGCCTCGACATCCCCTCGGCCGGCACGGCGCTCTCGGTGGTGGCCATCGCGGGCGTCGGCCTGGCCGGAGCCTGGACCCTGCGACGGCGCGCGCACCCCGCGCTGGGCGTCGTGTTCGCGCTGATCGCGCTGTGGGGCGGCTTCGCGACGTATTACCTGTCCGGCATGGAGACGGCCTTCTACAGCCTGCTCCTGCTGGGCTCGGCGCTGGCCGCTTCGCGGCGCAGCTGGGGCTGGACCGGGGTCCTGATCGGCCTGGCCTTCCTCACGCGCTACGACGCGGTGATGTTCGCCGGGCCGCTGCTCCTGCTCGCCTGGCTGGGCGAGCGCGCGCGCCTCGCCCCGGGCGAATGGCGCGCGGCGCTGCGCGGGCCGCTGCGGGCGGCGCTGATCGCGGCCGCGCTGGCCTTGCCCTGGCTGGTGTTCGCGAGTTTCTATTTCGGCTCGCCCCTGCCGAACACGCTGGCCGCCAAGCAGGCGCTCCTGTCGACGCGCGTGTTCCTCGCGGAGTCGGCCCGGATGTTCCCGCGCCACATGATCCCGCCGCTGTCGGCGCCGCTGAAGCCCGAGGAGAACTGGCTCAACGTCAGCCTGGCGCTCGCGTTCCTGGCGCCGATCCCGTTCCAGCTGCGCGCCCTCGGCCGGGAGTGGAAGATCGCGCTGGTGTTCCTGCTGCACCCGCTGTGCCTGTGGCTCGGCTACGGCTGGATCGGCGCGAGCCTGTGCATCTGGCACGTCGTCCCGGGCTTCTTCTCGCTCTCGATCCTGGCGTTGCTGGCCTGGGGCAACGCGCTGCGCCGAGTGCGCCTGAGGGCATGGCCGACGTGGGTCTCGCTGGGCCTCCTGGGCGCAAGCCTGGTGCTCTTGCCCGGCAACCTGCGCCTGCAGTCGCACCTGATCCGCTCCACGGACAGCTATCGCACGCGCGAGCGCGGCTACGAGGAGATGGCCTCGTGGATGCGCGCGCGCGGCCTGCTGGACCTGGTCGTGTGCATGGACGAGCCCGGCTACTTCACGCACCTGACGGACTGCCGCATCGTCGATCGTCAGGGGCTCATCACCAAGGGCGTGCGGCCGGGCGACGACCTGCTCGAGCTGACCCGCACCCACGGGGTGCAGGCCCTGTTCGCGCCCGAGGAGCTGGCGGGATTCGTGCGCGCGCGCGAGGTGCCGCGCCCGCTGTCCATCCGCGCGGACGTGGTGCACGAGCGGCTCGGGGTCTTCGCGCAGCCGTGGCTCGAGCCCGCGCGCGACCCGTCCGCGACGAGCGCGGGTCCGCTGGCGTCGGAGCTGGACTGGGACTTCGAACCGGGCGCGGAGCACGGCTGGTACGGCCGGAACCAGTTCATCGGTCGGCCCCAGGTCCTGCGCGCGGGCGCCGAACCCGTGCGCGACGCCTACCTGAACACCAGCCAGAGCGTCACGGGCGAGTGGGCCGTCAAGCTCTGGAGCCCGCCCTTCCGGATCGAGTTCGACGAGCTCACGTTCTGGCTGGGCATGGGCGGCCAGGCGCGCGCGAACCACGGTCTGCGCCTGCAGCTCCTGGTCAACGACCTGCTCGTGCTCGAGGAGGCGCCCGCGCCGAACTCGGGCGAGATGCGCGAGGTGCGCTGGCCGGTGCACGCCTGGCGCGGGATGCCGGCCAGCCTGCGCATCCTCGACACCTCCAGCCGCGGATGGCTGGCCCTCGACCACGTGCGTTCCGTCCACAAGAGCAAGGCGCGCGTGCTCGACGACTTCGAGTCCGCGGCCTTCGGGCCGCGCTGGACGGAGACCTTCGCGCCGGCCCCGCTGCCCTACGCGCGCACGGCCGAGGCCCTCGGCCTGGCCTTCATCCTCGGGCGAGCCACGGCCTCGAGCCTCGACGTCTCGGGCCCGGCCCGCCTGCTGAGCGCGCCCTTCGTGGTCGAGCACGACGAGCTGGCCTTCGTGGTGCAGGGCTTCGGCCGCCCCGACGCGCGCGTCGAGCTGCACGTGGACGGCGAGGTCGTGCGCCAGTTCCTGCCGCGCGCCGAGCGCGCGCTCTCGGCCGTGGTCTGGGACCTCACGCCCTTCCGCGGGCGCGAGGCGGTGCTGGCGGCCTACGACGACGAGCCGGACCCCGCGCGCGGGATCGGACTCGACGCCGTGACCCTGTTCGACCGGTCCGAGTAGCACTGCGGCCGCCAGCATTGCTGGATGGAGGCGTCGAGGAGGTACGCTCCCGCGTGGATGGAGAACCGAGCCTCGAAGGGTCCGCGGCAGAGCTCGCTCGAGCTGATCCTCATCGGGATCGGGATCCTGGCCGTGATGGCCCTGGGACTCTACGGATACAGGTGGCTCACCACGCCACTGCACCCGGACGCGCAGGGCGTGCGCTCGGTCCTCGCATCGCCCCCCTCGCCGGAGTGGGCCGCCGCGGTCCAGCAGGGGCAAGAGTTCGTGCGCACGAGTCTCGTGCAGCAGAACCTCCCGGGGTTGTCGGTGGCGGCCGGCGTCGCGGGTGAGGTCGTGTGGGCCGAAGGCTTCGGCTGGGCGGATCTCGAGGAGCAGGTGCCCGTAGCCCCGAACCTGCGCTTCCGGATCGGAGGCACCTCCATCGCGCTCACGTCCGCCGCGGTCGGCCTGCTGCTGGAGGAAGGGCGACTCGGGCTCGACGAACCGATCCGGACGTACGTGCCGGAGTTCCCGGAGAAGCCGTGGCCCGTGACCCTGCGCGAGCTGATGGCGCACGTGGCCGGCGTCCGGCACTACCGCGGCGAAGAAGACTTCATGCCGTCGGCGCACTGCGTCCGGGCGTCGGAAGGCTTGCAGAGCTTTGCCGGGGACCCGCTGCTGTTCCAGCCAGGCACCCAGTTCCGGTACTCGACCTACGGATGGATCCTGGTGAGCGCGGCGGTCGAGGCCGCGGCGAGCGAACCGTTCTACGCGTTCCTGAACGCGCGCGTCTTCGCGCCGCTCGGCATGCACGACACGCTTCCGGATTCGGCCGCGCAAACGCTCCCCGACCGTGTGACCTTCTACTACCCGAGGCTCAACGCGGACCTCCACTACGGACCCGAGACGGCGAGCGTCGTCGACCTCTCCTGCTTCGCGGGGGCCGGCGGGTTCCTGTCCACGCCGACCGACCTGGTGCGCTTCGGACTGGCGCTCGCCGACGGCAAGCTGCTGCAGGCCGCCACCGTCCGGTTGCTCCAGGCACCAGCGCGCCTGGCCTCGGGCGAAGAAACCGGCTACGGCCTGGGGTGGGACCTCGAGACCGTCTCGATCGCGGGCGAGCCGACCGTGCTGGTGGGCCATGATGGCGAGCTCACGCTGGGCGGCTCGACATCGCTCCTGACGTGGCCGGAGCGCGGGATCGTCGTGGCCGTGACCGCAAACATCTCGTACGCGGACACGTTCTCGATCGCCGCGAGGATCGTGGAACTCCTCGCGGAACGCGCGCCCGGGCCGAGCGGGACCTCCAAGGCGCCCGGCTCGACTCGCTGACAGCGCCTGACGGAGCCGTACCGACGGCGAGCGAGCTCGCCCCTAACTAAGCGAGCAACGCGGCAACCTGCTTCGGATCCGGGTTGCCGCCCGAGAGCACGCACGCGACGCGCAGCCGATTCGTCGCGCTGCGGCCCACGAGCAGTTCCGGCGGCAGCGCGTCGTGCAGCACGGCCGCGTAGGCCGCCGCTCCGGCGGGCTCGACCGTCAGGCCCGCGCGCACCAGCACCCTCTGACCCGCGTGGATCTCCTCGTCGCTCAGCAGGATCGTGCCGCGCAGGAAGCGCTCGGCCAGGGCCAGGTTCAGCTCGCCCGTGTCGAGCGGGCAGAGGCCCTGCACGCTGGTCGTGATGTGCTCGAGGGGCGTGACCTCGCCGTCCTCGAGCGACTGCGTCAGGTTGGGCGCGCCCTCGGGCTCGACGCCGATGACCTGCACGCGCTCGCCGAGCTCCTGGACCAGCGCCAGCGCCGAGCCGGCCACCAGGCCCCCGCCGCCGCACGGGAACAGCGCCACCTCGAGCTCGGGCCACTGGCGGGCGAGCTCCAGCCCGACCGTCCCGGCGCCCTCGATCGTGCGCGCCTGCTTGTAGGGGTGGACCAGGACCGCGCCGGCGGCGGTCCGCCGCGCGCACTCGCGCTCGGCCTCCGCACGGGTCGGGAGCAGCACCACCTCGGCGCCCTCGGCCCGGCAGGCCTCGATCTTGTTCGGGTAGGTATTGGCCGGCATCACGATGGTGGCCCGCACGCCGGCCCGCCGCGCGGCCCAGGCCACGGCCCGGCCGTGGTTGCCGCTGCTGGTCGAGACCACCCCGGCCGAGCGTTCGGCGGGAGTGAGCTGGGCGATCTGGTTCCAGGCGCCGCGGGCCTTGAAGGAGTTCGTCTCCTGCTGGCACTCGAGCTTGAGGCGCAGCTCGATGCGCGCGTCGGCCAGCTCGAAGGGCGCGAGCCCGGTCGTGCGCACCACGCCCTCCAGGCGCCGGGCCGCGGCGGACACGTCGAGTCGGGGGAGTTCGGACGGGTGGCAGGCCATGGGAGTCTCCGCGCGGGATCTTGCCTCGCCGCCCGGCGCTCTCCACAGCCTTTCCCCGGGTTATCCACAGCGGGGCGAGCCCTCGGAAGGCGAGATTCGCGCGCATTTGTGGGCCGCGCTTGGAACTCGCGCCGCGCACACGCGCGTCGAACGAGTCGCACGGCCGAAGGGTCCGGGTGGTCCTGCGGCGGGCGACGGTCCTCGGAGGTGTTCTCCACCGGTGCGGAGACGCGTCCGAGTCCGCCGACGACCGCCCGGTAGCGCGAGAGCGGGCCGTGCGTCCGAGGCCTCCCGCAAGGACCAGGGGGACGGGAGGCCTCCCCTGCTCGCCTGCCGAGCGCGCCGGACCGGATCCGGGAGGGCGAAGTCCGTCCGCGCCGCGGCTCGCGCCTGTCTATACTGCTCGACCTTTTCTCCCGCGCGCGCCCCTCGCCCTCCGCATGGAATGAGCAACTGGACCCATCTCGACGCCGAAGCCCTCTACAACGTGGCCAAGTGGGGCAGCGGTTACTTCGGCATCAATTCCCAGGGCCGCCTGATCGTCCGTCCCGAGGGGCGGACCGCCAGCGAGACGGGTGAGATCGATCTCTTCGACCTGATCGGACAGATCCGGCGGCGCGGCGTCGAGCCGCCGATCCTGCTGCGCTTCAACGGCATCCTGCGCGCGCGCGTGCGCGAGATCCACGGAGCCTTCAACAACGCGCGCACCGAGTACGGCTACACCGCGCCCTACCACTGCGTCTTCCCGATCAAGGTCAACCAGCAGCGCCACCTGGTCGACGTGCTGCTGCAGGAGGGCTCCAAGCACGGCATGGGCGTCGAGGTCGGCAGCAAGCCCGAGTTGCTGGCGGTCATGTCGTTCTACGCCGAGAAGGACCGCCTGATCATCTGCAACGGCTACAAGGACCGCGAGTACGTCGAGCTGGCGCTGCTCACCAGCCGCCTGGGCACCAAGCCGGTCCTGGTGGTCGAGAAGTTCTCGGAACTGGCCACGATCCTCGAGACCTCCAAGCAGATCGGCATCCGCCCCACCATCGGCGTGCGCACCAAGCTATCGGGGCGCGGCGCGGGACGCTGGAAGGACTCGGGCGGCGACCGCTCGAAGTTCGGCCTGACCACGCGCCAGATCGTGGAGGTGGTCGAGGAGCTGAAGAAGCACGAGATGCTCGACTGCCTGAAGCTCCTGCACTTCCACCTCGGCAGCCAGATCACGCGCATCCGCTCGATCAAGACCGCCATCGGCGAGGCGGCGCGCACGCTGACCGGTCTGGTGGAGCTGGGCGCCCCGATCCAGTACCTCGACGTGGGCGGGGGTCTCGGCATCGACTACGACGGCTCGTCGAGCGACTACGAGTCCTCGGTCAACTACACCGTGCAGGAATACGCCAACGACGTCGTCTACCACATCAAGGAGGTGTGCGCCGAGGTGGGCGTGCCGCAGCCGACGATCCTGTCCGAGTCCGGGCGCGCGCTGACCGCGCACCACGCCGTGCTGGTGACCGAGGTCATGGGCGTGACGCACTTCGCGACCGGCAGCCAGGCGGTCAAGGCCCAGGAGAGCGACCACGACACGATCAAGAAGATCAGCGAAGTGTGCGAGGGCGTGAACACCAAGAACTTCCTGGAGTGCTACCACGACGCGCAGGAGCTGCGCGACGAGGGCATGCTGCTGTTCAGCGTCGGACAGCTGTCGCTCAGCGAACGTGCGCGCGTCGAGGAGCTCTTCTGGCGCACCAGCGAGAAGATCCTGCGCATCACGCGCAGCCTGGAGTACGTGCCCGACGACCTCGAGCACCTCGAGCGCGACCTGGCCGACACCTACTTCATGAACTTCTCGGTGTTCCAGTCGCTGCCCGACTCGTGGGCCATCCGCCAGCTGTTCCCGGTGCTGCCGCTGCACCGCCTGGCCGAGGAGCCCACGCGCCGGGCCGTGCTGGCCGACATCACCTGCGACTCGGACGGCAAGGTCGATCGCTTCATCGACCTGCGCGACGTCAAGCCGACGCTCGAGCTGCACCAGCCCAAGGAGGGCGAGCGCTACTACGTGGGCTTCTTCCTGGTGGGCGCCTACCAGGAGATCCTGGGCGACATGCACAACCTGTTCGGCGACACGCACGTCGTGCACGTCGAGTCGAACGGCGACGGCCGCCCGCACCTGACGCACTTCGTCGAGGGCAACAACGTCGAGGAAGTGCTCAGCTACGTCGAGTACTTCCGCACCGACCTGCTCGACACGCTGCGCCGGCGCATCGAGCAGGCCATCGAGGAGGACCGCATGAGCCTGGAGGAGTCGGCCGCCCTGGCGCGACGCTTCGAGGCCGGGCTCGCGAGCTACACGTACCTGATCACGCCGGACCGCGTCGAACCGACCACCTGACAGGCCGCCATGAAGATCACCCGAGGCTGCCGAGTGGTGCTGCGCTACGAACTGTTCGACCGCGGGGGCGAGATGCTCGAGAGCTCGGAGGAGGGCGAGCCGATGGAATACGTGCACGGCGCCGAGGAGATCGCGCCGGCCCTGGAGCGGGCCCTGGCCGGCAAGCAGGCCGGCGACAAGGTGCGCGTCACGCTGCCGCCGGCCGAGGCCTTCGGCGAGATCGATGCGGGCCTGATCGTGTCGGTGCCGCGCTCCGAGATCCCGCCCGAGATGCCGCTGTCGGTGGGCGAGTACCTGCCGATCGAGCTCGAGGACGCGCCCGAGGACCTGGCCGACGAGGAGGTCGAGTTCCGCATCGTCGAGGTGGGCGAGGAAGAGGTCGTGCTCGACGCCAACCATCCGCTGGCGGGCGAGACCGTGACCTTCGCGCTGGAAGTCGTGTCGGTCACGTAGCCGCGAACGCGCCCACCGCAAGCAAGGAACGAACCATGGCCGTCCTCGAGCACTTCCGCCGCCTGTCCGAGGAACGCTTCCTCGCGATCTACGAGGCCCTCAGCCAGCAGGGCTACGGCCCCCTCGACGGCGAGGTCGCCAAGCTGCTGAAGTTCCGCCCGCAGGCGATCAAGAAGATCCCGCTGGCCAAGCGCGCCAAGCTCGCCAAGAGCTGGATCGAGCAGAAGCAGAACGGCGAGCTGTGCTACGAGCTCTTCGGCACCTACCTCGTGCGCACCAAGAAGGAGCTCGTCACCGGCTTCCTCGACGCCACCGGCGTGCCGCACGAGGACGGCATGATCGAGGACATCGAGCGCGCCAAGCCCGACCCGGCCAAGATCCCCGCCGCGGTGCAGGAGCTGGAGGGCAAGTTCGGCGCCGACGACGTGACCCTGTACCTGGCGCTGTGCACCGAGCAGTGGCCGGGCGTGCCCGAACTCGCCGCGCTGTGGCGCCAGCGCTCGGGGGCGTAGGGCGCGCGCCGGGGACCGCCCTGGCCTCGACCTTGCCCCGCCGGTCGCGGCGGCCCCGGCTCCGCTCCCACGTCCGGGGGGTCGGACTGCAGCGAAAGCCCCCGCCGACTCGATAAGGGCCCCCGATGAGAGTCTCCCGAGCCCTCGCCGTGTGCCTGTTCCTGGCGCCGAGCTGCGCCCCCGCCTCCGACTCGCCGGCCCTCGCCGATCCGGCGCCCGCCGTCACCCCGCTGGCGCCGGCGGCGCCGCCGGCCTGCGAGCGCCTGCGCGGAGCCCAGTTCCGCCAGCGGGCGCCGGAAGCTACCGCCGGGGCCGCGCTGCTGCTCGAGTCGGTCGTCTTCTCCGAGGACGGCAAGAGCTACACCTGGACCAAGGACGGCTCGCGCTCGACCAGCAGCTGCGAGTGCAACGGCGGCACGATCCGCGCCCGCGGCACCACCCTGACGAGCGACACGGACTTCACGGCCACCTACGACGCGGCCCACGACGTGCTCCGCTGGCAAGGGACCGAGCTCGAGCGCGTGGCGGAGCCGGCGCGCTAGCGCGCCGCGTCGAGCGCCACACGGGCCCGGGTCGATCCACGCCGCACGGCCCGGGGTCGCCGCTGGCAGCGCGGGCACACGTGCGTGCCGCGCTGGCCGACGAGCAGGTAGCGGATCGGCGTCGCGCACGTGCGGCACGGCTCGCCGGTGCGGCCGTAGACGCGGAACAGGTGCTGGTAGCTGCCCGGGCGACCCTCGGGCGTGCGGTAGAAGGCGTCGAAGCTCGAGCCCTCGCGCTCGATCGCGGCCGCGAGCACGGCCCGGATCGCCGTGCGCAGGCGCGCGGCCGCGGCCGGCGCGACGCGCTCGGAGCGCGTGAGCGGGTGCAAGCCGGCCTGGTGCAGGGACTCGTCCACGTAGATGTTGCCGAGCCCGGCCAGGAAGGTCTGGTCGAGCAGGAGCGGCTTCAGCAGCCGGCGGCGCGCGCGTAGCGCCGCGCTGAACCACTCGGCGCTGAATTCCGGCCCGAGCGGCTCGGGTCCGAGCCCGCGCAGCACCTCCTCGGGCTCGCGCGCGAAACGCACGCGCCCGAACTTGCGCGGATCGACGAAGCGCAGCACGCGCCCATCGTCGAGCGCGATGCGCACGCGCTCCCACGGGCCGGGCGGCTCGGAGGCGCGCTCCACCGCCAGGCGTCCGGTCATGCGCAGGTGCACGCACAGCACCCCGGCCGGGGCCCGCGCGCGCGAGAGCTCGAGCACGATCCACTTCGCGCGCCGCTCGACCGCGCGCACGCGCGTGCCCTCCAGCGCGGCCGCGAAGGCGCGCGGCGCGAGGCCCCCCAGGGTGCGCTTCCAGCGCACCTCGCACGCGCCCAGCCGACGTCCGACCAGCTCGGGACGCAGCGCGCGCGCGACGGTCTCGACCTCGGGCAGCTCGGGCATGGCGACGATGCGGGTGGACGGGGCTACTCGCGCAGCTCGGCCCAGGGCTCGCTGCCCTCGAGATCGGTGGCGTACTCGACCCCCACCCACAGCGCCTGGGCGAAGGGCAGGAAGGCCACGCAGAAGGCCAGCACCAGCGGCGCGGTGACCAGCACGAACACCAGCGGCGTCCAGGCGAACAGCCACCAGAAGACGAAGATCAAGACCGCCGCGAAGGCCTCGCTCACGGCCGCGGTGAGGTACATCGAGCCCGTCTGCGCGCCCGGCTCGCGGCGGAAGACGAGCCCACACCGGGCGCAGGCCGCCGACAGGCGCGCGAAGGCCCGGAATAGGCTGCCCTGGCCGCACTGCGGGCAGCGCCGCGCCAGCACCCGGCGCAGGATCAGGCGGCGCACGCCGAGCTTGGACCGGGACTCCACGCGCAGAGGATACTGGCGCCCGCGCCGGCCGGCGATCTCGCTACAGGCGCTCGAGCCTGGCGCGCAACGGCGCGGGCAAGCCGCGCACGAGGCCCTCGGCCGCGCGCGTCGTGTCGGACAGCAGGCGCTCTGCCTCGATCCGCAGGCTGGCCTCGGCCTGGGCCGGCAGCGCGAGCACGCGCGTGCCGGCGCCGAGGATCCCGCGCGACAGCGCCACCACGGTGCGCTCGCGTCCGGGTTGGGGCGGAACGCGGTGCGTGAGCCACCAGGCGCTGGCGAGCACGAACAGGGCGGCCGCGGCGGCCAGCCAGGTACCGCGAGGATCCGCGCGCAACGAGGCGGGCGCCGGCGGCTGCGCGCGGAGCGGGGCGGCCCGCAGCGCCGCCAGGATGCGGGCGCGCAACTCGGGCGGCGGAGCGGGAGCGAAGGAGCTCGCGCCGGCGCGCAGGCGCCGCTCGAGTCCGGCCTGATCACGCTCGCGGAAGGGCAGGTTCATGACAATCCTCCGATGCTTTCCTCGGCGAAGGTGCGGCGCGCGGGCGAGTTCGTCGCGGCGAGCGGGAGCGTGCCGTTCCCTCCCGCGCCGCCGGCCGCTTCGCCCTCCGCCGTCAGGGCCGCGGCCAGCCGGCCGCGGGCTCGGAACAGGAGCACGCGCACGGTCACGGTCGGACGGCCGAGCACGGCCCCGATCTCTTCCATCGACAGGTCCTCGGCGTAACGCAGCCACAGGGCCGAACGCTCCTCGGGCCGCAGGATGCGCGTGGCGGTCTCCCACAGCGCACGGCCCTCGTCGCGCTCGGCCGCCGCGTGCGACGGATCGAGGCCCGCCGGCACGGCCCCGAGCTCGAACTCGCCGCCCGTGAGCGCCGGCTCCTTGCCGCGCGCGCGGCGCGCGCTCACGCACAGGCGCGCGGCCAGGGTGTAGAGCCAGGTCGAGAAGTGCCAGCGCGGGTCGTAGCGCGCGAGGTTCTGCCAGGCGCGCAGGAAGGCGTCCTGCGTCAGGTCCTCGGCCGCGGCCGCGTCGCGCGTGCGCAACCACAGGAAGCGGAACAGCGGCGCCTCGAAGCGCGCCACCAGGGCCTCGAAGGCCTGGACGGAACCACCCTGGGCCTCGAGCGCGAGGGCCTCGGCGCTGTGCGTCGGGCGGGTACCGTCCATGCCTCCGCGCATACCTTACTTGATCTCGACCTCGTCCGAGTGGTCGCCGCCGCCGCCGTCCAGGGCCTCCAGGATCTGCAGCAGGCGCGCGACCTCGAACTCGAAGTCGACCTGGACCTCGCTGCCGCGGGTGTTCATGCGGATCCCCGCCAGGATCTCCAGCAGGTCGCCCAGCTCGCCGCCCGCCAGGCGCGCCAGCGATATCAGGCCATTGGCCACGTTGGAGATGTCGAGCGCGTCCTTGGGCGAACCCGTGGTGACCCCCATGTGCGCGCGCAGGAAACCGCCCGCCTCCCCCAGATCGAGCTGGATCCCCTGCGCCAATCCGAACACTTGGGAGGCGGGCGTGTCCTCGATGTGCGGCAGGCTCTTGGCCGCGAGGTACAGGAACGAGCCGCGCGCCGGTGTCAGCGTGAGCAGCGAACCGCTGCGCGCGTGGCTGGGTTCCTCGCCGCGCAGGACGCGCGCGGCGTGTAGCGCGCTCTTCTGGCTGCTGGCCAGCACGACCACGCGCTCCTGGTCGCTCCCGGTCTGGACGTAGGCGAAGACCCTCTCGCCCTCGCCGCCATCGCTCCAGGTGTGCAGCTCGATGGCCCCCACGGCCAGACGCGCATAGCCCGACTCGGCCTGGAAGCGCCGCAGGGCCTCGTCGACCTTGGGCGTGGTCGAGAACAGCACCACGGTCGGATCCTCTTCCTGCTCGACCTTGAACAGCGTCACGGCGCGCACGTCGTTCAGGGGATCGATGCCGAAGCGTGTGCGCAGCTCTTCCAGGTCGGACAGGCCCGCCTTCAGCTCCGCGCCCTCGGCACTCTCGGCGATGTGGCGCCACAGCTCGGTCTTCTTCAGGC
Organism: uncultured Planctomycetaceae bacterium; assembly: GCA_964631945.1. Lineage (GTDB taxonomy): Bacteria > Planctomycetota > UBA1135 > UBA1135 > JABFRZ01. Next base: position 18,578 of record CAZWAY010000070.1, read on the forward strand.
CCTCGAGGTCGAGGTGCACGACCAGGTCGACGTCGGCCGGCAAGCGCTCGCGCTTCAGGTCGTCGGCCGGAGCCAGATGGACGGGGAGCCAGGCGAGGCCGGCGAGCAGCAAGGTCTTCATGGGCGGGGGTTTCTTCGGGCCAGGGTGTGGGCCGGATCGGGGGGGATCGGCGGAGGCTACGCGCCCTGGCGCGCGGGCGTTTCGCGGGGACGCCCGGCCGTTTGGGCTTCGCCGGAGGGGCGCGGCCAGCCGATGAGGGCGCCTCTCGCTGCTGCATGGCCAAGGAACCCGCGATCCAGCCGCAGGAAGGGCGCGGCGCGCCCGGAACGCAGCCCCAAGAAGCGCTGCCGAGCGAGGTGCTCCCGCCGGGTGCGCCGGGGCGCGAGCTGGGCGCGCTGCTCTCGCCCGAGCTCGCCCCGCCGGCCGCTCCGCCCGCAGCGCCGAGCGCGACACCCTTGCCCTCGGCCGCGCGCGCGCCCGCGCCGACGGCCCACGCGGCCTACCTGGCGCAGCGGCACTTCGGAGCCCTCGACGGGCTGCGCGCGCTCGGGATCCTGGCGGTGGTCTGGCACCACACGCTGGGCGGCCCCGGACGCTTCGGCGCCAACCTGTTCTTCCTGCTGAGCGGCTTCCTGGTCACGACCCTGCTCGTGCGCGAGCGCGAGAAGAAAGGGACGATCGAGGTCACGCGCTTCCGCGTGCGCCGCGCGCGGCGGCTGTACCCGCTCTACTTCACGGTGCTGCTCGGCTACGTCGCCCTGGTCGGGCTGCTCGAGCCCGCCGGCGCCACGCGCGCGGCCTTCTTCGAGCACCTGCCGGCCTTCGCCAGCTTCACCTCGAACTGGCTGGTCGACCTCGAGGGCGAGCGCACGATCTTCTACTTCGCCTGGTCCCTGGCGGCCCAGGAGCAGTTCTATCTGCTGTGGCCGCTGTACCTGAAGCACCTCGACCTGCGCGCCAGCGTGGCCGCGCTGGTGAGCGGGCTCGCCACGGTCTACCTGACGCGCGCGGGCCTGCTCGACCTGGCGTTGCCGGCCGGGAGCGTCGTGCGCGCCTTCGTGCTCTCGGTGATGCCCGCGATCCTGCTGGGCGCCCTGGTGGCGCTGGCGCTGCACGTGCGCGCCAGCTACGAGCTCTTGCGGCGGGCCTGCGGGGCGCGCTGGACCTCGCTCGCGCTGCTCGCGCTGGCGCTGGTGCTGTGGCGCACTCCCCAGGCGCCCGAGCCGCTCATGCACCTCGTGCTGGCGGGGCTGGCGACCGCCTGCGTCGTACGCGAGGACCACGCGCTGGCCTGGTTCCTGCGCCGGCCCGCGCTGGTGCACGTCGGCACGGTGAGCTACGGCATCTACCTGCTACACATGCTCTGCCACAACGCGGCCGAGCGTGGCCTCGCGCGCCTCGGCCTGGTCGTGCCCGCGCTCGACTTCGTGCTCACCGCGGCGCTCGCCATCGGCGTGGCCACGCTGAGCCACCGCTGGTTCGAGGCGCGCTTCCTGCCGGCGGACAAGCGCCGGGCCCCGGCCTGACGGGGCGGCCGGCCGGGCGAGCCGGCCGCTTGTGGCGCGCGCGCGCGGGCGTAGGATCCGGGCTCCCCGACCGGCACACGCATGGTCTTCAGCTCGCTGACCTTCCTGTTCGCGTTCCTGCCGGTCGTCCTGCTGCTGCACTTCCTGGTGCCGCGGGGCGCGCGCAACGCGCTCCTGTGCCTGGCCAGCCTGGCCTTCTACGCCTGGGGCGAGGGCGTGTACGTGGGACTGATGCTGCTGGCCGTGGCGCTGAACCATGCCGGCGGCCTGCTGATCGCGCGCGCCCGGGCCGGCGCGCGCGCGCGCACCGCGCGCAACGTGCTGGCGCTGTTCGTCGCGGCCGACCTGCTCCTGATCGGGGTCTTCAAGTACGCCACCTTCGTGCTCGACAACCTCGGCGCGCTGCTGGGCACGTCCTTCGAGCTCGAGCCCATCCACCTCCCGATCGGCATCTCGTTCTACACCTTCCAGGCGCTCTCGTACCTGGTGGACGTGTACCGCGGGGACACGCCGGTGCAGCGCAATCCGCTGCACGTCGCGCTGTACGTCGCATTGTTCCCGCAGCTGATCGCGGGACCGATCGTGCGCTACCAGGACGTGGCCCGGCAGATCGTCGAGCGCACGCTCGACCGCCAGGGGTTCGCGCGCGGCGTGCGGCGCTTCGTGCTCGGCCTGGCGAAGAAGGTGCTGATCGCCAACGTCCTGGCGGGCTGCGCCGATCGTGTCTTCGCCTTCTCCCCGGCCGAACTCTCGCCCGCAATCGCCTGGCTGGGCGTCACGGCCTACGCCTTCCAGATCTACTTCGACTTCTCGGGCTACTCGGACATGGCCATCGGACTGGGCTGGATGTTCGGGTTCCACTTCCTCGAGAACTTCCGCCATCCCTACGCCGCGCGCTCGGTGCGGGACTTCTGGCGGCGCTGGCACATCTCGCTGTCCACCTGGTTCCGCGACTACGTGTACGTGTCGCTCGGCGGCAGCCGCGGCGGCACGCTGCGGACCTACCGCAACCTGGTGGTGGTCTTCCTGCTGTGCGGGCTGTGGCACGGCGCGAGCTGGAACTTCGTCCTGTGGGGCGGCCTGCACGGCGGTTTCCTGGTCGTCGAGCGGGTCGGACTGGGCGCGTGGCTCGAACGCCTGCCCGCGCTGTTCGCCCGGGCCTACACGCTGTTCGTGGTGTGGATCGGCTGGGTGCTCTTCCGCTCGGAGACGCTGGGCGCGACGGGCGACATGCTCGCGGCGCTGTTCGGGCGCAGCGGGGTGGAGGCCATCCCCCTGGCGAGCGTGCTCGAGCGCGAGCTCGCGCTGACGCTGCTGGTCGCCACGCTCGCGGCCCTGCCGATCGTGCCGGCCCTGGCGCGGCGCCTCACGGACGCCCACGGCAACCTGCGCGGCGCGCCGCTGGCGGCCCTGCGCGGCGGTGCCCTGGTGGTCCTGTTCGCGGCCACGCTGCTCTACCTGACGGCCGGGACCTACAACCCCTTCATCTACTTCCGCTTCTGATGGGCACGGCACGCCTGGACGACACCCTGACCTGCGTCGCCTTCCTGGCGCTGCTCGCCGTGCCCGCGGTGGCGACCTTCACCGGCGAGCACCGCGCGCTCTCGCCGAGCGAGAATCGAACGCTGGCCGCGGCGCCGGAGTGGGGCTGGAGCCCGCCAGCGCTGAGCGCGTTCCCGCGCGCCTTCGAGGCCTGGATGGACGATCACTTCGCGCTGCGCCCGGCGCTCCTGCCGCTCTACCAGCGGCTGCGCTTCGACGCCTTCGGGATCTCGCCCACGGACGAGGTGCTCGTCGGCCAGGACGGCTACCTCTACCTGACCGAGGGCACGACGCAGTTCGAGCCGCTCGACGAGGCGCAGCTGGCGAAGTGGGTCGAGGAGCTGGAGCGCCGGGCCGACGCCCTCGCGCGCAAGGGCATTGCCTACTTGCTCGTGGTCGTGCCCGACAAGACCGACGTCTACCCCGAGTTCCTGCCGCCCGAGTGGCGCCGCAGGAAGGAACGCGCCTCGCGCATCGAGCGCTTCTGCGAGGCGCTCGCGGCTCGCACTCGCGTCCCGATCCTCGACCTGAACCCCGTGCTGCGCGCGGCCAAGGAGCGCGAGGAGCTCTACTACCGCAACGATCCGCACTGGAACTCCTACGGGGCCTACGTCGGCTACGGCGCGCTGCTCGAGCGCGTGCGCCCGCTGCTCGCCGAGCGCCTGCCCGCCCTGCAAGTTGTGCCGTGGGAGGACTTCGGGATCCCGAAGTGGCGCTTCGCCGGCGGCGGGCTGGCGCGCATGATGGGCCTCGAGCGCCACCTGTACGAGACCTCCTACAAGCCGCGGGGCGCGACCCCGGGGAGCTGCGCCGTCCCGTTCGAGATCTACCCGCCGCCGGAGCCCTCGACCGGCAGCGACTGCGCCGGCAAGCCGGGCCGCGTGCTGGTCTTCCACGACTCCTACATGACCGCCCTCAAGCCCTTCCTCTCGGAGACCTTCGGGCACGTGGCCTACCTGTGGATGCGGCCCTCGTACCCGCGCTTCCGGCAGTGGGTGGAGCGCGAGCAGCCGGACCTGGTGATCGAGGAGCGCGTCTCGCGCTTCCTGGCCGAGGACTGGCGCGATTGAGCGCGCGCTGCGCCCCGTCCGCGCTCGCCGCGCTCGTCCTCGTGGCCAGCGCGTGCGCGCCGGATGCGCCGGTGCGCCCGAACTTCGTGCTGTTCGTGGCCGACGACATGGGCTGGGCCGACGCCGGCTACCAGGGCTCGACCTTCCACCACACGCCGAACCTGGACGCCCTGGCGCGCGATGGACTCGTCTTCTCGCAGGCCTATGCGGCCTCTCCGGTGTGCACGCCCTCGCGCGCCGCGCTCTTCACCGGTTGCTCGCCGGCCCGGCTGCACATCACCTCCGTGTACGGCGAGAACACGCCGGTCGACGACCTGGAGAGTCGCCTGGCGGAGGCGGAACCGGGCGGGCTCGTCCCACCCACGGTGCGCACGAGCCTGCCGGAGGACGTGCCGACCCTGGCGCAGGGCCTGAAGGACATGGGCTACCACACCGCGCTGATCGGGAAGTGGCACCTCGCACCCGGCCCGTTGCGGGCAGGCTTCGACTACCAGGCCGGCGCCTCTCCGGCCGGATCGGTGGCGAGCTACTTCGCGCCCTACGGCGCCGGCGTGCTGCGCGACGATCCGCCGGGCACGTACCTGACCGACCGCCTGACGGACCTGGCGCTCGAATTCCTCGAGCGCAATCGCGAGCGCCCGTTCCTGCTGGTCCTGTCCCACTACGCCCCGCACACGCCGCTCGAGGCCCCGGCCGAGCTGGTCGAAGCCTGCCGTGCGCGCGCCGATCCCGCGGCGCTGCAGAACAACCCGACCTATGCGGCCATGATCGAGCGCCTGGACGAGAGCCTCGGACGCGTGCGTCGAGCGCTGGAGGAGCTCGGCCTGGCCGAGCGGACCCTGCTCGTCTTCACCTCCGACAATGGCGGATTCGAGCGCACCAATCCAAAGCGGCCGGGCGAGCGCATCACCTCGAACCTGCCCTTGCGCGCCGGCAAGGGCCACGTCTACGAGGGCGGCCTGCGCGTCCCCACCGTGGCCTGGGGCGGGCCGCTGCGCGCGCACGGGGTGTGCGACGTGCCCATCGTCGGAACGGACCTCAGCCCGACCTTCCTGGCCCTGGCCGGACACGCGCCGCGCGAGGTGTGCGACGGAGTCGATCTGACGCCGCTGCTCACCGGCCACGCGGGACTCGCGCGCGCGGAACTGGCCTTCCACTTCCCGCACCAGTCCATGGCCTCGGCCCTGCGCGCCGGGCACGAGAAGCTCGTCTACTCCTGGCTGCTCGAGCGCCCCGAGCTCTACGACCTGGCCACCGACCCGGGTGAACACCACGACCTGGCCGACGAGCGGCCCGCGCGCGCCGCCGAACTCGAGGCCGACCTCTTCCGCTGGCTCGACCAGGTCGGCGCCGAGCGGCCCGTGCGCGCGAGCACCCCCGGACGCTAGGAGCTCCTCTCCCTGTTCTTCCTGCGCTAGGGTCCAGCGCGAGCGAGCAGATACCCGGTGACGCTCTCCCAGTCCGGGAAGCGCTCGCTCCCGAAGTGGATGTGCTCGCCGCGGAAGCGCTCGACGCCGTTCGCGAGCCGGTCGTCCACCAGGAAGTCGCCGGCGTTCAGGTCCTTGTGGTGGGTCAGGATCAGGCGCTTGTGGGCCGGCGCGCCCAGGTGCTGCTTCACCCACGCGAGCTTGTCGCTCCAGGCGCTGGGGTTCTCCCAGGGCGCGGTCGAGAGCACGTAGGTGTCGAAGCGCGCGCACAGCTCGGAGTAGGCCGCGAGCGCGCCGCGCATGGGCTCCATGAGGGCGAAGATCCCCGGGACCTCGTCCAGCCGGCCCTCGTACTCGCGGCGCGTGCGCGAATCGAGGCGCGCGATGCCCGTGGAGAAGTCCACCAGGACGTTGTCCATGTCCACGTACAGGAGCTTCCGCATGGCCGCGCGCGCGACGGCAGTCTCGCCCGTGCTCGGACGCGGGGCAAGCGCCACGGCCGGCGCCTCGGGCTTCCGCCGGGACGCGCGTGCCTTGCCCCGTGGCGCGCTCTATCCTGCGCTGGCCGCCATCGACCGGTCCACACCTCAGGCCGTCCCTCATGCCCTCCTCCATCCCGCGCGATCTGCTCTGCATCAACACCATCCGCACGCTCTCGATCGACGCGGTCGAGAAGGCGAACTCGGGCCACCCGGGCTTGCCGCTCGGCGCCGCGCCGATGGCCTACACGCTGTGGCAGGGGCACCTGAAGTTCGACCCCAAGGATCCGAAGTGGGCCGACCGCGACCGCTTCGTGCTCTCGGCCGGACACGGGAGCATGCTGCTCTACTCGCTGCTGCACCTGTACGGCTTCGATCTGCCGCTGGAGGAGCTGAAGAACTTCCGCCAGTGGGGTTCGCGCACGCCCGGGCACCCCGAGTACGGTATGACGCCCGGGGTCGAGGCCACCACCGGGCCGCTCGGACAGGGCACGGCCAACGCGGTCGGCATGGCGATGGCCGAGCGCTTTCTCGCCGCGCGCTTCAACCGCCCCGGCTTCGAGCTGGTCGACCACCACACCTTCGCGCTGGTCTCCGACGGCGACCTGATGGAGGGCCTCTCGCACGAGGCCGCGGCCCTGGCGGGTCACCTGAAGCTCGGCAAGCTGGTCTACCTGTACGACTCGAACGACGTGTCGCTCGACGGGCCCTGCTCGCTGGCCTTCAGCGAGGACGTGGCCAGGCGCTACGAGGCCTACGGCTGGCAGGTCCTGTTCGTGCAGGACGGCGACCACGACGTGCTGGCGATCGACCGGGCCCTGCGCGCGGCCAAGGCCGACGGCACGCGCCCGAGCCTGATCCTGGTCAAGACCACGATCGGCTTCGGCTCGCCCAAGAAGGCCGGCACGGCCGCGGCCCACGGCTCGCCGCTCGGCAAGGAGGAGCTGGCCGCGACCAAGCAGGCCCTGGGCTGGGAGGCGCCGGGCGATTTCTTCGTCCCGCCCGAGGCGCGCGAGCACTTCCAGAGCTCCAGCGCGCGCGGCGCCGCGGCGCACGCCCGCTGGAACGAGCTCTTCGCGGCCTACGCCAAGGCCCACCCCGAGCTCGCGGCCGAGTGGAAGCGCGCCTGGGCCGGCGAGTACGCCACCGGCTGGGACGCGGGCGCGCCCAAGTTCGACGCCGGCGCGAAGGTCGCCACGCGCACGGCCGGCGGCAAGGCGCTGAACGCCTTCGCGGCCAAGATCCCGCACCTCTTCGGGGGTGACGCCGACCTCAGCGGCTCGACCAAGACCGCGCTCGACAAGGAGAGCTCCTTCGACGGTCCCAGCGGCAAGGGCCGCAACGTGCACTACGGCGTGCGCGAGCACGCCATGGGCTCGATCGCGAACGGCATCGCCTACCACGGCGGCGCGCGCACCTACACCGCCACCTTCTTCGCCTTCGCCGACTACATGCGCCCGGCCATCCGCCTGGCGGCCATGAACCACCTGCCGGTGAGCTTCGTGTTCACGCACGACTCGATCGGTCTGGGCGAGGACGGGCCCACGCACCAGCCGGTCGAGCAGCTCGCGTCCCTGCGCGCGATGCCGAACCTCCTGGTGCTGCGCCCGGCCGACGCCACCGAGACGAACGAGTGCTGGAAGCTCGCCTTGAAGGAGCAGAAGCGCCCGGCCGCGCTGGTGCTCTCGCGCCAGGACCTGCCCGTGCTCGACCGCGCGAAGTTCCCGAGCGCCGAGCTCGTCAAGCGCGGCGCCTACGTGCTGGCCGAGCCGCCGACCGGCCTGGCGCTGCGCGCGCTCCTGATCGCGACCGGCTCCGAGGTGAGCCTGGCACTGGCGGCCCAGAAGGAGCTGGCCGCGCTGAAGATCGGCGCGCGCGTGGTCTCGATGCCGAGCTGGGAGCTGTTCGAGGAGCAGGACGAGGCCTACCGCGCCGCGGTGCTGCCGCCCGAGATCGGCGCGCGCGTCTCGATCGAGGCCGGCGCGACCTTCGGCTGGACGCGCTGGATCGGCGAACGCGGCGTGGCCATCGGCCTCGACCGCTTCGGCGGCTCGGCCCCCGCCAACGTGCTGTTCGAGAAGCTCGGCTTCTCGCTCGAGCGCATCGTGCGCACGGTGAAGAGCCTGGTGAACGACACGGTGCTGGCGGGCCGGTAGCCCGACCCCGCCGCGACCCAAGCAGACCCAGGCGTTTCTCTCCGCGAGGCTCCGTGCCCTCCGCGCCTCCGCGGTTCCTCCGAGAAGCTCAGCGCAGCGCGTCCTCGAGCGCCGTCTTGGCGTCGGTGCGCTCGTCGCGGTACTTCACGATCAGGGCGCAAGCCACCTGCAGGTGCCGGTGCGTGGCCCACAGGTCGAAGGGGCGCTGCTGGGTCACCGGGCGGCTGCCGGGGACGAGCACGGCACCCTCCGGGATCTCGAGCGGTTGCTCGCTGGTGCCCGCGAGCTCGCGCTCGTGCACCAGGTCGAAGACGCGCGTCGAGCCGGTCAGGATCACGCCCGCCCCGAGCACGGCCCGCCGGCGCACCAGCACGCCCTCGTACAGGCCGCACTGCGCGCCCACCAGGACCTCGTCCTCGACGATCACCGGGCGCGCGCCGGCGGGCTCGAGCACGCCCCCGATCTGGGCCGCGGCCGAGACGTGCACGCGCGCGCCGAGCTGGGCGCACGAGCCGACCAGGGCGTGGCTGTCGATCATCGTCCCCGCGCCCACGTACGCGCCCACGTTCACGTAGCAGGGCGGGATG
>CAZWAY010000071.1:0-27233 GCA_964631945.1 uncultured Planctomycetaceae bacterium
CCGGTCGGGCCCTCGCCCACCGGGATCGTCGGCGCGAGGCCGGCGCGCGCGCCGTGCTCGTCGAGCACGATCACGTTGTTCGAGCCCATGCCCGTGACGTAGGCACGCGTGCCGCTCTCGTTCCACACGATCCCGCGCGGGTCCCCCAGCGACTTCAGGCGCTCCGCCTCGGGCACGGTGCCGCTCGAGTAGTCGAGGTGCGGGTTCAGGTCCACGCGCGCCACGTTCTGCGGCAGCTGCGGATGGAAGCCGGCGATGCGCGCACGCACGAAGGTGCCGCTCAGGTTGGGCTCGAAACGCACCTCGTTGGTGGCCTCGGTGCCGACCACCGTGACCGCGCCGGTCGAGGGCTGCACCGCCAGGGCCATGTTCAGGTTCATCAGCCCGTCGGCGTAGGAGATCGCCAGCGAGTCCGTATCGATCACGGCCACGTCGTGGTCGAGCAGCGTCCAGCCCACCGGCCGTCCCGAAAGACCCGCCTGCGGTCCCGAGACCAGCGCCGTCCAGTCGCCGCCATTGTCGTCGTTCCAGGCGCCGGTCCCGTCGCGGCGAACGATCAGGCCCACCCGCGGCGGCGTCGGCAGGAGCGGCGCGAGCGGCGGATCGAAGCCGGCGCCCGCGTTCGGCGGCGGGTTCTGACCGCCGTACGGCCCGGCCGGGTCGCTGGCGACGTTGGGCGGGAAGGCCAGGTTCGTCACGGCGCCGCCGCCCAGGACGGTGGTGCCGTTGCCCGACTCGAAGATCGCCACGTAGACGCGCCGCAGGTTGAGACTCACGGCCAGCGCGCGCGGTTCCTCGCCGCGGATGGCGAGGCGCGTGGGCGGCGTCCCGAGCGCCAGCGGATCGAACACGAGCACCGTGCTCGGCTGCGAGCACGACACGAAGGCGCGCCGCGGGAAGCCCGCGAAGACCACGTCGCAGGGCTCGTCGTCGGTCGCCAGCGTGGCGCGCACGTGCAGGCGCGTGAGGTCGACCACGCTGACCGAGTCCGAGACGTGGTTCACGACCCAGGCCTCGTCCGAGCCGCGCGCGCGCACCGAGACCGGGTCGAGGCCGACCGGGATCGAGGCCACGTGCACCGGCAGCCCCGAGGCGAGTTCGAAGACCTCCAGCCGGTTGTCGGCCGTGTTCACGGCCAGGAGGCGGGCCCCGTCGGCCGTCAGCGCCAGCGGCGAGACGTGCGGCGTCTCCCAGTTCACCAGCTCGTCCTGGAGCACCAGCGCCGAGGCGGGATTCGCCGACAGGACCAGCAAGGGGAGGGCGAAGAGCGGAGCGGCGGATCGAAGCATGGGCGGACTCCGAGAACGAGGAAGGTCCAGGCGGACGGGGCCGCGGACCTGCGAGCAGTGGCCCAATCTCCCCGAGCCGCCCCCCGCGCGCAAGCCGGAGCTGCTCCGAGCACGTCGCTCCGCTACCCTGACCGGGCCCTGCACCCTCTCCGATGCGCGCCGTCGCCTTCCACGCCCCGTTCGAACTCCGTTGCGAGAGCGTGCCCGAGCCACGCATCGAGGCTGCCTCCGACGTGATCCTGCGCGTCGAGCTGGGCGCGATCTGCGGCTCGGACCTGCACGTCTTCCGCGGCGTCGAGGCCGGCCTCGATGCCGGCACCGTCATGGGACACGAGTTCCTGGGCACGGTGGTCGAGCACGGGTCCGAGGTGCGGCGCTGGCGCAATGGAGCGCGCGTGGTGAGCCCCTTCAGCACGAGCTGCGGCCAGTGCTTCGCCTGTCGGCGCGGCCTGACGAGCCGCTGCGAGCGGAGTCAGCTCTTCGGCTGGGTCCAGGCGGGACACGGTCTGCACGGCGGTCAGGCCGAGTACGTGCGCGTGCCGCTGGCCGACGCGACGCTGGTGGAGCTGCCGGCCGACGTGCCCGCCGAGCAGGCCCTGCTGGCCGGCGACGTGCTCGCGACCGGCTTCCATTGCGCCGAGAACGGTGGCGTCCAGCGCGGCGACACCGTGGTCGTGCTCGGCTGCGGCCCGGTCGGGCTGTGCGCGGTGCTGGGGGCCCTCGATCTCGGCGCGGGCGCGGTGCTGGCGGTCGACTCGGTGCCCGAACGACTCGAGCTCGCCGCGCGCTTCGGCGCCACCCCGCTGGAGTTGGGAAGCCGGGACCTGCCGGCCAAAGTGCGCGCCGCCACGGATGGGCGCGGCGCCGACGTCGTGCTGGAGGTGGTGGGCAGTCCGCAGGCCAGCGCGCTCGCCTACGAACTCGTGCGCCTGGGCGGCGCGATCTCGGCCCCTGGAGTCCACAACGAGCCACACCTCGCGATCACGCCGGGCCAGCTGTACGACAAGAACCTGACCTACCGCGCCGGGCGCGCGCCGGCGCGCGCCTACATGGAACGCGTGCTCACCAAGCTGCGCGCGCGTCAGCTCGACCTGGGCGGGATGTTCTCGCATCGCATGACGCTGGAGGAGGCGCCACGCGGCTACGAGATCTTCGATCAGAAGCGCGAGCGCTGCACCAAGGTGCTGCTGGCGCCCTGATCCGGCGCGCGCGGACGCATGAAGCTCGTCGCCTTCAGCCACGGGGACGGAGAGCCCCGTGCGGGGCTCTGGCTCGAGCAGGGACGGGCGCTGCTCGATCTCACCAGCCCCGCGCTCGCGCTCGACGCCGGCCCCGGCTTCAACGCCGCTTTCGACCTCGACGGTCCGTTCCTGCGCGCGGCGCGCGATCTGGCGCAGCGCTGCGAACACGGCGGAGAGCTCCCGGCGCTGCGGGCGCGCGGAGTCGTGTTCGCGCGCGCGCAGGTCCAGCTCGCCGCGCCCGTGCCGCGCCCGGGCAAGATCGTGTGCATCGGCAAGAACTACCGCGAGCACGCCGACGAGATGGCCGCGAGCCTGCCCGAGCGCCCGCTGCTGTTCTCGAAGTTCGCGAGCAGCGTGAACGCGCCGGGCGGCACGGTGCGCATCCCGCGCGGCTGCCGACGCTTCGACTACGAGGCCGAGCTCGCGCTCGTGATCGGGCGGCGCGCGAGGCGCGTGACGCGCGCCGAGGCCCGCGCGCACGTGCTGGGGTACTGCTGCTTCAACGACTTCACGGCGCGCGACTTCCAGAAGCTCGACGGCCAGTGGCAGCGCGCCAAGTCGGGCGACGGGTTGGCGCCCTTCGGCCCGTATCTAGCGACCGCGGACGAGGTCCCGGACCCGCACGCGCTCGGCATCCGCCTGCGCCTGAACGGCGCGACGATGCAGGACTCGAATACGGGCCTCCTGATCTTCGGCGTGGACGCGCTGATCGAGTCGATCAGCGAGCACGTCACGCTGGAGCCCGGCGACGTGATCGCGACCGGCACACCCGGCGGAGTGGGCTTCGCGCGCACGCCGCCGGTGTTCCTCGCCCCGGGCGACGTGCTCGAGGTCGAGATCGACGGGCTGGGCGTGCTGCGGAACGTGGTGGGCGCGAGCGACTGAACCGTCACTCGACCGTCACTCGGACTCCACGTGCCAGAGGGGTTCGAGCGGGGCGAGCGCGCCTCCGAGGGCCGCCCAGCCCAGATCGAGTTCCGCTCCACCCGTCTTGTTGAACCACTCGACCTCGATCCAGTGCAGACCCTTCGCGAGCGCGGCATGGCCGGTCTTCTCGAGCACGCCGTGCAAGCCGTCGTTGTCGATCACGCGCTGGTCGTCGATCCAGAGGGCCGATCCGTCGTCCGATGCCAGAACGAAGCGATAGACATCATCGGCCGGCACTTCGAAGTACCCCTCGAAGGTGAGCGCGACGTGCTCCGTGTCCGCATCCGGCCCGAGCACGATGGCATCGGCCAAGCGGATCTCCCAGTTCGCCAGCTCATCGAAGTCCGGCAAGGCGTCCCAGTCTCCCCGGTACCGTCGGACCTCGATCCGAGGTGCCTGGTTCACGATCAGTTCCCCGTAGCGACGGGCAGTCACACGTTCGAAGCGCCGCGTGACGATGGACGAGGCGGCGTTGCCCTCGTGGAAGGCCCGCGCACGCACGACGCTGGTCTGGGTGAGTTCGAACGGCCGCGAATAGCGCTCGGAGTTCGGTCCCGGCGCGCTGCCATCGAGGGTCCAACGCACCTCGAGTCCTGCCTCCACCTCGATGGAGACGGCGAGCGGGCGCACGAAGATGTCCGACTCGGCCACGATCTCCGGCGCGCGGTAGACGAGCGGCTCACCCGCGATCCCGAGCGTCACCACCGACGCGATCGGGTCCGGGAGCGCCGCGGGTAGTTCGACGACGACGTCCGTGCCCTCGCGCCGCACCGGCAAGAGGAGCCGCGCGCCCGCCAGCCAGCCGGCCGAGAGCGGCTCGTTGCCGAGCCCCGGCAACACGAGGCGCCCGTCGGCCGGGCGCTGGAACACGTGCAGGTACAGGGTCGAATCGGCGCCGTTGCGCTTCACCGTGCAGCGCCCCCACGCGAACGGCTCGAACGGGCTCGCGCTCGTGCCGTGGATCGCCTCGCCGTGCCGCGCCATCCAGGCGCCGATGCCGCGCAGCCGCTCGACCGCCTCGTCCGGGAAGCTGCCATCCGCCTTCGGTCCCACGTTGAGCAGGAAGTTCCCGCCCTTCGAGGCCACGTCGATCAGGTCGCGCACCAGGGTCTCGACCGACTTCCAGGCGCGGTCGGCGGCGTTCCAGCCCCAGTGGTCGTTCATCGTCATGCAGGTCTCCCAGTCCACGCCGGGTAACCCGCCGGCCGGGATCTCCTGCTCGGGCGTGCCGAAGTCGCCCACGGCCTCGCGCGCCCCGGAGAAGCCCGCCATGCCGCCGCGGTGCACGTCCACGCGGTTGTTGACGATCAGGGCCGGATCCAGCGAGCGGCACAGCTCGTAGAGCTCGACCCCGCGCGCATGGTTCCAGGTGTTCTCCCACTCGCCGTCGAACCACAGCACGCCCGGGTGGTACTTCGTGATCAGCTCGGCGACCTGCGCGTGCAGGTAGTCCTGGTAGCGCTCGAAGTCGGCGCCGGCGCTGGCTCGCTCGCTCTCCCACGGCCGGCGTGGCAGGTAGTCCGGGTGGTGCCAGTCCATGATCGAGTGGTAGGCACAGAAGCGCACCCCGCCGCGCGCGCAGGCGGCCGAGAGTTCGGCCAGCACGTCGCGCCGGAAGGGCGTCGCCATCACGTCCCACTCGGTCTCGGCCGAATCGAACAGGCAGAAGCCGTCGTGGTGCTTGCTCGTGACCACCAGGTAGCGCATGCCCGCCTCGCGCGCGAGCGCGACCCACGCATCGGCATCGAAGCGCTGCGGGTCGAAGCGCGCCTGCAGGCGTTCGTACTCCGCGCGCGGGATGCGCGCGCTGTCGCGGATCCACTCGCCATGGCCGCGCTCGCCCTGCCACTCGCCGGCCGGGAGCGCGTACAGCCCCCAGTGCACGAACAGTCCGAAGCGCGCCTCGCGCCACCACTGCATGCGCTCGTACCCGCGCTCGTGCCCGCGCTCGGCCGGCGCCGGCGGCCCGCTCTCCCGCACGCCCCCGGCGCAGCTCGCCAGGGACATCAGGCCGGCGAACACCAGGGGGGACGCGCGCATCGGGTCGAATCGAGCTTGGCCTCGACTGGCCGGGTAGGCAACCGCGCGCCGCTCGTTCCCGAGCCGCGGGCCGAATCGCCCCGGACTTTTTCTCCGACCCTCCCTCCGGTCGCGGGCCGAAACAGCCGACGAGCAACCCCGCGCCGCCCCCGAGCGGCTCCGTCCCCCGCCCCACGCACTGCCCATGAAGGGTCCCGTCTCGCCCGCCTTCCGGCTCGCCCCGCTCCTCGTCCTGCTCGGCGCCTGCGCCAGCCCCGCGCGCCCGGCCCCCATGCCGGGCTTCTCGCTGGCCAGCCCCGAACTCGTGAGCAGCGCGCCCGCCCCGGCCGCGCTCGACGACAACGACGCCATGCGCGTGCCACGCGCGGTCGAACCGCCCCGGATCTGGCCCTCGAGCGGGCTCTACCTCGGCGGCGCCCTGATCACCGCGCAGCCGCTGGGCGACTTCGACGGCGATCTGGCCCTGGCCGGCCCGACCGACCTGATCCTCGTGCCCGACCTCGACGTGGGCGGCGGCATCGGTCTGTACCTCTCGTACCGCTGGCACATGAACGAGCTGCTCGTGCAGTACGCGCTCACCGAGCACGACGGCACCTTCAGCGGCTCGCCACGCCAGCACGACACCACCTTCCACGATCTCGACCTGAACTGGCGCCACTACTTCTGGGAGCACAGCCCGATCCAGCCCTACGGGATCCTCGGTCTGGGCTGGAGCCGGGCCGAGGTCGACAACGGCTCGACCGATCAGGCCACCGGCACGGTCTTCGAGGACGCCGAGATCCAGAACGGGGTCGTGGTCAACGTCGGCGCGGGCGCCGCGCTCTACACCCTGCCCTGGGTCGTGTTCTTCGGTCAGGGCATCTACCGTTTCGTGCGCTACGAGACCTCGAGCGGCATCGACGGTCGCTTCACCAACACACCCGACATCGACGGCGACGGCTGGAACGTGAGCGTGGGCGCCGCGCTGCGCATCCTGCCGCCCCGCAAGTAGCGCGCGCTGGAGGCGAGCCTGCGCCTCCCCGACCTCTCGACTAGCGCTGCGGCGACCCGCGATAGACGGCGGCGGCCTTGGGCGCGCCCTCGTCCAGGTACGGCTCGACCACCGGCAGGGTCAGCCCCTGCTGCATGTCGTTCCAGATGCCGAAGCCCACGTCCACGCCCTGGCTCGGGTCGGGATCGGTCATGAAGCTGTACCAGTTCACGACCTCGACGCCCTCCTCCACCAGCATCGGCACGAGGCCCTCGACCATCAGCGCGTAGAGCCCGGGCAAGGCCTGGGCCGCGCGCGCGGCCGGACCCCAGGGCTCACCGCGGGCGTCGAAGGCCTGGCCGCACTCGTAGAGCTCGAGCCGCGGGTGGGAACCGTCGGGGTTGGTGTAGCCCTGCGCGAGCTCGTGGTGCGCGCGCAGCAACGGCCGCAGCTCGTCGAGCGAGGCCCAGGCCGCGGCGATCACCTCCTCCGGCGTCGGGCAATTCGGGCAGCTGCCCGGGCGCGCGTCCCGCAACCACTGCGCGATCGCGGCCGGGCGCGGCCGGAAGTAGCACGAGGGGCCGAGCGCGTCCACGCGCGTACCCGGCGGCAGGGCCTCCAGGATGCGGCGCACGAAGTCCGACTGGGCCACGAAACCGCCCACGAAGCGGCGCACCGTGCGCTGGCCGGCGAAGACCTCGTCCGCCACGCGCCACACGAACTGCAGCTCCTCGGCGATCGTCTCGTGCAGTCCGAGTCCGCGCTGTGCGGCCTGGCGCTGCAGCCAGCGGTTGGCCGGGACCGCGTTCCAGACCTCGTTCGAGTACTCCAGCGTCAGCTCGAGCCCCTGCGCGAGCCCGGCGAAGGGCCGCCCGGCGTTGATCCCGCTCACGGCCGGCGAACCGTCGCGCAGGCGCGTGAACACGTCGCGCAGGAAGAGCTCGTAGTCCGCGGCGCTCATCTGGTCCGTGCGGTGCGGGACCTGGAAGTGCAGGTCGGCCCCCACGAGGTTGCAGAAGGCGGCCTGGAACTCCGGGCACAGGCCGCGGCGCGTGCCCTGGCTCGGACTGGCGGGCCGGATGGTCCCGGCCAGGTCGAAGCGGAAGGGCAGCGGTGGATCGGTGGCGCCGTAGTCGTTGACGCGCGTCCAGTCCAGCGTGCGCCACACGCGCGGTCCGGCGCCGTGGTTCATGGCCTGCACGCGCTCGATGTAGGGCGGCCAGAAGAGCGGACGCGCGGCGTAGGTCCCGGGCAGCCACACGTGCACGTTGCGCACGGGATCGGCCGCGCTCGAGCTCGTGATCCACAGCCCCACCGTGCCGTTCCCGTTGCCGACCGTCGGATCGACGAAGACCTCGATGCGCCGCGGCGCGCGGCGCTCGTCGCGCACCACGGCCGAACCCAGGAGCGCGCACTGACCCGTGCCCTCCCAGGTCAGGACCCAGGGCTCGCTACGGCCGTCGGGCAGGGTTCCGTCCATGCCTCCGAACAACCAGGCCCCGGCGCTCTCGCCGGGCGCGAGCGCGGAGAAGTCGGGCCAGCCCTCGGCGCGGCGCGGCGGACTCTCGCCCAGCGGCACGAGCGGCGCGCCTTCCAGCGTCAGCTGGCCCGCGCGCACGATCAGGAACTCCGTCGCGCGCATCATCGCGTCGGCGAACAGGATCTCGCGGCTCGTCCAGCGCTGGAAGCTCGGGTTCATCCCGTAGGCGAGCGCGTCCCGGGAAGCGCGCTGGACCTCGATCAGGCCGGGGCGCGCGAGCCGCTGCGTTCCGCCCGGCCCGCGCACCGTCAGGACCACGTCGTAGCGGCCCTCGGCCGGGTAGGTGTGGGTCGGGTTGCGCTCGTCCGTGAGCGTCCCGTCGCCGAAGTCCCAGCTCCAGCTGGTGAGCGGGCCGCTCGAGAGATCGCGGAAGCTCACCTGGAGCGGAGCCTCGCCGTGCAAGAGATCCGCTTCGAAACGCACCAGGATGGGCATGCCGCCGCCTCCGCCGCCACCGCAGGCCGCCGCGTGCAGCGCGGCCATCAGGGCCACGGGGCGCAGGCACGCCTGGCCAATCCGCTCGGGGAGAGCTCGAAACATGTTCCGGCCGTGAGGGATCGGGGAAGGGGAGCCCTCGTCTGGAAAGGTAGCCCGTCCCCGCGCGCGAGGAGGCGCCGGCCTCAGCGCACTTCGACCAGCCCGCGCTCGGCGGAGCCGTAGCGCTGCGCCACCCAGGCCGCGAAGGCGCGCTCCGCGCGTTGCACCGAGGGCGGCAGCCCGAGCTCGCTCAGGAGCAGCGTGTCGATCGCGTACGTCTCGATCAGCGTCTCGGCCGCGAGCGGCGAAGCGGCGCGCTCGCAGGCCTGCTCGAAGGAATAGACCGGTCGTTTGAGGAAGACCGCGTGGTGCCAGCCGCGCCAGGCGCCGAGGCGCGCGCCGGGTGCGAGGCGCGCGTTGACCTGCGCGGCCGTGGCCGCGTAGGCGCGGTGCAGGGCCTCGATCTCGGGCCAGTCCGCGCGCGGCTTCCACTGGCCGGCCAGCCAGGCCAGGCACACCAGGGCGCCGGCCGCGATCCCGGAGCGCGCCCCTGCCAGGCGCGCGACGCCATCGCGCACCAGCTCGACCAGGGCCGCCAGGGCGAACGCGAACACCGGCAGCAGCAGCCGTCCGGCGTATCCGAAGTAGACCGCCACCACTCCCAGCGTGGCCAGCGCGAACAGCTCCTCCGCGCCACGCCGGCGCACGGCCTGCAGCAGCGTGGCCGCGATCAGGATCCAGGCGAGCGGCAAGGTCCAGGGTTGCGCCGGGCCCTCGCCCAGGCCGGTCCCCAGGGTGTGCAAGAGCTTGCGGCCCTGCTTGGGCACGCGCGCGAGCAGCTCGTCCAGCGGCACGCGCGGCGAACGCGGGTCGCCCATGTCGGTGTGCCACATGCCGGTCGAGTACGAGTACAAGAGCGTCTGGTCGGCCGGTGGCGGCGCCGCGACCGCACGGTTGCGCAGGGCCCAGGGACCGAGCACGAGCGCGGCGCCGAGCGCGAGCCAGGCGCTGCGCGCGAGCCAGGCGCCGAGCGGCATGCGTTGCGCGAGCAACCAGGTCCCCACCAGGGCCGGCGCGAGCAGCAGGTTGCCCGAGCGCAGCAGCGTGGCCAGCCCGAGCACGAGCCCGAACGCGAGCGCGCGTCCGGCGCTCCAGCGCGGGCCCCAGCGCGCGGCGAGCAGCAGACAGGCGAGCAGCGCGCTCCAGCCCGGAACGTCGCTCATCACCTGGTTGCACAGGCGCTGGTAGCCGGGCGCGAACCACAGCACGAGCGGCACCAGCGTGGCGAGCCCGACTCCGAGGCGCGCGCGCAGGCTGAAGTGGAACGCGACCACGCCCAGCGCTCCGAACAGGCTCACCAGCAGGTTGAGCGCGTGGAAGTCCGTCCCGCGCCAGGCCAGGAGCGGCGCGATCAGGAGCGAGAACCCCGGCGGCCGGATCACGAACGGGATCCCGAGGTAGCGATAGCCCTCGCCCGCCACCAGCGAGCGCGCGGTCGCGATGTACATCGAGCCGTCGTTGGTCGGGTCGTACCAGGGATGGACCGAGCCGAACAGGCTCACCCCGACCACCAGCACCACGCTCACCCAGCCGAGCGTGCGCGCACGCCGGCCCGAGCCGCGCGCGACCTCGGAGTCGGACTGCCGCATGCGCGGATGCTACTCGCGCGCCGCGCGGGTTCGAGCGCCGCGGCCGCGGGCGCTCGCCGCGGGGACGACTACGGGCTGACCTTCAGCAGCCGGCCGGGTTGCGGCTGGATCGGCACGCGCAGGGGTTCCGCTCCGGGGCCGCGCAGCTCGAGCCAGCGCACGGACGAGGGCACGGCCAGCACCGGGCTCCAGCCCTCGCGCAGCCCGAAGCTCGCCGCGCTCCCGAGCGGCCCGCGCGAGGCGAGCACGGTCCCGTCGGCGTCGAGCAAGGAGCAGGCCTCGGCCGCGGTCCCGCTGCGCGTGACCTGCAACCAGGCCGGGCGTTGCGCGACCAGCGCCGCGCGCGCCTGGAGGGCGGCCACGAACAGGCCCCCGCTGAAGCCCTGCGAAGTGGAGTCGCTCGTCTGCGCGCTGGTCGTCTCGTCGGCTTCGACGGCGAGCTCGACGGCGAGTTCGGGATCGCGCGGGAAGGCGAAGTCGCCCAGCGACCCGCTGGCGACGTGGCCCCAGGGCAGGCTGCGCCGTCCGGACGCACCGTCCACCAGGACCGCGACCGCGACGCGCGCGCCAGCCAGGAGCTGGCCCTCGTCGCTGTGCACGGTCCCGTTCAACGAAGCCAGCCCGGTGCGCGCCGGGAGCTCGAGCTCCCAGGCCCCGCTGCGGGAGTCCAGACCATCGCGCCGGGCGACCTGGATCGCGTCCGGAGCCAGGGCACGCAGCGAGTAGCGGCCGCTCGGGAGCGAGAACGAGAAGCCGCCGGCCGCGTCGCTGTGGGCCAGTGCGGAGGGCACCTCACGTCCCTTCTCGTCGAGCGTGACGCCCTGCTCTGGATAGGCGGCCACCAGCCAGCCTACGGAGGACGGACCGACCAGCTGGCCCTCCACGAGGTCGAATTCCTCCCCGAGCACGATGTCCACCGAGCCCACCTGGCCGGCGAGGAAGCGCGAACCGAAGTCGGGCACGCGCGTCGGCGAGGCGTTCTTGTCGCTGGCCTCGAGCGGCGAATCCGCGCGAACGCCCCGCAGCGGCAGGCGGAAGCGGCCCTCGGTGTCGGTGGTGGTGCTGGCGCGCGCCAGGCGCACGGTCGCGCCCGCGGCCATGCGACCGTCCTGGCGGTAGACCGTGCCGCTCAGCTCGGCCACGACCGGCGTCGGGCGCAGCACGAACAGCTCCTCGCGCCCGAGTTCGAGCGTCGCGCGCTCGAGCGGTTCGTAGCCGGGGCACTCGATGTGCAGGCTCAGGCCCGCGGCACGCGGCAGCGCAGCGCGCTCGAAGCGGCCGGCGACGTCGGTCCCGAAGGCGCACAGCACGGCCGAGTCGAGTCGGAGCGGGTGCTCGATGCGTGCGAAGGCCGTGGCGTCGCAGCGCAGCTCGAGGTGGGCCGCGTCGAGGGCGACCCCGTCCTCGTCGAGCACGCGTCCGGCCAGATCCAGGGCCGCGGCCACCAGGATCAGACCCGGCTGGCGTTGCCCCGCCGTGAGGCGCGCGCGCACGACCGTGGTGAGGTCCGCCCCGCGCGCTTCCAGCACCAGGGGCGCGTCCGTGCGCCCCGGCAGGTCCTGCGCGGGGATCCGGAAGCCCCCCAGCGCGTCGGTCGTGGCCAGTACCGCGCGGCCGGGCGCGCTCGCGCCGGGAGACCCGTCCGCGGGCACGAGACTCGCGGCCGCGAGCACCTCCAGGCCCGGCTGGGCGCGCCCGTCGAGATCGAGCACGAAACCCTCGGCATCGAGCGCGCTCACGAGTTCCTCTTCCTCCTGCTCGCTGGGCTCGGAGGGCGGAATGCGCGGAAGGGGCGGCACCCAGGAACGCCTCGAAGGCAAGGCATCCGGCCCGCCGAGCGGGCGCGCGGGCGTGGGCTGGACACCCGACAGGCCGGGCTCGAGCACGGTCCGGGCGTCGGGGTCGAGCTGGGCCACGCTCGCCACCGCGAGCTCAGCACCGCGCGGGGCCGTCCCCCACCACCAGGTCGCACCCGCGCACACCGCCAGGCTCGCGGCCAGACCGCTGAGCGCCTTGCTCCAACCGGCCCCGCGGGCGGGGGCCGGCAGCGCGCTTTCGTTCCAGATGCGCGCGCACAGGAACGCGAGGAACTGTCCGCTGCGACGCTCGGGCTCCAGCGCGACGCGCAGCTTGTTGCGCGCGCGCCACAGCCGCTTGCGCACGGCCAGTTCGCTCACGCCCAGGTGCGCGGCGATCTCGGCCGTCGAGTGCCCGTCGAAGTAGCGCATCAGGACCACGCGGCGGTCGGGCTCGGACAGCTCGGCGATGGCGCGCGAAAGACCGTTCACGGTGGCCCGCGCCTCGAGCTCGTCGCTGACCGAGGGCATGGCCTCGGCGCGCGCCACGCGCACCTCGCGCGCCCGGCGGCGCGCCCCCTGGCGCACGCCGAGACGCGAGAGGTTGAAGGCCACGCGCCCGAGCCAGGCGCGCAGGCGCTGATCGTCGGGCACGTCCGGCGGCGGCGCGGCCAGCGCGGCCAGCAGCGTCTCCTGGGTCACGTCCTCGGCGCCCCACGGATCGCGCACCAGGTTGCGCGCGACCGAGCGCACCCAGCCGTACTGCGCGGCGAGCTGCTCGTGATCGAGGCCGCCTCGTTCCAGCGCACCGAGGCGCGCCCGTTCCGCCGTCGATTGACCGTCCATGATCGTCATCGTTGTGGCTCCGCAGGGACGTCCCAAATGGTACGCGCCCGGACTCGGGATCCCAAGGTGGCTTTCGTGGTGTGGAGTGGCGTGGAGCCGAGTGGGGACGGTCGCGGGACGGGACGAGCGCCGGCCGAGTTCCGGGCAAGCGCGAAAAACCGCGCTGGGCGGCGCGGCCGTCCGACTTCAGGGCACGCGCTCGGCGGATCCCCGCCCCTCGGAGGGCCCGAGTTCGCCCTGGATCACGTAGCGCGGCCGGCCCTTGACCTCGTCGTAGATGCGCGCGACGTAGAGGCCGATCACGCCCAGCGCGATCAGGATCAGGCTGCCGACCATCAGCACCAGCACGATCACGGTCGTGAAACCCGTCGCCGAGTGGCCCACCAGCTTGCCGTAGAGCGTGTGCAGGCCGAGCAGCACGGCGAAGGCCAGGAACACCAGCCCCATCGCGGTGATCAGGTGGATCGGGGCCGAGGAGAAGGCCGTGATCCCGTTGAGCGCCAGGCGCAGGAGGCGCCACGCGCTCCAGCTCGAGCTGCCGCCCGCGCGCGGCGCGACCTCGAACTCGAGCTGCTTGCGCCGGAAGCCGAGCCAGGCCGACATGCCGCGGAAGAACACGTTGCGCTCGCCCATCGCGGCCCAGGCGTCGAGCACGCGCCGGTCGATGAGCTTGAAGTCCGAAGCACCCTCGAGGTCGAAGCCGGAGAGCCGCCGGAAGAGCGGGTAGAAGAGCCGCGCCCCGAGGCGCGCCAGGGGCGGCTCCTCGCCGCGGCGCACCTTGACGGCCTCGACCACGTCGAAGTGCTCCTCGCGCCAGGCCCGCAGCATGGCCGGGATCAGGCTCGGCGGGTGCTGCAGATCGGCGTCCATCACCAGCACGGCCTGGCCGCGCGCGTGCTCCAGCCCGGCGGCCAGCGCCAGCTCCTTGCCGAAGCGCCGCGAGAGCCGGAAGGCGCGCAGCTCCGGGTGCGCCTGCGCGTAGCGCGTCAGCACGGCCCAGGTGTCGTCGCTCGAACCGTCGTCGATCACCACCAGCTCGTAGGCGAGTCCGAGCCCCGCCAGAACGCCCGCCAGCGTCTCGAGCGAGCGCGCCAGGTGCGAGCCCTCGTTCAGGCACGGCAGCACGACCGAGAGCTCGGGCCTCGCGCTCATCGCGACTCCGGAACCGGGAAAACGGCCATGAAGTCGTCCTCGTAGAGCGGCGCGCCCAGGGCACCCGTCAGGCGCAGCTCGATCTCCTGCCACACCGGCGCGGAGTACGGCTGTTCGACGAACTCGCCCACCGCGCGCACGCGCAGCAACGGACGCCGCCAGGCGAAGAACGGCTTCCACAGCGTGGCGCCGTCGATCTGCGCCTCGAGCGGGCGTTTGTCGAGCCGCGACTTGTAGTGCACCACGCGCTGGACCCCGAGGTGCGCGGCCAGCCCGACCAGATCGCGGTTCTGCCCCATGATCAACTGGTAGTGCAGGTTGAGCAGCGTGTTCAGGCGCCGATCGTGCAGCGGCGAGACGGCCGTGCTGGTGGTGTAGCCGAGCGTGGTCTTCTTCTCGTGCACGGTCTGGTAGTAGTTCGTGCGCGCGTTCATCAGATGGCGCTGCTCGGGCGGGAGCTCCATCACGGCCGTGACCGTGGCATCGTCGTGCAGCACGGCGAGCCCGGGCGAGGTGCGGATCTCGAAGCGTTCGAAGGGCACGCCGGAGAGCTCGACCATCGTCGACACGGCGCACGCGCCCCAGAGCAGGGCACGCAGCCGGCGCGAGGAGACGCGCGCGCCGAGGTCGGCCCAGGCCGCGGCCACGGCCACGCCCGTGACGAGCTGCACCACCATGAAGAAGCGGTCGCTCTTGCGCAGCAGCGAGAGCACCGGGAGGTGCGGGAACACCGCGTAGGGCAGTGGCAGGCCGGTCTTCTCGCCTCCCACCGAGAGCTCCTTGCCGAGCGACAGGACCCACAGCACCGCGCCGGTCACGAGCCACGGCCAGTGCTTCCACACGCGGCGCCAGCCGAGCAGCAGCAGCGCGATCGTCGAGTACCCGAGCATGGTGGGCCACGAGACCGTGCTCCTCTCCGGCCCACCGACCCAGAAGAAACCCAGGAGGTCGTTGAAGCGGATCATCTCTGCCGGCTGGAAGCCGGTGCCCTCCCAGCGCCCGGGCTCCGTCAGGGCCGCGCTGAGCAGGGGCAGCGCCGTCAGCGTGACTCCCACGGCCCCCAGCAGGCCCGCCAGCGCCAGGCGGCGCCAGAGGAGACGCGCGGCGATCTCGCGCGCCCAGCCGCGCGCGCACAGCGCCAGCACGAACAGCGCGAGGTAGGTGTAGACCACGTAGTACTCGATCGTGGCCGCCATCCCGACCAGCGCCAGCAACACGCCCAGCAGGTCCCGCCGCTGCCCTTCGCGCGCGTAGCGCAGGAAGAAGAGCAGCGCGAGCGGCATGAACTCGAAGCTGAACACGTTGATCTGGCACAGATAGAAGTAGTGGAACGGGCAGAAGCTGTAGACCAGCCCGCCCAGCACCCCTCCGGCCGTGCTGCCCGTGACGTAGCGCGCCAGCAGGGAGCCGCACCAGGCCGAGAGCGCGAAGTGCGCCAGCACCAGCAGGCTGAAGGCCTGGTGCGCGTCGAACACGCTCGTCAACGCCGCCAGGGACAGCGCGTTGAGCGGCGACAGCGTGTGCCGGCGCAGCGAGATCCCTTCCGGGAAGTACAGGTAGTCGGTCCAGAAGGGCGAGCTGCCCGTGCCGAGCGTGTGCTTCACCCACCACGCGTTCCACAGGTTGCCGAGGTAGTCGCCGCGCGTGCCCGTGGCTTGCCCGAGCGTCGCCACCATCGGCCAGGTGAGCAGCGCCGTCGCGAGCACGAAGAACGCCAGGATCAGGAGCTCGCCGCGCCAGCCCGGGCGGCCCGGCAGGCCGAGCTCGAGGCGCATCGCGGCCGGATGCGCGCCGCTGCTCGCGGCTGGGCCGACCTCTGGAGCCGCGCCGCCCCGGGAGGCCCTGGCCATTCGTTCGCTCGACTCCATGCCGGATGAGGGGGGCGAGTGTAGGGCGCGCGAGGAGCGAATCCAAAGAGCGCTACGCCGTCGGCGCGCGCGGGTTGGTGCCCGGCGCCAACCTTGTCGCGCCGCTCGGCGTAGCGGATGATCGCGCGATGTCCCGCCATGCTCTGCTCGTCCTGTGCGCTGGCGCGCTGCTGGCCGGCTGCAGCGAGCGCGCACCCGCACGGCCGAACGTGGTGCTGGTGCTGGTCGACCAGCTGCGCCAGGACTCGGCCGAGCGCTGGCTGGACCAGACGCGCGCGCTGGCCGAGGGCGGCGTGCGCTTCGAGGCCATGCGCGCGGTCGCGCCCTGGACCTATCCCTCGGTGATCAGCCTGTTCTCCGGGCTGTACCCGCAGCAGCACGGCGCCGACGGCAACCAGGAGGGCGGCCTGCTGTCGACCTTCGACGAGGGCGTGCCGCTCTTGCCGCGTTCCCTGCACGCGGCCGGCTACCGCACGGCGGGCTTCGTCACCAACCCGTTCCTGCACGAGTGGAACCCGGTGTATCGCGCCTTCGACCACTACGACGCGAGCTTCATCCACAACCAGGGCCCGCTGCGTGGACTCGGCAAGCTGGTGTGGACCGAGCGCATGTACTCCGATTCGGTCAACGCGGCCGTGCGCGCCCACTACGACGCGACACCGCGGACGGGCCCGGAGTTCACCTACGTGCACTACATCGACGTGCACGGACGCGCCGAGGGCCCCGAGCGCTGGAAGGACGCGCCCTTCGAGTCCAGCTACGAAGCCGCGGTGCGCTACGTGGACGGACGCATCCGCGAGCTCTACGACTACTTCTCGGCGCGCTACGGAAACGAGCTCGTCTTCGTGGTGACCAGCGACCACGGTCAGGACGAGGGCGACGACCTCGAGCTCGGCGAGCGCAGGCCCTGGCGCCAGCGCAAGGCCTCGCTGCACGACTTCAACCTGCGCATCCCGTTCTACGTGCTGCCCGGCAAGGACGTGCCGGTGGGCCGCGTGCTGACGCAGCCCTGCGTCAACATCGACGTGACCCCGACCCTGCTCGAATGGGTCGGCGCCCCACCCCACGCGGGCGTGCCCGGACGCAGCCTGCTGGCCGCCATCCACGGCGCGCCCTACGACGGCGACGAGCGCTGTCTGTACGCGCGCAACTCGGCCTTCCACCGCTTCGAGGAGGCCGTGGTGCACGCCGGTCTCAAGTTCGTGCGCTACCGCGAACCGGGCCCGGCCCAGAGCCTGTTCGACCTGGGCGCGGATCCGCGCGAGGCCCGGCCGCTGCGGCGCGACAGCGCCGAAGTGGAGCGTTGCCTGGCCGAGGCCGCCGATCCGAGCGGCCTCACCTTCCCCGCGCGCTTCCAGCTGCCCGAGCCGGAGCTGATCGAAACGCTCAAGGGCCTCGGCTACGGCGGCGCCGACGACGACCCGCCGGCCGAGCCCGGCGAGCGCCCCGAGCGCGAGTAGGCCACCCCCGCTGGTCTACGCGCTCTTCTGCTGCGCCACCAGGGCGACCGGCACCACCGGGTGGGCGCTGGCCTGCGGCACGACGACCTTGTTCTGCAGCACCAGGTTCTCCGCGAAGATGCGCGCCAGCATGGTGGCCTTGGCCTCGCGCTGTGACTCGGCGTTGGCCAGCCCCTGCACGCTGCGGTAGATCGAGGGCAGACCGCCGTCGATCTCGGCCCGCCGCGCGAGCTCGGCCAGGGCGGCCTCCATCTCCGTCTGCGCGGCGCGCAGCTTGACGAGGCGGCGCTCGAGCTGGTCGATGCGCGCGCGCTCGCGCGCCACGACCCCGGCCAGGGCGGTGCGCCGCCGCTGGCCCTCGCGCAGCAGCACGCGCGCGAGCTCCGCCTCGGGTTCGGTGCTGGCCAGCAGCGCCCGCAGATCGGCCGCCAGCGCGGTCTCGAGGCTGTGTTCCTCCGCGGGCGTCAGCACCGCCGTGCGCGCGTCGCCGCGCGCCTGGGCGAGCTCCTGCTCGATCCCGGCCAGCTCGCTGGTGTTGCGCACGCGCTCGCGCAGCAGCGCACCGTGGGTGCGCTCGAGCTCGGCCAGGCACTCGCTCTTCGTCACCGCGCGCACGCGCCGCGTGCGCGCCGCCAGCAAGCCCGAGAAGCTGCGCAGCGTCTCCCAGCGCAGCCGGCGGGCCTCGCCCGCCGCCAGACCGCCGCGACGCTCGAGCACGGTCTCGATGCAGGCCCCCATCAGGCGCGCGAACTCCTCGCGCCCCAGGAGCCGCATGTACCGTCCAGGGGCCTCGGCCGACTGCAGAGCTGTGTGTTCCATGGTGCGCCGCGGGAGAGGGAAACGCTTGCCGGCCGGAGCGGGCCGGACCGAGGATTCGCAAGGATACCCGCCCGGCATCGGGGCGGCAGGGCGGGCCATCACGCCGAACCCGGGGCGACTAGGGGCCAGGCAGCGACACGATCCGCCCTTCGCCCGCGACCACCAGGAGCAGACCGACCCAGCCGCCCTCGGCGCGGGTCAGCACCACGGCTCCGTGCCAGCGCTCGTCCAGGGCCAGCCCCCCCGTGACCCGCCAGGCCGGCCCGTCCGCCACGAGGTGCTCGGCCGCCACCGCCATCGGCGCCAGGGCCGGGTCGGCGCACACGAGCAGGTCCTCCGGCGCGCGCAGCCGGCCCGCACCCTGCGGCAGGTGCGCGGGCCCACCCGGCAGCGCGCGGCGGGCGAGCTCGCCGTCGCTCCACAGCGGTGCCGCCTCCAGCGCGAGGCGCTCGCCGGCCAGCTCCAGCACCGCGCTGCCCGGCTCGGCGGCCTCCGGCGCGAGCAGCAGATCGGCCGGGCCGACGAGCTCGCCCGCGCCCCGCACCAGCCAGCCGCCGCGCGCGCGGGCGCGCTTGAACCAGCCGCGCGGCTGGTAGGAGAGCCGCCCCCAGACGCGCTCGGGCAAGCGCGCCTCTTCCGGCAGCCGCGCGTCCCCGAGCGCGAGCGCCGGCCGCCAGGTGCGCCACTCCTCCTCGGGCTCGTCGGCGAGCGCGAAACGCTGCCCCGTGGCCGCGCGCACGCCCGGGTGGGTCGGGGTGGCGAGGGCCACGCCGCCGAGCCACAGCGTCTGCAACGACTCGACCGCGAGCTCCAGCCCGCCGAGCCCGAGCGAGAACTCGGCCCCGCGTGCGCGGTAGAAGCGCGAGTCGGCGCGCACGAGTTCGGCCTGCTCGGGCTGGATGCGTGCGCGCGCCTCGACCGCCGTGGCGTCTCCGGCCAGCGCCACCGACACCAGCGTGCCGATCGCGATGCCGCGGTAGAGCACGGGCGCGCCGCGCGCGAGTCCGCCGCGCGCGTCGGCCAGGAGCACGATCTCCAGGGCCGCGGGATCCTCGGCCTCGAACAGGGGCGGCTCCTCGAGCGCCGTGAACTCGCGCTGCAGCGGGGCCGTGGCCGGACCCGGCAGGACCGCCAGGTAGCGCGAGCCCAGCGCGGTCTCGAGGCCGCGCACGCCCTCCACGCCCAGCACGGGTCGCGCGATCCAGAAGCGCGCACCACCGCGGGCCAGGTCGCGCGCCGAGCGCGCCAGGCGCACGCCGAGCACGACCTGCTCGGCCCCGGCTCCGAGCTCGACCGTCTCGACCCGGCCCACCTCGATGCCGCGGTGGCGCAGGGCGTCGCCCGGCTCCAGTCCGTGGCCGTCGCGCGCGAGCACGCGGATGCGCGGGCCGCGCTCCTGCCAGGCCGCGCGCAGCAGCCAGGCCACCAGCGCCAGCGCGAGCAACGGCAGCAGCAGCGTCCAGCGCGAACGCGCGTCGCGCTCGACGCGCGCCAGCGGCGGAGCCTCGGCCGAGCTCATGCGAGCGCCCCCGCGCGGGGCCCGCCGGCGCGCGTCCACAGCGCGTGCGGGTCGAACCAGGCGCTCGCCAGCAGGCTGCACAGCACGCACGCACCGAAGGCCACCGCGGCCGGCCCGGGCGTGACCGTGACCCAGGCCCCGAGCTCCAGCCAGGCCACCAGGATCGAGACCAGCAGCACGTCGAGCATGCCCCAGCGCCCCGCGAACTCGAGCGCGCGCCAGGCGTGCGCGCGCTGGCGCTCCCTGAGGCGCGCGGGCCGCCCGAGCAGCAGCGCCAGCGTGGCGAGCTTCAGGAACGGCACCACGATCGAGCACAGGAACACCAGCAGGCCGACCGCCAGCTTGCCCTCGCTGATCAGGCCGAGGCTGCCGGACCAGACCGAGCTCTCGCTCACTCGTCCCAGGCGCTCGAGGCGCAGGATCGGCAGGCTCACCGCCAGCGGATAGAGCAACAGCGCCGCGACCGTGGCGTGCCAGGCGCGCGCGTTGCGTGCCCCGCTCGGACGCACGTCCGCCACGCGCGCCCCGCAGCGCACGCAGCGCGCGCACTCGCCCTCGGCCAGCGCCGGCAGCGCGTGCACGAGCGCGCACACTGGACAGGCCGAGAGTCGCCCCGGAAGCACGGGCGAGACGCTATCAGAATGTGGTTCGTGCCGGGACCCCGCGCGTGCGCCCGGAGCCTACGCGCCGAACTCGGCGGCCGCGGCCGTGAGCCAGGCGGGCTCGTCCACGAGGTAGGCACCGAAGCGCCAGCGCGGGCCCCAGCGGGTCAGATCGAGGTGCACACCGGCGTCGCGAAAGGTGTGTGCGCGCGCGAGTGAGCGACCGGCGCGCTCGGCCAGGGCCGCGGCGGAGAGTCGCAACGCGTAGCTCGTCCCGAGGCCCAAGGCCAGCACGATCCCCGCCGAAGCGTGCACCAGCGCCGGCGTGCCGAACACGAGCGCGCGTGCGGCGCGCGGCAGCTCGCGCCCCAGGCCGTCCCACAGACGCTCGACGACGTCGGGATGGCAACCGCAACCCTGGTAGGGATCCGGGACGGCCGACGGACGCTGGATCGGCTCGCGCGCCGCGGCTCCGGCCGCGAGGTAAGCGAGCACGCCGTGGTTCTCCGGGTGGCGCGCGTCGAGCGCGGCGAGCCGAGGGTCGGTCACGGACCAGGCATCGGCCGCACGACGGGCCCGGCTTGATGCCTGCTTCAGGCGCGCGCGCCGGCCGGGCGCAGCAGGCCGGCCTTCTTTAGGGCCTGCTCCATCGTCTCGCCCAGGCGTGCCGGGCTGGGCGTGACGTGCACGCCGGCGCGCTCGAGCGCGGCGATCTTGTCCTTGGCCGTGCCCTTGCCGCCCGAGATGATCGCGCCGGCATGGCCCATGCGCCGGCCCGGGGGCGCGGTGACTCCGGCGATGAAGCCGACCACCGGCTTCTTGACCTCGGAGTGGATGTACTCGGCGGCCTGCTCCTCGGCCGAGCCGCCGATCTCGCCGATCATCACGATGCCGTCGGTGCCCGGGTCGGCGTTGAAGGCCGCCAGGCAGTCGATGAAGTTCGTGCCGTTGACCGGGTCGCCACCGATGCCGATGCAGGTCGACTGGCCGATGCCGCGCGAGGTGAGCTGCCACACGGCCTCGTAGGTGAGCGTGCCGGAGCGCGAGACCACCCCCACCCGTCCGGCCTTGTGGATGTAGCCCGGCATGATCCCGATCTTGCAGCCCTGCCCGGCCGCGCTGCCGGGCGTGATGATGCCGGGGCAGTTCGGGCCGATCAGGCGCGTCTTCGAGGCGCGCAGGCGTTCCATGACCTTCACCATGTCGAGCACCGGGATGCCCTCGGTGATGCACACCACCAGCTCGAGCCCGGCCTCGGCGCCCTCGAGGATCGCGGCCGCGGCGAACCTGGGCGGCACGTAGATCACGCTCGCCGTCGCCCCCGTGGCCTTCTTGGCGTCCTTGACGTTCTCGAACACCGGCAAGCCGAGGTGCGTGCTGCCGCCCTTGCCGGGCGTGATCCCGCCGACGAGCCTGGTGCCGTAGGCCAGGGCCTGCTCGGAGTGGAACGTGCCGTGCTTCCCGGTGAAGCCCTGGCACAGGACCTTGGTGTGCGCGTCGACCCAGATGGCCATGGCTACGTCTTCCCCTTCACGGCGGCGGTGATCTTCTTGGCGGCGTCGTCCAGGTCGCTGGCGGTGATGATCGGGAGCCCGGATTTCTCGAGCAGGGCCTTGCCCTTCTCGACGTTCGTGCCCTCCAGGCGCACCACCAGGGGCACGCCGAGCTGCACCTGCTTGACGGCCGCGATCACGCCCTCGGCGATCACGTCGCACTTCATGATGCCGCCGAAGATGTTGACCAGCACGCCGCGCACCCTGGTGTCGCTGAGCAGGATCTTGAAGGCCTCGGTGACCTTCTCCTTGGTGGCGCCCCCGCCGACGTCGAGGAAGTTCGCGGGCGCGGCTCCGTTGAGCTGGATCACGTCCATGGTGGCCATGGCCAGTCCGGCGCCGTTGACCATGCAGCCGATGCTGCCGTCGAGCGCGATGTAGGAGAGGTCGTGCTTCGAGGCCTCGACCTCCTTGGGGTCCTCCTCGTCCAGGTCGCGCAGGGCCAGCACGTCCTCGTGCCGGAAGAGCGCGTTGGAGTCGAAGTTGAGCTTGGCGTCGAGCGCCAGGACCTCGCCCGACTTGGTGGTCACCAGCGGGTTGATCTCGGCCAGCGAGCAATCGAGCTCGACGAAGGCCCTGGCCAGGGCCTTGAGGAAGGCGGCGCCCTTGTCCGCGCTCGCGCCGACCAGACCGATGCCGGTCGCGAGCCGCTTGGCGTCCGCGTCGGCCAGGCCCTTGGTGGGCGAGAAGGCCTGCTTCTGGATCTTCTCGGGGTGCTCGTGCGCGACCTTCTCGATCTCGACGCCACCCTCGGACGAGCACATCAGGACCGGCAGCTGCAGCTCGCGATCGAGGGCGATCCCGGCGTAGAACTCCCGGTCGATGGCCGAGCCCTGCTCGACCCACAGGCGCCGGACCAGCTGACCCTCGGGTCCGGTCTGGTAGGTCTTCATGCGCACGCCGAGCATCCCGGCCGCGGCGGCGCGCGCCTCGTCGGCGCTGCGCACGAGCTTCACGCCGCCCGCCTTGCCGCGCCCGCCGGCGTGGATCTGGGCCTTGACCACGCACACCGCGCTCTCGAGCTCCTGGAACGCGCGCGCGGCTTCGTCGGGACTCTTGCACTCGCGGCCCGCCGGCACGGCCGCGCCGAAGCGGCGCAGCAGCTCCTTGGCCTGGAACTCGTGGATCTTCATG
Source organism: uncultured Planctomycetaceae bacterium (assembly GCA_964631945.1). GTDB lineage: Bacteria > Planctomycetota > UBA1135 > UBA1135 > JABFRZ01. Next base: position 22,883 of record CAZWAY010000071.1, read on the forward strand.
GACTGGCTCGCGGGACTCGTGCGCCCGGACGTCTGCGCCCGGACGTCGAAGGGCGTCGGAGTCTAGCGGGCTCGCGCCGGAGCCACTAGGGGCGCGCGGTCAGGGTTCCGCCCGCCGCGGCGGGTCGCTACGGTGATCGGCCCGTCCATGCCGACCCGTTCCTCCCCGGCGCTCGTGGGCCTCGCCGGCCTGCTCGGCCTGCTCGCCGGCGCGTGCGGCACGGCCGCGCGGCCGCCGGCGGTGATCCTGATCTCGATCGACACGCTGCGCGCCGACCACGTCGGGACCTACGGCTACGCGCGCGACACGACGCCCTTCCTGGACCGCTTCGCGCGCGAGGCCGTGGTCTACGAGCACGCCTTCACGCCCGCGCCGTGGACCCTGGTCGCGCACATGACCATGCTGACCGGCCTGTTCCCGGCCCAGCACGGCGTGCTGGAGGAACACCTCGCGCTGGCGCCCGAGATCCCGCTCCTGGCCGAGCGCCTGCGGGCCGCCGGCTACCAGACGCTGGGTCTCTACTACCCGTCCTGGGTCGATCCGCGCTTCGGCTTCGCGCGCGGTTTCGACGTGTTCCGCGCGCACGGCTCGGTCGAGGAAGCGCGCGCGCTGGCGCTGCAGGAGCTCGCGCGGCTGGACCGCGCGCGGCCCTGGTTCCTGTTCCTGCACCTGTTCGACGTGCACGACGGCCCGATCGCGACCGGTGCCCACGTGCTCTACGCCTCGCCCCCGCCGTACCAGGACATCTTCATGCCGGGCGCGGCCGACAAGCTGCCCAAGATCCCGCCCGACGTGCTGTGGCAGTCACAGGGTCTGCTCGACGACGAGCAGCGCGCGGCCCTGGTGGCGCTCTACGACGGCGGCATCCGCCATGTGGACGCGAACCTCGAGCTCTTGTTCGCGGAGCTCGAGCGTCAGGGCTACCTCGCCGACACGCTGGTGATCGTCACGTCCGACCACGGCGAGGCCCTGGCGCAGCGCGGCAAGCTCACGGGCCACGGCGACCTGACCCAGGAGGGTCTGCACGTGCCGCTGATCGTGCGCCACCCGCACGGCGCGCACGCCGGCACGCGCGTGAGCGCGCCGGTGCACCTCGGCGACATCGTGCCGACGGTCCTGGAGCTCGCCGGGCTGGCGCCCGACGAGAGCCTGGCGGGGCGCTCGCTGCTCGGCCCGCTGCCGCGCGAGCGCCTGATCGCCGGCACGTACCTGCCCGAGGAGTACGTCGTGCGCTGGCCCGAGAAGTTCCTGCGCCACAAGGGCCTGGGCTGCATGCGCGTGGACCTCGAGCGCGATCCGCTCGAGCTCGACTTCCAGCCCTTCGATCCGCTGGCCTTCAAGCGCCTGAAGGCCGAGGCGCTCGGGACGCGCAGCTTCCCGGCCGCGCACGAGCTCGCGCCGATGCCCGACGACCAGCGCGCGGCGCTGCGCGCGCTGGGCTACGGCGGGGACGACTCCGACGATGCCGGCGGCGACGAGCCCGCCTCCGGAGGCACGCGCGGGAGCGGGCCGCGATGACGCGCGCGGGCATCCTGGTGGACCACGAACTCGCGCCGCTGCTCGACAGCGCGCTCAGGCTCACGCCCGGGGCGGCCCCGTTCACGCGCGAGCAACTCCAGCCCGCCAGCTTCGACCTGCGCCTCGGCCCGGTGGCCCACCGCATCCGCGCCGGCTTCCTGCCGGAGCACGTCTCGATCGAGGAGCGCCTGGGGCAGCTCTCGACCTCGTCGGTGTCGCTGGAGCAGGGCGGCGTGCTCGAGAAGGGCGCGATCTACCTGGTGCCGCTGGAGGAGGAGCTCGACCTCCCGGCCGACCTGACGGCGCGCTTCAACCCGCGCAGCTCGACCGGGCGCACCGATTTGTTCACGCGCGTGCTGGTGCCGGGCTTCCCGCGCTTCGACGAGGCCCCGGCCGGCTACCGCGGGCGACCGTGGCTGGAGGTGGCGCCGCTGTCCTTCGCGGTGCGCCTGTGGCGCGGCGACCGGCTGTGCCAGGTGCGCCTGGCGCGTGGCCCGGCGGCCCTGAGCACGGGCGAGCTGTTCGAGCGCTGCCGCGCCGAGGCGCTGTGCTTCGAGGACTCACGCCCGCTGTCCGCGCGCGAGCTGCGCTTCGACGACGACGGCGGACTGCTGCTGCGCATCGGGCTCGCGCGGCGCGACCCGTGCGGCTGGCGCGCGGCGCGCACGCGCGAGGTGGTCGAGTTCCGCGCGACCGGCGCGCATGCCTGCGAGGACTTCTGGGAGCCGGTGCGCGCCGAGGACGGGCACTGCGTGCTGGCGCCCGGACGCTTCTACCTCTTCGCCAGCCGCGAGCGCATCCGCGTGCCGCTCGACCTCGCGGCCGAGATGCTGCCCGTGGACGTGGGCATCGGCGAGCTGCGCAACAACTACGCGGGCTTCTTCGACTCGGGCTTCGGCTGCGAGACGCGCGCGGCGCGCGGGACCCCGGCCGTGCTCGAGGTGCGCGCCCACGACCTGCCGTTCCTGGTCGAGGAGGGCCAGGTCTTCTTCCGGCTGAAGTTCTTCCGCACCACCGGCACGCCGGAACGACCCTACGGCAGCGGGCGCGGCGGCCCTTCCTACGCCGACCAGGACCTGACCCTGGCGCGCGCCTTCCGCCCGGCGCGCTAGTTTCGGCCCCGGCTGGGCCAGGAGGGCACCTTTCTTCGTGCCGGAGCGCGGCCGGCGTGACAGAATCCTCGCCCTTTCTACCCGCCGCACCCACCCGTCTCGGGGATCGCCTCGAGTCTGAACCGCGAGGATTCCCCGATGCAAGTCGCCAAGGACGCCGTTGTGACGATCGAGTACACGCTGACCGCCCCGGACGGCGAGGTGCTCGACACCTCGGAGGGCGGCGAGCCCCTGGCCTACGTGCAGGGGACCGAGGCGCTGGTGCCGGGGCTCGAGCGCAAGCTCGAGGGCAAGAAGAAGGGCGACCGTTTCGACGTCCACGTGGCGCCCGACGAGGCCTACGGCCCGCGCGACGAGGCCCTGGTGCACACGGTGGCGCGCACCCAGCTGCCCCCGCGCGTCGAGCTCGAGGTCGGGGCGCAGCTCAAGGCCCAGAGCCCCGAGGGCGACCTGATCGTGACCGTGGTGGCGCTGAAGGGCGAGCAGGTCACGCTCGACGGCAACCATCCGCTGGCCGGAATGGACCTGCACTTCACGGGCAAGATCCTGGACGTGCGCGCGGCCACCCACGAGGAGCTCGCGCACGGGCACGTACACGGCCTGGGCGGACACGCCCACTAGCGCGACCGCTCCGCCTCCCCATCCCCTATTCTCCGCCGCGCCGGACGACCGGCCCCCACACCGCCATGCAGATCAACGCCGTCGACCTCCGCAAGGGTCACCTCGTCAGCCACGAAAACCGCATCTGCACCGTGGTCGAGTGGAGCATCATGCGCAACGACCGGCGCCAGTACATCTTCGTCACGCTCAAGGACCTGAAGACCGGGCGCGTGCAGGAGCTCAAGGAACAGGGCGACAGCAAGTTCGAGTTCCTCGAGAACGAGAAGGTCGAGCTCTCGCACTCCTACTCGGACGGCCCCGAGGAGGTCTTCTACGACGAGGACGGCACGGAGTACCGCTGCGCGAGCGAGGCCGCCAAGGACGCGCTGGTGTGGGGCAGCGAGAGCTACGTCGGCTTCCTGGTCAATGGCCAGCTGATCTCGATCTCGCCGCCGGCCTCGGTCATCGTCGAGGTCAAGGAGACCGCGCCCCCGATCCGCGGCGGTGGCAGCTCGGGCCTGAAGGACGCCATGCTCGTCAACGGCATCAAGGTGCGCGTCGCCAACCTGGTCGCGACCGGCGAGAAGGTGCGCATCGATCCGGTGACGCTCGAGTTCCGCGAGCGCATCGCCAACTAGACGCCCACGCGGGCGTCCCCCTCAGCCGCAGGTGTCGAGATCCTCGATCTCGGCCCGCGCCACCCGGCGCTGGCGCTGCGGGTTCCGCAGGCCCTGCTCGAAGGCCGGGATCAGGTCGGTGCGCCCGGCCAGGGTCAGGGCCTCGTGCACGAGCTTCCGGTTGGCCGGGTCCTTCCAGCGCACGAGCGCCTTCTGCAGGCGTCGCTCGCGCCCGCCGCGCGGCACGTACAGCTCCTCGAGCGTGAGCGGATCCTTGCCGGTCACGTACTGCACGCCGGCACGCGTCATCGGCAGCGGGATGAACTCCTGCACCTGCTCGGGCGAGTAGTTGCGCTCCAGCAGCTTCTCGAACAGGAACACCGCGTCCTGCATGCTCGTGCCGGGGTGGCCGACGATGAAGTAGTTGACCAGGTGCTGGTCCTTGCCGAGGTCCGCACACTCCTCCTTGTAGTCGGCCTCGTAGGCCTCGTAGACGTCGAAGGA
>CAZWAY010000072.1:0-26988 GCA_964631945.1 uncultured Planctomycetaceae bacterium
GCTGGACGTCCAGGACGAGGACGCGCTCCTGTGGGGCTTCGAGTTCGCGAGCCATCGCGACTGGAACGGCGACGGCGACCAGCTCGACGTGCTCTTGCTGCGCTACCACCTGCCGGACCACACCCTCACGGCCCTCGCGCCCTGGTCGTTCGACTCGCTCGAGAACACGCGGCTCGGCGCCGGAGGGCGTCTGATCCACCTGGCGAGCGAGGATCAGCTGGGGGTGGACCTGAACGGCGACGGCGACACGGCCGACCTCGTGCTGCAGGTCGGGGCGCCGACCGGGTCCTGATCCGCAACGGGCGTCAGGCGCCGCCAACGGCCCGCAGGCGGCCGGTGTGTAATGGGGCCCATGCCCGTGCCTCCGCTCGCGCTCGAAGAACTGCTGGCGGAATCGAGCTGGCTGCGGTGCCTCGCGCGGCGCCTGGTCGCGGGCGAGGACGCCGCCGAGGACCTGGTGCAGGCGACCTGGCTCGCCGCGCTGCGGCATCCGCCCGCGGACGGCCCGGCGCGGCCGTGGCTCGCGCGCGTTGCGCGCCGGCTGGCCGCCAACTTCCGGCGCGGGGAGGCGCGTCGGCGGACGCACGAGGCCGCGGCTCCGGCCGCGGAGCCTGTGGATCCGCGCACCGCTGCCGAGGTGCTCGACACGCAGCGGGTCCTGGTCGAGGCCGTGCTGCGCCTGCCCGAGCCGCTGCGCACGACGGTCGTCCTGCGCTACGTGCAGGGTCTCGACTCGCAGGCGATCGGCCGGCGCCAGGGCACGCCCGCGGGGACGGTGCGCTGGCGGCTGAAGCAGGCGCTCGAGCTCCTGCGGGCGGACCTGGACCGGCGCTTCTGCGGCGAGCGCGAGCGCTGGCTGACCGCGTTCGCGCCGTGGATCGGCGCGCCGGGCGCGCTCGCCACCGTCGCGACGACCTCGCCGCTCGCGAAGACGGGCGTGGGCGCCGGACTCGTGCTGGGCGGATTGCTCGGCGCGTTCGTCGTGTACACCCTCGTCGGCGGTGCCGGACGGGAGCGGCAGCGCGCGACCCACGTGGCGCACAGCGCGTCGCCAGAGGCCGCGCAGACGCCGGTCGCGCTCCGCGCAGCGATCGCACCCGTGCCCGACGGACTCGTGGAGAGCGCGCCGACGGCCACGCGCGAGTCCGCGCCGCGCGTGGGCCCTCGGGCCCCGCCGCGCAAGGCCCCGGTGCGTGGGCGCCTCTGGATCAAGGGCACCACCGCTCCGCTCGACGAACTCCTGACGCTGCACCTGCGCTCCGGCGATCTGGCGGTCAAGGAGCGGGTCGTGACCGCCCCGGACGGCACCTTCGTGAGCGCGGCGGCCTTCCCGCGCGGGGTCGTGCTGGCCACGGTCCTGCGACCCTCGGGCACGGTGGCGGACGAGCTCGAGACGTTCTTCGAGCCGGCCGCGGGCGAGGAATGGAACCTGGCCGTGCGCTGGCCCACCTTCGTGAGCTTCCGCGTCGTCGACCGCGCCGGGGATCTGCTCGCGGGCGTGCACGTGACGCTGGCGGGCGAGAACCCGGCGGACGAGGAGGCCGTCTCGGAGACGCGCAAGCCGGGCGAGGTGCGCATCGAGGGCCTGAGTCCGGGGCGCTACGTCCTGGCGCTGCGGCGCGGCTTCGCGCACGGCGAGCGGCGCATCCTCGTCGCGCGCGGCCCGAACGAGCTCGGCGAGCTCGAGCTCCGCGCCGCGGGCGGCGGCGAGATCCGCGGAGAGATGCGCTGCGCCCGCGGGGAGAACACGGGCACCGTCCTGCTGCTCGACCTCGACGGCACGCTGCTCGCGCGCGCCAGCACGATCGAGCGGGGTCGTCCCGGCGTGTTCGAGTTCGTCTTCGCCGACGTGCCGCCCGGCGGCTACCGGCTCGTGCCCCTGGCCTACGATGGCCGGCGCTACGAGCCGGAGTCCATGCGCGTGTCCCCGCCCGAGACGGGCCTCGTCTTCGAGGCCAGCGGAACTCGTCCGGCCTTCGAGGTCCAATGGCCCGAGGACGTGGAGAGCGGCTCGACCTTCGTCCGCTTTCACGGTCGCTGGTTCTTCGAGCAGGGATTCTCCCGGGCGGACGTGGAGCGCTGGTTCGTGCTCGCGGAAGGCCGACGGCCGGCAAGCGGCGACCCGCCCGCGAGCGGCCCGGTCGTCCCGCGCCTCGAGCCCGGCTGGGGGCACGCGCTCCTCTTCGTCGAGGTCGGGGCCGATCCCGCCTTCCCCCACGGGAGCGGCATCGCCGGCAACCCGCTCGCGGGAGTCGAGGTACTCGCCGACGGACGCCCCGTGGCCACGAGCGACGCCTCCGGGCTCGCGTTGCTCAGCCTGGAGGCCGAGCCCGAGGTGCTCGCGTTCCACAAGCCCGGCTGGCTCGTGCAGGCGCGGGACCTGGGTGACTGGACGACGGTGGTGACGATGCGCCGCGACTGAGAGTCGCGCGCGGCGGCTAGCGCCGGCGCTTCGGGCGCCGCTCGGGCGTGGCGTTCCACGGATCGTCGGGCCAGGCGTGGCGCGGGTAGCGGCGGCGCAGCTCGTTCTTGATCTGGTGGTAGGCGCCGTTCCAGAAGCTCACGAGGTCGTCGGTGACCTGCTGCGGGCGGTGGTTGGGCGCCAGCAGATGGAGCAGCACGCTGACGCGCCCGCGCGCGACCTTGGGCGTCTCGGCCAGGCCGAAGAGTTCCTGGATGCGCGCCGCGAGCACGGGCGGACGGCCGGGCTCGTAGACGAGGCGGATGTGCGAGCCGCTCGGGACGGCCAGCGTCTCCGGCGCCTCGCGCTCGAGCGCGCGCTGTTGCTCGAAGGTGAGCTTGGAGCGCAGGAAGGCGGCCAGGTCGCGCTTCTTCAGCTCGGCCAGCGAGCGCGCGCCGAAGGCGTGCTCGGGCAAGAGCGCGGCGAGCTCGGCCGCCTCGAAGCTCGGCAGCGCCAGTTCCGGCAGCCAGGCGCCGAGCGAGCGCACGCGCGCCAGGAACTGCGCCGTCTCGGGCTGGTCCAGCGGCAGCCAGCGCGCGAGGTCGCCGGCCGCGGCCGCGGCCAGCGCGCGCCCGGCCAGCTCGTCGTCCACCACGCCGGTCTCGACCTCGTCCAGCACCAGGTCGTCGAAGAGCGTGCGCCGCAGCGCGACCACGCGCCCGCTGGCCGCGTCCAGGCCCGAGCTGGCCTCGCTGCGGATCCAGGCCGGATCCAGCCAGGCGCGCTCGACCGCCGAGGCCTGGCGCACGAGCGCCTCGCTCTTGCCGGCGTCGAGCTCGACGCAGCAGAAGAGCTCGGCATCGGTGAGCGCGCTCTCGCGCGCCAGCACCACGCCGCGCCCGCCGACCATCACGCCGCGCGGCGAGCCCGGCTCGCGCCGGCGTGCCAGGCGGTCGGCGTAGGCCGCGAGCACGGCGCGCTCGAAGGCCTCGGCCTCGCCGAGCTCGCCCGCGGGCTCCGGTCCGAGCGCGCGCACGACGTCGCTGCGCAGCGACTCGGCCACGCGCACCGCGAAGCGCGCCGCGCCGGGATTGAGAGCAGCAGGGTTGAGCTCGCCCTGGGACGCGCGCCCGCCCTCGGCGAAGTCGCGCAGCGCGAGCGCGCGCTCGAGCACGTCCGAGCCGAGCCCGCTGCCACCGCGGCGCGCGCCGCGCACGAACGGATCGCGCTCCTGCAAGAGCGCCGCCGCGCAGGCGCCGAGCTCGAGCGCGCCGCGCGCGTGGGCCTCCAAGAGGAGCGCCGCGATGCGCGGATGGACCGGAAGGCGCGCCAGGGCGCGCCCGCGCGCGCTGAGGCCGCGCGCATCGAGCGCGCCCAGCCGGCGCAGGAGCGCGAGCGCCTGCTCCTGGGCCGCGGCCGAGGGCGCCTCGAACCACGGGAAGGCCGCCAGCTCGGTCTCGCCGAAGACCAGCAGCGTGAGCAGCGGACCCGCCAGGTCCACGCGGCGGATCTCGGGCTCGCCGCGCTCGGCCAGCGAGCGCTGCTCGCGCTCGGTCCACAGGCGCAGCGCGAGCCCCGGCGCCGTGCGGCCCGCGCGCCCGGCGCGCTGCTCGGCCGAGGCGCGCGAGATGCGCTCGAGCTCGAGCCGGTCGAGCCCCACGCCCGGGTCGTAGCGCGCCACGCGCGCCAGGCCCGAGTCGACCACCGCGGTGACGCCCGCGACCGTGACCGAGGTCTCGGCCACGTTGGTGGCGAGCACGATGCGGCGCCGCGCGCCCGGCCGCAGCGCGCGATCCTGCTCCTCGAGCGGCAGATCGCCGTACAGCTCCGCCAGCGCGAGCCCGCGGCGCTGCGCCAGGCCCGCCAGCTCGTCGCGCGCGCGCCGGATCTCGCCCACCCCCGGCAGGAAGACCAGCACGTCGCCGGGCGTGCGCTCGAGCGCGCGCCCCACTCCGGAGGCGACCTGCACGTGCAGGGGCCGCGCGTCGTCGCGCTCGAGGTGCTCGACCTCGACCGGGTGCAGCCGGCCCTCGCTCACGATCACCGGCGCGTCGCCCAGCCAGCGCGCGATCTCGAGCGCATCGATGGTGGCCGACATGACCACGAGCTTGAGCTCCGGCCGCGCCTCGAGCTGCACGCGCCGCGCCAGCGCCAGCGCGAGATCCGTGTCCAGGTTGCGCTCGTGGAACTCGTCGAGGATCAGCACGCCCACGCCCTCCAGCAGCGGATCGTCCACGAGGCGCCGCACGAGCAGACCCTCGGTCAGCACCAGGATGCGCGTCGCGCGGCTGGCGCGGCGCTCGAAGCGCACCTGGAAGCCGACCTCGCCGCCCAGCTCGCAGCCGCGCTCCTCCGCCATGCGTCGCGCCGCCGCGCGCGCCGCCACGCGCCGCGGCTCGAGCATCACGACCGCGCCGCTGCCCGCCAAGCCCGCATCGAGCAAGGCCGGCGGCACGCGCGTGGTCTTGCCCGCGCCCGTCGGCGCGCGCAGCACCGCGCAGGGACCAGCCCGCAGCGCGGCCACGAGCTCGGGCAGCACGACATCGATCGGCAGCGGCGCGAGGGCAGGCGTCATCGGCCGGGAGGGCGGGTGGGCGCGACCCGTCGCGCGAGCCTAACGCCGCTTCTCGCGTCGTCCCGCACGTCCGCCGCGCTCCGGGGCGCGCGTGCGCGGGCCGCGGCGGTCGCCCGGACGTTTCGGCTTGCCGGGCGTCCACGGGCGGCGCGCCGAGGAGGAGCTCTTGTACGAGCCCTGGTAGGAGCCCTTGCTCGCGACCCTGCGACGCGGGCGGACCTCGGTGTTGTTCGAACCGCCTTCGTTCGAACCGCCGTCCTGGGCCTCCCTGGCGCGCGGGCTGGCCGCGCTCAAGAGCATGCCGACTTCCGGGCGCGTGAGCATGCGCCACCGGCCGGTCTTGAGGCGCTTGTCGCGCAGCGGGCCGATCTCGACCCGGCGCAGGTTCTTCACCGGCAGGTCGAGGGCCGCGAACACGCGCCGCACCTCGCGGTTCTTGCCCTCCGAGAGCATCACCAGCAGGATCGAGCGCTCGCCGGTGCGCTTCAGGACCTTGACGTGCTCGAACTTGCCCCAGCCCTCGGCCAGGCGCACGCCGCTCCGCATCACCTCGAGCGAGGCGTCGTCCACGCGCCCGCGCACGTCGACCCAGTAGGTCTTCTTCACGCCGAAGCGCGGGTGGCTGATGCGGTTCGCGAACTCGCCGTCGTTGGTGAGGATCACCAGGCCCTCGGTGTCCTCGTCCAGACGCCCGACGGTGTAGATGCGGCCCTTCTTCTTGTCCGTGATCAGGTCGACCGCGCGCGGGCGCGCCTCGCGCACGTCGTTGGTGCAGACCACGCCCTTGGGCTTGTTCAGGAGGTAGTAGGCCAGGCGCTCGCCGCTCGGCTTCAGCACGACGCCGTCGACCTCGACCTTCTGCCGGCGCGGATCGACGCGGCTGCCGAGCTCGGTGACGATCTTGCCGTCGACCGTGACGTGGCCCTTGGCCAAGAGCTCGTCCGCCTTGCGGCGCGAGGCGATGCCGTTCTGCGCCAGGAACTTGTTGAGCCGGAGGCTTTCGGAACTGCCTTCGGAGCCCGGCCCGCCCGCCGCGTCGTCCCCCTCGATGTCGCCATCGAAGTCGTAGGGATCGTCGCTCGGCGCGGACTCGGGCCTCCCGGCCGGAGTCTTGCGTTTCATGGGGTGCCTCGTGGGCGTCGGGTCGGCGCCGGCGGGCTGCTGTGCAAGCCCGAAGGTCGCGGCGCCGCGGGGCCGAAGAGAATACCCGAACGCGCCGGGGCGCGGTCGGAATCAGCGAACATGGGCTCCCCGGCCGGGTAGGGTCCGGCAGCCGTTCGTCGCCGCCGAGCGCCACCGCACTGGGCGCGCCCAGGCCCAGCGTCGCGATCGCGCGCACGAGCGCATCCGTCTAACGGCCACCCCACAGCACCGCGGTTGTGAAGACCTGCGTGAGGATGTCCTGCTCTCCATCGCCGTCGAGGTCGTTGACGAGGACGTGGCGGATCTCGTTGGCGCTTCCGCTCGAGACCAGCTCCTGCCCGGGCCCGAACCTCCCGGGCGCGCGCTGGAAGAAGACCGTGAGCCGGTCGGGAGTTCCATTGCCGAAGCAGGCCGTGACGATGTCCTGGCTGCCGTCGCCGTCGAGGTCCCCGGTCGCCGTCCGGATGGGTAACGGCGTGACGGCTCGGTTGCCGAGGACGAGCGGTGCGGAGAAGGAGCTCGACGGGCCCCTGAAGTAGACCAGCAGGTTGTCGCCCTGGATCGTCAGGATGTCCCGATCGCCGTCGCCATCGAGGTCCGCGATCGAGGTGCAACCGGCGATACCGGGGAAGTCCTGGGCCGTGTAGCCTCCCGACGGCTCTCGAAGGTAGATCCTCAGCGCGGTGCTGGGTGCGAAGCCGGCGCCGGCAAAGAGGTCCAGGTCGCCGTCGGCATCGAAGTCCTCCAGGTCGGTCACAAAGACGGCATCCGATCCGCCACCCAGAACACCCGCACTCGTGAACGCGCCGGAAGTGTCCTGGAGGAAGAACGCTCCGCCCTGCAAAGAAACGATGTCCAGGTCCCCATCCGCGTCGAGGTCTCCCACGCGGACCCCCGACGCCCCCTCTGTCAGGGGCTGCGAGCCCAGGAGCTCTGGCGCTTCGAACCCCGAAGGCCCGCGTCGGATGACCGCCAGGTTGTCGCTGCCCAAGTTCGCCGTGACGAGGTCCAGGTCACCGTCGCCGTCCAGATCGGCGACCTCGACGTCCCGTGGCGCGAGAATCGCCGGATTGCCCAGCTCGATGGTCGGAGCGTCGAAGCTGCGCGGCGCACCCTGCGTGTAGATGGAGATGTTGTCCAATCGCCCGACCCCGACCAGATCCTGATCTCCATCGCCATCCAAGTCGCCGACGGCCATGTCGAAATGGCTCGCGAATACCGCCGACGCCGGCGTGAGCACGTCCGGAACGCCCAATCCCCCCGGGGAGTCTTGCAGGTAGATCTGGGCCCCGAGATCTCCGGATCCGACGAGGTCCTGGTCGCCGTCGCCATCGAGGTCGCCGAGCGCGACCGAAACGGAAGCGAACTTCCCCTGCGCGACGATCCGGGTGGGTCCGAAGACCCCCGGCGATTCCTGGAGGAAGATCGAGTGCTCTCTCACCGAGAGCCCACCCCCTACGATCACCAGGTCCATGTCCCCGTCTCCATCGCAGTCGCCGATCGCGATGGGATGATCACCTCCTCCTTGGATGAAGGCAGGAACCGTGAGCGGAGTGGAGTAGTTGCCGGGCGAGGTCTGGAAGAACAACTGGATGCCCTGGGAGGACGCTCCCGCGACGTCTCGATCGCCGTCGCCGTCGAGGTCGCCGACCGCGACTCCGTAGATGGCCGTACTCGGGACTTCCTGCACGGTGAATCCGAGCGGCCCCTGGAACAGGAAGGTCAAGGCCGACCCGGTGAACGGGTGCCCCGTGCCTCCCACCAGGTCCTCGTCTCCATCGCCATCGAGGTCGTCGATCGCGATTCCGTTCCAGGTGGAGCCGCTGAGGATCTGCGGCGCTCCGAAGCTGCCCACGGGATCCTGGTAGAAGAAGGCGAGCCCCGGAAAGAGGCTCACGGCGATGTCCTGGTCGCCATCGTCGTCGAGGTCACCGAGCGCGACGGCGAACGGGTTGTCCGTCACACCGGGTCCACCCAGCACGAGCGCGGATCCGAAGACCCCGGGCGACTGCTGGAAGAAGACCGTCACCGTGTGGGCACCGGAGTTCGACGAGACGATGTCCCGATCTCCATCCTGGTCGAGGTCCCCGATGGCGATGGAAGACGGAAAGTCGGTCACGCCCGGGCCGCCCAGCAGCAGGGGTGCCCGGAAGACTCCCGGCGATTCCTGGAAGTAGACCGACACCGTCTGGTTGCCCAGGTCGGCGCAGACGATGTCCTGGTCACCGTCCTGGTCGAGATCGCCGAGCGCGGCCGCGGCAACAAACGAGCTGAGGGTCGCATCCAGGAGAAGCGGCTCCACGTCGAAGGAAGAGCGCACGGTCTTGCTCGCCGCTGCCGCCGCGCCCGCGCCGAGTTCGCGGTCCCGGGCGCGAGCCTGCAGGAAGATCTGCCCGCCCCCCGCCTCGCGGCTGTCCCAGGGGAAGTGAACCTCGACCCCTCCGGGGCTTGCCCGCAGGACGGGGCCGAAGGCGATCCGCCAGGGCTGCCCACGCGCCGGCGACGGGGCGAAGGGTGGATCGACGACGACGCGCGGCGGACGTGGGAGGCCCGGCTCCCCAGCCTCGTAGGACTGGATCGTACGACGCTGCTCGACGCCGCCGGCGACGAGCAACTCGTCTTGATCCGGCCCTGTCAGGATGCGCAGCCCGTCCGCGCCGCTCGCCAGGCCCGCGATCGAGGTCGTGCGCGCCGCGCCGATCGGAAACGCGACGCTCCCGCCGGGTGCGCCCAGGTCGAGCCCAACCAGGGCGGCTCCGGCCACCGTGTTCGTCACGACCAGGAGGCGCGAGCCTCCGCGCTCGAGGGCGAGGGCTTCCGGTCGTTCCAGTGCGTGGGGGGCCGGCTCTCCCGCCTGGACGACGACCGGCACACGGCCCCGCGTGTCCAGCTCCACCGCGAGGACCCGATTCCCGTCGCGCTCGCTGAGGTAAAGTCGGTCGGGAGCGTGACGGTCGACGACCACGCCCCACGGGGCGGCCAGCCCGGAGAGCAGCGTCGCGAGGCGAGGCGCCGACGGATCACGATAGTCCAGGAGGGAGAGCGAGTTCCCCACCGTGAACACGGCCAGGCGCGTCCCGAGGTTCGCGACCCCGCGCACGGGGCCGGGCTGCGTGCCGTCGGAGACGGCGAGCTCGGTGAGCGCTCCGGTCGCGAGCTCCACGCGTTCGAGGCGCCACGTCCCGGAGAGCTCGGAAGCCACGAGGACACCCTGCTCGTCGAACTCCAGGCTCATCGCGCTCGGTTGACCCGGGCCGGAGGCGAGGACCGAGCCCGACTCGGGCAGCACTCTCCCCGTGGCGAGCTCGATCCTTCGCAGGCGCCAGGCGCCGGCCGGCGCATCGAGGACCAGCGTGCTCGATCCGTCCCCGACGGGTAGCGCAGCGATGGGCCCGCGCAGAGGATTCGCGCTCCAGGTCGGAGTGATCGGCTGGGGAAGCGACGAGGGGCGCAGCAGCTCGAGGGTTTGGCCCGTGAGCCCGTAGGCGAGGAGCCAGGCCTCGCTCGAGCGGAGCTCCGGCAAGTCGACGCGAGTTGCATCGACTGGCTGAACGCGTCCCTGCGCGAATCGAGGATAGGGCGTGCAGACGCGCTTCTCCCGGCGCTGGGCCGGGTCCGCCAGCAACGCGTCGAGGGCCGCACCATCCTCCGGCAGTGCGGGGAACGCCTCGCCCTCGCGGCGCCACTGCAGGATCAACTGCACGGGGTCGCCTTCCTCGTCGACCACCCGGCAAGGAACCGAGATCCCGCGCCGCTCGTCGGAGCTGGCGATCACGGCATCGTTCAGGAGCTGCACGACCGGTGCCGCGTTGTTGTCGACGTGGAAGCGCGCACTGACGACGGGCGTGCTCCTCCCCGCCGGATCCCCGTTCGCGTCCAGGGTGTGGTCGTCGGCCGTCACGCGCAGCAGCACGTCGTCGTCGCCTTCGGCCAGGTCGACGTTCGTGTTCCAGAAGTAGGAGAGCGCGACGCCCGCGGCGCTGGTCTGGATCCCCTGCGGGAACACGCCCGCCGCCGTGGCGACCTGCCAGGCGTCGGGCGCATCGCTCGCGCGGCGCCACTCGACCGTGAGCGTCACCACGTCCGAGGAGCTGTCGCTCACCCCCAGCCGCACCTCGACGTTGCCCGAGGATTCCTCGGGGTGCGCCGGGTCGGTCGGCATCGGCTCGACGCGCTCGACCACCGGCGGATCGTTGCCCACCCCCAGGCGCAGGCTGCCGCCGCTGACCATGCCGCCGTTCGGACGGCGCACGAGCAGGTCCACGTCCGGCACGTACGCGCTCCCGCCCAGTCCGGGCTCGGCCGCGAAGTCCCAGCGCACCTCGCTCGCGCCGGCCGGGAGCTGGACCTGGTTGCCACTCGCGCCCGGGAAGTCGAGCGCCGTCATCGGCGCCTCGCCCGACCCTTGCCGCGCGAAGAAGAGCTGCGCCGTGAGCGCCTCGCTCGCCTCCAGGTGCAGCCGTGCCGGCGAGACCTTGGGGCTCTCGACCTGGAAGGCCGTGAGCGTCGGAGTCGCTCCCCCGCTGCTCCCGTTCGAGCCCGCCACGATCCCCGCCGTCCCCGCGCCGCAGCCCGCGAAGAGGCCCAGACCCGCGAACGCAGCCGTGGCGAGGGTGAGGCTCGCAGGCCTCGGAATCGACGTAGTCATGGCGTGTCCTCCGCGTGTCCTTCGGGAGCCGTTGGGGTCCCTGGGGCTCGATCCGGGGACACCTCCGCGACCCACGCGCTTCCCTGGGATTCTATGCGGTCCCCGACCGGGCCGGGGTCGTCGGCGGGCCCGATCCGACGGAGGATCCGACTACCGTTGCCGTTCCCGCAGGGTCGGCGTCACCGTGACCGGGAACACGCAGCTCGCCTGGTTGCCCGCGGCGTCGGTGGCCGTGCAGATCACGTTCGTGGTGCCGCGCGGGAAGAAGCTCCCGGAGGCTGGCAGGCAGACCACGGATGGAGCGGGATCGGTCTCGTCCGTGGCCGTGACCGTGAACTCCACGACCCCGCCGCCGGGCGTGCGCGTGGTCACGTGCACGCCCGGAGGGCACTCGAGCACGGGAGGAGTCGTGTCCGGGACCTGGGTCACGAGGGTGAGCGTGACCGAGGAGCTCGGGTTCGGCAGCTCAGAGGACACCGCGTAGGTGCGCGCGAAGGTGCCGCTGACCTCGGGACGCAGGGTCACCGTGAGAGCGACGGACTCCCCGAGTTCGACGCGCCCCAGCCGGGCGGTGATCTGGTTTCCGACCAGCGAGACCGAGCCATCCGGCACGGTGCCGCCCACGAAACTCATGCCCGGCGGCAGCGTGGCCTGCACCACCACGCACTCCGGTGCGCGGTTGTAGAAGTCCGTGACCGTCAGGGTGTCCGTCACGAGCTCGCCGACGAGCGCCGTCGGCGGAAGCGTGCCGCCCGTGGTCTGGAGCCGGGCGTACGGCAGGTACTGGACGTCGTCTCCCGCCGGCCCGGGATGATCGGAGGAGAACCACGGGATCCGAAGGCGATGCAGCAGGGGCCCGCGCGTGCACATCAGCCGGGCCTCGGCGAAGCCGGTGCCGATCGTGCTCTCCACGCGCAGGCCGGGGGCCGCTCCCGGCGAGGAGGACCCGACCTGCTGGAAGCGGTCGATGTTCCCGGTCAGCTCATCGAGCTGGTAGACGCGGCCGTTCAGAGCCGCCGCGTAGACCCATGCGCGCGCGGGCGTGACGGCGACCTCCCTGAGATCGGAGATCGTGGGCAGGGTCCACAGCGTCGCCGCGGAACCGCCCTGATCCTCGACCGCGTACAGCTCGCCGGCCGAGTCCGCGACGAACAGGAGCCGGCGCGTGGGGTCGCAGGCCATGCCGCGCACGAAGGAGCGCGTTCCGCCGCCGAGCGTCAGGCTCCATGTCGTTGCACCCGAGTCCGGATCCAGCTTCTGAAGTCCGCCGCTACTCGACAGCACGATCAGGCCGTCGGCCAGGATCGGTTGCACCTGGATGTCCCCGAGGGCGCGACTCCAGGTCTTCGCTCCGGTCCTGGAGTCGAGCGACCAGACCGTGTGCTGGGAGCTGAACGGATCGGGCTTGGCGGAGACGGCGAAGACCCTGTTCCTGCATGGATCGCCCACGAGCCCCGTCACCGCGCCGACCTGGGTGCTCCCGGTCGCGTTGAACGTCCAGAACGAGGACGCGTCGGTGGGGTCGAGCGCGTAGATCTTGTTCGCGGTCGTGGTGCTACAGCCGTGGCGCGTGCCGACGAATAGGAGGTCGCTCGGAACGGCCGCGCGGAACGCACAGTCGGAACGGCTCCGGATCTGGAAGACGACCGGCGTGGCGAGCGAATCGGCCGAGCAGGTTGGGCGCCGCAGGTTGCGGGCCCAGCGCGCGGACCCATCCAGCGGATCCAGCGAGTACAGGACGCCGTTGCTCGGGCTGGCGATGACGACGAGAGCACCGGAGGAGAGCTCGGCGCGTGCCACACCCCGGGCCTCGCTACCGGGAACGGTGAACACCCAATCGGGGGGAAGGTAGGGCTGGGTCAGCAGGACGCGCGAGAACGAATCCCCGGCGGCGATGTAGAGGTGGTTGCCGTCGCTGACCTGATCGTGCACGTCCGCCGAGAAGCTCTGCCCCCAGATCAAGCGTTCGGAGCCGAAGTTGGACGTCTGCCCCGCATACGCCGTGTCGATCTCGAGCGACCAGTCGAGCAGCTCGCCCGTGCTCCCCACCGCCCCGTCCTCGATCTCGAGCGTCCAGATCCCGTTGGCCGGACGGACACCGAGGGGCTCCTCCGGCCGATAGGCGCCCGCGAACGGCGCGGCTCCGTCACAGATGTCGACCGCCGCCGCGTCGCTGAAGGTGGTTCCGAGGCCGTCCTGACCCGTCCCACCGCGATGATCCGCGAGCACGATGCGCGTCCCGTCGGGCGCCACCAGGGTCAGCTTCAGATCCCCGACGCGCTGGTGCGTGAGGCTGACGTGGACTTCGAGGTCGATGACGGCCACCGCCGTTCCGAGATTGCCGCTCACGAGCAGCGTGGACACGGTCGTGTCGAGCTGGGGATCCCCGGAGCCGCCGCTCCCCTGGGGAGGGATCACGAGGTGCACCT
The DNA here is from genome assembly GCA_964631945.1 of uncultured Planctomycetaceae bacterium. GTDB lineage: Bacteria > Planctomycetota > UBA1135 > UBA1135 > JABFRZ01. Next base: position 13,197 of record CAZWAY010000072.1, read on the forward strand.
GATCGTCTGCCGCCGGGAAGGCGCTCGTGACGGGCAGCACGTAGCTCGCGCTGCCCGTGCAGCCATCGGCATCGGTCGCGGTGACCGCGAACGAGGCGGCGGAGCCGGCGCTCGTGGCGACGCCAACCACGTGCCCATCGGCCGAGAGCACCAGCCCCGCCGGCAAGGCGCCCGCGCTGACGGAGAAGGTGTAGGGCTCGAGTCCCCCGCTGGCGAGAAGGTCGGCCGCGTAGTCGATGCACGCACGGGGCCGGGGGAGGACGCCGGGTGCGAGCGCGATGGGACCGCAGGAACCCACCCGCAGAGAGGCCCCGCGCGAGGCCCCCGCGCCGCTCGAACCTCCGCACCCCGCGGCGAGCACGGCGAGCAGGAGCTCGCCGGCAACGATCGAGGTCGTCCGGTGGCTGGGCGACGGGGTTCGGACGTTTCGGGGCGAGGAGGAAGTCGTGATGGCCTTCATGGGAGTCGTGCACGAGAACGGTGCCCACGATCGCGATGGCGCCCGGGAGATCGACTCCCGGACCCCCTCGTGAACCGGGACGGCGCATGGGAAGGGGACGATAGGGGCGGGCCCCGACGTTGAGTCCGGCCTCGGGGCGGTGTCCCACGCTCCTTTTCGTTTTCTTCCAGAGCCGTGGCCGGCAGGCGCGCGCCGCACGGACCACGCGCCCTGCGCCTCAGGGCCGATACAGCGTGTGCAGGAGCACGAGCTCGCCGTCCATCGGCTCGAAGTGGTGGTAGCCGCACGAGGCCGGCACCAGCCACACGTCGCCGGGCACGAGCGGACGCTCTTCCTCGCCCCAGCGCAGCCGGCCGCGGCCCTCGAGCACGGCGTACAGGTTGACCTGCGACTGGGTCGAGCGCCGCACGGGCTTGGTGAGGCGCAGCGCGTTCATGCCGAAGTGCTGGCAGCGCGCGAGGTGCGCGACCTGGAGCTCGCCCTCGGGGAACCAGCGCGGGCGGATCGGGCCGCGCTCGGGCTGGCCGAAGCGGATGCACTCGAGCGCCTGGGCCACGTGCGTCTCGCGGCCGGTGCGGCCCCAGTCCCACAGGCGATAGGTCGTGTCCGAGTTCTGCTGCACCTCGAGGATCGTCACGCCCGCGCTGATCGCGTGCACGGTGCCGCCGGGAACCATCAGGCAGTCGCCGGGCACGACCTCCCAGGCCAGCAGCGTCTCGAGCACGCCCGCTCCGTCGGCCACGCGCTCGAAGTCGCGCGCCGTGACCTCCGGCCGCAGCCCGGCGTAGATCCGGCTGCCGGGCCGCGCGTCGAGCACGTACCAGGCCTCGCTCTTGGCCTCGGCCCCGGGATCGAGCGTCGCGCGCAGGCGCGCGGCGGACTCGTCGTCCGGGTGCACCTGCACGCTGAGGTTCTCGCAGGCGTCGATGTACTTGACGAGCAGCGGGAAGCGCCCCTCCTTGCCGGCCGGGACGCTGCCGAGCAGCTCCTGCGCGTGGCGCTTCATCAGCTCGCGCAGCGAGAGCCCCTTCAGCCCGCCCGTGGCCACGAGCGAGTTCTCGCCCGCGCGGTCCACGACCTCCCAGGTCTCGCCGATCTTGCCGGGCGGCAGCGCCAGCCCCGGCCGCCGCTCGAGCGCACGCCCGCCCCAGACCTTCTCCAGGAAGTGGCGCTGGAAGCGCACGGGCTCGAGACGCGGGCTGGCGGGCTGCGGATCCAAGGGCAGAGCTTTCGGCCGGGGCTGCGCGCCCACCTTAGCGCCTGCGCGGCATGGGGCGAGTACGGACTACGCCTGCCCGACGCGCAGCAGTCGCCGCGCCTCGGCGCGCGCGGTGTGCTCGTCGGCGCCGCCGGCGATCATGTCGGCGACCTCGGCCACGCGCGGTTCGCCCTCCAGCACGGCGATGGTCGTGCGCGTGCGGCCGCCCTCGACCCCCTTGGAGATCGAGAGGTGGCGCGCGGCGGCGGCGGCGATGGCCGGCAGGTGCGTGACGCACAGGATCTGGTGGTGCTCGCCCAGGGCGCGCAGCGCGCCGCCGACCTCGGGACCGAGGCGCCCGCCGACGCCCGAGTCGATCTCGTCGAACACCAGCGTGCGCCCGCGGTCGCCGGCCGAGAGCACGGTGCGCAGCGCCAGCATGATGCGCGCGGCCTCGCCGTAGCTGGCCACGCGCGCCAGCGCGAGACACGGCTCGCCCGGGTTGGAGGCCAGCAGGAACTCGAGCTCCTCGATGCCCTGCGGACCGTAGCGTTCGTCCTCGCCCTCGCCGCGCGGGCGCAGCGCGACCTCGAAGCGCGCGCTGGCCAGCCCGAGCGTGTCGAGCGACTTCTTCACGGCGCGGTCCAGCTTGGGCGCGGCCGCGCGGCGCTTCTTGACCAGCTCGCGCGCGACCTCGTCCAGCTCGGCGCGCGCGTCCTCGACCTCGGCCGCCAGCTCCTCCGCGCTCGCGCCGCCGCCCTCGAGCTCCGCGAGCTCGTGCTCCAGCGCGGCCAGCACCGCGGGCAAGCTGTCCTCGTCGCTCTTGTACTTGCGCGCCAGACGCTCGAGTTCCGCCAGGCGCGCCTCGAGCGCCTCGAGCCGGGCCGGATCGTCGTCCACGCCCTGCAGCAGCGTGGCCACGGCGGTCCCGACCTCGGCCAGGTGCACCTCGGCGCTGCGCAACGCCTCGAGCGTGCTCGCCAGGCGCGGCAGGCGCGCGCTCCAGCGCTCGAGCGTGCGTCCGGCGGCCTTCACGCGGTCGAGCGCGGCGCCCTCCGAGTCGAGCAGCGCCTCCACGACCGCGCCGAGCTGCGTGCGGAGCTCGCCCGCCCCGCGCAGGAGCTCGCGCTCCTCCAGCAGCGTCGCGAGCTCGCCGGCCACGAGGCGCGCCTCGCGCAGCTCGAGGCGCTGGAAGCGCAGGAGCTCCAGGCGCACGCGGCGCTCCTCGCCGCGCTCGTTCAGGCGTGCCAGCGCCTCGCGCCGCGCTCGCCAGGCCGCACGCCGGCGCGCGTACTCGGCCCGCAGCTCGTCGAGCCCGGCGAAGGCGTCGAACAGGCGCAGCTGCTCGAGCGGATCCAGCAGACGCTGGTGGTCGTTCTGCCCGTGGATCTCGAGCACCAGCGCGGCCAGCTTCCCGAGCGCGCGCAGCGGCACGGGGCGCTGGTTCACGTGCGCGCGCGTGCGCCCGTCGCGCCCGAGCGTGCGCCCGAGGATCAGCTCGAGCTCGCCCTGCGGCGCGGCCAGGGCCGGCGCCAGCTCCGCGGCCAGCTCCGGCAGTTCCTCCGCCAGGCAGGCCGCCACGCGCGCGCGCAGCGCGGGATCGGTGAGCTGGAAGCGCCCCTCGACGCGCGCCTGCTCGGCCTCGCGCCGCACCCACGAGGCCGCGCCGCCGCGCGGGGTCTCGCCGCGCAGGAGCTCGAGCGAACCGACGAACAGGCTCTTCCCGGCCCCGGTCTCGCCCGTGAGCGCGTTCAGGCCGGCCGCGAGCTCGACCTCGGCCGACTCGATCAGCGCCAGGTCCCGGATCGCGAGCTCGGTGAGCATCGCCCCAAGATCGCAGGCGCGGGCGGCGGTTTCAAACCAGCTCGCCCCGCGGACACCGGCCGGGCTACCTGCGCGCCCGGCCCTCGCGGCCCTCGCTCGGGTTGCGCTCGCGCGCGGCCTGAGCGAAGCGGATCTCCCCCAGCAGGACGGCCAGGGCATGGGGCGGGAGCGGAGCCGAACGCGCGCGCTCGTACTGCTCGAGCGCCAGGTCGAACTTGCCCGTGCGCAGGAGCTCGCGCGCGCGCGTCATGTGCAGGATCGTGCCCTCCCCCACCTCGCCCTCGAGCGGCACGAACTCCAGCAGCTCGAGCCAGGGCTCGCCCAGGAAGACCTCGCGCACGCGCGCGCGGACCTCGAAGCGCTGGTAGGTGCGAGCACGCCGCACCAGCGGCTCGAAGCCGCCGCCGCGGCGCACGAACAGGTGCTGCGCGGGCGCCTCGAAGGCCGCCGCGTCCCAGGTGAAGTCCTCGTCGGCCCAGCCCGACAGCGCCAGCCAGCGCGCGGGCTCGAAGCGCGACAGGTACGGATCCCAGTCCTCGCGCAGCGCCTGGAACTGCAGCACGAAGCGCACCTCCTGGCCGAGGTGCAGCGCGGGCTCGCGCCGCAGCTCGCCCAGGGGCACGGCGCACCCGAAGCCGGGCGCGACGCTGGCGAGCGCGCCCTGCGCGAGCCCGCTCGGCGACGCCGCTTCTACCGGCGCGGCCTGTTCGGCCGAGGGCAGCGGTCCGGGGAACAACGGAGCCGACGCGCTCCCTTGCAGCAGCCAGAGGGCCGCGGACAGGAGGAGGGCCGTGCTCACGGCCGGGTCTATCGGCGCGAGAAGGGTTTTCCTGGAGCGGCCTGGACCGCGCCGGCGACCCCCACCTCGAGCAGCGCCAGGGTCTCGGGCGCGAGCGCGATCCAGTCGGCGTGCGCGCCCGGGACGAGCTGCCCGAGTTCCGACTCGAGGCCCAGGGCGCGCGCCGGGCTGGCGCTCGCCATGGTCAGGGCGGTGGCGAGGTCGGTCACACCCGCGCGCACCAGGCGCCGCACGGCCTCGAGCTGACTCGCCTCGGCTCCGGTGAGGCGCGGCGGGGCCGCGGGATCGTCCGCGACCAGCCAGATGGCGCCGTCCTGCACGCGGCAGCGCCGCCCGTGGGACTCGAACTCGGCCTGCGGCAGGCTGGCGCCGCGCAGCGCGTCGCTCACCAGCGCCAGCCCGAGCGGACCACGCGCGCGCAGGGCGATGCGGAAGGCCTCGGGCCCGACGTGCACCAGGTCGCCGATGATCTCGGCCACCAGCACGTCGTGGGCGAGGGCGAAGCTCGCCAGCGTCGGGGCACGGTGGTGGAGCGCGCTCATGGCGTTGTAGAGGTGCGTCGCGCCGCGCGCGCCGTGTTCGGCCGCGCGCGCGGCCTCGGCCGCGCTGGCCGCGCTGTGGCCGAGCGAGACGCGCACGCCCAGACGCACCAGCTCCGCCACCAGCTCGCCGGCCCCCGGGAGCTCGGGCGCCAGCGTCATCTGGCGGATGCCGCGCGCCTCGGCGCTCGAACCCCCGAGCAACGCGCGCAGCGCGGCCGGCGAGGGCGCGTGCAGGCGCTCGGCCGGCAGGCCGCCGGCCCGGGTCGGGTTCACGAAGGGCCCCTCGAGGTGCAGCCCGAGCACGCGCGCCCCGCCCACCAGCTCGCGGCGCCGGCCCCAGATCGCCTCGGCCTGGCGCCCGAGCCGGGCGGGTTCGTCGGGGAACAGCGTCGGCAGGAAGGCGGTCGTGCCCGCGCCGGCCAGCGCCCGCGCCAGACCGGAGAGGTCCTCCTCGGGCGCGCAGCCGGCGTAGCCGTGCACGTGCAGGTCGATCAGGCCGGGCGCCAGGATCGGCGCGCCGCTCGGCACGGCCGGCAGGCGCCGGACGGCGCCGAATCGGGTTCCGTCCAGGCGCAACTCGCCGGGGACGAGCTGGCCCTCGAGCAACAGGAGACCGCTGCGCGTGCTCAAGGGTTGGACTCTTGCTCTCCGGGCTCCCGCTCTCGGGGCGGCGGCTCACGCAAGGGTACCTCCGCGGGCGGCGCGCCCTCCGGAGCCATCGCTTCCGGGGCCGACTCGCCGCGCTGCACGTACCACAGCGAGTTCGAGCCGTAGACGCGCTCGCGCACCACGAGGTCGCGCGCGAACTCGCCGGGCGTGACCACGCGCTGCGGGGCGTGGAAGACGAGCACGCCCTCGGGCGCGAGCTGCCGGCGCACGAGCTGGTCCATGGCCGCGAACAGGGCCCGGCGCGTGCGCAGCTGGTCGAGCAGCGGGTAGGGCGAGTCGAAGAACACGAGGTCGGCCGGGCGCTCGCCCCAGGCGGCCGGGTGCAGCGCGTCGCCGCGCACCAGCTCGACCGCGTCGTCCAGCCCGAACTCGGCCACGTTGTCCGCCAGGCACGCCGCGGCCTGGGTGTTCTTCTCGACGAAGCGCGCGCGCCGCGCGCCGCGCGAGAGGGCCTCGATCCCGAGCGCGCCGCTGCCGGCGAACAGGTCCAGCACGAAGGCCCCCTCGAGCCAGGGCTGCAGGGTCGCGAACAGGGACTCCCGCACGCGGTCCAGCATCGGCCGCGTGCCCTCCCCGGCCGGGGCCTTCAGGCGCCGACCGCGCAGCTCTCCGGCGATGACCCTCACGCGCCGCCCAGTTTGGCAAAGGACTCCGTTCGCATCGAAAGGGCACGAGCGTATCTTCGAGCCTTGTGCCCCGCCTGCACGTCAACGTGGATCACGTGGCGACCGTGCGCCAGGCGCGCCGCGGCCCGCGCCCGGATCCGGTCGAGTGGGCGCTCCTGGCCGAGCGCGCCGGGGCCGAGGGCATCACCTGCCACCTGCGCCGGGACCGCCGTCACATCCTGGACGCCGACCTGCCGCGCCTGCGCGCGGCGGTGACCACGCTCCTGAACCTGGAGAGCTCGCTCGAGCCCGAGATGATCGCGATCGCGCTGGCCAGCGGCGCCGAGGAGGTCTGCCTGGTGCCCGAGAACCGCGCCGAGATCACCACCGAGGGCGGCCTGGACGTTCTGCGCGAGCGGCGGCGCCTGAGCGAGGTCCTGCCACGCCTGCGCGAGCGCGGGATCCTGGTGAGCCTGTTCGTCGACCCGCAGCAGGCCCAGCTGGACGAGGCCGCGGCGCTGGAGGCCGACTTCGTCGAGCTGCACACCGGGGCCTATTCCGGCGCGAGCGGTGACGCGCGCCGGCGCGAGCTCGAGCGCCTGGTGGCGGGCGCCGAGCACGCCCACGGCCTGGGCCTGCGCGTCAACGCCGGACACGGGCTCGACTACGACAACGTGGGACCGGTGGCGGCGCTGCCGCACGTCGAGGAGCTGAACATCGGGCACGCGCTGGTCGCGCACAGCCTGTTCGTGGGGGCCGAGACGGCCGTGCGCGAGATGCTGGCGCGCATCCAGGCGGGCGCGCGGGGAGCCCGGCCGTGAGGGGCGCCTTCCGCGGCAGCCTGGTGGCGCTCCCCACGCCTTTCCGCGCCGGACGCGTGGATTTCGCCTCCCTGCGGCGCCTGGTGGAGTTCCAGATCGCGGCCGGGAGCGACGGCCTGGTGGTGGCCGGTTCGACCGGCGAGGGCGTCACGCTCTCGGACACCGAGCGCCTGGGCGCGATCGAATTCGTGGCCGGCAGCGCCGACGGGCGCGTCCCGGTGCTGGCCGGAGTGGGCGTGAGCGACACGCGCCTGGCCTGCGAGCTCGCGCGCGCGGCCGAACGCGCCGGCGCGGACGGACTGCTGGTCTCGACCCCGGCCTACAACAAGCCCCAGCAGCGCGGGCTGAGCGCGCACTTCGGGGCCGTGGCAGAGGCCAGCGCGCTGCCGCTGGTGCTCTACAACATCCCCTCGCGCACCGGCGTCGACCTGCAACCCGCGACCGTGCGCGCGATCGCGCGTGCGCACGCGAACGTGGTCGCCATCAAGGAGGCGGGCACCTCGCTCGTGCGCGTGCAGGAGCTCGTGGCCGACCACGCCGTCGACGTGCTGCTGGGCGAGGACTCGTGGATCGTGGACGGGCTCGAGCTCGGCGCCATCGGCGTGATCGGGGTGCTCGCGAACCTGGTCCCCAGGCCGGTCGCGACGCTCGTGCACGAGTTGCTGGCCGGCGCCCACGAGCACGCGCCCGAGCAGGTCGAGCGCCTGGCCCCGCTGACCAGCGCGCTGTTCCTCGAGCCCAACCCCGCGCCGCTCAAGGCCGCGCTGGAGATGATGGGCCTCTGCACGGGCGAGCTGCGCCTGCCGCTCGTTCCGATCGAGGACGGCACGCGCGCCAAGCTGCGCGCGGCGCTGCTGCACGCGGGCATTGCTGGGCGCTAGAGCGGGCGCTGGGGGGCGACGAGCGGGGCCCGAGGGCTCCTGGGCTCGAGTGAGCCATATTGGCGCTATTGCTGCCAATTCGGCCGACGAAGGCCGCTCTTGGCCCCGAGAATGGGCCCTGAGCGCCCTCCTGAACTGGCATCATGCTTGCGTTTGCGGCGCGCCCAAGGAGGACCCCCATGAAAGACGCCCAGTTCACCACCCGCTCCGCCCAGGCGCTCGAACGCGCCCAGGCCCAGGCGCGCGAGCGCAAGCACAGCGAGCTCGGATCCCTGCACCTGGCGCTGGCGCTGTTCGACGAGCCCGAGGGCTTGCTCGGCGCGGTGCTCGCGAAGCTCGGGGTCGAGCCGGCCGCGCTGCGCGCCGAGCTCGAGCGCCTGCTGGCGCGCCAGCCGGTGCAGGCCTCGCCGCCCGCGCAGCTCCCGATGTCGGGCGAGCTCCAGCGCGTGCTCGAGCACTCCCTGGCGCTGACCAAGAAGTTCGGCGACTCCTTCGTGTCGACCGAGCACCTGCTGCTGGCGCTGGCCGCGAAGGGCGAGAGCGTCGCCAAGGTCTTCACCGAGCGCCGGCTCACGCCCGACAAGCTCGAGGCCGCGATCCTGCAGGCGCGCGGCTCGCGCAAGGTCGACAGCCCCGAACCCGAGTCGAGCTTCGAGGCCCTGGAGAAGTACGCGCGCGACCTGACGGCCGACGCGCGGGCCGGCAAGCTCGACCCCGTCATCGGGCGTGACGACGAGATCCGGCGCACGATGCAGGTGCTCTCGCGCCGCCGCAAGAACAACCCGGTGCTGATCGGCGATCCGGGCGTGGGCAAGACCGCCATCGTCGAGGGCCTGGCGAACCGCATCGTGGCCGGCGACGTACCCGAGGGCCTGAAGAAGAAGCGCATCATGGCGCTCGACCTGGGCGCGCTGCTGGCGGGCGCCAAGTACCGCGGCGAGTTCGAGGAGCGCCTGAAGGCGATCCTGGCCGAGATCGCCGAGGGTCAGGGCGACGTCATCCTGTTCATCGACGAGCTGCACACCCTGGTCGGCGCGGGCGGGGCCGAGGGCGCGGTCGACGCGGCCAACATGCTCAAGCCCGCGCTGGCGCGCGGCGAGCTGCACTGCATCGGCGCGACCACGCTGGACGAGTACCGCAAGTACATCGAGAAGGACAAGGCCCTCGAGCGGCGCTTCATGCCGGTGATGGTCGACGAGCCCGACGTCGAGGACACCATCGCCATCCTGCGCGGCCTGAAGGAGCGCTACGAGACGCACTACGGCGTGAACATCCTGGACGAGGCCCTGGTGGCGGCCGCGCGCCTCTCCGAGCGCCACATCACCGAGCGCTTCCTGCCCGACAAGGCCATCGACCTGGTCGACGAGTCGGCCGCGCAGCTCAAGATCTCGATCGATTCGCTGCCGCCCGAGCTGGACGGCCTGGAGCGCCGCATCCGCCAGCGCGAGATCGAGAAGAGCGCGCTGAAGAAGGAGGGCGGCGCCGACTCGAAGGCGCGCCTGGCCGCGCTCGAGACCGAGCTGGCCGAGCTCAACGAGCACAAGAGCGCGCTCTACTCGCGCTGGCAGGGCGAGAAGGACCTGATCACCAAGATCCGCGCCGGCAAGGCCCTGGGCGAGGCGCTGCGCGCCGAGGCCGAACGCAAGGAACGCGAGGGCGACTTCGAGCGCGTCGGCCAGATCCGCTACGGCGAGATCCCCGAGGCGGAGAAGAGCGTCAAGGAGGCGCGCGAGGAGCTGAAGCGCGCCCAGAAGGACGGCGCGCTCCTGCCCGAGGTGGTGGACGCCGAGGCCATCGCGCGCGTCGTCAGCCGCTGGACCGGCATCCCGGCCGCGCGCCTGCTGGAGACCGAGCGCGAGCGCCTGCTGCACATGGAGCAGAGCCTGCGCGCGCGCGTGGTGGGCCAGGACCACGCCCTCGAGCTGATCTCCGAATCCGTGCGCCGCGCGCGCGCCGGGCTGCAGGAACGCTCGCGCCCACTGGGCTCGTTCCTCCTGCTGGGCCCGACCGGCGTCGGCAAGACCGAGAGCGCGCGCGCGCTGGCCGAGTTCCTGTTCGACAGCGAGGGCGCGATGGTGCGCCTCGACATGAGCGAGTACATGGAGAAGCACGCCGTCTCGCGCATGATCGGCGCGCCGCCGGGCTACGTCGGCTACGACCAGGGCGGGGCCCTGACCGAGGCCGTGCGCCGCAAGCCGCACTCGGTGCTGCTGCTCGACGAGGTCGAGAAGGCGCACCCGGACGTGTTCAACGTGCTGCTGCAGATCCTCGACGACGGGCGCCTGACCGACGGCCAGGGGCACGTGGTCGATTTCTCGCAGACGCTGGTGCTGATGACCTCGAACCTGCGCAGCGAGGCCGAAGTTCGCACGCACTTCCGCCCGGAGTTCATCAACCGACTGGACGAGGTGATCGTCTACAAGCCGCTCGAGCGCGCACAGATCGCCAAGATCGTGGACGTGCAGGTCCGACGCCTCGAGCAGCGCCTGGCCGAGCAGGAGCTCACGCTCGAACTCAGCGACTCCGCGCGCAGCGCCCTGGCCGAGGAAGGCTGGGACCCCGAATACGGCGCGCGCCCCCTCAAGCGCGCCATCCAGCGCCGCCTCGAGAACAAGCTGGCCGAGGCGATCCTCGCGGGCAAACTGCTGCCGGGCGACACGGCCGTCTTCGACTTCGACGACAACGGCTGGCGCCTCGAGCCGCGGCACGGATCCGAGCCAGCCGCGCAGACGGTTGCTTGAAGCCGCCGCCGAGTCAGCGCGACAGCACCCAGCTTGCGGCCGTGGTGGAGTCGTCTTCCATCACGAACACCGTCTTGGACTCCAAGTTCGACCCGAGATTGTCGAGCGTTATCCTGTATTCACCGCTGGGCATGAGTGGAATGCGATAGGGCGCGCTCGAGAAGTAGAAGACGTCCATCTCACCATCGGAGGAACCGGCCATTGGCCTCGGTTTGCACGAGAGGAACAAGGGGAGTTCCTGACAGAGTCATATAGGGCCACCTCGGCATGAACTGAGTGGCCGACAGAGGATTGCCTTGCCCTCATCGAGACGATCGTCAAGAGGACGATCACCAAGAGACCAGCACAGACGGCGAGGCCTGCCGTACGAAAGCGGAGGTCGATCATGACGCCTCGCGCTTTCTATTGTCAGTGAGGAGGAGGTGGAGGCGGAGGGGGTGTCACACTCTTGCAGTTCCTGGCTGGACCGTGGTGGGAGGCACAGGATCCGCAGGGGATGGACGAGCCGGGCGCGCATCGCCGAGCGGTAATCAGGCGCGCGCGCCCGGAGCAGCGGGCAACGGGTCCTACTTCTTGGCGCCCGCCTCCTCGACCACGACCACGTCGAAGGGTCCCTCGCGCTCCATGTAGAAGACGCAGGGCTGGTCGCCCTCGACCGCCGTGACGTGGCGCACGCCCGCCGCCAGCGAGAAGAACGAGCCCGGCCCGAGCTTCTTGGCCGGCGCGCCCTCGACCGCCAGCGACAGCGTGCCCGACACGATCACCCCCCGGTCGCCGTGGGTGTGGGTGTGGAGCGGCGACTTCAGGCCCACCGGGTACTTGAAGAAGGCCCGGTGCGCCTCCTTGGTCACGTCGCCGACGAGCTGGGCCTGCTCGGCGCCCGGGATGCTGGGCAGCGGCACCCACTTCAGCTCGCTGGCCGCGACGAGCTGCTTGCCCATGATCTTCGCGGCGGCGCCCTTGTTCTCGAGCTGCTGGGCCGCGAGCAGCCAGGGCACGAGTCCGAGGGCCAGGAGGGAACCGAACAGGAACGTCTTCGCATTCTTCATCGTGGAGACTCCTCTTTTCAGGGGCCGCGTCGACGGACGCGGCGGACATGGGGACGCGGGAGAGGATAGCGTGGCGGTCGGCCGCGTCGGTCAAGGCCTCGGCCGGGCCGAGTAGCGCAGCCAGGGCGGTTGTTGGGCCTTGCGAGCGAGCCGGCCGAGACCGCGGCGGCACGGTGCCACCGCGCTCCGGCCGCCGGCCCGTCTGGCGCCGACGGTCGCTGCTCTCGCACCCCCACACGAAACCGTCGCGCCCAGCAACCGCCGGCGGCGCTCAGCGTCCCGCGCTCGGCAGCGCCGTCGTGTCCGGCTCGACCTCGCGGTGGTGCAGCCACAACGCGCGGCTCGGACCGTCGAGCACGAATACGAATTCGCCCAGCACGTCCATGCCGAGCAACCCGTGGTCGAGCGGATTCGAGTAGATCTCGCTCGTGACGCGGAAGCCGAAGATCCCGAAGTCTCTCAAGAGGTACGTCTGAGCGGTGCGCGCTCCGCCAACGCCGCGCAACTCCACCGAGCCCGTGTCCGTCGGCGGCAGCTCCAGTGCCGCGATGACACGCTCGGGCAGGCTCGTGTCCGTGGCGCCCGTGTCGAGCCCGATCCAGGCCTCGTCCGCCAGCCTGCCATGCAGGTCGAGCCTCAAGAACGGCGACGGCCGGAGCTCGGTGTCGACGACCGCCCAGGCTCCCTTGCCGAGCTGGGCGCCCTCCAGGTACGCCTGGATCCCGGCTCGATCGGTGCTCGGCGGCAGGAGGTGCAGCGCGCATCGCTCCATGTCCACGACGACCACCAGGCGCGCGAGGAGGTCCTGTCCGAGGACGCCACTGAAGTGGCCGGAGCGCAGCACGTCGTCGTCGAGCGTGGGTAGCGCGAGATGGGCGAGATGCAGCGCCCCGAGCTCGAACTCGTCCACGGCCACGTAGTGATCGATCACCGCGCCGCCGCCCGTGCCGCTCGTTCGCGTGCTGCCCGCGTAGGGGCGCAGCCGGAGCCCCAGCTCGGTCGCGCAGCGCGGCTCGACGAACGACAGCGCGGCTCCGCTGTCGACGAGGAAGGTGAACTCGACCCCGTCGAGGCGCAGGCCGACGAGCGGGAGACGGACGCCCGGCACGAGCGGCAGCACGAGCGGCCGTTCCAGCGCGAGCGGCGCCGAATCGAGCGCACTGCGCGGCGCGGGCGAACACGCGAAGCAAAGGAACGCGGCTACGGTCGGGGCTCGACACATGCCCTCAAGCTACCGTCGGCGCGCGGATCTCGTGGCCTTGGCAGGACTGTTCGCCGCAGCGCGCAGGGCGGCCAGAAAGCTCGTGCAGGCACGGAGCTCGGCGTCGGCACGGCGCTCGGAGGGTCCGGCCTTGGCGCGCACGAAGCGCGCGAGGTGCGCGCGCTCGGTCCGCGGGCGGCGCTCGAGCTCGGGATCGAGCGCCAGCACGGGCGCGACGAGCTCGAGCGTCGCACGCGGCACGTCCCGTCCCAGGCCGAGGGCGCGCGCCACGCGCGCGGCATCGCTCTTCCGGGCGCGCTCGCGCTCGCCGCCGTATTCGCTCGCGATCCGGCGCGTCACGGCCAGGCCGATTGCGCCGAGCGGTAGTGGCCGCGAGGCGCCGCGCGACAGGTCGAACCATACCGAGGTGTCGGACAGTCGCCGCAGCATGGCCAGGCCCGAGCGCGCTCCCGGCGTGGCCCGCAGGCGCGCCTCCTCCACCCGCGCCAGCCGCTCGACGGCCGGATTCGCGGGCCGGAAGCCGAGGCGGCGGTAGAACCAGAACGAGCCCGCGCGCAAGGCGTCGGGGTTGCCGGCCCCCATCCCGTAGGCCGTCAGGAAGAAGGCGCGCGCCCCGAGCGCGTGGTGGATCGCGCGCATGTACTGGGCGTACAGCCGGCGCGTGTCGAAGCCGCGGAACTCGTCGAACAGGTTGAGGCCCATCTCGCAGCAGCCGAGCGAGACGCTGGCCGGGCCATAGGCGATCGGCACGCCGTTCTGGAGCAGCAGCGCGGTGGTGAGCGACTCGAGCGCCTCGCGGTAGCCCGGCACCACGCCCACCAGCGCGACCACCAGGCCCGCGCCGCACTCGGCCAGCGTCACGTCGTGCGCGTTGCCGTAGGAGAGCGGGCGGATCTCGCTCTGGCGCACGGCCAGGGCGCCCGTGGCGAAGTCGAGGAAGCGCTCGCCCGCGCGCGGCGCGAGGCGCCGGATGCGCCCGAG
>CAZWAY010000073.1:0-26374 GCA_964631945.1 uncultured Planctomycetaceae bacterium
GGCGAGCCCTTCCCGTTGCTGCACGAGGCCGACGGTTCGCTGACGCTGGTCCCGCCCGCCGACCTGCCGGTGAGCCTGCCCGAGCTGGACGATTTCCGGCCCGCGGCCGACGGCTCGGCCCCACTCGCGCGCGCCAAGGATTGGCTGACCGTCACCAGCCCGCGCACCGGGAAGCCCGCGCGCCGCGACACCGACACCATGCCCGGCTGGGCCGGTTCGTGCTGGTACTGGCTGCGCTTCATGGACCCGCACAACGCCGAGGCGCCCTTCGCGAGCGCGGCCGAGCGCTACTGGGGACCGGTGGACCTGTACGTGGGCGGCGCCGCGCACGCGGTGATGCACCTCCTGTACGCGCGCTTCTGGCACAAGGTGCTGTTCGACGTGGGCCTGGTCAGCACGAAGGAGCCGTTCCAGCGGCTCTTCAACCAGGGCCTGATCACGGCCTTCGCCTTCAAGGACAGGAGCGGGCGGCTGGTGCCCAACGCCGAGGTCGTCGCCGCCCCCAAGGACGCGCCGGGCGGCGCCGGGGCGTTCGTCGGCAAGGGCGGCGAGCCGCTCGAGCAGTTCGTCACCAAGATGGCGAAGTCCCTCGGCAACGTGGTCAACCCCGACGAGGTGATCGCCGAGTACGGCGCCGACACGCTGCGCGTCTACCAGATGTTCATGGGGCCGCTGGGCGAGTCGAAGCCCTGGAACCCGCGCGACATCGCCGGCTCGCGGCGCTTCCTCGACCGCGTGTGGCGCGTGTTCGTGGAGGAGGAGGGCGAATCGATCCGGCCCGAGCTGCGCGCGGCGGCAGCCGGCGAGCCGGAGGGCCAGGCGCTGGCCCTGGAGCGCGCCCTGAACCGCATGCTCGAGCGCGTCAACGACTCGTTCGAGGGCTTCAACTTCAACACCGCCATCGCGGTGATGATGGAGTGGGTGAACGAGGCCACCAAGGCGCGCGCCGCCGTGCGTCGCGACCAGGCCGAACGCTTCCTGTGCGCGCTCGCGCCCTTCGCGCCGCACCTGGCGGAGGAGCTGTGGGCACGCCTCGGGCACGCGGACTCGATCGTGCGGGCCGGCTGGCCGGCGGTGGACGCGGCCTACCTGCGCGACGACGAGGTCGAGCTGGTGGTGCAGGTCAACGGCAAGCTGCGCGCGAAGATCCGCGCTCCGAAGGACGCGCGCAGCGAACGCCTGGAGGAACTCGGGCGCGCGGCCGTCAGCGAGCACCTGGCCGGCAAGACCGTCAAGAAGGTCGTGGTCGTGCCGGGGCGGCTCGTGAACTTCGTCGGCGACTGAACCCTTCGGCGCCTCGGCGGCGAAGAGCCCGGTCCCAGGCCGCAAGCGCGCGCGTCGTGCGCCGAGAATCCGCGGCGGCCAGCCGCTAGAAGCCCTGGACCGTCTTGGCCTTGCCGTAGATCCACCAGGTCACGCCGAAGCCGACCACCAGGATGCCCGGCAGGAGCACCAGGTACTGGAGCTCGGCGACCTTGCCGATCTGGTCGGGCAAGAGCATCAGCAGGAGCAGCGGCACCGACATGTAGGTGTTGTGCTTCGAGCGCAGGCCGGCCACGGCCGGGTCGGCCGCGTCGGGCGAGCGCCCCTCCTTGACGGCCGTGATGATGCGCTTCTGCGCGGGCCAGATGCGCATCCACACGTTGGCCGCCATGCTGGTGCCGAACAGCGCGCCGACGTGGATGTAGGCCGCGCGCTGCGAGAAGTCGGCGAACTCGAGCAGCGCCCAGCCATAGCCGAGCGCGACCAGGCCCCACAGCACGACGGCCACGTTGTGCTGCTTGGCCAGGGCCTTGAAGAGCAGGTCGTAGACCAGGAAGCCCACGAACAGACCGAGGAAGGCCGGCAGCCAGGTCATGGCCGTCACCGGGACCTGGCCGGAGACGAGGTTGCTGCCCTTGTAGCCGTGGTAGTAGACGAGGAACAGGAGCAGGAGCCCCAGGATCCAGGTCCAGGCCGCACCCCAGCGGAACCAGAACAGTGCGCGCGGCATGAGCTGCGGCACGACCTTCTTCTTCGTCTCGGCGTCCATCGTGGGCGCGAAGCCCGAGTTGACGAAGTTGAAGAAGTACAAGAGACCGATCCAGATCACGCCGGCCACGACGTGGGCCCAGCGGAGGACGAGTTCGGCGTATTGCATGGGGGTCGGATCCGGGGACGGGAGGTTTCCGCGCGCGGGAAGGCGAGGCGGAGGCGGACGAACGATGGCAAGGGGGCCCGTCCAAGTCAACCGGGCCCGGACCTCACTTGCCCAGCGTCAGGGTGAACCCGGTCGAGCGGCCGGCCTTCACGCTCACGCTGCCCGAGACCCGCCCCAGGGTCTCGTGCGTGGCCTCGATCCCGTACTCGCCCGGCGGCACGGCCGGGATGCGGAACTCGCCGCGCTCGTCGCTGACGGCGAACCAGGGGTGCTCCTCGACGAACACGGCCGCGCCCATCCAGGGGTGGATGTCGCACGCGAACGGCACCGGGCGTTCGGGCTTCTCGAAGCGGAACTCGAGGGCCGGCTGCTGGGCGCCCATGCTCTTGTTGAGCGGGGGGTTGCGCTTGGAGCGCGTGTGCACGTTGTGGTTGGTGGGATCGCCGTTGGTGACGCGCAGGAGCTGGCCGACGCGCAGCCCCAGCACGCGCGGCACGTACATGCAGCCCTTCTGCTCGAGCGTGACCGGCGTGTCGGGTGCGGGCGGGATGCGCGCGCGCTCGATCCCGGAGTCGAGCGCCACGAACACGCCCGCGAGCTTGCCGTCCTCGACGACGACCACGTTGGAGCGCTGGTCGACCCCGGGGTGGTGCTTGCACTCGGCGCTGGCGGCGGCGCCCAGCTCGAAGCGCGCGGGCGCGCTGCCCCGGAAGAGGATCGTGCCGTGCAGCTCGCCCAGCTCGGCCGAGTCGTAGGCCTCTTCGCCGATGAGCGTCACGGGCGTGCGCCCGGCGCGCGTGCTGGCCGGCCCGCTCTGGCCCTCGTTCGCGGGTGGCGACGGCACGGGCGAGGTGGTCGAGCCGGGCTCCTCGCCGCCGCCGCAGCTCGCGGCCAGGCCCAGCGCGGCCGCGACCAGCGCGCGCAGCGGGGCGGGAAGGAGGGGCGAGAACGGCGCGGAATCGCGAGCTACCATGCGCTCGGTTCTACGCCGTCCGTCCGCGCCTTTCCACCCACTCCTCCCGCGCTCTCCATGCAACGACGCGTGCTCGTCACCGGCGCGAGCCGCGGCCTCGGGCGGGCCATCGCCCTCGAGCTGGCGCGGGCGGGCTTCGCCCTGACGCTGAACTACCGCGCGGGCGAGGAAGCCGCGCAGGCCGTGGCCGAGGAGATCCGCGCGGCGGGCGGCCAGGCCGAGCTCTTGCCCTTCGACGTCGGCGCGCCCGAGACGCGCGCGCTGCTGGCCCACGAGGCCGAGGCGCGCGGCGCCTTCTGGGGCGTGGTCCTGAACGCGGGCGTGACCGACGACGCGCCCCTGGCGGGCATGAAGCCGGAGCAGTGGCAGCGCGTGCTCGCCACCAACCTCGACGGCTTCTACCACGTGCTGGCGCCGCTGGTCCTGCCGATGACGCGCCTGCGCGCCGGCGGACGCATCGTGACCCTCGGCTCGGTCGCGGGCCTGACGGGCACCCGCGGACAGACCAACTATTCGGCCTCCAAGGCGGGCCTGATGGGCGCGACGCGTTCGCTGGCACTGGAGCTCGCCAAGCGCGAGATCACCGTGAACTGCGTGGCGCCCGGCTTCGTCGCGACCGACATGCTGGCGGGGCTCGCGCTGGAGGAACTGGCGCGCCAGGTCCCGCTCGGGCGCGTGGGGCGGCCCGAGGAGGTCGCGGCCTTGGTGGGCTTCCTGTTCAGCGAGCGCGCGGGCTACATCACCGGCCAGGTCCTGGCCATCGACGGCGGTCTGACGTAGACGGCGCGCGCTGCCGCTACTTCTTGGGGCCCTTGGCCGGCGCATTGGGGCGCTTCCGTCCTCCTGCCTGGGAACCTGCGCCCGCCTTCGCGCCAGGCCACGGAGCCGGCTTTCCGGCGGCCGGGGCGCGGCCCGGGTTCGTGCGCGCGGGGGCGTCGTCGAAGCTGCTCTCCTCGAGGCGCGGCGGCAGCGGTGCGTCCTGCAGGGCGCGCGGCGTCGCCGGCGCGCTGCGGATCAGGTACGCGAGCGCCGCGAACAGGTCGCGCTCGAGCGGACTGCGCACCAGCGGGCGCGTCTCGTCGAGCACCTCAAGAGCGTCGTCGCGTAGCCCTTCCTGGAACAGCCCGAGCGCGAGGGCCCGGCCGTGTTCGGCGTCCGCCAGGCCGTTGTCCGCGCGCGCCCGCCACAGCGCGCGCGCGCGCGCGATTTCCTCCGTCGGCGCGGCGGGCGCCTCGGGACCTTGCGGCGAGCCGGCCTTGGGCGCTGCGAGCAGACTCGCGCCGAGGGCGCCGTAAAAGGCCAGGTCGGCGTCCTCCAGCGCGGACGAGTCGAGGCGCTGGATGTCGGCCAGGCGCCGCTGGAACTCGCGCGCGTCGTGCTGGAAGCGGAAGCTCGTCAGGGCCAGCAGGCGGCCCGTCTCGCGCTCGGGTGCGACCTTCTGCAGTGCCTCCAGGCGCGCCAGCGCGTCCTGCCAGCGACCGACCGCGAGGCGCGCCTCGGCCGAGGCGCGCCACAACGCCGGATCGATCGGGTCGCGCAGCAGCTCGTCGTCGGCGAAGGCCAGGGCGCGCTCGGGCGAAAAGCGCGCGAGCAGCTGCGTCCAGCGCCCGACCTCGCCGGCGCGCAACGGCTCGAGCGCCCGTCCGAAGGTGCGCGCGCGGAAGCGCTCGAGGCGCTGCAGGGCGTGCGAACGAGCCTGCTCCGCGCCGCCCAGCGGACGCTCGATGGAACGCGCGGCCAGCTCGCGCGGCGGCGCCGGATCCGAGGGTCGCTCGGCCTCCAGGGCCTCGACCTCGGCCCACCAGCGCGCCTCGCTGATCTCGCCCTCGTCGCGCGCCGCGCGCAGGACGTCGAGCAGGCGCAGCACGGCCGGCTCGTCCGTGCGCGCCGGCAGGCGCTGCAGGAGGCGCGTGTAGAGCTCGAGCGCGCGCGTGCGCCGTCCGCTGGTGTCCTCCAGCTCGGCCAGGCGTGCCAGGAGGCGCGGCTCGTCGGGTCGCTGCTCGAGTCCGCGTTCCAGCACGCGCACGGCCGCCTCGCGCTCACCCGAGCGCGCCTCGCGCTCGGCCGCCAGGAGCAGGCGCTCGGGGTCGTCGCCGACCTCCAGGCCGGCGAGTGCGAACCAGGCCAGCTCGGCCGTGAGCACGCTCGCCGGCGGTGCGCCGCGCGCGCGCTCGGCCTCGACCCGCTGCCACGCCAGGCGCGCGTCGGAATCCGCCTCCTGCAGGACCGCCAGCGCGAGGTCGGGCTGGGCCAGCGCCAGGTAGACCCGCGCCGTCAGCCCGCGCACCCAGGGGTCGGAGCGCAGGGCCTCCGGCAAGTCCTGCGTGCGCGCCAGGGTCCAGGCGCCCCAGGGCGGATGCTCGGCGGCCAGGGCCAGGACCAGGGCCTGCGCCGGGGTGACGCGCTCGAGCAGGAACGGGGAGAGGCGTGTCTCGGCCACGCCCTCGGCGGCCTCGGACGGCGCGAGCACGGCCAGCACCGAGCCCACCAGCTCGCCCAGGAAATCGCGGCCGTCGAAGGCGAGCGGCGCGAGCTCGCGCGCCGCGGCCGCCGGTTCCCCGGCCAGGGCGAGGAGCGCGGCGCGCTGGGCGGGCACGCGTGCGAGCTCGGTCTCCAGGGCCGCGCGCGCCTCGCGCGCCAGGCCGGCCTCGTCGTTGCGCGCGCTCGCCAGGATCAGGCGCCCGAGTTCGGGCAGGCCGTCGTCGAGCAGCGCGGCGGCGCGCTCGAGGTCCTCGTCCTCCTGCGGCGGCGTTCCGCGCAGCGCGCGCTGGGCCGACGAGCGCAGCAGGGCCGGGCCGAGGAAGGGGCCCTGCACCATCCAATCCAGCAGCGTGCGCGCGTCGTCCAGCCGGCCGAAGGCCAGCAGGAGATCGAGCGCGCCCAGCAGGCCCTCGTCCTCGGGCGGCCCGGAGGAGAGCACCTTGGCGACGCCGTTCACCAGCGCCTGGGCCTTGCCGCTGGTGGTCAGGCGCGCCAGCGCCACGCGCAGCGCGAGGCCGGTGCAGCTGCGGAAGGCGTCCGAATCGGCCGGCAGCAGGTCGAGCGTCTGGAAGGCGTCGTTGAGGTCGCCGTTGTCCAGCTCCACCCGCGCGATCAGCGGCAGCAGCTCCTCGGGCTGGTAGCGCGCCGGACCCCCGCGCGCGGCCAGGGCCGCACCCCGGCGGTCGCCGCGCGCGAGCAGCTTCTTCAGCACGTCCTCCAGCGATCCGCGCGCGTCGACGCTCAACCAGCGCACGCGGTCCTGCGGCAGGAAGTACGCCTTCGGAACGGTGCGCAGCCGCGCGGAAGCGCCGCCCCCCGGCCAACCGCGCTCCAGGATCTCGAGCGAGGCCGCGATCATGCGCGGGAAGTCGCGCAGCTTGTTGGCGGCGCGGGACGCCACCTCGAGCGCGGGACCGAGGCCGGGATACGTCTCCAGCAGGGCCCGCGCGTCGGTCAGGGCGGGTTCGGCCAGACCGCGCTCGTCCGCGCTCTTGGCGCGCGCGTAGACCAGGTACGGGCTGCTGGCTCCGCGCGTGCCCAGCGCCTGGTTGCCCAGCTCGTTCCAGAGCGGCTCGAGCTCGCTGGCGCGCGCGCTGGAGCAGCGCAGGGCGTGCGTCAGGCTGATCTCGGCTGCCAGCAGGTCGCCCTCGCTCGACTGCAGCTCGTACAGGCGCTGCCAGGCACGTCCGACATCGGCGCGCAGCGGTTCGCGGCGTGGGTCGAGGGGCGCGGCCTTGGTCGCGAGCAGGAGCGCATAGCGTTCCTGGGCACGCTGGCCGTTGCGGCGCGCGACGGTGGCGCGCGCCAGCCACACGCGCACGCCGAGGTCGTACTGCTCGAGCGGATGCGCGCCCAGGCCCGCCAGCGTGCTCTCCGCGTAGCTGACGCGATTCTGGGCCAGGTCGGCGCTGGCGGCGAGGAACAGGGCGAGCTCGGCATCGGCGCGGTTCTCGCGGCTGCGCTGCGCGAGCTCCCAGGCCGCCACGCGCAGCTCGTCCCACAGCGCCAGGCGCTCCAGCAGCAGGCACCACGCGCGCAGCTCGTTGGTCACCTCGAGGTTCGAGAGGTCCTGGGGGCGCAGCGCCGTCGGGTTGCGCTTGCGCAGCTCGAGGATCAGCGCGCGCGCCGTCTCCAGCCGGCCGAGGTCGGCCAGGGCGCCGGCCGTGCGCGCCACCACCGGCATCGGGCTGGAGAGGTTGGGGAGCGCCAGCGCGGCCAGGCCGAGGTCGATGGCCTCGCGCGGCAGGTCGCCGCGCAGCAGCAGGTCCTGCAGCCCGGCCACGGCATCGCCGGTCGAGCCCTGCAGGCTCTCCACGAAGGCCGCCGCCGCCAGTTCCAGGTGTTCGGAGGCCTCGTGCACCCACTCGCCGACGCGGCGCCGTTCCTCGCTGCGCGGGAAGCGTTCGAGCAGGTCTTCGAGCGCGACCGTGCTCAGGCTCGGCTCGGCCCCGAAGACGGCCGCGCGCTGGGCGAGGGTGAGCACGCTGGCGGAGTCGGGCAGCGGCAGCGAGGAGTGCGCGAGCCGCTGGACCGCGCCGAGGGGCGCGTCGGCCAGGGCCAGCCGCGCGCGCCCGATGCGACCCTTGCCGCGGGCCGGGGCCAGCGCCGCGAGCTGCTCGGCGTACTCCAGCGCCAGGCTCGGCTCGCCCAGCTTGAGGCACAGGTCGGCGGCGCGCGCCAGGGTGTCGGCGTGGGGACCGAACTCGGCCAGTTCGGCGCGACAGTCGGCCAGGGCCAGGTCCGCCAGCCCGCGCGCGGCGTAGAGCTTGGCGCGCTCGCGCAGCACCGCCGCGCGCAGCACGCCCCATTCCTCGCCGCGCGCCAGGCGCAGGGCCTCCTCGAGTTCGCGCAGGGCGCCCGGCACGTCGGCCGGCGTGGCCGCCAGCAGCGTGCGCGCGGCCTCCAGGCGCTCCTGGGGCGAGACGTGGTGCTGCGAGGACATCATCCACAGCACCGCGCCCAGGCAGCCCGCGGCGAGCAGGGGCAGGATCCAGCGGAGACTCATCGCGGCGTCCGTTCCATTCAACCGCGCGGAGCGGGCGGGGGTGCGCTCGCGCCGGTGGGAAAGGACAGCAGAGCGAACTTGCGCATCTTGTTGAAGAGCGTCGTGCGATTGATCCCCAGCGCGCGGGCCGCGGCCGAGCGGTTGCCGCCGTGACGTTCGAGGGCACGCCGGACGAGCCAGCGCTCGGGTCCCTCCAGGGCGCGCTTGAGCTCCGCCGGCGGGCCCTGTTCCCAGCCCTCGAAGGCCTGGGCGCTCGTGCCCGCCCGCGCGGAGGGATGGGAGGTCCCCTCGGGCCACAGGTCGGCCGGCTCGAGCTGCGCGCCACGCGCCACCAGCACGGCGCGCTCGAGCGCGTTCTCGAGCTCGCGCACGTTGCCGGGCCAGGGGTGGTCGCACAGCTCCTGCAGCGCGGCCTGGGACAGCCCGCGCACCGCCCGTCCGTGCAGCTCGGCGAAGCGCGCGCAGAAGCGCGTGGCCAGCAGCGGGATGTCGGCCACGCGTGCGCGCAGCGGCGGGACTTCGATCGCGACCACGTGGATGCGATAGAAGAGGTCGGTCCGGAAGCGGCCCTCGGCCACCTCGCGCGCCAGGTCCACGTTCGTGGCCGCGATCACGCGCGCGTCGACGCTGCGCGTCCTGGCCTCGCCCACGCGTTCGTAGCGACCTTCCTCCAGCACGCGCAGGAGCTTGACCTGCAGCTCGCCCGAGGCCGTGCCGATCTCGTCCAGGAGGATCGTGCCGCCGGCGGCCTGCTCGAACTTGCCCAGTCGGTCGCGCACCGCTCCCGTGAAGGCCCCGCGCACGTGTCCGAAGAGCTCGCTCTCCAGCAGGTTGGCGGGCAGCGCGCCGCAGTTCACCTCCACGAACGGTCCGCCGGCGCGCGCACTCATGCGGTGCACGGCGTGCGCGAGCTGGGTCTTGCCGGTGCCGCTCTCGCCCGAGAGCAGCAGCGTGGCGCGCGAGTCGGCCACCGAGGCCAGCGTGTCGAAGATGCGGCGCATGCGCGCGTTGCCGGAGACCAGACCGCCGAAGTCGGCGCGCGCGCCGAGCGCGTCCTTCAGGCGTGCGTTCTCCAGTCGCAGCGTGTGGCTCTCGAGCGCGCGCCGCACGACGCGCAACACCTCCTCGTCGGAGACCGGTCGCGCCAGGGCCTCGAAGGCCTCCGCGCGCAGCCCGGCGGCATCGCCATCTACCCCTGGCAGGCGCGCGAAGTCGTCGAACAGGATCAGCGGCGGCGCGCCCTCCGTGGCCCGCACCTCGGCCAGCACGGCCTGGGCGGCCAGGTGGATCTCGCCCAGCACGACCTCGCACTCGCGCGCGCGGATCGTGGCCGCGGCCTCGCGCGGCTCGGCCGTCTGCTGCACGCGGAAGCCCTCGTCGGCCAGGCTCGCCGCCAGCGCGCTGAGGGAGCTCGAGGGTCGGTCGAGCAGCAGGATGCGGGGGCCGTCCATGGGGTGTCCGATTTTTTCGACACCCACGCGCGCGCCGCTGGAGGCGCGGACCGGCCTTTCGGAGGTGGGTCCGCGGCGCGCGGCCCCGCGCCCCCGGCAGGGACCTCGCAACGGCCTGCTAGGCGAAGGGATCGTCCGGTTTGCCCGCGCGGGCGGGGCGCCCGGCGAGGGCCGGCTGGGCGGACAGGCGCACTTCGCAGCGCAGACGCCCCGGCTCGGCGTCCGCGAGCTCGACCCGCACCCCGGCCGCGCGCAGGAGTTCGACCCCGTGGCGCGCCTCGGCCAGGCCCCGGCTCAGGCCTTCCTCCAGGCCCTCGGGCGCGCGCTCGAACAGCGCGCCCAGGTCGCGCTCGGGCAGACCGGCGCGCGGGAACTCGAGTCCGACGCGCACCGAGTCGCCGCTCGGCTCGAGCACGGCCTGGACCAGCCCCTCGGCGCCGGCGCACACGCGCGCGAGCTCCACCAGCCCGCCCAGTCCTTCCTGCAGGAGCGCCCGTTCGCGCTGCACCAGCACGCGCTGGCCAGCGCGGAACTGGTAGCGCGATGCGCCCTCGCCCTGCAGCGCGGCACTGGCCAGGAGCTCCTCGAGCAGATGTCCGAGGTCGACCGCTCCGTTGCTGGTCCCCGCGCCCACGCCGCGGCGTCCGGGCTTGCGCGCGGGCACGCGCTCCTCGCCCGAGCGCGCGGGCGCCTCGGGCGCGGGCGCCACGCTCTCGGCCGCGCGGGCCCCGGACAGGAGCGCGCGCAGCTGCTCGAGGTCGGGGGGCCAGGGCAGCCACTGGGCCCGCCCCAGGGCCAGCAGGACCTTCACGCGCGGCTCCTGGCCGTCCTCGCCGATCACCAGCAGGCGCCAGAGGGGATGGCGCTCCAGAAAGCGCCGCACGAAGCCGATGTCCTCGCCCGGTACGCGCGCGGATTCCAGGATGAGCAGGCCCTCCAACGGACGTCGCGCGAGCAGCTCCTCCAGGTCGTCCACGGTCTGCTGGCCCAGGGCCTCGGGGCCGGGCTCGCCCAGACCGTCCAGGGCCGAGAGCGCCCACAGCACCCGACCGACCTCGCGCGCGCGGCGGCCCGCGCCGATCAGGAGCAGGCCGCGCGCCGGGCGCCTCTCGCTGTCGTGCTCGGCCATGGTGCCGAGCCATCGTAGCCCCGGGGGACGCGCGCGCGTGCGCGCGGCAGCCCGATTTCGCGCCTGGAGTCGGCGCGGTCACACTCTAGGCTGGCGCTAGCCGAGCCGTTCCGTCCCCGCCCCGCCGCATGCCCCCGCCGGTCGCGATCTCGATCGTCGTCCCGATCTTCAACGAGGAGGAGAGCCTGCCCGTGCTGCACGGGGAGATCTCGGCGGCCCTGGCGACGATGGGCGAGCAGGGCCGGCGCTCCGAGATCATCTTCGTCGACGACCGTTCGACCGACCGCAGCGTCGAGGTGCTGCTGGAGCTGCACGCCCGGGATCCGCGCGTGTGCATCGTGCGCTTCCGCCGCAACTACGGCCAGACGGCCGCGCTGGCGGCCGGCTTCGACGTGGCGCGTGGCAGCGTGATCGTGACCCTGGACGGGGACCTGCAGAACGACCCTGCCGACATCCCCGAGCTCGTGCGCGAGCTGGAGCGCGGCTTCGACATCGTGGCGGGCTGGCGCAAGAAACGCTACGACGGCTTGGTGCTGCGGCGCCTGCCCTCGTTGGTCGCCAACCGATTGATCGCCTGGGTCACGGGCGTCCCCATCCACGACACCGGTTGCACGCTCAAGGCCTTCCGGCGCGAGCTGATCAAGAGCATGGCGATCTACGCCGAGCAGCACCGCTTCCTGCCGGTGCTCTCGGCCGGCAGCGGCGCGCGCATCAGCGAGCGCGTCGTCAACCATCGGCCGCGACGCTTCGGACACAGCAAGTACGGGATCGGACGCGCGCTGCGCGTCGTGCTCGACCTGATGGCGATCAAGTTCGTGTCGCAGTTCTCCCAGCGTCCGATCCAGTACTTCGGCACGCTCTCGCTGCTGACGCTGGCCTCGGGCCTGATGTTCGCCGTGGTGGCGCTGTTCTCGCTGGACTTCCGCGGCGGCGAGGAGCACACCCAGGGTGGGCTGCTGGCCTTCGGCGAGTGGGAGATGGCGGTCGTCACGATCCTGTGCCTGATGTTCAGTGCCTTCGTCTACTTCGCGTTGCTCGGACTGCTGAGCGAGCTGGCCGTCAAGGCCAGCGGCATGCACCGCCGCAGCACGCTCGACCGCATCCTCAACGAGCTCCACTGATGACCCCGAGTGCCGGACGCGAGGGCGGGGAAGGTGCCGAGCGCGCCGAGCGCGTGCAGCCGGCGCTGGAGGAGACCGGGGTCTGGCCCGAGCTCGAGCTGGACGTCTCGGTGGTCGTGCCGGTCACCAGCGCGGCGGCCGAGGTGCGCGACGTGGTCGAGGCCCTGGGGGCCGAGCTGCTGCGCGACAAGCGCTCGTGGGAGGTGATCTTCGTCTTCGACGGCGTGGCCGGGCGCGCCTGGGAGGAGGTGCAGAAGCTGCGGCGCGACTACCCCAGTCGCGTGCGCTCGATCAGCTTCAAGAACCCGTTCGGCGAGTCGGTGTGCCTGTCGGCCGCGGTCGAGCGCGCCCGTGGGCGCTACCTCGTGACCTCGCCGCAATACGTGCAGGTCGACCCGGTCGAGCTGCGCACGATGCTGGCGGCGCTCGACGACGGCGCCGACTTCGTGACGCCCTGGCGCAGTCCGCGCGTGGATCCGTGGCTCAACCGCCTGCAGTCGGCGGCCTTCAACCTGGTCATCCGGCGCATCATCCGGATGGAGTTCCACGACCTGAACTGCTACTTCCGCGCGATCCGCCGGGCGGTGCTGGAGGACGTGGCCGTGTACGGCGACATGTACCGCTACCTGCCGGTGATCGCCTATCGCCAGGGCTACCGCGTGGTCGAGGTCAAGGTGCGCCACCTCAAGGAGTGGGGCGGCACGGGCTTCTTCGGGGTGGGCATCTACACGCGCCGCTTCCTGGACATCCTGGCGGTGATGTTCCTGACGAAGTTCACGCTCAAGCCGCTGCGCTTCTTCGGGACGATCGGCGGGCTCTTCAGCCTGAGCGGGAGCGCGATCTGCATCTACATGACGATCCAGAAGTTCGGCTTCGACCGCGCCATCTCGGGTCGTCCGCTGCTGCTCCTGGGCGTGCTCCTGATCGTGCTGGGCGTGCAGGTGCTGGGCTTCGGACTGGTGGGCGAGATCATCATCTTCAGCCAGGCCCGCAACCTGAAGGAGTACCGCATCGAGCGCGTGCACGAGGCCGAGGTGCCGGCGCCGAGCGAGGAACACGCCTCGGAGACCGAGGCTTGAGCGTGGGCGAGCTGCAGGCCACGGCGCCGCTCGAGCTGCGCGCCGGACTCGCGAGCCAGGACGCGCGCCGCGACGCCTACGTGCGCGCGCACGCGCGCGGCACGTTCTTCCACCTGGCGGGCTGGCGCCGCATGGTCGAGCGGGTCCACGGACACGACGCGCTCGACGTGTGCGCCTGGCGCGGCGAGCGGCTGGTGGGCGTGCTGCCGCTGATGCTGTGCCATGGCCCGCTGGGCGCGCGCAAGCTGATCTCGATGCCCTACGCCACCTACGGCGGGCCCCTGGGCGACGAGCCCGAGATCGAGCACGCGCTGGTGGCGCGCGCGGGCGAGCTGGGCGAGGAGCTGCGCGCCGGCTACATCGAGCTGCGCTGCATCGAGGACCCCGGACTCGAGCTCGTTCCGAGCGCGCTCTACGCGACCTTCGTGCGCGCGCTGCCCAGCGATCCGGCCGGCGTGCTGGCGGGCATGCCCAAGAAGGCGCGCGCCGAGGCGCGCAAGGCACGCGACAAGCACCGCCTGGAGCTCTCGATGGGGCACTGGTACCTCGACGACCTGCAGCGCATGTTCCTGCACAACAAGCACGAGCTGGGCTCGCCCGGCCTGCCACCGGCGCACTTCCAGGTCATCCTCCAGCAATTCGAGCGCGAGGTCTCCGTGCACCTCGTGCGCCAGGGCGGCACGCCGCTCTCGGCCGTGATGTCCTTCGCCCACGGCGACACCCTGATCGCCTACTACGCCGGCACCGCGCCGGGCGCGGACCGCGCCTTCAGCGCCAGCAACTTCATGTACCTGGCGCTGCAGGAGTGGGCGGTCGAGCGCGGCTTCAAGCGCTTCGACTTCTGCCGCAGCCGGATCGGCTCGGGGGCGTTCGAGTTCAAGCGCCACCAGGGCTTCGAGCCGCGTCCGCTGCAGTATCGCTATCGCTTGGTGCGCGACCGCCGGCCGCCCAGCTTCAACCCCTCGAACCCGCGCACGGCGATCCTGCGCAACGCCTGGTCGCGCCTGCCGCTGTGGCTGGCGCGCGGGTTGTCGAACCGGCTCGCGCGCTACTTGCCCTGACGGGCGGCCGCGTCGGGACGTTGCTCCCGTGGAGCGGCGAGGATCCGGCGCACGGCGGTGGGCAGGTCCGCGGCGGTCAGCGGTGCCTCGCGCGCGGGGAACTGCGCGAGCTCCGCGCGGCCCTTGCCCGTCAGGACCAGCACGCCGCCGGCCAGGCCGGCACGCCGTCCGGCCTCGAGGTCGCGCTGGCTGTCGCCGACGATCCAGCTCGCTCCGAGCGCGAGTCCGAGGCGCTCGGCGGCTTCGAGCAGCAGGCCGGGCGCGGGCTTGCGGCAGGCGCATGTCCGCCGCAGCGCGCCGAGACCCTGCTCGGGGTGGTGCGGGCAGTGGAACAGCGCATCCAGGTGCGCGCCGTGCGCGGCCAGCTCCTCGGCCAGGCGCGCGTGCACCGCGGCCAGCTCGGGCTCCCCGAACAGGCCACGCGCGATCCCGCTCTGGTTGGTCACGAGCACTGCGCTCCAGCCCGCCTGATTGATCAGGCGCACGCCCTCGGCCGCGCCCGGCAGCAGGCGCAGGTCCTCGGGGCGGCGCAGGAAGCCCAGCTCGTCGAGCAGCGTGCCGTCGCGGTCCAGGAAGACCGCGCGCCTCACGGCGCGCTTTCGGGCCAGAGGTGCACGAACACGCGCCCCGGGGCGAGCGCGTCGCTCTCCCAGAACGGGAAGAGGAAGTCGCCGGAGGGCAGCAGGACCGGGAAGCGCACGGTGCTGCGCACCCCGTTCACGCCGTGGCGCCAGTCCACCACGCCCCGGCGCCGCTCGGGCGTCAGCACGACCTCGCGCGCCGTGTAGCCGTCGAGGGCCACGCGCACGACGTGCGTCTCGTCCTCCTCCAGCGCCAGCCGGCAGGGCGTCACCCAGCCCGAATCGCGCCCATCCACGTGGACGCGCGCGCCGGGCGGTTGGCTGGCGATGGTGGTCCCGGCGGGAGAGACGTTCACGCAGCCCGCCAGCAGGAGCGCGATCGCGAGCAGCACGGGTGCACGCGGCGGGGGACGCAGGAAGGTCGGCGACATGGGCTGGGCGGTGCGGAGCGCACCTCCAGAGTGTACAAGCCCTGGGGGCTATGGAAGTCTCGGACCCGGTGAGCCCGCTCCTTGATCCCTCGGCCGCGAAAGCCGCGCGTGCCGAGGCGCGCGCCCTCGATCCGCTCGTGCTGGCGTTCCTGTTGCTCGCCCTCGCGCTGGCCCTGGCGCGCTTCGTCTCGCTCTCGACCTGGAGCCTGTGGTTGGACGAGGCCCTCACGCTGGCGGACGTGGACGGTGGCGGCGAGGTGAATCCACTCGGCTACCGGATCTTCGGCTGGTTCTACGGCCTGGCCGACGGGCGACCGGACGAGGGCTGGATGCGCATGCCGGCGGCCTTCTTCGGCTGCGCATCGATCCTGGCGACGCTGTGGACCTTCCGGCCCTTCCTGGGCACGCGCGCCGCGGCGCTGGCCGCGTTGTTCGTGGCGGGCTCGGTCTGGCACCTGTACTGGTCGCAGAACGCGCGCTTCTACACCCTGGCCCAGGCGCTGGCACTGGTCGGGGGCGGGGCGCTGTTGCGCGGTCTCTTCGGCGGTTCGACCTGGCGCGTGGCGCTCGGCCTCCTGCTGCTGGCGCTCGCGGCCCTGACGCACCCGAGCGCGGTCTTCCTGGGCGGCCCACTCTTGTGCGTGCCGTGGCTGGCGCGCTGGTTCGACTGGGTACCCTCGGAGGCCGCGCGCTCGCGCGCGTGGTCGCTGTTCAGCGTGGTCGGGCTGGTCGCGCTGGTGCTCGGCTCGGGCTGGGTGTTGCGGGCCTGGCTGCGTTGGGAGGCGCGCCAGGGCGAGGCCAGCCCGCTGCACTTCGTCAAGACGGTCGGCTACCTCGTGACGCCCACGCTCGGGCTCGCCTTCCTGGTGGGCGCCGCGCGCGGCTGGCGGCGGCGCGAGAGCTTCGTGCCCGTGCTCGTGACGGTGCTCGCGCTGGGCCTGGCGGCGCTCGCCTCGCTGTTCGCGCGCGTCAGCGCCCAGTACGTGTTCGTGCTGTTGCCCTGGCTCGCGGCCTGCGCCGCCTACGCCGTGGTGCCCGCGGAGGGCGCCCGCCTCACGCTCTCCACGCGCGTGCGCACGGCCGTGCTGGCGCTGCTCGTGGCCCTGCCCGGTCTGGTGGAGAGCGGGCTCTACTTCGCCGTCCGGCGTGGCGACCGTCCGCGCTGGCGCGAGGCCTATGCCTACGTCTTCGAGCACCGCGCGCCGGACGACCTGGTGCTGGGCATGGACGCGCCCGTGGCCGAGTACTACCTGAATCCCTCCGCACGGCGGCTGCGCGATTGGACCGCGGTCACGTGGCTGGACGACTGGCGTGCGCGCCTGCCGCTCGAATGGCGGCGCTACGGGCGGCGCACGTGGTTCGTGGTCAACCAGGCGCAGCTCGACGACTGGACCGGCCTGGTCGGTTCGCGCGAGAACCGCGCCGAGTTCGAGCGCCTGCTGCGGGAGGAGTGCGAGCTCGTGGCCAGCTACCCGGTGCCCCTGACTCCGCGCGACCTCGACCTCCAGGTGTACGTGACGCGCAGCGCGGGTGCGTCCGAGCGCTAGGCTTCGTCCCCGAGCCCGTGCCTGGTATCGTCTCCGGCCCCTTTCCACCCCACCGCTTCCACCCATGGGCGTCCGAGCCACCGAGATCCGCAGAGGCCAGGTCATCGAGCTGAACGGCGACCTCCTGCTCGTCACCGAGTACGAGCACAAGACGCCGGGCAACCTGCGCGCCATCATCAACATCAAGACCAAGTCGCTGACCAGCGGCTCGACCTCGGCCATGCGCCTGGGCTCGAGCGACGTGCTGGAGGTGGCCTACCTCGACAAGAAGCGCGCCGAGTACCTGTACCGGGACGCCGCCAGCGGCAACTTCGTGTTCATGGACACGGAGAGCTACGAGCAGTTCGAACTCTCGCAGGAATTCGTGGGCGAGAAGATGCTCTACGTGCGCGAGAACACGCAGGTCGAGGTCACCTTCCACGGCGCCACCCCGGTGGGGGTGGAACTGCCACCGCAGGTCGTGCTGACCGTCACGGAGGCCGAGGCGGCGGTGAAGGGCAACACGACCTCGGGCGTGAAGAAGGAGGTCGTGTTGGAGACCGGGCTCAAGCTCAAGGTGCCGATCCACATCACCGTGGGCGACCAGGTCAAGGTCGCGACCGAGTCGGGCGAGTTCCAGGGCCGCGCCAACTGAGGGCCGGGCGGCGGGAAGGCGCGGAGGAGAGCCGACCGCGGAGGCGCAGAGGACGCGGAGACCCCGCTGTTCAGAAGACCCGGCGCTGGTTGGAGGAGGCGATCGAGAGCGCCTTGCGGTACTTGGTGATCGTGCGGCGCGCGATGGTGATGCCGGCGCGTTCCTTCAGCAGCTCGGCCAGGGCATCGTCGGAATAGGGGTTCTTCGGGTCTTCCTTCTCGACGAACTCCTTGATGCGCTGCTTGATCGAGGCCTGGCTGGACATCTCGCCGGCGGCGTTGGCGGTGCCGCCCGAGAAGAAGAAGCGCAGCGGCAGGATGCCGTGCGGCGTCTGCACGTACTTGCCCGCCACCGCCCGGCTGACGGTGGAGATGTGCACCCCGCTGGCGTCGGCGATCTCGAGCATGCGCAGCGGCGCCAGGGCCTTGATGCCCTTGTCCAGGAAGGCCTGCTGGCGCTCGAACACGCCCGAGGCGATGCGCAGCAGCGTGTTCTGGCGCTGGTGCACGGCTTCGATGAACCAGCGCGCCGACTCCAGGCGCTGCTTGATCCACTTGCGCACGGCTTCGGCCCCGCCCGAGGTCTTCAGCATCTCGCGGTAGGCCGGGCTCACGGTGAGGTCCGGCACGCCCTGACGCGTGAGGCGCACCTCGTAGCGGCCATCGATCTCCTCGACCACCACGTCGGGATGGATGGTCTCGGCCGGCGAGTCGCCGTAGTCGCGGCCGGGGCTCGGGTCGAGCGTGCGGATCGTCTCGATGGCCTGCTTGATCTCGTCCAGCGAGTGCCCCGTCACGCGCGCCACGTGGGGCAAGCGGTTGGTGGTGATGTCCTCCAGGTGGTCGCTGATCAGCGCGCGCAGGAAGGGCGTGTCCACGCCCATCGGCTCGAGCTGCAGCAGCAGGCACTCCTTCAGGTCGCGCGCGCCCAGCGCCGGGTGGGTGGCGAGGCGCAGGTCGGCCAGCACGTTGTCGAGCTCTTCCACCGTCAGGTCCGGGATCTCGTTGGCCTCGACCAGCCGTTCCAGCGGATCCGGCAGGTAGCCGCGGCTGTCGAGCGAGTACGCCAGGAACTCGGCGATCTCGCGGCGGCGCTCGTCGAAGCCGGACAGCGCGATCTGGCCCATCAAAGCCGCCCCCAGGCTGTGGTACTGGGACGGCGTGTTGTTCATCGCCTCGAGCTTCTTGTCGGCCTCCTCGGCCGACACGCGCGTGCGCGGCGGGGCGTCGCGCTCGTAGCGCTCGAGTTCCTCCAGCATGCGTTCGACCGAGGCGCTGCCCTCGCCCTCGACCTTCTCGGCCTCCTCCTGGCCGACCTCCTTGACCTCCAGGAAGGGATTCTCGGTCATCTCCGCCTCGATGCGCTCCTCCAGCTCCAGCGAGGAGAGCTGCAGGATCTGCATGGCCTGGATCATCTGCGGCGACTGCATCAGTCGCTGCTCCATCCGGGTCGTCTGCGAGAGTCCTACGCGCATGCTCGTCGTCGTTCTGGGAAGGCTCCTGGGGCGCTTGGTGTGACCCTGCGCGCCTCCATCATTATAGTGCCCCGGGAGTTCCTGACTTGAGTGCATCGCCGTTCCAGGTCGCGCGCCTGCGCCGTTCGGGTCCATGAGCGGGAGCTGGCTGGACATCGCGGGCCCGCGCGGTGCGCGGCGCGAAGCCCTCAAGGAGGGCCTGACGCGCATCGGAGGCGCGGGCAGCGACATCCGCCTGGAGCCGGCGGGCGAGGGCGAGCTGCAGGTCTGGAATCGTCCGCCACGCATGCTCTTCCTGGGGCGCGGCGAGCGTCCGACCTCGGGCGGCGTGCCCTTCGAGGAACTCGCGCTGCGCCCGGGCGAGCGCGTGCTGTGGGCCGGCCACACCCTGGTCTACGGGGGCGAGCTGGCGCCGGGCGACGAGGCCGTACTGGAGGAGCTGCCGCTCGCGCCGGTCGTCGGCGCGGGCCCGGCGTCGTCCCGCTTCGCCGAGCGCGTGCGCGCCGGCTTGGCATTGGAGCTGGGCCTGGTCGACGCGCAGGCCGCCAAGCGCTGGCGCGAAAACGTGCTGGCCGAACGCTTCGACGCGGATGCCTGCGCGCGCGAGCTCGCGCCGGGCGCGCTCGCACCCGAGGTCGAGCAGCGTCTGCTCGAGCGCGCGGGCACCCTGCTGCGCGACTTCCTGATGGCCGCGCTACTCGGGGGTAGCGCGGGTGCTCGCCGCAAGGCCCGCGAGAAGGCCCGCGGACTCGCGGCCTTCCTGATCGCCCAGGGACTGGCCCTGCTGATCTTCACCCTGCTGGTGGTCGCGGCCCTGTTGCTCGTGCGCGCCAAGGGCACGAGCCTCGACGCGCTCCTGGACCGCTTCCTCCCCGGCTAGCGGGCTCCCTCGACTCCGAGCGCCGTCCGACGTACCTTGCTCGTTCCAGAGAAAGAAGCCTGTCCATGTCCGAGTTCTCCTCCGATCCGGGCGCCGGGGTGTTCTCGCTGTCCCAGATCCGCCACCTGATGCGGGTCGAGTTCGGCCGCGCCCAGCGCTACGGATACCCGCTTTCCTGTCTGGTCATCGGCATCGACCGCCTGGACTCCCTGCGCGATCTGTACGGCTACGAGTTCCGCGAGTCGGTGCTGGAGGCGGTCATCGCGCTGCTGCAGGAGGAGACGCGCACCTGCGACTACCTCGGGCGTCTGATGGACGACCGCCTGATGGCGATCCTGCCGCACACCACCGCCGAGGGCGCGCAGGCCGGCGCGCGCCGCATCCTGGCCGCCGCCCAGCGGCTCTCGTTCCAGCCCCAGGGAGCGCCGCTGCGCGTCACGCTCTCGATCGGCATCTCGCACTACGCCGACGACAACACGCTCTTCTTCGACAGCCTGGTCGAGGCCGCCGAGGGCGCCCTGAGCGAGGCCGCGCGCGGCGGCGGCGACCGCTTCGTGCACCGCGTGCCCGGTCCGCGCGAGGCCCGCTCGGCGCGCTGATCCGTCCATGCCGCTCTGCGTGCTGCTGGCCGAGGACGAGGAGACCATCGCGGTCACCCTGCGTCACGCGCTCGAGGACGCCGGCCACCGCGTGCTGCCTGCGGCCGACACGGTCACGGCCCTGGCGCGGCTCGAGCGCGACAACCCCGACGTGGTGCTGACCGACATCCGCATGCCCGGCGGCGGTGGCATGGAGATCCTGCAGCGTTCCGTGGCGCTCGACGCGGAACGTCCGGTGGTGCTGATGACCGGCTACGGCACGGTGGAGCAGGCGGTCGAGGCCATGCGCATCGGCGCGGCGCACTACATCCAGAAGCCGTTCCGCAACGAGGCCGTGGTGCAGCTCGTGCAGCGCTTCGGACGCGAGCGCTCGCTGTCGGCCGAGAACGAGCGGCTCAAGGCCGAGCTGCGCGAGGTGGCCGCCGAGCGCATGGGCGAGATGGTCGGGCGCTCGCTGGCGATGCAGGCCGTGTTCGGGCGCATCGCCACGGTGGCGCGCACCGACGCGACCGTGCTGATCGAGGGCGAGAGCGGGACCGGCAAGGAGCGCGTGGCGCGCGCGCTGCACGAGCGTTCGCCGCGCGCGGCCGGGGCCTTCGTGGCGCTGTCCTGCGCGGCCCTGCCCGAGAGCCTGCTGGAGGCCGAGCTGTTCGGACACGAGAAGGGCGCCTTCACCGACGCCCACAAGGAGCGCAAGGGACGCTTCGAGCTGGCCCAGGGCGGCACGCTCTTCCTCGACGACATCGACGACATGCCGCTGGGCGTGCAGGTGAAGCTGCTGCGCGTGCTGCAGGAGCGAAACTTCGAGCGCCTCGGCAGCGAGGAGACGCGCAAGCTCGATATCCGCGTGGTGGCCGCGACCAAGAAGCCCCTGCGCGAGCTGGTGCGCGAGGGCCGCTTCCGCGAGGACCTGTACTATCGCGTGCACGTCGTGCCGGTGAAGCTGCCGCCCCTGCGCGAGCGCCACGGCGACGTGCCGCTCTTGCTGCAGCACATGCTCGAGCGCTACGGCCAGGGCCGCGCCTACCACGTCGGCGGGCCGACCATGAACCTGCTCGAGCGCTACCCCTGGCCCGGCAACGTGCGCGAGCTCGAGAACGCCGTGCAGCGCGCGATCGCGCTGGCGGGCGACGCGCTCGAGCTCAAAAAGGAGTTCCTGCTGCCGCTCGATCCGCGCTGGCGCGGCGCGACCGAGCCCTCCGAGACCGTCCGGCCCCTGCGCGAGGTCCTGCGCGAGCACGAGGTCGCGCACATCAAGCACGCCCTCGAGCTGACCGGCGGACACCGCACCCAGACCGCCAAGCTGCTGGGGATCTCGCGCAAGGTGCTGTGGGAGAAGCTGCGCGACTTCGGCATCGATCCGGGCCCGCCCGAGCACGACGACCTCAAGGACGAGGGCGCCAAGGACGACGGCGCCCCGCGCCGTCCCGGCGCCGCGGACGAACGGTGAGCGTCCGCGCGTTGCCCGAGGTCGCGCTGCCGAGCGGCACGCGCGTGATCGCGGATCTGCACCTCGATCCCGCTCGGCGCGAGTCCTGGGCGGCCTTCCGGGCCTGGCTCGCGGCCCTGCAGGCGCCGGCCCTGATCGTGCTCGGGGACCTGTTCGAATACTGGGTCGGCGCGGGCCAGGCGCGCATCCCGGCCTACGCCGAGCTGCTGGGCGAGCTGCGGGCACACGCGCGCGCCGGCCTCGCGCTGCACTTCCTGCACGGCAACCGCGACTTCCTGCTGGGCGCGGGCTTCGAGCGTGCGGTGGCGGGCCAGGTGCATCCCGGCGGCTTGCTCGGGCGAACGGAGGCCGGCCGGCGCGTCCTGTTCCTGCACGGCGACGAGCTGGCCACGCAGGACAAGAGCTACCAGCGCTTCCGGCGCGTGGTGCGCTCGCGCGTGGTGCGCGGCCTGGCCGTGGCGGCGCCCGGGGCGTTCTCGGGCGCGGTGGCGCGCGCGCTGCGGCGCAAGGCCGGGCGCGCGCTGGCCGGCAAGGCGGCGGCCACGGTCGAGCTGCAAGCCGGCGCGGCCGGCGAGTGGTGCGCGCGCCACCGAGCCGAGTGGCTCGTGTGCGGGCATGCACACGCCTTCCGCGAGCAGCTCCTGCCGGGCGGCGCGCGCTGGATCGTCCTGGACGCCTTCGGCGGGGGCCGCGACGTGCTGGTCCTGGGCGCGACGGGCGAGTTCGCGGCCGAGGGCTCGCGCGCGGGTCGTTCCCTGCCCGTGCCGGCGCCCCTATCCTCGCCGGGAGAGATGATCCTCGCCCTGGACGGACCCGCGGGAGTGGGCAAGAGCACGGTCGCGCGCCGCCTGGCGCACGCGCTCGGGGGCTTCTTCCTCGACACCGGTGCGATGTATCGCGCCTTGACGCTGGCGATCCTGGAGCGCGGCGTCGCGCCGGCCGGCGCCGCGGGCTGCGCGCGCGTGGCGCGCGACCTCGCGCTCGACTTCGACGCCGAGGGCCACGTGCTCTACGACGGCCGGCCGGGCGAGCCCGCCATCCGCGGGGCCGAGGTCACCGCGGCCGTCTCGGCGGTCTCGGCCCACGCGGGCGTGCGCGAGGCCGTGGTGGCGCGCCAGCGCGCGCTGGCCGGGCGCCACCGCATCGTCGTGGCCGAGGGACGCGACACGACCACGGTCGTGTTCCCGGACGCCACCCACAAGTTCTACCTCTCGGCCAGCGTGGAGGAGCGCGCGCGCCGCCGGGCGCACCAGGAGCGCGCCCTGGCGCGCCTGGAGGAGATCCGCGCCGACATCGTGCGCCGCGACGGGCTGGACTCCTCGCGCAGCCACTCGCCGCTGCGCGCCGCCAGCGACGCCGAGCGCGTCGAGACCGACGGGCTGGGCGTGGACGAGGTCGTGGCCCGCCTTCTGGCGCGCGTGCGCGGGGAGCAGGCGTGAGCTCGGCCGCGCGGCGCGCCCAGGCGCCGGTGATCGCGCACTCGACCGCGGCCTACAAGCTGGGGCGTGCGCTGTCGGCCGGCTACCTGCGCCTGCGCCATGGCCTGCGCACCTTCGACGCCGAGCAGCTGCCCGCCAGCGGCGGCATCCTGATCGTCTCGAACCACCAGTCGTACCTGGACATCCCCGTGCTGGCGGCGGCCGCGCGGCCGCGCCACGTGGCCTTCGTGGCGCGCGCCTCGCTGGCGCACTCACGCTTCCTCGACTGGCTGATGCGCGAGTCGGGCTGCGTCCTGATCCAGCCCAACACGCCCGACCGCGCGGCGCTCGAGGGCATGATCGCGCACCTCGAGCGCGGCGACTGCGTGGCCGTCTTCCCGGAGGGCACGCGCACGCACGACGGGTCCCTGGGGGTCTTCCGGGCCGGGGCCGCGGTGGCCGCGCGTCGCGCCGGCGTCCCGATCCTCCCGGCCGCGATCCGCGGGGCCTTCGAGGCCTGGCCGCGGGCCCGCAAGCTGCCGTGCGGCGCGCGCATCACGGTGCGCTTCGGCGCCCCCATCCCGCCCGGGACCGAGGACGCCATCGAGCGCGCCCGGGCCGAGATCGCGGCCATGATCGGAGACGGACGGGTGGCCGATCGCTAAGATCCCCGCCCTGTAAATACGCCCGCTTTCCCTACGGACCCCTTGCCACCCTCCACTCCGTCCCCTTCCTCCGACCCATGACCCAGGCCACGCAACGCGTCAAGAAGTTCGAGCTCGACCTGGCCGAGCTCGACCGCCGCGTCGAAGCCGCCCTCGGCGGCATCGACCTCGTCGACCTCTCCAGCCGGCTCTCGGCCTCCATCGCCCCCGTCACGCCGGGCTCCATCGTCAAGGCGCGCGTCGACTCGGTCGACCAGCGCAGCGGGATGGTGGTGCTCGACATCGGCGGCAAGTCCGAGGGCTCGATCCCGATCTCCGAGTTCGGCGAGACCCTGCCGGTCGCGGGCGAGACCTACGACGTCTACTACGACGGCCTGGGCGAGGACGACACCGCCAACCTCTCCAAGCGCCGGGCCGACCGCCTGCGCGCCTGGGAGCGCATGGCCACCAAGTACAAGGAAGGCGACGAGGTCCAGGGCATCTGCGGCCGCAAGATCAAGGGCGGCCTGCTGGTCGACGTGGAGGGCGTGAACGTGTTCCTGCCGGCCTCGCAGGTCAACCTGCGGCGCACCCACGACATCGCCGACTTCATCGGCGAACCGATCCGCGCGCGCATCATCAAGATCGACTCCGAGCGCATGAACGTGGTCATCTCGCGCCGCAAGCTCCTGGAGGAGGAGCGCCAGCGCCAGAAGGAAGAGCTGCTCAAGG
Source organism: uncultured Planctomycetaceae bacterium (assembly GCA_964631945.1). Taxonomy (GTDB): domain Bacteria; phylum Planctomycetota; class UBA1135; order UBA1135; genus JABFRZ01. The sequence goes on from CAZWAY010000073.1 coordinate 24,332, forward strand.
ACATCCAGGACGGCCAGGTCCGCAAGGGCACCATCAAGAACATCGCCGACTTCGGCGTGTTCGTGGACCTGGGCGGCATCGACGGGCTGCTGCACATCACCGACATGTCCTGGGGCCGCGTGCGGCACCCCAGCGAGATGGTGCAGATCGGCCAGGAGATCGAGGTCAAGGTGCTGCGCGTGGACCTCGAGCGCGAGCGCATCGCGCTGGGACTCAAGCAGAAGCAGGCCTCGCCCTGGGACGGCATCGAGGGACGCTACCCGGTCAACTCGCGCCACGTGGGCGAGGTGGTCAACATCATGTCCTATGGCGCGTTCGTGAAGCTGGAGGACGGCGTCGAGGGCCTGGTGCACATCTCCGAGATGTCCTGGACCAAGCGCGTCAATCACCCCAGCGAGCTGGTCAAGCCGGGCGACAAGGTCGAGGTGATCGTGCTCGAGATCGACCTCGAGAAGCAGGAGATCTCGCTCGGCATGAAGCAGGCCGAGACCAACCCCTGGGACCTGGTCGAGAGCCATTATCCCCCGGGCACGATCATCGAGGGCACGGTGCGCAACCTCACGACCTACGGCGCGTTCGTGGAGATCGAGGAGGGCATCGACGGCCTGTTGCACGTCTCCGACATGAGCTGGACCAAGAAGGTCACGCACCCCAGCGAGGTCGTGCGCAAGGGCGATCGGCTGCGCTGCGTGGTGCTCTCGGTCGACACCGGCAAGAAGCGCATCGCGCTGGGCATGAAGCAGCTGGCCAACGACCCGTGGGCCGAGACGATCCCCAACAACTACCACGTCGGGGACCTGCTCTCGGGCTACGTCACGAAGATCACCAACTTCGGCGTGTTCGTGAAGCTCGAGGAGGACCTCGAGGGCCTGCTGCACATCTCGGAGCTGTCCGACCACAAGCTCGCCTCGCCCGAGGAGATCGTGAAGCCGGGCATGAAGATCGAGGTGCGCGTGATCCGCGTGGACACCGAGGACCGCAAGATCGGGCTCTCCTTCGTGCACGCCGACTTCGCCGAGAACGACACGCTGATCGCGCAGTACGAGAAGCAGAAGGCCGAGCAGGAGAGCGCCGAGGCCGCGGCTCCGCCTCCGGCTCCGGAGGCGGGGGATGCGCCGGCCGCCGAAGACCCGCCGGCCTAGGCTGCGCCACGCGAGGTCCGCCGTCCGGGCGGGCCTCGCCGTCGGCCTCGCGCTGCTGGCGGCCTGCCGCGCCAGCGCTCGCTCCGACCCGCCGCCGCCGGCCGCGGGCGGGGCAGCGGAGGGGACCGTGGCGCTGGCCGCGAGCGAGGCCGCCTTCCAGGCCCTGCGCAGCGCCCTGGCCCAGGGCGAGGATGAACTCGCCGGCCGAATCGTCGCCCAGCTGCGCCTGCGGGCGCTCACGGCGCGCGAGCGCGAGCTGGTGGCGGGTGCCGAACGGGTCCTGGCCGGACGCGCGCTGGTGCGCGCGCTCGAGTTCGAGCTGGTGAGCGAGCCCGTACCCGGCGAGGCGGCCCGCTTCCGTCTGGTGTTGCTGGCCCGCAGCCAGGCGCCTGCGCGCCTGCGCCTGCGCCTGCCGCCCTGCGACCTGAAGCGCCGGCGCACCACCATGGACGCGCACGGGGTCGAGGGGTTCGACTACGAGTCGCGCGCCTCGTCCGCGCTGGCGCAGCTCGAGCTCGCGTCGGGCGAGGAACGGCGCGTGGAGCTCCTGACCTACGACCTGCCCCTCGGACGGGCCCTGGCCGTGCGCGAGCGCTGGCGTCTGGAGACGCGCTCGGGCGAGATCGAGAGCGCCGGCGCCGTCCTTCCGGCGGCGGGAGTCCAGGTCGCGGGCTGCGAGCACGAGCGGCTCTCGCCCTTGCTCGACCCGCAACCGGCCGCGAGCACGGCCCTGGCCGAGCGCCTGGCGGCCGAGACGCCGCCGCGCGCGCGCGAGCTGCTCGAGCTCGCGCTGCGCACGCCGCGCGCGGCCGGCGCGGCGAGCCTGGCGGCGCTGGCGCCGGTCGTCGGGCGCCTGGCGCTCGAGGCGCCCGAGCGCGTGCAGGCCTGCGAGCCGGCGCTG
>CAZWAY010000074.1:0-26280 GCA_964631945.1 uncultured Planctomycetaceae bacterium
CGCGCCGGGCGAGCTCGAGCGCGCGCGCTGCGTCGCGCGTCCCCGGCGCGTCCGCCAGCAGCCCGGCCAGCAGGCGCGCCGCGTCGCTGCGTCCGGGATCCAGCACGGCGCGCTCGAGCGCGCGGCGCGCCTCGGCCGGCCGTTGCAGGCGCAGCTCCGCCTCGCCCAGCTTCTCCCAGGCGCGCGCGTGGTCCGGGAGCACCTGCAGCACGGCCTGCAGGTGCTCCACCGCCGCCGCGGGGCGCCCGTTGACGAGCAGCAGCTGGGCCAGGTTGAAGTGCGCGTCGGGGTGGGTCGGAAAGAGCTCGAGCACGCGCTCGAAGGCCTGCGCCGCCTCCACGATCTCGCCGCGACTCGCGCGCAGCCCGCCCAGGTTGAGATGCGCCGCCGCCAGGCCCGGCAGGGCCTCGCGCGCGCGCTGGTAGAAGAGCAGCGCCTGCTCGACGTCGCCCGCGCGCTGCGCCAGCAGCCCGAGGCCGTAGAGCGCCGGCCCGTAGGCGGGCCGGAATGCGAGCGCCTCCTGGTAGGCCGCGCGCGCCTCGTCGACGCGGCCCTGGTCCGCGAGCTCGTTCCCCAGGCCGACCCAGGCCGGGTAGTTGCGCTCCGTCACCGCCAGGGCGTGGCGGAAGAGCGTTTCGGAATCGCGCCACACTTGCGCCTGGCGCGCGCTCGCCAGGCCGCAGGCCAGCAGCGCGAGGCCGGCCGCGGCGGTGAGCACCTGGCCGAGGCGCTGCCGGCGCGCGAGTCCATCCGCCAGGCCGAAAACGAGCGCGAGCTGCAGCCCGACCGCCGGCAGGTACGCGTAGCGATCCGCCAGCGCCTGCTCGCCCACCTGCACGATGCCGAGCACCGGCACGAGCATGCCGAGGAACCAGAACCAGCCCACGAACAGCGCGGGCAGGCGGCGGCGCGCCAGCACGGCCAGCGTGCACAGCGCCAGCACGAGCGCCAGCGCCGCCAGCGCGGCCGGACTCCAGGGACTGGCCTCCGGCCGGACGAAGGCCGGGTGGGGATAGAAGTAGGCGAGTCCGCGCGGCACGAAGAAGTGTCCGAGGTAGCGCACGACCGCCAGGGGCGCGTTCGCCAGGCGCGCGCCGAGCGGCACGGCCTCGAGCGTGTTCAGCGAGCCGCCCTCGCGCTGGCTCCACACCGTGGCGGCCGCGACCAGCGCCACCAGCAGGAAGAGCGGCAGCTTCTCGAGCCAGACCCGCCGCCGGCGCGCGGCCGGGGCGCCCGCGCCGAAGCGCGCCAGCGGCCAGGCGTCGAGCAGCAGCAGCACGCCGGGCGCGCTCACCAGCATGGACTTGGCCATCAGGCCGAGCACGAGCAGCACCAGCACCAGCGCGTAGCGGCGCGGATCGGGGGCGCGGGCGTAGCGCGCGTAGGCCCACAGCAACGCGAAGAAGGCGCAGCCCGAGAGCACGTCCTTGCGCTCGCTGATCCAGGCCACCGACTCGACGCGCAGCGGGTGCAGCGCGAACAGCGCGGCCACCAGCGCGGCCGGGCCCGTGCGTCGCGTCAGCGCGCGCAGCGCGAGGAAGCACAGCACCGAGGCCAGGGCGTGCAGCCCCACGCTGCTCCAGTGGTGCGCGCCCGGCGCGAGGCCGAACAGCTCGACGTCGAGCATGTGCGCGAGCCACGTCAGCGGGTGCCAGTTCGAGGCGTGCGCGCCGAAGGCCCAGCGCAGTCCGGCCCACGAGAGCCCGTGGTTCACGGCCGGGTTGTCGCGCACGTAGTCGGGGTCGTCGTAGCGCACGAAACCGAAGCTCCCCACGGCCGAGTAGACCAGCAGCACGGCCGCCACCAGCGCCAGCGCGATCCAGGGCACGGCGCGCGCACCGGCGAGGAGCTCGGCGGACGCGCCGGCGGGCGTGCCAGCGAGTCGAGCCGGCGCGGCCGTGGACCTGCGCGCGCTCATCGGCCGGCTCCCGCGGGGGCGAGGCTCTCCAGCAGCGCGCGCGCCTCGGGCTGCGCGGGATTGAAGCGCAGCACCGCCTCCAGGCGCGCGCGCGCGAGCCCGGTCGCGCCGCGCGCCAGGTGCAGGCGCGCGCTCTCGAGGTGCGCGCGCACGTGCGGCGGGTCCGGGCGCAGCTCGACCACGCGCTCGAAGAAGCGCAGGGCCTCGTCCGCGCGCCCCGCGTCCGCCAGCAGCGCCCCGAGCGCGTACAGCGTGTCGACCTGGAGCGCGTCGGGCCGATCGGGCGCGATCGAGAGCGCGCGGCGGTAGTGCTGCTCGGCCGCCGCCCGCTCGCCGCGCGTCTCCTGGATGCGCCCGAGGAGTGCGTTGGCCTCGACGAGATCGGGCTCGAGCTCGAGCGCGCGCGCGAAGGCCTGGGCCGCCGCCTCCGGCTCGTCCTGCGCGAAGTGCAGCCGTCCGAGCGCGCTCCAGGCCTCGGCCGAGCGCGGGTCGAGCTCGAGCGCGCGTGCGAAGGCCGTGCGCGCCTCCGCCGGCAGGCCGAGTTCGAGCCCGGCGCGCCCGCGGCGGACGTGCAGGTCGGCGCGGCCTGGAGTCTGCTCGAGGGCGGCCGCGAGGTGCGCGCGGGCCGCCGTGGCGTCGCCCATCAGCTGGTCGAGTTCCGCCAGGCGCTCGAAGGCCTGGCCGCGCTCGAACAGGGCGCGGGCCGCGCTCACACGCGCTTCCTGGCCCGGCACGCCCGCGCGCCGCAACTCGAGCTCGCCGGCCAGCGCGAGCACGCTGGGGTCGTGCGGGCGCAGCGAGCGCGCGCGCTCGACGGCCGCCTGCGCCGTGCTGACGCGTCCGTGGGCGAGGTGCCAGCGTCCCAGCGCGAGCAGCGCGTGCGCATCGTCCGGGCGTACGGCGAGCGCGCTCGCCTGCAGCTCCGGCTCGGAACGCCAGGCGCCGAGCCGGAGCTCGCTGCGCACGGCCGCGAGTGCGACCAGCGCGCCGCCCAGCACCACCAACGCCGGCCGGCTGTGCGCCAGGCGCGGCGCGGCCGCGGCCAGGGCGAGCGCGAGTCCGAGCAGGGCCAGGTGCCCGTCCGACTCGCGCACGAGATCCGCGCTGCGCGGGAGCAGGGCGTGCGCGCTCGCGAGCAGCAGGAACAGGAGCACCCCGAGCCCGATGCGCGGGCGCCGCGCCGCGTCGCGCCAGAGGGCCCACAGCAGGAGGCCGAGCACGAGCCACGCCAGCGCCAGGCCCGCGGGCGCGCCGCCGGGCAGACCGTGGCGCGGCGTGAGCCCGGTCGGGACGAAGGCGCAGGCCGCTAGCGTGGCCAGCGCGCGGGGCAGCTCGATCAGGCGTTCCAGCCCGGCGCTCGGCTCGAGCGCGCCGAGGCGTCCGGCCAGCAACGACCCGCCGGCCAGGGCCACCAGCGCGAGCTCGAACACCACGCGCGCGCGCGCGGGCCGTCGGCCGAGCACCCAGCGTTCGGCCAGCCAGAGCCACGGGACGCCCGCCAGGAGGCGAGGTTCCGCCAGCAGCGCCGGGAGCAGGGCCAGAGCGCCCGCCCGCGGGCTGCGCGCACCGCGGCCGAGCGTCAGGCGCGCGGCCAGCAGGAAGAAGAAACCGCCCAGCAGCGTCCCGCGCTGCGACAGCCAGGCCACGCTCTCGACCTGCAGTGGGTGCGCGGCGAAGACGAGCGCGCCCCACAGGCACGCGCCGCGTCCCAGCCCGAGCGCGCGCAGCAGGGCGAAGGCCAGCGCGCTCGTACCGGAGAAGAGCACGAGGGCCACGGCGCGCGCGACCAGGGCCGACGACCCCAGGTCCAGGTACAGGCTGACCCCACCGAGCCCGGCCGCGCGCGCGGCCTCGCCCACCGAGTCCGCGGCGCGGAGCTCGGCGTCGCTCAATTCGAGCGCCGGCCAGCCCAGGCTGCGCGCGTAGAGCGCCAGGGGCAGCAGCGCGACCGCCATGGCCAAGACGAGGTCGCGCCGGCCTTCGGGCTGCGCGTCCTGCAGCGCCGTTCCGGCGGTGCCCGCTAGCGTCTCTCCGCCGCGCCCCCCCGCACTCCCCCCGCGGGCAGCCGGTCCGGGCTCGGGGCAGGAGGGCGCGGAGGACGGCAAGGCGGCGCGCATCGTTCGGCACTACGGGGTCGAAATCAACTCGCGAGGCCGCTCCGGGCCGGGCGCGGGGCGGCGCCCGCCAAAGGACCCTTCGCCCGGATCGGCCCCGCGGCCGAAGAAGGGTCTCCCCGATGCAGCCGCACCCCTCCCCCGAGGCCGGCGCCGTTCGGCCGCTCTGGAAGGGCGTCGAATGGGCCGTGCCGCCGCTGCTCGCGCTCGAGTTCCTGTGGACGGGCGTGCGCGCCACGCCAGCCGTGCACTCGCCGCTCGCGCTCGCGGCCCTGGCCGTGCTCTACGCCTTGCTGGCGCTGTTCCTGTTCGCCGGGGCGCGCTTCGCGGTGCGCGCCGGTCCGGCCTGGGGCGCGCTTGCCTGTCTGGGGCTGGCGCTGGTGCCGGCCGTGCAGCTGCGCATGGACGCCGAGCTGCTGCAGCGCAGCTGGATCTTCGCGCTGTTCGTGGGGCTCGTGGCCGGGCTCGCCTACGCGCCGCTCGCCCTGGCCGCGCCGCGCCCGCGGCGGGCCGCGCCGGGTCTCCTGGCCCAGGCCCTCGGCTTCCTGCTGGCGCTGGTGGGGGCGACCGCGTTCGGCGCGCGCGCGAGCCACGAGCTGCGCTGGCACCTGTTCACGCACCATCGCCTGTTCGGGGTGCCGCTCTACGCCCTGGCTGCGCGCCCGCTGCTGGCCGAGCGCGACGCGCTGTGGAGCCAGCAGCGTCTGGCGCAGCCGATCGAGCACGCCGAGGACGCGCCCGCACCTCCGGTGCTGTTCCACAAGCCGCCGCACATCGTGTTCCTGCTGCTCGACACGCTGCGGGCCGACGCGCTGAGCGCGCTCGGTGGCGCGAGCAACGTGATGCCGGCCATGAACGCGCTGGCCGAGCGCTCGGTGCTGTTCACCAACCTGCACACCAACGCCAGCTGGACGCGCGCCTCGTGTGCCTCGATCTTCACCGGGCTCCTGCCCGAGGAGCACGGCGCGGCGCGCTTCCACGAGAAGCTCTCGGAGGCCTGGGTGACGCTGCCCGAGCAGCTCGCCGCGGCCGGTTACCAGACCGCGGCCTTCATCGCCAACTGGGTCCAGGTCGGGCGCGAGACCGGCTTCGCGCAGGGCTTCGCCGCGCCCGATTTCCACGAGCTGATGAGCGGGGCCGAGATCCTGGAGCGGGCCGGAGCGGGCGGCGAGACCGAGGTGCGCAGCGCCTACGCGCGCGCCGAGGTGCTCAACGCCGCGGTGCTCGACTGGCTCGCCAGCGACGCGCGCGATCCCTACCGGCCGCAGTTCCTGTACCTGCACTACCTCGATCCGCACTCGCCCTATCTGGAGCCGCCCGAACCGGGCACGCTGGGCGATCCGCACGAGCGCAAGCGCGGGCTCTACCGCCAGCAGCTGCGCTACCTCGATCGCCAGCTCGACGGCTTCCTGCGCGAGCTCGACCAGGCCCTGGCCGGACCCAAGGTGATCGTGTTCACCTCGGACCATGGCGAGGAGTTCTGGGAGCACGACGACTGGGGCCATGGCCACGCGCTCTACAAGGAGCTCCTGTGGGTGCCGCTGTTCGTGCACTTCTCCGACGGGCGCGCGGGGCGCGTGGACGCGCCGCTCGAGGGGCGCGACCTGTACACCCTGGTGCAGGACATCGCCCGCGATCCGGGGCTCGACCTGCTCGAATGGGGCGCGGCGCACGCGCGTCCGGTGCGCTACGCCTCGCAGTACCTCGACCGCGTGGACGACGCCCGACCCGACAAGAAGTGGACCGGGCTGCGGCGCGTGGACGCGCACGGCGCCAGCCTGATCTGGTCGGCCTACGGCTCGACCTTCGAGCTGTACGACGAGCGCAGCGACCCGGGCGAGCTCGAGAACCGCGCGGACCGCGAGCGCGCGCGCCTGGCCGAATTGCGCGCGGCCCTGGAGCGCGCGGTGGGCTTCTGGAGCGCGCCCAGCCGCGTCGAGCGCAGCGAGTTCGAGCTGCAGTTCCTGCGCGAGCTCGGCTACGCCGGTGGCGCCGACGCCCCCGGACCGGCGGCGCTGCAATAGCTATGCTCGGGCCGTGCGCCTGACGTTGCCCGCCGCCCCCGAGCTCGCGCGCCTCGGCGCCGGCGTGCTGGGCGGAGCGCTGGGCCTCCTGGGCGGCGCGGCGGGGGCGGGCGATGCGCCGACGCTGCTCGCCTGGCTGGCGCTGAGCGCTCCCGCGCTCGGCGCGCTGTGCGCCGCGCGTGGCCCGGCGCTGTTCCCCTTCGGCCTGATGGTGCCCACGGCCTGGGCCGGACTGCTGCTCCTCGCCAACGCCTCCGGGCACGGCCCCGCCCGTGAACTCGCCACGCCGCTGTGGGCCGCCTGCGCGCTGGGCGGGCTGTTCGCGCTGGGTTGGGCGCTGGGCGGACGCTCGGCCGCGCCCGTGCACACGGCCGGGCTGCTGCTGCTGGCGGCGCTCGCGCTCTCGGGTGCGGCGCTGGGCTTCGGCGTGCTGGTGGGGGGCGCCGAGCTGGCCCCGCGGCATCCCGGCGCGGCCCGCTGGCTCGTGGAGCTCTCGCCGCTCGTGCTCGTCCAAGAGTGCGCCGGACGCGACTGGACCCACGCGCAGCCCGAGTTCTACGCCCGCTCGGGCGTCGAGTGGTTCCAGCGCCGGCCCTACGCCGGGAACCTTGCAGGGCCGGTCGTGCTTGTGGTGGGATGCGCGCTGGCTTGGCTCGCCCGCGCCTTCCGGCCGGCGCCCCGCGTGCGCTGACGCAATCCCCGAACGAACATGGCCCTGCGCAAGTACTTCTGCACGTTCCCCCAGGAGCTGATCAAGGAACCGATCATCAGCCACACCCTGAACGCGCAGTTCGGCGTGATCCCGAACATCCGGGCCGCGAGCATCACCGAGCACGTCGCGCTGGTGGCGGTCGAGATCGAGGGCTCGCCGGAGAAGATCGACCTGTCGGTGATCTACCTGCGCGAGCGCGGGGTCACGGTCGAGGAGATCCGCGAAGAGGACTCGCGCGGGGTGTGAGCGCGCGCGCGGCGCTCGCGCTGGCGCTGCTCTCGGGCTGCGCGAGCCTGCCGCGCTTCGACGAGGGCGGGCCCTGGCCGCCGCCGCAGGGCGGCATGGTGGTCAGCGAACACGAACTCGCCACCGCGGCCGGGGTCAAGATCCTGGAGCAGGGCGGCAACGCCGCGGACGCGGCCGTGGCCACGGCCCTGGCGCTGGCGGTGGTCTACCCGCAGGCGGGCAACCTGGGCGGGGGCGGCTTCGCGGTGTGGGTCGCGCACGATCCGGCCAAGCCCACGCAGTTCCTGGACTTCCGCGAATGCGCCCCGGCCGCGCTGCGGGCCGAGCTGTTCCTGGACGAACTCGGCCGGCGCGTGCCCGAGCGTTCGCTCGAGACGGGCCTGGCGGTGGGGGTGCCGGGCAGCCCGCGCGGCCTGTACGAGTTCCAGCGCAAGCTCGGGCGGCTCGAGTTCGAGGCCGTGGCCGCGCCCGCGCTGGCGCTGGCGCAGCAGGGCTTCCTGGTCGATCGCTGGCTGGCCGCCGACCTCGAACAGGAGCGCGAGACGCTCGCGCGGCACGCCGGCGCGCGCGCGCTGTTCCTGCCCGGTGGAGAGCCCCTGGCCGAGGGCGCGCGCCTGGTGCAGCCCGAGCTCGCGCGCACGCTCGCCCGCTATGCTCGCGAGGGACCGGAGGCCTTCTATCAGGGCGAGGTGGCCGAGCAGCTGGTGCTGGCGGTGCAGGCCGAGCAGGGCGTGCTGGTGCTCGACGACCTGGCGGACTACCGCGCCGTGTGGCGCGCGCCGCTGCGCGGCTGGTTCCGCGGACTCGAGATCGTCACCGCGCCGCCGCCCTCCTCGGGCGGCATCGCGCTGCTGCAGGTGCTGGCGATGCTGGACGGCTTCCCGCTCGACGAGGAGCGCATCCGCGCGCGCGCCGAGGAGACGGCCGATCCCGCCGGGCTCTCCGGACGCGCCCTGCACTGGTGGATCGAGAGCATGCGCCTGGCCTTCGCCGACCGCGCCGAGTACCTGGGCGATCCGGACTTCGTGCGCGTGCCGGTCGAGGCGCTGCTCTCGCCCGAACGCATCCACCGCCTGCGGGTGGGCATCGGCGAGCTCTGCAACCCGCACGTGCGCGTGCTGCCCGCCGAGGCGCGCGAGGGCGGCCAGACCACCCACCTCTCGGTGCTCGACGGCGAGGGCAATGCGGTGAGCCTGACGACCACGCTCAACACGACCTTCGGCTCCGGCATCCTGGCGCGCGGCACGGGCGTGCTGCTGAACGACGAGATCGACGACTTCGCGATCGTGGCGGGCTCGCCCAACGCCTACGGCCTGGTGGGCGGCGCAGCCAACGCGCTCGCCCCGCGCAAGCGTCCGCTGTCCTCGATGACGCCGGTGATCGTGCGCGACGGCGGCCAGGTGGTGAAGATGGTGCTCGGCAGCCCCGGCGGGCCGAGGATCATCACCAGCGTGCTGGGCGTGCTGCTGCGCACCGTGGTCTACGGCCAGGACCTGGTCGCGGCCGTGGCCGCGCCGCGCCTGCACCAGCAGTGGAGCCCGCCCGCCACCGCGCTCGAGCCCGGCTGGGACGAACTCGGCGTGCAGGCCCTGCGCAATCGCGGCCATGCGCTCGAGCTCGTTCCCGAGCGCTGGGGGCGGGTGCAGGCCATCGCGGTCGAGGTGGGCGGCGAACCCCAGGGCGCGAGCGATCCGCGCGGCGGTGGAGCGGTGGGACGCGCCGAGCCCCCGTAGGGGCGCCGAAGCGAGCGTTGCGCGCGCTCGAGCTCGCGCGAGGGCGTAGGGCCGCGGGCTAGTCGACCTCGAGGTCTTCGGCGGCCGGGGCCTTCGGTTCGGAGGAGCTCTGGCCGCCGAACATCGTGCGCAGGCGCTCGGCCTCGGCCGGGTCCTTCTCCTTCAGCTTGGCGAGGTTGATCCAGGCCTCGATGTTCTGCTCGACCTGGCGCCAGGCCTTGACCCACTCCTCGACCACGCGCTTGCAGAAGTAGACGTCGTCGGCGAAGTCGTAGCCGTGCCCGGCGGCCTCGTCGGCATAGCGCCAGTCGAAGTTGGTGCCGTTGCAGATCTGCATCAGCGCCTTCTGGCACTGGTCGCCGTTGCTGCGGCCGGCCTTGGTGGCGAAGTCCTGCAGCTTGAAGAAGTTCAGGATGGCGGGCACGGCCTTGCGGCCCTTCTTCATCAGCTCGAGCTTGGCGCGGTTGCCGGCCGCGCCCGCGTCGACGTCCATCCACTGCGCCATCCACTCCATCATCTGCGCCCATTCCTCGGCGCTCGTGTCGCTGGTGGGCTCGAAGTTCGCGATCGCCGTGAGGTCGATCGAGTTCGGATCCTTGGGCGCCTTGGCGGCCTTGGGCTTCTCGGGCTCGGGCGCGCTGGGCTCACGCGTCGATTCCGGCTGGACCACGGGGCTGGCGACAGGGGCCTGGGGGGCCGCGGCCGGCGGCGTGCTGGCCACCTCGGCGGCCTCCTTGGCGCCGCCACCGAAGATCTTGTCGCGCAGCAGGAACAGCACGGCGGCGACGAGCACCAGGCCGGCTCCCGCCAGGATCCCGGCCATGGGCGGCTTCTTCTTCTCGCGCGTCGCGCGCCCGCGCGTGCGCGCGCCCTCTTGCGCGGGCTCGCCTTCGCTCCTGCGCGCCGATCCGCTGGCGCTGGCGACCGGCTGCGGCCGGTGCGCGGGTTCGGACGGGCGCCCGACCCGTCGCGTGGACTCCGGCGCCGCGCTCGGTCGTTGCGGAGGCGTGGCGGCCTTCTCCGCCGCGGCCGGCTGGCCTTCCGTGGCGCGCGGCGTCACGGGCTTGGGCACGACCCGGCGCGCGGGCATGGCGCCCGCGCCCGCGGACGGTGCCGCGCCCGAGCGTGCACCGGCGGCCGGCGGGTTGGCGCCGCCCGGCGACTGGGGCGGACCGAGATGCACCACGCCCTTGCACACCTTGCAGCGTGCGACGTTGTGGGCGAAGGACGCGGGGACCTTGTATTCCGCTCCGCACTGGGAGCACTTGCCGGTTCGGTAATCCATGGGGTCGGTGGGGGCGCCGCGGGCAGGGATGGGGTGCGCGACGCCTATTTGTCCTCGTGACGCTCGAGCCATTGCCGCTCCTTCTCGTCGAGCTGGATCAGCCCTTCGAGCGCGTCGGCGGTCTGCTTGGTCGTGAAACGCTTGTGGTTCTTGTACCACCAGGCGAACCACTGCTTGATCGAGCTCTGGCGGCGCTCCTCGGTGGTGCCGGCGGCCGAGCCGGCCTCGCCCGGCGCGTAGCCGAAGTGCTGGCCGGTGATGCGCTGCAGCGTCTGGTCGATCAGGTTGCAGCGGATGCGGTTCTCCTCGGTGTCGGCCGGGATCTCGAAGAACTTGGTGAGCAGGATCGGGATCGCGGGCTTGCCGATCTCGACCAGCTCGCGCTGAGCGCGCGCGCCCTCCTTGGTGAGCTCGAGGTCGAGCATGGTGGCCATGCTCTGATCGATGCGCGCGCGCACCGGCTCGGGCGTGTCCTCGAGGTGCGCCAGGGGCTCGGGCTGGCGTTCGTGGACCAGGGAGCCATCCGAGAGCGTGACCACCTCGTAGCCCTTCTTGCGCTTCTCGGCCTTCAGCTCGTCGGGTGACAGCCAGCGCTGCCAGCTCCAGGCCTTGTAGCGGTTGCCGTCCTTGGCCAGGCGCCACTCGATCCAGCGGCTCTCGATCCCGCCCGCGCGCGGCTTGACCTGCAGGCGCACGCTGGCCTCCTCGTCGGTCTGTTCGATCACCGTGCCATCGTAGGGCAGCCAGTCCGCCACGAGCTCCTTGCCGGCGCCCTCGCTCAGTTCGCGCGCCCAGCGCTCGAGCGCCTCGACGCGTTCATGGGCCGGGAGCGCCTCGAAGGATCGCGCCGCGGGGTCCGGCGTGCCTTCGGCGTCGGCGTGCTCGCGGGCCCAGATGCGGGGACCGTGCAGCTGCGGCTGGATGCGCGCGCTGTCGCCCGAGTGCGCAGCCTCGTGCAGGCCGACGACGGCGCGCACCAGCTCGGAGTTCCAGCCGTAGTCGAGCTTGGCCAGCGGTTCCGGCGCCGCGGGGCTCGCCTTCGTCACCGGCGCCGCGCTGCGCGAGCGCACGAAGAACACCAGCGCGACCAGCACCACGGCGCCCACCACGCCGCCGATCATCAGGCCCGAGTTCCCGCCGCTGGTGGTGCCCTTGGCGCCCTTCGGGCGCGCCACGTAGACGCGCCCGCACTCCGCGCAGCGAACCTTGGCGCCCTCGTGCTCGGCGGACAGGTTCGCGCGGGCGTGGCAGCTCGGGCACTGGATCTGCATTCTCGGGCGGGACGGCGAGGCGGCGTCGGGTGGCAGGGAGCGGCAGACGGCCCCTCCTACCCTTCCCGGGCGGGGCGGGTGCGGAGTTCGGAGCGAAAAACCGCGCGTGCAGAGTATGCGTTCTCCCGAGCGGCGCGCAACGCTCCGCCCGGGCCCCCCGGGCCCGCGCGGCCATCGGGTAGTCTCTCGGCCCGCATGGGGCAGGTCTTCGATCTCGCTGCGCCGTTCGAGCCCCTCGGTGACCAGCCGGCCGCCATCGCGGGCCTGACGGGCTGGCTGCGCGCCGGGCACCCCGCCGCCACCCTGCTCGGCATCACCGGCTCGGGCAAGACCTTCACCATGGCCAAGGTCGTGGCCGAGCTCGGGCGGCCGACCCTGGTGCTCTCGCCCAACAAGACCCTGGCCGCGCAGCTGTACGCCGAGTTCAAGGCGCTCTTCCCGCGCAACGCGGTCGAGTACTTCGTCAGCTACTACGACTACTACCAGCCCGAGGCCTACGTCCCCTCCAGCGACACCTACATCGAGAAGGACGCCAGTCGCAACGAGAACATCGAGCGTCTGCGCAACAGCGCCACGCGCTCGTTGCTCGAGCGCCGCGACGTCCTGATCGTGGCCTCGGTCTCGTGCATCTACGGCCTGGGCTCGCCCGCGGCCTACGCCGAGATGTCGCTGGCGCTGGAGAAGGGCGAGACGCTCGAGCGCGACGGGCTGCTGCGGCGCCTGACGCGCATGCAGTACTCGCGCAACAACCTCGACTTCCGGCGTGGGACCTTCCGCGCGCGCGGCGACGTGATCGAGGTCTTCCCGGCCTACGAGGAGGACCGCGTGATCCGGCTCGAGCTGTTCGGCGACGAGCTGGAGGCCATCCTGGAGGTCGATCCGCTGCGCGGCGAGGTGCTGCGCGAGCTCGAACGCACCACGCTCTATCCCTCGGGCCACTACGTGACGCCGGCCGAGCGTCTGGCGCACGCGATCGAGGGCATCGAGTCCGAGCTGGAGCCGCGCCTGGCCGAGCTGGAGCGCGCCGGGAAGCTGCTGGAGAAGCAGCGCCTGGAGCAGCGCACGCGCTACGACCTGGAGCTGCTGCGCGCCACGGGCATCTGCCCGGGCATCGAGAACTACTCGCGCTGGATGGACGGACGCGCGGCCGGCGAGGCGCCCTTCACGCTGCTCAACTACTTTCCCGAGGATTTCCTGGTGGTGGTGGACGAGAGCCACGTCGCGCTGCCGCAGGTGGGCGGCATGTTCAAGGGCGACCGTTCGCGCAAGTCCACCCTGGTCGACTTCGGCTTCCGGCTGCCGAGCGCGCTCGACAACCGGCCGTTGCGCTTCGAGGAGTGGGAGCGCCTGGTGCGCCAGGCGGTGTACGTCTCGGCCACGCCCTCGAAGTACGAGCTCGAGCGCTCGGCCGGGCGCGTGGCCGAGCAGATCGTGCGTCCGACCGGCTTGCTCGACCCGGCCATCGAGATCCGGCCCGCGCGCACGCAGGTCGACGACCTCCTGCACGAGATCAAGGCCACCACGCGCGCCGGCTGGCGCACGCTGGTGACCACGCTCACCAAGCGTTCGGCCGAGGAGCTCACGCGCTACCTGGCCGAGCTCGGCGTGCGCGTGCGCTACCTGCACTCCGAGGTCGACGCCATCGAGCGGGCCCAGATCCTGCGCGACCTGCGCCTGGGGCAGTTCGACGTGCTGGTGGGCATCAACCTCTTGCGCGAGGGCCTGGACCTGCCCGAGGTCGCGCTGGTGGCCGTGCTGGACGCCGACAAGGAGGGCTTCCTGCGCTCGACCACCGCGCTGATCCAGACCTGCGGGCGCGCGGCGCGCAACGTCGAGGGCCGCGTGATCTTCTACGCCGAGCGGCGCACGGCGTCGATCGACGAGACCGTGGGCGTGGTCGAGCGCCGGCGCGAGAAACAGGCGGCCTACAACGCAGCGCGCGGCATCGTGCCGCGCACGATCATCAAGCCCGTGCGCGACTCGATCGAGGTGCTGTACGAGATGGACTACACCGCGCCCGAGCTCGAGGACGAGCGCGAGGCGCCCGCCGAGGAGGAGAGCTGGGATGCCGATCGGCTGCGCGGCGAGCTGGCGCGCCTGCGGGACGACATGCTGCGCGCCGCCAGCGAGCTGCGCTTCGAGGAAGCCGCGCGCCTGCGCGACCGCGTCAGGCAGCTCGAGAAGCTCGAACTCGCGCGCTGAGCGCCGGCCGGCCCGCCGGGTCGGTCGCGCAGTCCCGCAGCGCTACAGCTCCCATTCGAGGATCAGCGTCAGCTGGTCGAAGTTGCCGTCGTGGCGCTCGTCGATCGCCGGCATGTAGCTCGCCAGCAGGTTGAGGTGGGGCCCGGCACGCCACCTGGCCAGCGGCCCGGCTTGCAGGTGGTGGGCCTCGAAATCCTCGACCAGCTCCAGGCCGAGCGCCAGCCGGGAGTGCCCGCCCGCGTCGGCCCCCTCCAGGTGACGGAGCCAGCCGGCGCTGAGCTCGCTCTCGTCCTCGCGCTCGCCCTCCAGCTCGCGTCCGAAGTTCAGGTTGACGGTGAAGTCGTCGCGTTCGCCGTAGCGCGAGAGCACGCCCTTCAGCTCCAGCTTGTCGGCCTCGTCGCGCTCGAAAGGATGCTCGTACTCGAGGTTGAACGCGGGCAGCCAGGCGCCTTGGCGGTACTCCCCGAAGTTGAAGCGCAGCTCGAGCTCCGCACCCTCGATCTCGTAGTCGCCGTCCTCGTTCTCCGCGACCTCGAAGCCGGGCTCGATGGCGAAGTGCCGCGTGACGCCATACTCGTACTCGAGCTGTCCGCGGTACTCGCCGTGCGAGGTGTCGAAGAACGAGCGCAGCTCGAACTCGTGCTCGCCGCGGAAGGGCAGGTGCCAGTCGCGACTGCGGGTGAATTCGCGTTCGTGGGCCCGAGCGGGTCGGGCGAGGACGAACGCGACGAGGCCGGTGGCCACCAGGATCCGGAGCACGTGCACGGGCATGCGCGCAGAGGATGGAACCGCGGCCCGGGTGCGTCCAGCCGTGGCGCCGAATTCGCGTCGACGCTACTGGCAGAAAACGAGCTCGTCGACCGCGCCGTAGCCGGTCAGGTGCACGACCAGCTGGACCACGTTCTGCTGCTGGAAGCCCGCATCCTCGCTGGCGCGTGCGAAGCGCGGCGTGCCGTTGCCGGGTTGCGGCAGCAGCGTGGTCAAGTCCAGCTTGTGCGGGCCGGCGTTGCCGTAGGTGCCGGTCCAGCCCGGATCGATCGCGTACACGCGCTTGCGTCCGGCCTGGTCGAGCAGGGTCACGCTGGCGCCCAGGTTCGGCGGCGGGTTGATGTCGGCCAGGAGGATGCTGCGCGGGTCGGCCGGTCGGACGAAGTCGAAGACCAGGTCACCGCCGTCGCGGTCGTCGGTGGGCGTCGAGAAGACGCCCGGCGAGTCCTGGGCGGGGCGCGAGCTCTCCTGCAGCAGCAACAGGTTGCCGTGCCCGATGAGCATGTCCGAGTTCAGGCTGGGGTCGTTGGGACCGCCCGGGGTCGAATCGAAGATGGTGGCGCCGCGGTTGGCGCCCGCGCTGGAGATCGTGACCAGGCGTCCGAACTCCGGCGCACCGCCGATCGTCTGTCCGTTGAGCAGCGGCGTGCTCCCGTCGTCCCCGGTCTCGAAGTCGAGCGTGCGCAGGCTGCACTCCACGTCGACCCGCACGCGCTGCGTTCCGAGCAGAACGCCGTCGGCCAGGAAGCGCACCGAGCAGTCGAGCGAGCTCCCGCTGGGCAGGCCGGGCGGCGCGCAGATCGTCTCCAGGATGTCCACGCGCGCACCGAGCGCCACGTCGATCGGGCCGTTGACGACGGGCGGGACGAAGCTCAGCTGCAGGCCGCACGGGTTCTCGGCCGCGAACGTGACCTGGTCCACGCGCGGCGTGCGGATCACGTCCACCAGCTCCTGCACCAGGTCCGTGCCCGGCGGCAGCTCACCGCTGGTGTTGGCCACGACCACGCTGCCCCCGGTGAAGCTGCACCAGCGCTGCCAGGCGCACAGGCCCTTCAGGCCCGAGTAGATCATCAGGACGCGCGTGCGCGCGTTGATGAGCCCGAGCAGGGCCTCGTCCTGGAAGTCCACGTCGTCGGGCGTGAACAGGATCCGGTCCCGGCCGGGATCGCGACCGCGCGAGGTGCCCGGCGGGATGCAATTGGCGACGTATTGGCTCAGGCGGCATTCGTGCGGCGGCGCGTCGCCGACCAGCAGCACGAAGCGCGCGGAGCCGGGGCGGAAGCCGATGCCGGAATCCGGCTGGCTCACCTCCCACAGCGCGCGCCCGTAGGACTCGGGTTGGTCCTGCCCGCCCTGCGCGCTCAGGGCGTTCACCGCCGCCAGCAGGTCGGCGTCCCCGACTCCGATCGGGGCCTTGACCTCGAACGGCGCGTCGGTGGCGCGCCCGTACTGCGCCGCGTAGCTGCAGGAGGTGAAGAACCCGGGGTAGTCGCGCAGCGTCGCCAGTCCGAAGCGGATGTTGGACAGCGGCAGCGCGGCGCGTACGTCGTTGACGAAGTCGGTGATGTTCTGCTGCAGGGTCCGGATCTCGCCACCCATGCTGCCGGTCGTGTCGAACAGGATCAGGACGTCCACCACCGGTGGGGCGGGCGGCAGGCACAGGCTCTTCGTGATCGTGGCGCAGGCGCCGGCGGCCAGGCGCAGCTCGACCGCTGAGGGGTTGATCAGGGTGGGATCGCAGACGTCGCCGACCCCGTCCGCGTCGCAGTCGGCCTGCTCGGGATTGAAGGTGTTCGGGCAGTTGTCCTGGCCGTCGCCGACGCCGTCGCCGTCCGAGTCGAGGCCGAACGGGAAGTCGTCACACACGTCGCCGATCCCGTCCCCGTCGCCGTCGGCCTGGTCCGGGTTGAAGATCAGCGGGCAGTTGTCGGCCGGCGCCCCGAGGCCATCGCCGTCGGCATCGTTCTCGGCGTCGAGCGGGTACGGGTCGCAACCGTCGCCCAGGCCGTCGCCGTCGCGGTCGAGGTTGCCCAGGCCGGGGATCTGCGGGCACAGATCGGCGAAGTCGGGCAGGCCGTCGCGGTCGGCGTCGCGCAGGTCGAGCTCGACCAGCAGGTTGTCCAGGCTGAACTCGGCGTGGTCGGGATTGTCGAACTCGACGCGCAGCTCGTCGAAGGGCTGCAGGCATTCCACGCCCATGAAGCGGAAGCGCCGATCCCCGTCGAAGAACAGGCTGCCGAGCTCACGCCCGTCCGCGAAGCAGCGCACGGTCACGTTCATCTCGTCCGCGTCGAGGCAGCGCAGCTCGAAGCCGGCGCGGTTGACGGGCACGGCGAAGGTCGCCTTGAGGGCGTGCTCCCCGTCGTTGCTGGTGCGCAGGACGCGCTGCGACTTGGAGCTCTGCGTACGGCTCTGGATGGCCGAGCGGCTGCGCAAGGGCAGCGAGCGGAAGGCCCGATCGAGCCAGACCTCGGGCGCGCGCCCGCCCTGCAGTCGCAGGCGGATGCCGTAGGGTCCGATGGGCTGGTCGACCGCCCGGCCGGTTGCGAGACGCTCGAACCCGATCATGCTCGCTCCGCGCGAGAGCTGGGCGGGATTCCGCAGGCGACGCACGACCGCGGGGGTCTCGCTGGGCTCGTCGGATCCGGGGGGCGCGCTCGATCCGCGCACCGCCTGGGCCGAGAGCGGTGCGAGCAAAAGGCAAGCGAGAGGAAGCGAGCAGAGGCGGGGGAGAATGGCCATCTCCAGGAGTCTCCGGCCGGGCTGCCGGGGAGCGAGAGTGTCAGGGTGGCCCGTAAGGATAACTACCCCCCACGTGGCGGGGGGGTGGCCGGCGGAAATCCGTTCCCTCCCGAAGTGACGCCAGGCCTCCAGGCCTCCGGGTGCCCGCCCGGGCCGCTACCCTGCCGGGCGCTCCATGAGCGTCTTCCCCTGGACGAACGAGGGTCTGCGGTCGGTCCCCGAGCGGCCCGGGGTGTACCTGTTCCGCGCGCAAGGGGGGGCCGTCCTGTACGTCGGCAAGGCCCGCAGCCTGCGGGCGCGGCTCACGACCTACCGCTCGGGCGGGGACGGGCGCATCAACCTGCGCTTCCTGGAGCGCGACGCGGTCGAGGTGGAGACGATCGTGACCCGTACCGAGCAGGAGGCGCTCCTGCTCGAGGACGAGCTGATCAAGCGCCACCGTCCGCCGCACAACGTGCGCCTGAAGGACGACAAGTCCTTCCTGATGATCCGCGTGGACCTGGACGAGCGCTTCCCGCGCCTGCGGTTCGTGCGCGCGCACCGGCCCAGGGAGGGCAAGGCGCCCGGCCGCTCGCGCCTGTTCGGGCCCTTCGCCTCGGCCCGCGCCGCGCGCGGCGCGATCGCCGACCTGCACCGCATCGTGCCCCTGCGCGACTGCACCGACGCGGTCATGAACCATCGTTCGCGGCCCTGCCTCAAGCACCAGATCGGGCTGTGCGCGGCGCCCTGCGTGGGCCTGATCGACGAGCCGGCCTACGCCGAGAACGTCGCGCGCGCGGTGCGCGTGCTGGCGGGCGACAGCGCGGAGCTCGAGCGTGACCTCACGACCCACATGGGCCTGGCCTCGGAGCGCCAGGACTACGAGCGCGCGGCCGCCTACCGCGACCGCCTGTCGGCGCTGCGCCGCACGGTCGAGCGCCAGGGCGTGCTGTCGGCCCCCACGACCGAGCGCGACGTGCTGGCGCTGGCGCGTTCTGGCGAGCGCGTGCTCGTGCACCGCCTGTGCATCCGGCGGGGCAAGCTGGCCGAGAGTCGCGGCTACGCCTTCCGCTCCGAGCTGTCCGACGAGGAGTGCCTGCACGGCGTCCTGACCACCCTGTACGGCGCCAGCGAGGCCGAGCGGCCGCGCGAGATCGTGCTGCCCTCGCTGCCGGCCGAGAGCGAGCTCCTGTCCGGGCTGTTCGAGGGCAGCGAGCTGGTCGTGCCGCGCGCCGGCGAGCGGGCGCGCCAGCTCGCGCTGGCGCACGAGAACGCGGTGCTGGAACTGGCGCGCGCGGAGGCGGCGCGCGAGAGCTCCAGCGCGGCCGAGGCCGTGCTGGCGCGCCTGTGCGGGCTCGAGCGCGCCGCGCATTCCGGCCTGGACGAGCCCGCGGCGCTGCTGATCGACTGCTTCGACGTCTCGAACTTCCAGGGCGCGCACGTGGTCGCGAGCCGCGTGCGCTTCCGCGGCGGGCACCCGGATCGCTCCGGCTACCGCCGCTACCGCATCAAGGGAGTGCAGGGCCAGGACGACTTCCGCTCCATGAACGAGGTCGTGGGGCGCAGCCTGCGGCGTGGGCTGGACGAGGGCGAGCTGCCGGACCTGGTGGTGATCGACGGCGGCGCGGCCCAGCTCGCCAGCGCGCTCGAGGCGCGCGACGACGCCGGTGCCTGGGAGGTCCGCATCGTGGCCCTGGCCAAGGCGCGCAGCGAGCGGCGCGTGCGCGGCCGCGCCAAGCCCAGCAGCGAGGAACGCCTGTTCCTCGCGCCGGACGCCGAGGCGGTGGTGCTGGAGCGCCACAGCGCCGTGCGCCTGCTGCTGGAGCGCCTGCGCGACGAGGCGCACCGCTTCGCCATCGCCTACCACCGCAAGGAGCGCGGCAAGCTGCGCTCGCGCCTGGACTCGATCGCCGGCCTGGGGCCGGTCAAGAAGAAGGCCCTGCTGGCGCGCTTCGGCTCGGTGCAGGGCATCCGCCAGGCGAGCGCCGAGGAGCTGGGCGCGGTGACCGGCATCTCGCCGGCCCTGGCGCAGGCGATCCTCGCCTCGCTGCGCCAGGACGCGCCCTGATCCGGACGCCGGCGTGGGAAGGGCTTTCGCGCCGCGCGCGTGCGCGGACGAAAGCCGCGAAAGTCCTGAGTTCGGGGCGCGTGCAGCTCGAAAGGGGAGCGACTCGCCCGGCGGGGGAATTTGCCGCGGCGCGTGGTTCTTCAGGGGATCGCATCCGGACACGCATTCATGGGGAAGTTCCGTCGCCCGTCCGTTCTCGTCTCGCTCGTCTCCGCTTCCTGGCTGGCGCTGGCCGCACCGGCGGCCGCCGGCGAGGGCGCAGCGCGCGCGCGCGCGCCGCTCCTGTTCGTCGCCAACCAGGGCCAGTGCGCGCCGGAGATCCTGTTCCAGGCGCGCACACCGGGTCTGGTGGCCTCCGTGCTCGCCGATGGCGTGCACCTCGATCTCGACGGGGCCGGGCTGCGTTTGCGCTTCGGCGGCGTCGCGGCGCGGGCCGAGGGGCTCGAGGCGAGCCCGGCGCGCACCCATTTCCTGCGGGCTGGGGCCGAGTCGCACTCGGCCGCGAGCTATGCGCGCGTGCGCCTCGCCGGGCTGAGTCCGGGGGTGGACCTCGAGCTGTACGAGCGTGAGGGACGCCTCGAATACGACCTGCTCCTGGCGCCGGACGTGACCGAGCACGGGCTCGAACTCGCGCTCGAGGGCGGCGAGGACAGCTGGATCGACGCGGCCGGGGCGCTGTGCTCCCGGCTCGCCGGGCGCACGCTGTGCCAGCTCGCGCCCGTGGCCTGGCAGGAGCGCGCGGACGGCCGGCGCGAGCGCGTGGCGTGTGCCTGGGTCAGCCGCGGGCCGCAGCGTTTCGGCTTCGCGCTCGGCGCGCGGGCGGAGGGCGCGCGCCTGGTCATCGACCCGGTCCTGGTGTACAGCTCCTACGTCGGCGGCTCGAACGCCGACGGCGCGCGCGCGACCTTCGTCGACGAACAGGGCTGCGTGTACGTGACCGGCTGGGCGCGTTCCGTCGACTTCCCGGCGCTCGGCGCGTCGCCGGGCGCGTTGCGCGGCAAGGAAGCGGTGGTCTTCAAGCTGGCGCCGGATGGGCGCGAGCTGCTCTACGCCACCTACCTGGGTGGGCGAGGGGACGACGAGGGCACGGCCCTGGTGGTCGATCGCGAGGGCCGCGCGCTGGTCGCCGGCAACACCGCCAGCGACGACTTCCCGACCACCCAGAACGCCCTCGGCCGCAGCTCCTCCGGCGGC
The DNA here is from genome assembly GCA_964631945.1 of uncultured Planctomycetaceae bacterium. GTDB lineage: Bacteria > Planctomycetota > UBA1135 > UBA1135 > JABFRZ01. The sequence goes on from CAZWAY010000074.1 coordinate 20,257, forward strand.
ACGGACGGCTTCGTGACCAAGCTGGCCGCGGACGGGGCCAGCCTGATCTTCTCGACCCTGCTCGGCGGCTCGGCCGAGGACGACTTGACGGCCATGGCCCTGACCGCGGGCGGTCAGATCACGCTGGCCGGCACCACCCGCTCGCGCGACTTCCCGGTCAGCACGGGCAGCTACGCGCTCGAGCCACGCGGCGGTCGCGACGTCTTCGTGACGCGCCTCGATCCGAACGGCGAACGCCTGATCTTCTCGACACGCCTGGGGGGCTCGGACGACGACGAGGGGCGCGCCCTGGCGGTGGACGCCGAGGGCTGCTCCTACGTGACGGGCCGCACCCAGTCGCGCGACTTCCCGACCACGCTGGCCGCGCTCGACCGCGAGCGCTGCGGCGTCGACGCCTTCGTGGCCAAGCTCTCCGGTGGCGGGCGCACGCTCCTGTACTCGACCTTCCTGGGCGGCAGCGGCCAGGACGAGGGCACGGGCATCGCCGTGGACGCGCAGCGACGCGCGGTGGTGGTGGGCTGGACGCTGTCCGCCGACTTCCCCTTCGACGCGAGCGAGAAGCCCGCCGGCCGCAAGGACGGCTTCGTGGTGCGCCTCAGCGACACGGGCAACGCCCTGATCCATTCCACTCCGCTCGGAGGCGGCAGCGCCGACGAGGCCATGGGCGTGGCGCTGGACGCGCTGGGTACGGCCTGGGTCGTCGGGCGCACGCGCTCGGCCGACATGGCGGTGACGCCCGACGCGCACCGTGCGCGCCTCGCGGGCACCGCCGACGCCTTCCTGGCGCGGCTGTCGGCGGAGGGCCAGCGCCTGTACGCGACCTTCCTCGGGTCCGAGGGCGAGGACGAGCTGTGCGGCGTGCACGCCGACCGTTCGGGCACGGCCCTGGCGGTGTGCGGGGTCTCGTCGGGCCTGACCCTGGAGCCGCGCGGCCCCCTGGCGGGCAAGCGCCGCGGGTCGCCGGACGCCTTCGTGTTGCGCTTCGATCCGCGCCCCGCGGCGCCGGTCACGCCGACGCCGAGCCTGCAGGCGGGACTCGGGCTCGGGTTCTAGCGCGACTAGCCGCGCGGGTGGTAGAGCCGGTGCAGGCTGCGCACGTGCTCGGCGTCCAGGTGCGTGTAGATCTCGGTGGTGGCGATCGAGGCGTGTCCGAGCATCTCCTGCACGGCGCGCAGGTCGGCGCCGCCCTCCAGGAGGTGCGAGGCGAAGGAATGCCGCAGCCAGTGCGGCGAGACCGCGCGTGCCAGCCCGGCGCGCGCGGCCGCGGCCTTGACCGCGCGCCAGCCGGTCAGGCGATCCAGCGGCCGTGCGCTGCGCGTGAGGAACACGAACTCGCTCTTGCGCCCGCGCAACACGGTCGGACGGCCGTCCCGCAGCCAGGCCTCGAGCGCGGTCCGCGCGCGGGCGCCGAGCGGCACGAGGCGCGTCTTCTGGCCCTTGCCGGTGAGCGACAGCACGCGTAGCGCCGGCTCGAGCGCCGGGGTGCGCAGCCCGACCGCCTCGCTGATGCGCGCGCCGCAGGCGTACAGCACCTCCAGCAGGGCGCGGTCGCGCAGCGCGCGCCAACCCGTGCCCGGCACCGCCAGCAGGCGCTCGACCTCGGGCGCCGTGAGCGCGTGGGGCAGGCTGCGCGCCAGACGCGGGCCCTCCAGGTTCACCAGCGGGTCGCCGGGGAGCACTCCGGTCTGCACCAGGTGCCGCAGGCACATGCGCAGGGCCGAGAGGGCGCGCGCCACGCTGGCCTCGGCCGCGCCGCGCGCGCGCAGGCTCTCGAGGTATTCGACCACGTGCTCCGGCTCGAGCTTGCGCCAGCGCGCGAGGCCGCGCGCGCGGGCGAAGCGCAGGAAGCGCTCCAGGTCGCCGCGGTAGGCCAGCAGCGTGTTCGGGGCCAGCCCGGCCTCGACCCGCAGGGTCACGAGGAAATCCTCCAGGCCGCGCCCGAGTTCGTCCCGTGCTCCGCCGTCGGCATCCGTGCGCCCCATCGGGCTCCTACCCTCACTCCACGGCCGGCCCCGACACAAGCAGGAACGCGGAGAGCCTGGCGCAGAGCCGCGCGCGCGCCGATCGTCCGCAGCAATCGCTTGAGGGTCCGGGGGGGCGTGCCTATACTCCCGCCCCTCAAAAAGGCCGAGCCCCCACACCGCGACGCATGTCCAAGAAGCTCAACGCCAAGGAACTCGAGACCTACAAGGCGCTCCTGATGCAGCTCCGTGGGGAGATGTCGGGCGACATCAGCGCGCTCGAAGCCGACGCCTTCTCCACCGACGGCGATCGCCTCTCGGTGGACAACCCGGCCGACATCGGCTCGGAGAGCTTCGCCCAGGAGTTCTCGCTCGAGCTGCTGCAGCGGGACGAGGCCACCCTGGTGGAGATCGACGAGGCCCTCGAGCGCGTGAAGAACGGGGCTTTCGGGCTGTGCGAGGGCTGCGAGGAGCCGATCCCGAAGGCGCGTCTCAACGCCGTGCCGCACGCGCGCTTCTGCGTGGCCTGCCAGCGCAAGACCGAGCGGCGGCACTAGCAGTCCGTTGAAAAAGGTCCCTGCTACGGCTTCGCGCGCTTCGACGGTGCGTCGTCACGCTCGTCGAGCCGTGCTCAGCGGCCAGGAAGGCCGCTTCCGCCGTCTCTCTGTCGCGTTCCTAGCCCCGTCGAAGAGCGCTTTGCCTCGCGACGGGACTTTTTCAACGGCCCGCTAGCCGTCCGCGGTGATGAAGCTCGCCACGGGCTCGCCCCTCCTGCGCTTCGGGGCGGTCGCGCTGCTGGTGCTCCTGGACCAGTGGTCGAAGCTGCGCGTCTTCGAGTGGCTGCGGGCTTCGGCCGAGGGCCATTCGGCGGCGCAACCCCTGGCGGGCGAGTGGCTGAGCTTCTGCAGCTCCTGCAACGGCGGCGCGGCCTTCGGGCAGTTCAGCCAGTTCCCCTACGTGCTCGTGATCGGACGGGCAGTGGCGGTGCTGTTCCTGGGCTGGCTGCTGTTGCGCGTCGAGTCGCGTCCGCGCCTGGCGCTGTGGGCCATGGCGCTGGTCCTGGCCGGCGCGCTCGGCAACCTGATCGACAACCTGTGGACGGGCTGCGCGATCCCCGGGCATCCCTTCCTGGGCGTGCGCGACTTCATCGACGTGTACTTCCGGCCGCTGATCGGGGTCGACCACCACTTCCCGGCCTTCAACGTGGCCGACTCGTGCATCACCGTCGGCGCCTGCGCCTGGATCCTGGCCTCGTTCCTGCACAAGCCCGCGCCCGAGAAGCCCGCGGACCCGCCCGCGCCGCGGGCTCCGGACGCGTAGGCCGCGCGCGGCGGCGGTGGATTCCGCCGTCACGGACACTACGCTAGCCGTCCGTGTCGGCCTGCGATCTGTCGGTGCGCATCGGGTCCCTGGCGTTGCGCAATCCGGTGCTCTCGGCCTCGGGGACCTACGGGCACGGGCTGGAGATGGGCGTCTTCACGGCGGCCGCCGAGCTGGGTGCCTGGGTCAGCAAGACCGTGACGCTGGAGCCGCGCGCCGGCAACGCCTCGCCGCGCCTGTGCGAGACCGAGGCGGGTCTCCTGAACTCGATCGGGCTCGAGAACCGCGGCCTCGAGCACTACCTCGCGCACACCCTGCCGGTGATGCTGGGGGCCGATACCGTGGTCGTGACCAACATCGGGGGCGAGCGCGTGCAGGACTTCGCCGAGCTGGCGCGGCGGCTCGACGGCGAAGCGGCGGTCGACGCGCTGGAGGTCAACCTCTCGTGTCCCAACGTGCAGGGCGGCAAGCTGCCGTTCGCGACCGATCGCGCCCTGGCGGCCGAGGTCATCCGCGCGGTGCGCGCGGCCACGCACAAGCCGATCTGGGCCAAGCTCTCGCCCAACACGGCCGGTCTGTCCGAGATCGCGCGCGCGGTCGAGGGCGCGGGCGCCGACGCGATCACGGCCGTGAACACGCTGCTCGGTCTGGCGCTCGACTGGCGCACGCGCCGGCCGGGCCTGGCCACGGTGCAGGGCGGCTACTCGGGCCCGGGCATCAAGCCTGTGGCGCTGCGTTGCGCCTGGGAGTGCGCGCGCGCCGTGGCCATCCCGGTCATCGGCTGCGGCGGGATCCAGGGCGCGGCCGACGCGCTCGAGTACGTGGTGGCGGGCTGCACCGCGGTGCAGGTCGGCACGGCCTCGTTCGCCGATCCGGGTCTGCCGGGCAAGGTCGCGCGCGACATGGCGAGCTTGCTCGCGGCCCAGGGCATCGCCAGCGTGCGCGAGCTGTGCGGCACGATCCACGACGGCCGCGAGCTGGCGCGTACGCGCTAGCGGCAAGCGATGCGGCTCGAACACCTGACCCCGGCCCACGTGCGGCGCGCGCTCGACCTGTACCTGGTGGCGGCCTGGCCGCGCGGCATGGGCAGCACGCCGACGATCTCGCTCGAGGAGCTGCGCGGAGCGACCGAGCTCGAGCAGCTCTTCGCGCGCTTCGAGAAGGTCGAGGGCGGGGGTGGCGGGCTCAAGCGCTATGCGCTGCGCCTGGGCAACGACCGCTACCCGTTCATGAAGTTCGTGGTGCAGGAGCACCTGGTCAACGGCGAGTACTTCCTCTCGGTCGACACGCACGACCAGCTCGACATCCGGCCCGACAACCCGGAGTACGGCGAGTGGCAGCGACTCAAGGCCTACAACCGGCGCCTCAAGCTCGAGATCGAGGACCGCTGGGATCGCGCGGGACTGCCCACGCACGCCGATCTGCGCGTGCTGATGGAGGAACTGGCGCGCGTCGAGCGCGAGGAGAACAAGCGCAAGAGCATCCTGCTGGTGGACGACGAGGCCGACGTGGCCCAGGGCCTGGCGGCGCTGCTGCGGGCGCGTGGCTACGAGGTCGAGGTCGCGCGCGACGGGCTCGAGGCCCTCGGGCGTCTGGAGCGCGAGCCGCTGCCGGACCTGGTGCTGCTCGACTACGAGATGCCGCAGCTCGACGGCGAGGAGGTCCTGGCGCGCCTGCGGCGCGAGGGGCGCACCGCGCACCTGCCGGTGCTGCTGGCGACGGCCTCGACCATCGATCTCTCGCGCCTGCGGCGGGTCTCGGGCCTGCTGCGCAAGCCCTACCCGCGCCACGTGCTCTTCGCGATGATCGCGCGCCTGCTGGAGGGCGTGAAGACCGAGGGCCAGGGCTAGGAGCCCGAGACTCCCGCCGAGTCTCGTCCCCTCGCCGCCCCCGCGCATCGGCCGTGCGCGGGTCCACGGGCCAGGCCCTTCCGCCTCGCCCCGCAGGGCCGTCTAATGTCGCGCTCGATCATGCCTCGCGCAGGGCGCGCGGCGTGGAACCGCAGGCAGCCTCCCATGGTCAACTGGTCAACCCTGAGCGATCGCATCACCGACTTCGGCGAGAACGTGGGGCGCTCGCTCAAGTCGCTGTTCGGCTCGCAGAACGAGCGCATGGTGCGCACCCTGGCGCCGCTGGTGGTGCGCGTGAACGAGCTCGAGGGCTGGGCCAAGGAGCTCACCGCCCAGCAGTTCCACGAGCACACCGCGCGCTTCAAGGCCCAGGTGGCCGCGGGCGAGAAGACCATCGACGACCTGCTGCCGGAGGCCTTCGCGCTGGTGCGCGAGGCCTCGCGCCGCACGCTCGGGCTGCGCCACTACGACGTGCAGCTGGTGGGCGGGGTCGTGCTGCACCAGGGCGCCATCGCCGAGATGATGACGGGCGAGGGCAAGACCCTGGTCGCGACGCTGCCGCTGTACCTGAACGCGCTCTCGGGCAAGCCGGTGTACCTGATCACGGTCAACGACTACCTGGCCAAGCGTGACGCCGAGTGGATGGGCCCCATCTACCGTTACCTGGGCGTCTCCTGCGGCGCGATCCAGGCGCAGATGGGCGCGACCGAGCGCCTGCCCATCTACCGCGGCGACATCGTCTACGGCACGAACTCCGAGTTCGGCTTCGACTACCTGCGCGACAACATGAAGTCGCGCATCGAGGACCAGGTCCAGCACCACTTGCACTACGCCATCGTGGACGAGGTCGACTCGATCCTGATCGACGAGGCGCGCACGCCGCTGATCATCTC
>CAZWAY010000075.1:0-25280 GCA_964631945.1 uncultured Planctomycetaceae bacterium
CAGCAATTGTCACGCACCACCTGTCGCTTCCCGCCAGCGACAAAGCGCATGGACTCTCAATCTCGGAGACGCTTTCAAGCTCCACTGTACTGTCAGTGGGATTCATGTTCGCGTTGGTTGGGGCAGTAATCGGGCTTGTGCCCGCGCTCATGCTGCTTTGGAGGACGAGGCTTGCTTTGTCAATTCCGACTGTTTGTATTGCAACCGTAGCTACGGCTGCGGCGGCCGGACCGCTTGGAGTTCTGGCGTCATTGCCGTCAATCCTTGTTGGTGTCAGTGCCATGGTATGGTGTCGACGGCGGTTTACTCAGCGGTCAGGACACATGCCAATCGCCTAATTCGTCGCGCGACGTAAGGGTGACGTCGACTTGGACGGCGACGTAGATTGTTGGAGTGGCTGGAATGTCGTGCCGCCTTGCTCGGTCAGAAACCGAGGGGTGCATCTCAGTCTTCGCGCTGGGCCCGCAGGTCGACTCGCACCGTCAACCTGGCTGCGTAGTGCGAACCCGATCAGCGTAGGCGTCCGAGCCACGCCGACCGCTGGCCATTGACCGCCTGAGGCCTCGTCCGGGGGCGTCGTGATGCCCGCGAGCTCGACCGGGCGAGTCTCGAGTTCGATGGCGAAGAGCACGTGCTGCGTCTCGAGTCCGTTCGGCGCCCAGGCCTCGGCGGTCAGGAAGTCCATCGCGGCGACGCGGCCCTGATGCGCGCGCAGGAAGGTTCGCCACGACGTTGGTCGATCCGGAGCCGGAAAGGATGCCGTTCGCCTTCAGCACCTTCGCGATCGTGCTCCGGGCGACCCGAGGTCCGAGGCCCTTCGGCTCGCCCTGGATCCTGGGGTACCCCCAGGTCGAGAAGAAAGGCAGGCGACCGGAGGCCAGTCGCCTGCTCCATGCGCGAGAGAGAGTCGCGCGATGGCTACGGGCCTTGCCGACCGGGTCGGTCGGCTCCTCTCGATTGCCAGGTGAGGGGCCCGCAGTTCAGGAGGAACATGACGATTGCCACTCGGGGTCGAAGAGAACTGCGCTGATTGGACGCCCCTCCTCCTCCCCCGAGTTCAGGGAGAGGCAACAAGCTTCTCCACTCCCCTACTAGATCGGGGCCGCCGCTCCGGCCCGCCCCCGAATTCCCCTCGTTCCGCCGTGCCGCTCCGAGCGCGCGAGCGGATTCCTGAAACCGGGTCGCGGCCGAGCCGGTCGTGGCGCCATGAACGCCTGGACCACGAACGAGATCGCAAATGAGATCCCCGGCCAAGGCGCGGGCGGTCCGGCTCGCTCGGCGGGCGCACCCGAGGTGCGCGGCTGGCTGCAGGAGCTGCTCGACCCGCTGGACGCGTCGCGGCCGGGACGGCTGTTCGAGCGCGGACTGATCGAGCTCTCGCGCTCCGAGGCCGGCGAGCTGGTGGCCGAGTTCGGGCTGCAGCCGGACTCGGCCCGCCGCATCCGCGCGGCCTTCGCGCTGGCGCGCGCGCTGGCCGTGGCCCGCCATCCGTCGCGGCCCAGCGTGCGCAGTCCGCGCACGGTCTTCGAGCTCCTGCGCGCGCGCACGCGCGGACTCGAGCAGGAGACCTTCTGGAGCCTCGTCCTGGACGGCAAGCAGCGCCTGCGCCGCATCGTCCCGGTCAGCGCGGGCACGCTCACGGCCTCGCTGGTGCACCCGCGCGAGGTCTTCCGCGCCGCCATCCGCGAGGCCGCGGCCGCGCTCATCGTGGCCCACAACCATCCCTCGGGCGACCCCGAGCCGAGCGCCGAGGACCTGGCCGTCACCGAACGCCTGCGCCAGGCCGGCGAGGTGCTCGGCATCCCGCTGCAGGATCACGTGATCCTCGGCGACGAGACCTTCGTCTCGCTGCGCGAACGCCTGCGCTTCTCGGGTTGAGCCGCAGCTTGCCCGAGCGAGCGCTAGTCGAACTCGAGCGGCGTGCGCGCGAGCGCGCGGCCGTGGCACACGGCCGTGATCGCCATGGCCGCCTCGGCCGCGGTCTCGACCCGCAGCAGGTGCGGGCCGAGCCAGGTCGCGCTCGCGCCGTGCTCGCGCAGGGACTCGCGCTCCTCCTCCGTCAGGCCGCCCTCCGGGCCCACGACGAGCACGATCGGACGCGCGCGCGTGCCCACCCCGAGGGGCGACGGCGAGAGCGAACGCAGCCAGGTGTCGAGGGTGAGGGCCGCGTCCGGGTCGAGCACCGCCACCGCCGCCGCGCGCGGGTCGGCGGCCAGCTGGCGCGGCGTCCGCAGTGGCTCGAACTCGGGCAACCAGGCCCGTCCGGATTGCTTGCAGGCCTCGCGCGCCACCCGCAGCAGGCGCGCCGGCGCCTCCCCGGGCGGCTCCTCCGGACCGCGCTGCTTGGCCGCCAGGGGACGGATGGCCGCCAGCCCGAGCTGGACCAGGCGGTTGAGCATGTCCTCGACCCGGTTCCGGCGCGGCCAGGCCACGGCCAGCTCGACCCAGGGCAGGGCGGCACCGTCCGCGCCCGGCGCCGGCTCGCGCGCCAGCGGGCCCGCGAGTTCGAGCTCGAGGCCGTCCTTGCGCACCGCGCGCACGCGCAGGGGCTGGCGGCCGCCCCGGCCGTCGAGCCCGACCAGCGCGGCTCCCGCCGCCAGCCGCAGGACCCGCACGGCGTGGCGCGCCTCCTCGGCCAGCAGGCGCGGCTCGTCCGCGCTCGCCTCCGGTTCCAGGAAGAAGGCGGGCGGGTTCGCGGTCCGGCGTCGCTCGCTCGGCGGCGTTTCGCGGTGCATCGGCGCATTCTAGGCGCGCGCGTCCGCCGCGAAATTGCGCGCTCCCGCGGCAGGACATAGGATCCCGCGCCCCGCGCCGGCCGCGGGTAGCGGTCCGAGGCTCACGGCTCCGGCAGGGCAGAGGCCTCGAACCGTCCCCCGGGGTGATGCCGTAACATCCTGCGCCAGCAGCGCTATCCACCCGGCGGACGGCGCCCGAGTTCCCCCAGCCAGCCCCAACGAAGCCCTCCGACCCCATGCACTCGCGGGATACGCGCTTCGTCCTCCTGATCGAGTCGGGCGAGCAACAGGGCACGCGGGTCCCCCTCGACGAGGGCACGCTCCTGATCGGCCGGCGACCCGAGTGCGGGCTGGCGCTGAACGACGGTTCGGTCTCGGGCAAGCACGCCGAGCTGCGCATGGCGGGCGACCAGGTCGAGCTGGTCGACCTCGGCAGCACCAACGGCACGCGCGTCGGAGGCCACAAGGTCGAGCGCGCCCACCTCGAGCCGGGCGACGTGGTGCTGTTCGGCAACGTGCGCGCGAGCCTGCAGGATGCGCGCGCGGGTGTGGCCGGAGGCGCGGCCTCGACGCTGCTCACGCCGTCCAGCGAGACCAGCCCAGCAGCGGAGAGCGGCGCGCTCGGCAAGGTGAGCGCCGACAAGCTCACGCGGGCCGGGGCCGGCGCGCGCCGCACGTCGCTCGTGCTCGGCCTCCTGCTCGCGTGCGGGATCGGCGGCGGCGCCTACCTCGCCTTCCTGCGCCTCGGCCCGGGGCGGGGGGCCACGCGCGCGCGCGTGGCGGTCGCGAGCGTGCCGGGCAACCTCCTCGCCGACGGCACCTTCGAGGACGGGCCCTCCGCCGACGGCGCCGGCGAGTGGAGCGCGGCCGAGTCGGCCCCGGTGGCCTTCCTGCGCGCCGGCAGCTTCGCGAGCACGGGTGAGGCCGGGCTGGGCGTCGCCCTGGAGGGCGAGGCCTGGTCGCTGGCGCGCTCGCGCGAGTTCACCCTGCCCGCGCGGCGCTCGCTGGCGTGCGCGGCCTCGCTGCGCGTCGAGGGCGCGGCGCTGGGGCGCTTCGGAGTCGAGCTCTCGAGCTCCAGCGCGGCCGTGCCGGCCTTCTTCGCCTGGGCCCCGGCGCGACGCGCGGGCGCGGGCTTCGAGCCGATCGAGCTCGCCTTCGACGTCCTGGGGGGCTACGACCGCGGGCGCTTGGTGGTGGCGGGGCTCGGGCCCGGCGGCGTCGCGCTCGACGACGCCAGCGTGCTCGAGCGCAACGCGCTGGCCCACGCGGTGAAGTTCAACGAGTACGAGTTCGCGATCCTGGGGACGCCGGGCTCGAGCGCGATGCTGGTGCGCAGCGGACGCGCGCTGCTCACGGGCTTCGATCTCTCGGCCTGGACGCGCACGGGGCTGGCGGGCTGGGCCGAGGCCGTGCTCTCGGCCCAGGCCGGCCCGCGCGGCTTCACGCTGGCCTTCGCGGGCGCGCCGCGCGAGGCGCGCCTGGCCTTCCTGGCGCACCGTCCGGACGAGGGCCCGGCGGGTTCGGAGGGCTGGGTGGCCACGACCGGCCCGGAGGGCTATGCGGCCCACGGCGAGGACTTCGAGCGCGCGGGCGTGACGAGCCTCCTCTTGGGCAGCGGCACCGAGCTCCTGCGCGTCGGCTTCGCCAGCCCGGTCGAGGTCGCCGGCCAGCTGGTGGAGGGCGCGCTGGCCTTCCGCGTAGCGCTCGGGGGGCTGGACGCCTGCGAGTTGCAGCTGGCCTTCAACGAGGAGCGCGCCGGGGCCGCGGCCCTGGGCGAGCGCGCGGCCGAGCTGGAGCGCAAGCAGGACCTCGGCGCCGCGCTGGCCGCCTGGACCGAGCTGCTCGATCGGTTCCCGTTCGAGCGCAAGCTCGTGGCGCGCGCCACCGAGGCGCGCGCGCGGCTGATCCAGGACGGCCTCGGCCAGGTCGACGAGCTGCGCCGTGAGATGGAGCGCGCGCGCTTCTTCCTGCTGCCCGAGCTGTTCCGCAAGGGCCAGGAGCGGGCCCTCGAGCTGGCGCACCAGTACCGCGGCAGCGAGGTCCAGGCCGAGGCCGAGAAGACCGCCGCCCACTGCCAGATGGCCTTGACCGAGCTCTCCGCCGGCGCGCGCTCGGGCACCGAGCAGCGCCTGCGCGGCGTGCTCGCGGCGCTCGATCCGGCGCAAGCCCCGCGCCTGGTCGAGCACCTCCGGGACGCACTCGCGCCCGCCACCCCGACTCCCCCGAAGGACTAGCGAGGAATCATGGGCAAGGGCAGCGGCGCGGACATCGGCACGGCCTCGGCCAAGTACCTGGCGGGCGAGCTCAAGGGTTCGACCTTCGTCGTGCACGCCTTCGCGCTGGGCGACAACGAGGACGGCACGCTGGCGGGCGGCTGGGAGGCCCTGGCGGGTTCCAAGCCGGGCACGCTGCGCGTCGGCGTCAACGGGCGCGACCTCAACGTGCGCTACACGCGCGTCCCGCGCCTGCCGGACTGGCAACTGCGGCGGCTGATGCGCTTCGAGACCGACGAGATCGGCGGGCAGTCGGACTCCGAGGTGGCCTCCGACTTCAATGTCCTGCCCGAGCTGCCCGAGGTCGAGGGCGAGGACGTGGTGCTCCTGGCGCTGGCGCGCGAGTCGCTGCTGGCCGAGCACCTGGCCGGGCTGAAGCGCGCGGGCGGGAAGCTCGACGCCTTCACCCCCAACGCGCTCGGGCTCTACAACGCCTTCCTGCGCTACGGCGTGATCGAGGACGAGACCGTGCTCCTGGCCGACCTCGGTCACGAGAGCCTGAACGTGGTGCTCGTGCGCGGACCGGACCTCGTGTTCGCGCGCAACCTGTCGGGTGGTTCGCGCCTGTTCGACAAGGCCCTGGCCGAGCGCTTCGGGATCGACGAGGCGCGCGCGCGCGCCTACAAGCTGTCCGAGGGCACGCTCGACACCAGCCGGGCCTTCAAGGACCCGAACCAGGAGAAGGCCGCGCGCGCCCTGGCCGCTCCGGCCGGACAGATCCTGTCGCTCTTGCAGTCGGCGGTCGTGTTCGCCAAGAGCCAGGTCAAGATCTCCTCGCTCAAGCTGGACCGCGTGCTCCTGTGCGGCGGCGGCGCGCGCATCGCCGGGCTCACGGCGTACCTGTCGCGCGGCCTGAACGTGCCGGTCGAGCTGTTCGACCCGTTCCGCGTGGTCGATCTCAGCAAGCTCGACCCCGAGAGCGCCGAGCGCCTCGAGGCCCACAAGCTGGAGGCCGTCACCGCGCTCGGGCTCGCCACCGCGGCCGCGGATCCGGAGGCCTACGGCATCGAGATCCTGCCGGCGAGCGTGCGCAAGAGCCGCGAGTTCCTGGGCGGGACGCTGTTCCTGATCGCGAGCGCGGCCCTGGCGCTGGCCTTCCTCGGGCTGTACGCGTGGCGCTCGCAGGCGCGCCTGGTGACGCTCGAGGGCGAGCGCGACCGCCTGACGCGCGAGTTCAGCAGGGTCGAGCGCACCAATCGCGAGACCACGCGCCTCCTGGAGGAGAACGAGCTCCTGTCCGAGCGCGGGGCGCAGCTGTTCGCGCTGGCCGGCGCGGGCGAGCAGCTCGCGCGCACGCTCGACGCCCTGGAGCGCGACCTGCCGGCCGACTTCTGGGTCGACACGCTGGCGATGGAGTGGCAATCCGATCCGGAGCTGGGCGTGGCGCGCGGCGCCGAGCGCCCGGTGCTGCGCGTGCGCGGGCGCTCGCGCGAGGGCACCGACACCCCGGCGCTCCTGTTCCAGGACTTCGTGGCCGCGCTGAAGAAGCGCATGCCCGAGGCGCGCACCCAGGAACGCATGGGCGAGAGCGACTTCACGCTGGCCGTGTGCGCCCTGGTCGAGGCGCCGGCCGCCGACGCAGCCGCGCCCGGCGCCGCTCCCGCCGGCGCGCCGGCCCAGCGGGGGAACAAGCGGTGAGCTTCGACCTGGGCGCGTACTGGCAGGAGAACAAGCGCTTCGTGCTCTCGGTGGGCGCGGGGGCGCTGCTGTTCGTGGTCGGCTTCGGGATCGAGAGCTCGCTGTTCCAGGGCAAGATCACCGCCGCGCAGCGCGCGATCCAGCTCAACAAGAACCAGCTCAAGGAGATGCGCTACACGGCCCAGGACCTGGCCGAGGTGCAGGGCGAGAACGCGGCCCTGCGCGCGGCCGCCGAGCGTCTGACCGAGGGCGCGCGCTTCCGCCCGCGCGCCGAGTTCGTGCCCGATCCGGCCACCGGCCCGAGCGCCAACCACTACCTGCGCACGCTGGCGCGCGTGCGCGAGGACCTCGAGCAGCGCGCCAACCGCGCCAGCCTCCAGCTCGACACCGCGCTGGGCATGCCCGAGCTCTCGCCCACGCTCGAGCGCGAGATCCTGCGCTACCTCGAGGCCCTCGACCTGGTCGAGAGCGTGGCCGACCTCGCCATCCGCGCGCGCGCCGACGCGATCGAGAAGATCCAGGTACGCCTCGATCCGGGCCACGCCTCGCGCTCGGGGGTCGGGCCGATCGAGCGCACCAAGGTGCAGCTGTCGCTGATCGGCTCGTCGCGCGCGCTGACGCGCGTGCTGGTCTGGAGCCAGCGCCCGGCCGCGGGCGGGCGCGTGCTGCCGATCGACCAGCTGGAGATGTCGGCCCTGCGCGGCCGCCGGGACCAGGTGCGCCTGGACGTCACCTTCGTCATCGCGCGCGTGCAGGAGCTCACGCCGGCGCCGGAGAACTAGCATGCGGATGCGCCAGGAGCCGATCGTCTTCGCCGTCGCCACGCTGGTGCTGGGCGGCATGGGCTACGGCCTGTTCGCCGGCGGCGCGACCGGTCTGCGCGGTGGCGAGCGCGCCCAGGGCGGCGGCGAACGCCCGCGCTTCGCGGTGCCGGATCCGGCCGTGGCCGCGCCCAACGGCGTCGTGCCCCCGCTCGAGCGCGAGCTCTTCCTGCCGCCGCGCGACACCGCGCCGCTGCCGCCGCTCGAACTGGTCGAGCCGCCGCGCGAGCGCCTGGCGCTGCTCCTGCCGCCGACCGTGCCCGGCCCCGCGGCCGCGGCCTACGGCAAGTGGCTGCGGCGCCCGCTCCCGGCCGTGGACCTGCCGGACCTGTTCGCGGAGTCGCAGGCACCCGAGGAGCTCGAGGACGAGGCCTTCCTCGAGCTGGGGGGCAAGGACGCGCCGAAGGGCGCGCGCGTGCCCGGCCCGCCCAAGCCCGGCGGGGATCCGCTGGACGACCTCTCGCCCAGCGAGCGCGCCCAGCTCGTCATCGGCTGGAAGCAGCGCTACGACTGGGTCCTGCGCGGCCCGGGCGAGCTGTGGTTCGGGCGCATCGTCAACCCCGAGCGCTTCGGGCTCGAGATCGATCCGGCGCGCGCCGACGAGGCCTTGCAGTTCGTGCGCCTGGATCCGGCCACCGGCCGCGAGACCTACGCCAACATCGGCGCGCCGCCGATCGCGCTCGAGCGCTCCGCCATCCACGGCTTCGGCCTGGCCGAGACGGTCGCCAACGACATCGAGCTGCGCGCGCGCCGGATCGGGCGCGAGCTCACGCGCGGCAGCTACGACGAGTCGCTGGCGCTGGCGCGCACCTGCATCGCCGCGCGCCTCGAGGCGCCGCGCGCGCTGGCGATCGCGGAGGAGCTCTACCGGCGCGCCGCCGAATACGACCCCAAGGATCCGCTGCCGCGCCTCGGCCTCGCGCGCTGCCTGGAGGCGGCCTTCCGCTTCGAGGACGCCTTCGGGGTCTACCAGGAGCTGCTGCAGGTCTTCCCGCACCGCGAGGAGGTGTCCGTCGCGCTGGCCGAGCTCGAGGAGCGCTTCCTGATGCACGAGCAGGCCGAGGCGCGCCTGCGCGCGGCCCTGGCGATGAACCAGGGCTCGTGGATCAGCCGCTTCGGCCTGGGACGCTTCCTGGTGCAGCGCGGCCGGCCGGGCGAGGCCGTCGAGCACCTCAAGGTCGCCAACCAGGCCGCGCCGCAGTCGCCCGACCTGCTGCCGGTGCGCGTGGCCATCCGCACCACGCTGGCGGACGCGCTGTTCGCGCTGGGCGAGCTGTCCGAGGCCGAGGCCGCCTACCGCTCGGCGCTCTCGGCCGACGCCAAGCACGAGCGCGCCCAGGCCGGGCTGCTCGCGACCCAGGTCTTGACGGGCAAGGCCGCGCTCGAGTCCGAGGCCGTCGGCGGCCAGGACGCGGGCTTCGAGCTCCTGCTGGCGCGCGGTGTCGCTGCGCTGGCGGCCGGACGGCACGCGGAGGCGCGCGACGCGCTGCGCCTGGCGGCCGCGGCCGATCCGCTGCGCGCGCACGCCGCCCTGGCCGCGCTCTCGGTCCTGGCCGAGGTCAGCGGCAACGCCGAGGAGGCCCTGCGCCTGGCCGACGAGGCGCTCGAGCGCGATCCGACCCAGCCCTTCGCGCTGTTCCAGAAGGGGCGCCTGCTCGGACTCGGCGACGACTACGAGGGCGCGCGCGCGGCGCTGCTGGCGGCGCTGGAACAGGAGCTCGACTTCGAGGACGCGCTGGTGGCGCTGGGCGACATGGCCTTCCGGCTCGGACGCTTCGAGGACGCCGAGCGCTACCTCGAGCGCGCCGCCGCGATCGCGGGCACGCGCCCCGAGATCCACGGCCTGCGCGGGCTCAACCTGCTGCGCCTCGGCGCGGTGGGCGCGGCCAAGGCCTCGTTCGAGCGCGCGCTCGCGCTCGCGCGCTCCGACCCGACCGGGACCGCCGGCCTGGCCTGGTGTCTGTACCTCGAGGGCGACCCGGAGGAGGCCCTGATCCGCCTGGCCAACATCGACGAGCAGCGCCGCAACCTGCCCGACACCGATCCCTGGCGCGCCTGGTCGAAGGCCCAGATCGCGCGCCTGCAGGACCACCTGCAGAAGGTCGAGTGGCGCGATCCGTTCGCGCGCAAGCGCCTGGCGAACGGCTGGCAGACGAACGAGTCCGACGGGCCGACCGTGGCCATGGTCGACGGCACGGTCGAGCTAGCCGGCGTGTTCCAGCGGAGCGGCCAGGGGCGCGTCTACCGCCAGTACGACGGCGGCGTGTTCGTGTCCTTCGAGGCCGACCTGTGGATCGATCCGAACAAGGCCAACGCCAGCATCGGGATCTTCGCGGCGCGCGAGCGCGAGCGCCGCGACGACAAGGAGGTCATCGCCGAGGCCGCCGTCACGCGCCACAAGGAGGGCGGCGTGCAGCTGCGCTTCGTGCGCCAGGGCCAGGCCGTCGACCTGCGCGACATGCAGCAGCCCTTCCCGACCGGCAAGTGGGTGCGCGTCAAGCTCGAGCGCCGCGGCGAGTCGGCCGAGGCGACCCTGACGCTGTACCTCGACGGCATCCCGCTGGTCGAGAACCTGAGCCTGCCCCAGCTCGCGCAGTCGAAGTCGCCGCTCTTGGTGGGGCTGTTCGCCGAGGGCGACACCGGGCGCGAGGTCGCGGTGCGCATGGACAACGTCTCGGTGGTCACGCGATGAGCCCGCGCCCGCCCTCGCCCCGCTCGGGCTTCACGCTGATCGAGCTCCTGGCCGTGATCCTGATCCTCTCGATCCTGGTGGCCGTGCTGATCACCAACCTGCGCGACTCGGAGGGCGCGGCCCGGGCCCAGATCGCGCGCCAGCTGCTCACGAAGGTCGAGGCCACGGTCAAGAGCTACCAGAACGAATTCGGGGCCGCGCCGCCGAGCTCGTTCCAGCCCGGCCAGGAGGTCGCGAACGACGGCCTGAACGTGGGCATCGAGGCCCTGGTCGTGGCGCTGTGGTCGAAGAAGTACGAGGCCGGCGGGCTGCTGAACGACGTGCGCGACGCCCTGGCGAACACCGACGGCGACCGCTCCACCAAGCAGCTCACCGACTTCGACAACCGCGAGCTGCTCGAGATCGTGGACCCCTGGAAGAACCCGATCGCCTACATCGAGCGCGCCGACTACGGCCTGACGAACCGGCGCTACCTCACGGTGGAAGCCGAGAGCGGCGAGCAGATCGAGAGCGTGCCGCTGGCGTTCAAGAACCCGACCACGGGCCAGTACTACTCGGCCCAGGGCTTCCAGCTCATCTCGGCCGGCGCCGACGGGCGCTTCGGCACCGAGGACGACCTGACCACCTTCGAGCGCGAATGAGGACCTGAGTGAGGACCAGCGGCAAGCGGGAGGCGCACGGCACGCGCGCGGGCATGACCTTGCTCGAGCTGATGCTGGTCATGTTCCTCCTGGCGCTGGTGCTGGGCGCAGGCGTGGGGACCTTCTCGGCGCTCGACCTCGGCAAGGGTCAGGCGGCCGGCCTGGTGCGCAACGTGCTGCGCAGCGCCCAGAACACCGCCATCGCCAGCAGCGCGCCGGCGCGCGTGCGCCTGGAGCTGGCCACGGGCACGATCCGGGGCGAGTCGCTGGTCACGGTCGGGACCTACCACTTCGAGGGCCGCAGCCTGACCGGCTACGGTCCGGCGGGCGCGGCCGAGCCCGAGGACTTCGACCCGCGCGGCTTCGTGGGCGCGTGCTTCCGGCCCGCCGGCCGGCTCAAGGCCGAGGCCGAGATCCCGCTGACGCGCGACCCGGCCTTCGACTTCACGCTGGGCTTCGCGCTGGAGTGCGCGCTGTACCGCGAGAGCGAGGGCGGCGGGCGCGTGCTCTCGATCGGGCCGCCCGAGGCGCCCACCCTGGCGCTCGAGCTCGGCAAGAACGGCGCGCTGCGCGCCCGCATGAAGACGCGCCTGGGCGCGGCCGACTCCGACCGTCCGGGTGGCAGCGTGATCCTGCAGAGCGAGCCCGGCCTCGTGCCGCTGGCGCGCTGGGTGACGGTGCGCGTGCGCTACGACCGCGCGCGCTTCGAGCTCCTGCTGGACGGCGCCGTGGTCGCGAGCCAGGCCGAGGAGAGCTTCGTGTGGAAGGTGGACGCGCCGCTGGTGCTGTCCGACCGGGCCCTGCCGTTCCCCGGGCGCATCGACAGCCTGGTGCTGGCCGCGATGATCGCGGGCGAGCCCAGCGTGCTGCCGGATTCGGTCCACTTCACGGCCGACTCGCCGGCCGTGGTGCAGTTCGCGCCCGGTGGCGGGCTCGATCGCTCCAAGCACTTCGACCCGCCGCGCATCGGGCTCGAGTTCGAGGACGGCTCGCGCGAGACGGTCCTGGTCGGGCTGTACGGGACGGTGGAGTGATGCAGCGCGCCCCCTGGATCGACCGGCGCGAGCGAGACGGCGCGGCCGCGCGGCGCGGGCTGGCGATGATCGCGGTCCTGCTCGTGCTCATGGCGCTGTTCGTGCTGTGCGCGCCCTTCCTGGTGACGGTGCGCAACGCCGACCAGGCCGCGGCCGAGACCGCCGACCGGTCCGTGCTGCGCGTGACGCTCGACTCGGCCGCGCGCCACGCGGCGGCCGAGCTCTCGGCCTCGCACCCCGCGCTCGACCCGACGCCCTACTTCGACGGCCTGGACGAGCTCACGGTCACGGCGCGCTTCCCCGCCGACTTCCTGGCGACCGACGACCCGAGCCAGGTCATGTGGGACCTGGAGGCCGAGGACGTGGCCGCGCGCGTGGACCTCTCCAGCGCCTCGCCGCACGTGCTCGCCAACCTGATCGGCGGCGCGGCGCGTCTCGCGGCCGCGTGCAAGCCCACCGACCAGGCGCTCGAGCTCGGCAGCACCGCCGGCTTCCTGCCCGAGGGCGTGGTGTACGTGGGCGACGAGGTGGTGGGCTACGCCGAGCTCGGGCCCACGCGGCTCGGCCGGCTCGCGCGCGGCCTGCTGGTGAAGACCGATCCCGACGGCAAGCCCGCCGACTGCGGCCCGTCGGTGGCCCGGGACCACGAGGTGGGCGCGTTCGTGATCGACCAGCGCGCCTGGGCGCTGTGCGAGTGGCGCATCGCCACCGGCACGCTGCGCGCCTACGAGGGCATCGAGCAGCTGCGCGAGGCCCGGGACTTCGTGCTCGCGCCCGAGCTCGGACGCGAGGCTTACCTGGCGCTCGAGCGCACCACCAGCAGCTTCGGCCACGTGCGCGCCGGTGCGCGCTGGCAGCACGCCGCGCGCGTGGTGGGGGACGCCAGCGGCCAGCCGCAGTACGGCTGCAAGCTGCCGGTGGACGACCTGCGCTGGTTCAATCCGGGCACGACCGTGTGGATCACCGACGGCCGGAACAGCGAGCTCGCGCTCGTGCGCACGACCGAGGCGGGCAAGCTGGTCCTGAGCGAGCCGCTGCGCGTGCCCTTCAAGGCCGACCAGACCGTGGTCGCGCCGCTCGCGCGCACGCCGGTCAACGTCAACACGGCCGCGCCCGAGGTGCTGGCGGCGCTGTGGACCAACCTCAAGCTGCGCGGCAAGTCGGCGCGCATCACCGCGGGCGAGGCCCAGCAGCTGGTGGACCTCGCGCTCGTCTCGCGGCCCTTCACGGGCTTCGAGGACTTCCTGCGGCGCTTCGTGCTGCCGGCCGGCGGGCTGGACGAGCTGCCGGCCGACGCGCCCGTGCGGCCGGAGGCGCTGGAGGAACTGGCGCGCGAGGCGCGCCTCGGCCCGGACGGCGCCAAGTCGCTGGTGGGCTTCATCGACGCCGACGACGCGCGCGCGCTGTACAAGAACGCGCTCAACGCCAACGACAACGAGCTCGAGTTCGCGACCATGCCGCTGTGCTTCACGTCGCGCGACGTGTACCAGCTCGCGTTGCGCGCCGTGGTCAACGCGCCCAGCGGGATCCAGCGCGCGCGCGGTACGCGCGAGCTGACGGAGCTGATCGTGCCGCAACGCGATCTGCTCTCGGTGTGGACGCGCCAGGAGGACTTCGACGAGGCCCCGCGCCTGGACCGCGCCGCGGCCGGCTGGCTGAGCGGGCCGGTGCCGACCTCGCGCCACGATCCGCTCTACGGCGAGGTCGCCTCCTTGCGCTGGCCCGCGCGCACGCGCGCGCACCTGGGCCCCTTCGACAGCGCGCCGACGCTCGATCCGCTGGCGGACGACGCGAACGTGTACGCCTTCGCCGGCCGCGAGAGCGAGGACGGCTGGGCCCAGCTGGCGGCCATGCGCGAGGAGGACGGCGCGCGCCGCGCCAGCTACGCGCTGCACTTCGACGACGAGACCAAGGAGCTCGAGGGCCGCTACCTGCCGGACGGCACCGCGCCGCTCGACCTGGCCAAGCTGGGCTGGACCGCGGCCGCGACCGCGGCCACGGGGTCCGGCTCGGGTGGCGCGGCCCTGATGAGCGGCACGTCCTGCGCGCTGTGGGTCAAGCCGCGCCAGCTCGAGGAGGGCGCGCGCCTGCTCGACGTGGCCGGACCGTACACCGACGCCGACCGGCTCTCGCTCCTGTTCGAGGGTGGCAACCTGGTGCTGCGCGTGCTGGACGGCGCGGGCGATCACCCCGACTCGAGCTTCCGCGAGTGGTCGGAGGTGCTCTTCCCGCTGGCCGGCGAGGGTCCGGGCCTGCCGCTCGACACCTGGTCGCACGTGCAGCTCGCGGTCGACGGCAACCGCCCCGACCAGATGGCGCTGTGGGTCGACGGACGGCGCGCGCAGCACACCCCCGGCCTCACGCGCCTCACGAGCGCCGTGCGGGGCGAGAGCGACGCGCTCCCGGTCGAATCGACCGAGGGCTTCCC
Organism: uncultured Planctomycetaceae bacterium; assembly: GCA_964631945.1. Lineage (GTDB taxonomy): Bacteria > Planctomycetota > UBA1135 > UBA1135 > JABFRZ01. The sequence goes on from CAZWAY010000075.1 coordinate 14,263, forward strand.
GGACAAGTGCGTGCTGCGCATCGGTGACGAGCTGATCGAGGCCTTCAAGACCGGTCCGAAGTCGTTCCGCGCGCGCTTCGTGCCGACCGGCGTGGACGCGGGCTTCGGCGGACGCGTGGCGCGCGAGATGTTCGGGGGCAGGCCCGAGACGAGCCAGGGGCTGTACAAGCCCATCGACCACCCGAGCGGCGCGAGCGTGCAGCTCTATGGCTACAGCCTGCCGCTCTTCTCGAACGTCTCCAGCGCCTCGAGCGCGCTCGAGAACGCGCTCGGGCCGTTCGCCGTGGCGCGCGTGACGGGCATCCTGCTGAACGGTTCCGAGCGCACGGCTTCGGCCATGGAACCGATCCGCTACCAGGGCAACCTCTTCACCTTCGACCTCGGACACGGCATCGACGGCATCGGCAACGACGTCGACGGCCTGCTGCTCGCGCCCACCGATCCAGGGCGCTCCATCGCGGACACGATGAAGGCCTTCAGCACGTCCGGCGGCTACGCAGCCATCCTCGGCATCCGCTGGCAGGATGGCGGCCAGCCCGCCAAGGACCTCGACGGCACGCGCCTCGGCGGGGTCGAGGTCGTGCGCTACAGCGGCTATTCGGGCAGCACGCTGCACCTCAGCGCGCGCGGCGGCGCGGGCCTCGCGCGCCTGAGCGGGCAAGGCGTGAGTCCGGACGTCGCGGGTCGAGCCTCGTTCATCATCAGCTACGGCACCGCGCAGTCCTCCAACCCGGCCTGGCTCGAGCACGACGGCGAGCTCAGCTACCAGGTGATGGTCATCCCCATCTCGATCCCGGTGCGCGGCACCTCCGGCGCGGCGGGTTTCGAGCGCCCGACGGGCGGCTCGGCCTTCGCGCAGATCACGCACTCGGGCGGCGACTCGCACCTGACCGAGTGGGTGCGCTACGACGAGCTCAGCCCCGAGGGTTTCCTGGTGCGCGACGCACCGAACGACCTGATCGCGGCGAACACGGCCGCGCACGCCGGACGCTCGGGCGGGGAGGACACCCCGCCGCCGCCGGCGACCAATCCGAACAACTCGATCGTGCCGGCCCTCGTCCGCGTGGCCGCGACGCCGACCCTCCCCGGGCCGCCGGTGGGACGCGCCGCGAGCCCCACCCGGCAGGGTGGCTCGTCCTACTGGGACTATGCGATGGGGCTGCCCGAGGACGAGGACTATCCCGTCGCGCGCGCGGTCAACTCGCACCTGCAGTTCCGTGGCGTGCTCGGGACCTTCGCCCATGCGCACCCGGCCGGGACGCTGGTGCTGCCGGTCTTCCGCACCCGCAACACGGACGAGACCAGCGGCCGGCCCGGACGCTTCGACCACGTCGTGTTCATGTCCTCGTTCACGCGCGAGCCCGGCTTCCCGGCCACGGTGCACCACGCGCACCGGCCGAACGAGTACCTGGCCTATTCGTGGCGCGAGGGCGGCGATCCGCTGGTGGCGGTGGCGGTGCCGGAGCCGGAAAACCTCGCGCAGCAGGGCTTCCCCGTGTCCCTCACGCACGTGGCGCTCGAGGACCGGCTGAGCGTGCCCTTCCCCGCGGCCCAGCTGGGCGGTCTGCAGAACCCGGTCGACAACCGCACGGTCTCGCGCATGACGCTGTTCCCCTCGGGTGAACTGCCGCGCGAGGTGTCCAAGGGCCAGCTGGGCGGCGAGGCGATCGCCGTGCGCGGCGCCCGTCCGGGCGGCCTGGTGCCGTCCGCGACGGTGGACGAGGCCCTGTTCTTCCCCAGCTTCTTCTTCAATCTGGCCGGCATGCCGGGCCAGCTGGTCGTGGCCCAGGCCTTCGCCGAGAACGCCGCGACCTTCGAGGCCGCCAAGGACGTGGTGCGCACGATCCAGGGCGACGCGAAGATGAACACCAACGTGCTCGCCAGCCTGCCCGAGCACGGCGGGCTCTTGCGCATCGGCGACGAGCTCCTGTGCTACGACGGTTACGACGCGACGAGCTTCGTGTTCACGCTGCCGCCGGCCGGGCGCGGCCTGGCGGGGACGCGCGCGCAGGCGCACCGCCCGGGCGAGGGCGTGTCCTTCCTCGGCGCGCTGCCGGTCGGCGTGCTGGGGGCGAGCGTCGGCGCCGACGACGCGCTGCTGCCGTTGCTCGAGCTGCCGCCCGGCTTCCCGTCGCAGGGCACGGTGCGCATCGAGGACGAGCTCGTGCACTACACGCGCGCCCAGGGCGCGATCCTGGAGATGCCGCGCGGCTCGAGCGAGGCGGGCGAGATGGACCGCAAGGGGCCGGGGCTCTTCCGCGGACGCTTCGGCACGCAGCGCGCAAGCCACGGCGCGGGCACGCCCGTGATCCTGTTCCCGTTCCGCTACTGGGATCGCTGGAGCGAGCTCGCCGACGCACCGGAGATGACCTACTACCAGCTCGCCGCGGACCAGCCCGACGCCTACTGGAAGAGCGTCTTCTGGAAGGTCGGCGAGGCGGGCTTCCCCGGGCCGCAGTTCGGCGTGCTGCAGCGCACCGACGAGGACACGCCCTGGGACGCGCGGCCGGACGCGAAGAACGGGCTCACGCTGCTGCTGGAGGGCAAGCTCGACGGCGGCGGCAACAAGATCGGCGTGCAGGCCGACCGCGTCGAGTGGCGCACCTTCGTGCGCCACCTGCCGGGCTCGTTCGACCCCGTGGCCGGCCTCGCACACGGCTGGAAGACCACGCCGCGGCTCGAGCTGTTCGGGGTCGAGTACATGGGTCCGGGGCGCACGCTGGCGAGGTTCGACCGATGAGCGCGCGTCCCTTCCGCCGCGCGGGCTTCACGCTGGTCGAGCTGCTGCTCGCGGTGGGCCTGTTCACGATCCTGCTGGTGGCACTCATGCGCCTGGTGGACACCTCGCTCGGCATCTGGCGCCGCACCGACGAGAGCCGCGAGCTGTCCGAGCTGGGCAACGCGGTGATGGACCTCCTGGCGGCCGACGTGCACGCGCTGGAGGGCGGCCGGCGCGGCGATCTCCTGGCCGACTGGCGCCCCTTCGACCTCGACCGGGACGGCATCCCCGGCGCGCCCGCGCAGCGCCTGCGCCTGGTGCGGCAGGTCGGCGCGGCCGAGCTCGAACGCCTGGCGCCCGGCGCGCGCCGCGAGACCTTCGAGCGCGGTCTGGTCGAGGTCGGCTGGGCGCTCTTGCCCGGGGCGGCGGACGGCGCCGACGAGCGCGCCCTCGGCACGCTGGTGCGCGGCGCGCGGCTGCTGGGGGACGCGGACACGCTGTCCTTCTTCGACGCGGGCTTCTTCGGGCCGAGCGGCAAGCCCGTGCCGGGCAGCCTGTACGAGATCGCCGGCGGCGTGCTGTGGTTCGAGACCTGGTACGCGACCCAGACCACGATCCTGCACGCGGGCTGGACGCTGGGCGACGAGCTGGCGCACTGCAGCGCGAGCTGGGACGCCTGGAACCGCGCGCGTCCGGACGGCGAGCTCTCGCTGCTCAACCTGCCGCCGGGGGGCATGCCGGAGGCCAAGGACGTGGCGCTCTTGCCGCGCCGCATCCGCGTCGCGCTCGAGCTCGAGCGCCCGCGCGACCTGCGCACGCGCACGCGCCTGGCCACGGCCGCGAACGTGGAGGACGGGACCCTGCTGGTGCGCGACGGGCGCAGGCTGCCCGCGGCCGGCGCGCTGATCCTGGTGGACGACGAGTGGATGCGCGTGGTGTCGGTCGACGGCGAGCGCGTGGCGGTCGAGCGCGGCCAGCGCGCCACGCGCGCCACCACGCACGCGGCCGAGGCCCTGGTGCACCACGGCTGGCGCCTGGTGCGCGAGATCCCGGTCGACATGACGCGCGAGGACTGGGACCTGTGAGCACGCCCAGGAGCCCCCGCGCGCGCGCCGGCTTCACGCTGGTCGAGGTCGTGCTGTCGATGTTCGTGCTCTTGATCGGGATGATCTCGATCCTCGGGCTCCTGTCCTTCGGCGCGGCGCTCGCGCGCACGGCCGCGCTGCGCGGCGGCGCCGCCAACGCCATCGAGGCGGTCGTGACCGACCTGTCCGAGACGCTCTTCCCGCTCGAGCTCGATGCGCGCGGCGACGAGCACGCGGGCGCGCCGCGCGACCTGGTGGATCAGGCGCTGCCCGGCTATCCGGGCCTGACCTACGACACGCACTCCACGCCGAACCCCGCGAATCCGCTCGAGTACAAGGTCGAGGTCGAGGTGCGCTGGGCCGTGGGTGGCACCACGCGCTCGAAACGCTTCACGACCCTGTTGCTGCGCGAGGTGCCCTTCGGCGAGCGCCTGCGCGCACGCCTCATCGAGGGCAAGAAACCGGAGAAGACCGACGATGTTCACTGAAGTCCTGCTCAGCTCGCTCCCGTTCCTCGCCCTGCTCCAGGAAGCGCCGCCGGCCGAGGCGCCCAGCACGCTGCTGCGGCTGAAGAGCGGCGCGATCGCCTTCGGCCAGGTGCTGGCGCACGACCCCGACGGCATCCGCTTCCGCATGCTCGAGACGGGCGGCGAGATCCCGCTGGCCTGGAACGTGCTCGACCCGAGCGAGGCCGACGAGCTGCGCCAGGCCTTCGGCTACGTCTCGGTCGAGGCCGAGGAGCTGATGCTGGACGCCGACCGGCTCGAGCTCGCCAACGGCGGCGAGCTGGTCGGGCGCATCGTCAACCGCAACGAGACGCACCTGTGGGTCAAGCGCGCCGAGGGCACCGTGCCGATCCCGCTCACCCAGATCCGCGGCGCGATCACCGCCGTGCGCGCGCCGGCGCTGGACCTCTTCACGCGCGAGGAGCTGTACCAGCAGAAGGCCTCCGAGCTGGCCGGGCGCCTGGCGGCCGACGGCCGCGAGGGGGCCCGGGCCCACGATGAGCTGGCGCGCTTCAGCGAGCGCTTGTTCGACTACGCCCACGCGCTCGAGCACTACAAGCGCGCCGCCGAGCGCGATCCGGGCTACGAGGCCGCGCGTCTGGCCCAGGACGTGGCGCGGGCCGAATCCAAGGCCGCGCTGCAGCAACAGGTCGATCACCTGGCCGAGATCGACCTGCAGCGCGCGCGCAAGCGTTACGACAAGGCCATCGAGCTCTTGACGCAGTTCCGCACGCTGTACGCGAAGAGTCCGCTGCTGCCGGACCTCGCGCGGCTGCAGGAACGCGTGGCCAAGGCCCAGGAGCGCGACCTGCGCAGCGAGGTCGTGGCGCGCTGGAACTCCTGGGCCGTGCGCCTGGCGCGCGAGGCCGCGCGCAAGCCCACCTTCGAGGAGGTGCAGGGCTACCTGGACGAGAAGATGGCCGAGGACCTGGCCCAGAGGGTGCGCGACGACGTGCAGACGATCGCGCCGGGGGTCGAGGCCGATCAGGTGCGGCGCCTGTGGTCGGAGCGCAAGGGTGGCAAGTTCCGCACGGCCACCTACGGTCTGGGCACCTGGCTGCTGGGCGAGAGCGCGCGCGCGGAGCTCGACCAGGGCAAGGAGAAGAAGGAGGCCGAGGCCGCGCCCGGTTCGCAGTCCGAGGCGCGCAAGAAGCTCGAGGAGCGCATCAAGCGCTACCTGGACAACCAGAAGCTGACGCGCGACGCGGCCAAGACCGCGGGCGGCGACGACGACCCGCAGGTCTTCTGGGAGAGCTGGAACTGGGCCGGGCGCTCGCAGTGGGTGCTGGCCTACTTCGCCGAGAAGTCGGGCGAGTTCCGCGACCTCTCGGCGCGCTTCTCGAACTGCCGCGAGTGCGGCGGCACGGGCGCGCGCGACGTGCTCTTCACCGGCAACGCCGGCAGCTCGGATCAATCCGGCGCGGGTACCGGCAAGGCTGGCGAGGTCCTGGTGGCCTGCCCGGCCTGCCACACGATCGGCATCGTGCGCCGCGTTCGCTATCGTTGAGCGGAATGAAGCTCCCGCTCCCGGGCGTGCTGGCCGCCGTCGCGCTCGCGGCCGGCTGTGCGGGCAAGGTCGGTTCGCCGCCGCCGCCGCCGGCCTATACGCCGGGCACGCAGCGCGCTCAGCCGGCTGCTCCGGCGCCATCCGCGGCCGCGCCGAACGCGACTGCAACCTCGGGCGCGTCGCAACCCGGCGCCGTGCCCGCCGGCCCGGGCGTGGCTACGAATGCGCCGACGACACCGCCGGCGACTCCGCCCACGCCCCTGGATCCGCCGCTCGGCTGGATCGCGGGCCAGCCGCTGGAGGCCGAGGAGCTCCTGCTCGAGTGGGGCGACGTCGCCTCGCGCGAGCTGTACCTCGTGATCGACAAGCTGGTGGCCGCGCGCCTGGCGCTGGCCGAGGCCGCGCGCCTGGGGATCCGGCTCGCGCCCGAGGCGGTCGAGCAGCGCTTCGGCGCCGAGCGCGAGAAGCTCTCGAAGGAGGTCGCCCGGGGCAAGAAGGCGCGCACGCTCGAGGAGTTCATCCAGGGCGAGCTCGGCTTCGAGCCGGCGCGCTACCTCGAGCGCGTGCGACGCGCGACCATCCGCCAGATGCTGGCCGAGCGCGCGGTGCGCGCGGCCTCGCTGGCCGGCGAGTCGGTCGGGCTGCGCCTGATCGTGGTCGCCAGCGAGGAGCAGCGCGAGGCCGTGCGCGCGGCCCTGGCCGCGGGCCGGGCCTTCGCCGAGGTGGCGCACGAGTTCAGCGTGGACGACTCGAAGAAGGACGGCGGCCTGGTCCCGTTCGTGATGCCAGAGGAGCGCTCGCCGCTCGCGCGCCTGGCCTTCCAGACGGCGGTGGGCGAGGTGGCCGGTCCGCTGCCGATCTCCGACCACCACTTCTGGGTGCGGGTCGAGGAGCGGCGCGCGCCGCTGGAGGGCGACTGGAGCCGGATCGAAGCCCCGGTGGAGGCCTCGCTGGCGCGCTATCCGGTGGGCGACGCCGAGTTCGTGCACTGGAAGCTGGCGATGGAGGGGCGCTACCCGATCGACCTCGGCCCGCTGTGGAGCCTGATCGGCGCCGCCCGATGAGCGCCGGAGGCCAGCGCGAGCTTGATCTCGCCCCGCTCGCGATGGATCCTCTCGGGCAGCCATGGAGCTCGAAATCGCCGTGAACGAGAGCGCGTCGCCCGCCACGGGCGGAGAACCCGAGGGCCGGCCCGAGGCCGTGGCGGATGAGGTCGCCGCCGATGAGGTCGTGGCCGAGGCGGCCGAGAAGGTCCGCCTGGGGCCCGGCGAGGAGAAGAGCGACGAGCAGCTGCGGCGCGAGCTGACGGTGCTCCTGTTCGCCGCCAGCGAGCCGCTGTCGCAGGCGCGCCTGGTCGAGCTGCTCGAGCGTCCGGCTCCGACGCGCGTCGCCAGCGCGCTGGCGGCCCTGCAGGCCGAGTTCGCGGCCGCCGAGCTGCCGCTCGCGCTGCGCAAGGTGGCGGGCGCCTGGCGGTTCCTGACCGACCCCGAGTTCGGGCACGTGGTGAACCGCCTGCGCACCGAGCCCAAGCCGGAACGCATCAGCGCGGCCGCGCTCGAGACCCTGGCGATCATCGCCTACCGCCAGCCGGTCTCGAAGGCCGAGGTCGAGGCCATCCGCGGCGTGCAGGCCGGCCCGGTCCTGCGCAGCCTGGTCGACCGCGGCCTGGTGCGCATCACCGGGCGCGCCGACCTGCCCGGTCAGCCGTTGCTCTACGGCACGACCAAGGAGTTCCTGGACCGCTTCGGCCTGGCGGCGCTCAAGGACCTGCCCCGCGACGGCGAGCTGAACGAGGATTGAGGCCGGCGGCCGGGTCCGACCCGGTTTCCGCGCGGGTGTGGCCCGGCGGGTTGCGCCACGCTCCGGAGCGCCCGTAGACTCTGCCTTTTCCCCTCATCCCGCACGCTCTCCGCCCGCTCCCGAGCGGAGGAACATGTCCAACCCGAAGCCCTCCACTGCCCAAGCCACCCGCCCCGCGGGCAAGGACTCCTCCACCGGCCACGGCCGCGACGAGGACGAGCTGCACGTCCCGAAGGGGGTCTCGCGCGGGACGTTCTACTTCCTGATCGGCCTGATCATCTTCCTGATGGTCATCTGGCTCGTCCCGGGCGCCATGTTCGGGATCGCCGGCGGCTCGAGCGGCAATCCGATCGTCGTGCGCTTCCGTCTGCCGAGCGGGGCGCAAGTCGAGTGGAAGGGCACGGAGGTGCTAAACGGGCAGCGCGCGCTGCAGGACGGACTGGCGATGGACACGATCCTCGCCTTCCAGCTCGGGATCGACATCCAGAACCCCAAGCCCGAGAGCCTGACGCGCATCCTGGTGCTCGATCGCTTCGCGCGCGAGGCCGGGATCGAGGTCACCAACGCCGACCTGGCCGGACACCTGCGCGAGCGCGTCAGCATGTTCGGGCAGAAGCCCGAGGACTTCCGCAGCGAGGTGCGCGCGCGCGGTTTCGACCAGGTCTCGGTCGAGGAGGCGATCCGCCGCCTGATGCGCGTGCTGCGCTTCCAGCAGCTGGTGGGCTTCGCCGGGGCCGTGCCGGCTCCCGCCAAGATCGAGGAACTGTGGCACCGCGACAACGAGGAGTACGCCTTCGAATACGCGACCCTCGAGGTGGCCAGCCTGAGGGAGGCGGCGCGCGCCGAGCTGCCCGACGACGCCGCGCTCGAGGCCTGGTTCGCCAAGCTGCCCGAGGGCGAGCGCGCGGCGTTCAAGCCGGAGGAGCGCCGCAAGGCCGAGCTGGCGCTGTTCCGCGACGCCGAGACCACTCCGGCCAGCGAACTCCTGGCGGCCTACCCCGAGCAGGTGCCCGAGGGCAGCGAGCCCATCGCGCCCGACGAGCTCGCAAACCAGTACTACAACCGCGTCTACTCGACGCGCTTCGCCAAGGACCCCACCGACGCCGAGACCCAGGAGGGCTTCCCGGGCTTCTTCAGCCTGGAGGAGGTCAAGCAGGCCTGCCTGGCGGAGGCGCCCGTGTTCTTCGCGTTGCAGCGCTGGATCGACGCCCTGAACACGCGTCGCACGAACGGCGAGGCGCTCGACTTCGCGGGCGAGGCCGCCAAGCTCGGGCTCGAGCTGCAGGCCGAGCCCGAGGCGCGCACGCACACGGAATACGCGCTCGACGAGGGCCAGAGCGAGGTCGCCGACGCGGTCTTCAGCACGCCGCCCGACGGCTCGGTGTACGCCGTCCCGGTGGCGATGCCGCAGGGCCTGGCGGTGGTGCGCGTGAACGAGCGCATCGAGCCGGCGACACCTGCCTTCGCGACGATCCGCGAGCGGGTGGCCGAGAAGTGGCTCGGCCCCAAGGCCGAGGAGCTCGCGCTCGCGCGTCTGAAGGCCCTGCGCGATGGCTTCGAGCGCTTCGAGCCGAGCAAGGAAGAGGCGCCGCGCCCGCAGCGCAAGAAGCCCGTGCACCACCGCGCGAGTTCCGAGGCGTTCCACGGCGCGCTCGAGGCGGCCGGCCTCACGGTGAAGCTGCGCGACTACCTGAACAAGGGCACCTCGCGCGACAAGCTGCCGGGGGACCCCGAGCAGCTCGTGCTCTTCAACCAGGCCAACGCCTTCGGTCTGTACACGCTGGAGGCCGACGAGGTCGCCGAACCCGCGCTGGGCCCGGACAAGCTGCAGGCCTTCCTGGTGCGCCTGGCCGGCAAGCGCGAGGTGCCGCTCGCGAACATGTCGCCGGCCCAGTACGAGAGCTACAAGCGCAACGCACGTCAGACCGCGATCACCGAGATCGGTCAGGGACTCGACCTCGACTTCCTGCGCAAGAACCACGGCCTCTGGCTGCTCGAGGACGAGCGCGCGGCCGAGGCGGCCGGCTCGAAGAAGGGCAGCTAGGCCGCGGGCCGGGGCTCAGCTCGGTTCGGCCACCACGATCATCTCGTCGAACAGGTTCACGTAGAGCGAGGCGCCCGCCACCAGGCGCAGCGGCGAGAGCAGTGCCGCCAGCAGCGGGTGCACGCGCGCGGCGCGCTCGGCGATGAAGCCGAGCGAGACGTACTTGCCGCCCAGCCAGGGGCGGTTCTCGAGCACGCGGAAGCCCGCGCGGCCCAGGGCGTCGGCCAGGGTGCGCGCATGGAAGTGGTAGATGTGCTCGGCGTGCTTGTAGTGCTGCCAGCGCTTGCCGAGCACGCGCGCGGCCAGGCTCTCCACGTCCTGGGTCTCGATCAGGAACTTGCCGCCGGGCGCCAGCAGGCGGCGCACTTCCTTGGCGGCCGCCACGACGTCGGGGATATGCTCGATCACGTCCCACATCGTGATCAGGTCGAAGGAGCCCGCCGCGAACTCGACCTGGCCCAGCAGGCCCGCGCGCACGTTCTCGCGCCCGAGCCGTTCCTCGGCCTGGGGCCGGATCGCGTCCGAGGGTTCGAGCCCGGTCACCTGCCAGCCGGCCTCCTGCATGACGCGCAGGAAGTAGCCCGCCGCGCAGCCCACGTCGAGCACGCGCCCGGGCCGCGCGAAGTGGCGACGCACGACGCGCATGCGCCGGCGGTAGGTGGCCAGGTACAGGGGCGCGTCGCGACGGTAGTCGCCGTAGCCGCGGTCCTTGGGCGTGCCCGAGCGCCAGTAGCCCTCGTCGTAGACCTTCTCGATCAGGGCCGCGTCGAGCAGGCGCGGCGTGACGTAGGTGAGGTCGCAACGCGCGCAGGTCACGACCGAGAAGGGGCCGTCCTGGAACTTCAGGCGGCGCTCCGCGGAGCCGCACAGCCCGCACGCGACCGGTTGCCAGGCGCGCGGATCGATGTCGGCGCCGAGGCCCGGGATCTCGGAGGCGAGCGCCACGGCGCGCAGGCTAGCCGAAGTACTCTTGTCCGGCGGCCACTTCGTCCGCGCGGGCATCGGCGCCCTTGAGGATCGTCTTCGCGATCCGGCGGCCCATGGCGATCGAGTGGTCCATGTTGTTGTAGCGGTAGAGCCCCTGGCGCCCGGTCGTCTGGAAGTTGCTCACGCGCTTGGCGGCCTTCTTGAGCACCTCGAGGTTCTCCTTGTAGGTGAGGTCGTAGACCGGATAGGCGTAGGGCAGGCGCGTGATGTCGATGCCGCGTGCCGTGCCGGGCTGCACCAGTCCGAGCGTCTCGAGGTCGCGGATCGCGACGCGCGAGCCCTGTTCGAGGTCGAGGTTCCAGTGCTCGTCGCCCACGCGGCAGGTGATCTCGCAGCACACCATCGTCTTGTCCTTCGGCGAGCAGTACGG
>CAZWAY010000076.1:0-25005 GCA_964631945.1 uncultured Planctomycetaceae bacterium
GCCATCCTCGCCGGCTGCGCCTCTCCCACGTCCTCCAGTCCATCGGCGAAGGCGCTCTCGCGCGTCCCTGCGACCGGCTTCTTGCCGGTCGAGGGCGGCCGCGTCTGGTACGAAGTCAGCGGCACGGGCACCGGCACGCCGCTGCTGGTGCTGCACGGGGGTCCGGGCGTTCCGCACGACTACCTTGCGAACCTGGCGTTGCTCGGAGACGAGCGGCCCGTGGTCTTCTACGACCAGCTCGGCTGCGGGCAGTCCGATCGACCGGACGATCCCGCGCTGTGGACGCGCGAGCGCTTCGCCCGCGAGCTCGCCGCGGTGCGCGCGGCCCTCGGCCTCGATGACGTCGTCCTCTTCGGTCACTCGTGGGGCTCGATCCTCGCGGTGGACTATCTCTCCGGGCGCGCGGGCGAGCGTCCCGCCGGTGTGCGCGGCGTGATCCTGGCAGGGCCGGCCCTCAGCATCCCACGCTGGAGCGTCGATTCGCGGCGCCTCATGGCGAAGCTTCCGCCCGAGGTGGGCCAAGCCATCGAGGAAGGCGAGCGCACCGGCCAGACCGAGACCGAGGCATTCAAGGCTGCGACCCAGGTTTACTACCGGAACTTCGTCTGCCGCGTCGATCCGTGGCCGCCGGAGCTCGAGCGCGCCCTCGCCGGCATGGGCACGCAGGTGTACACGGTCATGAACGGACCGACCGAGTTCACGACCACGGGGTCCCTGAAGGACGTCGACGTCACCGCGCAGCTCCGCGGACTCAACCTCCCGCTTCTTCTCGTCTGCGGCGAGCACGACGAGGCCACGCCCGAGACGACTCGCTCCTACGCCTCCCTCGCCCCTCGGGCCGACGTCATCGTGGTCGAGGGTGCCGCCCACGTCGCGAACTACGACCGCCCGGAGGCCTACCTGTCCGCCCTTCGCGGCTGGCTCCACGGCCACGACCTGTAGCTCTCGTGGGCCTGCATGACCTCGAGTGTCGAGGTCGTTGCCTTTCATTCTCGGACCGTCGGCTCACCACGCCTCACTGAGGGCGCATCGCCCTTCCCCTCGCGCTCGAGACCCGCCAGCCGCCTCCGCCTAGACCAACGCCTCCGCCGCCTCCAGCACGCGCGCGCGCCGGCGCAGCAGCGACAGCAGCGCGCCCTCGTGCAGGTTCAGGGCCGCGGGCAGTTCCGGATCGACCTGGAAGTCCTGCTCGTCGGCGCGGGGGTCGACGGCCCAGTAGGCCAGGCGATCGGCCAGGGCGACCACGGGGATCTCGAGCGGGTGGTACTTGGCCCCGGCCGGGTCGTGGTGGTGGAGGATCACCAGGCCGACCCAGGGGCCGAGCTTCCAGGCCTTGGCGACGCGTGCCCCGAGCTCGGCGTGGAACTCGGCCATGAGCGCTTCCATCACCTCGGGGGTGACGGGCGGCACGACGCCCTCGCGCTGCAGGTCGCACACGACCTGCAGCGTGATCGGCATCCCGACGTCGTGCAGCAGGCCGCACAGGAAGGCCGAGTCGAAGTCGCGCCGCATGAGCTGGGCGATCTCCTTGGCGTAGTAGGCGGTCACGGCCGAGTGCAGCCACAGCGTCCGGATGCGGGCCTCGTAACCCGGGGCCGAGAAGACGCGCTGGGCCAGTACGAGCGCGATGGCGACGTCGGCGACGGCGGCGAGACCCACGCGCCCGATCGCCTGTTGCAGCGAGAGGATCGGGATCATCGGCGCGTAGCCGGCCGAGTTGGCGATGCGCAGGATGTGCGCGGCCAGCGACGGGTCGTGCTCCATCAGCTGGGCCAGCGCGCTCATGTCGGAGCGCTCGTCCTGACAGGCGGCCAGGATCCGCGCGGCGTTGTCCGGCAGCATCGGCAGCGAGAGTTCTCCCTGGATGCGCGCCAGCAAGAGGTCGCGCAGCCCGGCCGGAACGGCGGCGCCGGGGTGCGAGTCGGCACGGAGGGGCATGCTCGATTGGATCTCCAAGGCCCGGCGTGGGAGCGGGGCTCGCGCCGCCAGGGCGCACGAGCATGCCATTCGATCGCGGCCGAGTCAGTTCCCGCGCGGCCATTCCCTGGGCCCTCGGCCCGGTCGAAATGGGCGCTTGGCGCTCGACGAGCACGGTCCGCTGCCCGCCGGGATGGTACGGTCGCCAGGCGATGGCCGAGGCCCTGGCGATCCTGCACCTCGACGAGCGCGTGGTGGTCGTCGACAAGCCCGCGGGGTTGCTCGTGCATCGCACGCGCAGCGGCTCGGACGAGGACGCCCTGCTGCAGCGCCTGCGCGACCAGCTGGGTCGGCACGTGCACCCCGTGCACCGGCTCGACCGCATGACCTCGGGGCTGCTCGCCTACGGACTCGACTCGTACGCCGCGCGGCGCCTGCAGGCCGGGCTGAAGGCCGCCGACGCGCGCAAGGAGTACCTGGTGCTCGCGCGCGGGCCGTGCCCGGCCGAGTTCGCGAGCCGCGCGCCGCTGCTCGACGACAAGGACGTGGTGCGCGCGGCCTCCAGCGAGTTCGTGCGGCTGGCGACGTTCCCCGCCCTGCGCGCCTGCCTCCTGCGCGCGCGCATCCACACCGGTCGCTCGCACCAGATCCGCCGCCACCTGGCCCTGCTCGGACACCACGTGCTGGGCGACCCGCGCTACGGCAAGGCGCGCGCGAACCGCTTCCTGGCCGCGCGCCACGGTCTCGCGCGCCTGTTCCTGCACGCCTGGCGGCTCGAGCTCGCGCACCCCACGGGCGGACGCCTGGCGGTCACCGCGCCGCTCGCACCCGACCTGTGCGCGGTCCTGGAGAGCCTCGGCGGAGGCCCTTCGACGCTGGAACTCGGCGGGGCGGCGAGCCTTGCCTCGACCACGGTTCCGCAGCGCGCCGGCGCGCCGAGCGCGTCGTAGTCGCGCCCTACTCCGGCCGGCTCGAGACGCGCGGCGAGCCGTCGCCGCCCGAGTTGTCGTCGAGGTCGACGAAGACGACGTTGGGGGAGCAGCACACCGGACAGTCCTCGACGTACTGCTGGTGTTCGCCGGCGCTGGGATCGATCGGCACGACGATCTCCTCGCCGCACGAGCCGCACACGTAGCTGCCCTCGTCGGCCAGGCGACGCTGGTCGTCCGGGTCCTGACGGCGATCGCGGTCGTCGGTGGCCATGGGAGGGAGTCCTGGAGGGCGGGGGAGCGACGGACCCGAGCGGAACCCGCTCGCCGCCCTGGTAGGCTACCCGGCCGAACGCATATCCCCATGAACCGAAGACTGCTCGCCCTTGCCCTGTCGTCGTGTGTCCTGCTGGCCTGCCGTGCGGCCCGGAGTGCGCCCCAGAGCGCGCCCCAGAGCGCCGCCCGGAGTGCGCCGGAGAACGCACCCGCGAGCGCGCACGAGCGACCCGGCTACACGCTCGTCTTCCTCAAGACCGGGCCGAAGAGCGGACAGCTCGCGCCGGAGGAGAATGCCCAGGCCTTCGCGGGCCACTTCGCCAACATGGCGCGCCTGGCCGAGGCGCGTCAGCTCGTGGTCGCGGGTCCCTTCGGGCAGGAGCGCCACGATCCGGCCCTGCGCGGACTCTTCGTGCTGGCCAGCGCGGAACGCGACCAGGCGCGCGCCTGGGCCGAGACCGACCCGACCACGCAGGCGGGCGTCTTCGTGCTCGAGTACCACGAGCTCGCGACCGAGGCCGCGCTCGCGGCCGCGCTCGAGCGCGATCTCGCCGCGCGCGCCGCGCAGGCGGCCGAGGGCAAGACCCCCCAGCCGGGCGAGGGCGCGCGTTCCTACGTGCTGCTGACGGCCGAGCACGGCGATCTGGCCGAGCGCGAGCTGGCCGGACTGCGCACGGCGGAGGGCGGCGTGTTCCTGCTCGCGCGCCTCGACGGCACGCGCGCCTTCGCCCTGCTCGACGCCCAGGATCTGGCCGAGGCGCGCGAGCGCTTCGGGCCGCAACTCGCCCACCTCGGGGCGCACGTGCTCGACGAGTGGTTCGCGAGCGCCGAGCTCGCGCGGCTGGTCGACTAGGCTCGGTTCGCGCCGCGCCGGAAGACCAGGACGTCCTGCCCGAAGGCGATGTCCGGCGGCGGCGGCCCGGCGCGCCAGGTGCCGAGCCGTGCTCGGCCGAGGAGCTCGGCGCCGTGCGGCCGGAAGGCCTCGACGAAGAACGCGCTCGGGTAGGCCACGGCGATCTCGGGCAGCTCGGCCCGCTCGTGCCGGGAGGGTCCGAGCTCGTGCGCGAAGGTGAGCGTCTTGCCGGCCCGGCCGTGGTCGAGCAGGAACGCGCTCAGGAACGCCCGCCCGCCCGGACGCAGCAGGCGGCAGATCTCGGCGGCGTAGTGGCTCACGTCCGCGGGCAGCATGTGCGTGAAGACCGAGATCAGGAAGACGAGGTCGAAGCTCGCGTCCTCGAGCGGGAAGCGCATGCTCGCGGCCGGGACCTTGCCCGTCGGGTTGTACTCGCGGTTGGCGACGTCCAGGAGCTCGAAGCGGAAGTCCTGCGCGCGCAGCACGCGCGAGTGCTGGCAGGCGGCGAGCGCCACCGGCTCGATGTCGACCCCGACGTAGTGCCCGCGCTCCAGCCAGCCCGCCAGCGCGTGCGCCGTGCGGCCGCAGCCGCACCCGATCTCGAGCACGCGAGCGGCGGGGGTGAGCCCGGCCAGCTCGACCAGGAGCTCGCGGATCTTCTTGCCATCGCGCAGGAAGCGTCCGCCCCCGAACTGGCGTCGCAGCCCGTTCGAGCGGATGCGCACGGAGTACGGCGGCAGGTGGCGCGCGCGGCGCGCCGTGCGCACCAGGGAATCGAGCGGGTCGAGCGCGTGCGCGGCGAGCTCGACCAGCGGATTCCTCCAGCTGACTCCCGGAAGGCGCAGGCGCGGGAGCGGCATCGGTGGGAAGGAGAGCATGGCGCGCGAGCGCTGGCAACCGGGGGCCGCCCGACCGCCCTGCGCGTCACCGCTGGCCCCTCGCCCTCGGTTGTCAACTCGCGGCGAGGCGGGCAGACTGGATCGCGCGACTCGTGTCCAAGCAGACAACGTCAGCGTCCCTCCCTCGCCGGAGCGCCCGCACGGGTGCGTTCCGGCTGCTCGTGGTCCCGGCGCTGGCGCTCGCCTGCGGGCACGAGCCCGCGGGCCGCGACGGACCGCCGATCTCGTGGTCCTTCCCCGAGGCGGCCCAGGCGGCCTACGAGCGCGTGATCCTGGTCACGATCGACACGCTGCGGGCCGACCACCTGCCGAGCTACGGATATCCGCGCGCGACCGCGCCGTTCATCGGGCGGCTGGCGGAGAAGGGCGTGCTGTTCGAGAACGCCCTGGCGCTGATGCCGCACACGGCCCCGAGCCACGCCTCGATCCTGACGGGCCTGCCGCCCAGCCTGCACGGCGTGCTGCAGAACGGCGAGGTCCTGGCGGCCGAGGTGCCCACGCTGGCGGGGCTGTTCAAGGCCGCCGGCTTCGAGACCGCGGCCTTCCTCAGCGTCAACTTCCTGAGCGGCATCGCCGGCGGCTTCGATCACGTGGAGGCGAAGACGCAGACGGCGCAGCCGCTGATCGACTCGGTCCTCGGCTGGGTGCGCGGCCAGCACGGGCGCTTCTTCCTGTGGATCCACCTGTACGAGCCGCACCGCTGGAAGAAGCCCGAGTTCGTGTCGCCCCAGGCCCTGGCGGCGGTGCGCGCCGGCACCTCGGTCCCGCCGGCGCAGCTCTACGGCACGCTGGCCAAGCTGCACGGGCTGCCCGATCCGCCGCCCGGCGAGCCCTTCCTCATGCCCTGGGACGAGGTGCTCCCGAGCGGCGAGAAGGAGCGCGCGCCCACGCGCGAGGCCTTCGTCGAGCTGACGGACGCCTACGACGCGCTGATCCTGCAGGCCGACCGCGAGCTGCAACGGCTGTACGGCGCGCTGCAGGGGCTCGCACTCCCGGGTGGGACGCTGTGGATCGTCACCGCGGACCACGGTGAAGGCCTCGGGAGCCACGGCTACGCGGGGCACGGCGCGCAGGTCTACAACGAGCAGATCCGCGTGCCGCTGGTGTTCCACGCCACCGATGGCTCGCTGCCCGCCCGGCGGGTGGAGGCCCTGACCCAGCACCTCGACCTCCTGCCGACGCTGGCCGAGCTCGTCGGCGCAGACGTGCGCACCTCCGACTCCGAGTTCCTGGGGTACTCCCTGCTGCCACTCCTGCGCGGCAGCGGGCGCGCGCTCCCGCAGCGCTTCGTCTTCGCCGAGAACCGGCGCACGAGCGAGGGCCATCCCGGCGGCGTCTACAGCCTGCAGGACGCCACCCGCAAGCTGATCCTTTCGGGCGGGCGCGAGCAGCTCTTCCGGCTCGAGGACGACCCGCTCGAGCTCCACGGACTCGATCCGGGGGGCCCCGAGCACGCCGAGCTGCGCGCGCGCCTCGAGGACTACCTGCAGCTCATCTCGCGCAGCGTCGGCGCGGGGAGCGAGGGCCCGGCCGCGGAGTGGCTCCAGGAGCTGCGCGACCTCGGCTACGTCGGCGAAGAGGCGCGTTAGTTAGTTAGCTGCGACACCACTACGACCCCGCCAGTTGTTTTTAGGCGCTCGTCGTTTGCGGCACAGGTGCTGGTCGACGGCATGCGGCATCAAGTACGCGGCGCAAGTTCGCGCCCTGAGCCGGAGGCCTTTTATTCAGGCCGGGAGATGCACCCTCATTCGCCCAGTCGCCAGAACTCCTTCCAGAGTGGCCAGATCTTGTATGGAGATGCGTCAAAGTCGGGGCGAGTGTAAGAAGTGATCGAGTCGAAGTTGCCGTCGTTGTTCGCGTCGGAAGCGATTGTGAAGACCTCTGCGGACCCGACAAACGTCTGCGCGTACTGTCGCCGAATCAAAAGCTTCCTGCCTTCCGATGCGAAGTCGCGAACATCCAACGAGCTTACCTGATCGAGGAGCGGATAGGCCTGTGAGCCATAGAGTAATTCGAAGGAGGCTCCTGGCTGAGTCAGGTTCAGCCGCTTGATCGCTTTCTCCTGAAAGGCGAAGACGAGCAACTGACGCCCTTCAGGGTCCACCGCCATGGAGGTAAACGGCCCCGCCGTTCCCTCGTACACGATCGAGATCTGCGGACTGGAAGAGAGCTGTGGCGGCTGAGACGGGGTGAGTGATCCGGGCTGCAAGCGCCCATTTGACCAGCGCCACTGCCCACCGCCCTTCACGGACAAAACGGGCGAGTAGGCCGGGGCGGATGTTCCGATCGGGGGGGTGGGACCAGGATAGCGAACCACCCATCGGCCGTTCGTAACCGGAAACGTCCAGCGCTCGACTATCGATTCGCCCGTGGCTTTCATGCCACAGAGATAAATAACGTCGCCGCCCTCACGGCCGGTCCAGCAAGTGAAGAAGTAAGAGACTGAGAACTCCCCTTCCTCGCTATACCACAACGAAGATTCATTCGCTCTTTCGCTGCGTGTCTTCCGCACGGTCTGGCCAGCTGGGACAACATGGTATATCTGCTTGTATACTGGACTGTCTACTCCAGGCAAGACGAACGCATCGGGATTGTAGGCTTCCCACGGAAAAGACGCAGGAGGCTCCTGGCTCCCTGTGGGCAACACGAAGACAAGTAGAGCGATGATTGACGGTTGCGCGCACTTCATGATTTGCTTGTCTTCTATAGAGCAAGCACCGCAAGGGTGCTTCTTGGGTGCAGGAGGAATACACCAGATACCATTGTGAACTCCGCACCACGTCCGATTCAACTTGCAAAGTGTCTTTGTCGTACCCCCACTGGACTGCCTCTGCTCGATGAGCTCGCACAGTCGGTCGATGGCATTTCCGTACAGCGATTGGTGGGAACACAAGTCATTGTTGAAGCCGGTTGCGGGCGGTATGGAAGGTGTGCCGTACGCACCAGTGTGGCCGTACTCGTGCGCCAAGATGGACGCCACCAAGTCGACAAATTCTTGCACTCCACCTTCTGCGGAATCGTTCAACTCACCGGCCAACTTGCCTAAATCCACGTCGATCGTCTTCGCGCCTGAGTCAGTGCTCGCTAGCTGGGTGGGTGGCAATTGGCCTTCACCTGCGGCTCGGATCGTGTAGCCGTCGGGCGGAGGCATTCCGGCCAAGGCCAGTTGCTCGATCGCTAGCCCGATCGGATCGTAGTCGTAGCCGGCACTAGCACCCATCGGGGCCACGATGCCAGAGCATAGATTAGAACCTGCATGATCCCCCTCTCCTCGATGAAACGGATTGAAATCCCCGGGCGGGCACCGAGCTGCCTCTTCCTGGTTGAGCATAGATACTCCGGTCCGTTCGGTTGCACGTGATTGCAGAAAGTCTTCCTCACAGGCCACCTAAGTCCTTGCCTGCACATAGGGTTCTGTTTGACGTGCTTCGAAGCATCGAAGCCTGCGGGGATCCAAACTAATCCTCCCGAGCGGGTGCGAGCAGCTCTACTGGACCCCGAGCACGTCGAGCTGCGCGCGCCTCGAGGAGTACATGCAGCTCATCTCACGCAGCGTCGGCGCGGGGAGCGAGGGCCCGGCCGCGGAGTGGCTCCAGGAGCTGCGCGACCTCGGATACGTCGGCGAAGGAGCGCGCACCAGCTAGGCCGCGCCAGGAAGAGGGGAGAGCCGCCGGCCGAGCGGAGCCGCGTCCTTCGGAGCGGCGGCGCTCCGCGGTTGTGGGCCCGTGCGCGAGGGGCTCTAATCCCTCCGGTCGCGATGGCGAAGACATGTAGGACATGAGCGCGCGCTGTCTGGCAGTGCTGATCGGCCTCGGGATCGCGGGCTGCGGGGAGCGCGAGGCCCGCGGCGAGATGGAGCTGGTGCAGGTCGTGCACGAGCTGACCGGCGAGGGCTCCTTCGAGACCGTGCGCGCGCGCGCCGATGGCGCGCCGTCGGTGCGGGTCCTGTGTCCCGCGCTCTCGGGCGAGGTCGACGGCGGGGACATGCCGGCCCTGGTCGTGCCGCCGCCGGGCGAGGTGCGGCTGGTGCTGCCACCCGACTCGACGCCGGCCCGGCTCGTGGCGCGCGTCGGACTCGACCACTCGACCTTCACGCGCCTCAGCGCGGCGGCCCCCGGCTTGCGCGTGGCGTTCGAGCTGCGCGCGGGCGAGCGCGTGCTCGCGCGCGAGGAACTCGAGCTCGTGCGCGGAAAGCGGCGCGACAACACCTGGCGCGACCTGTGCGGCGCGACGGGGCTCGCGCTGGAGGGCTCGGAGACCCTGACGCTGCGCACCGAGGCGCTGCGCGCCGACGGCACCCGCTTCGAGCCGCCGTTCCCGGTCCTGGCGGGCTTCGGCGGACTGCGGCTCGAGCGCCGGCTCACGCGCGCGCGCACCGCGTCCTCGCGCGCGCGGCCGAACGTCGTGCTGGTGGTCATGGACACGCTGCGCGCCGACCGCCTGTCGGCCTACGGCTATCCGCGTCCGACCTCACCGCACCTCGAAGAGCTGGCGCGGCGCGGCACGCTCTTCGACACCTGCTACTCGAACGCCAGCTGGACCTGGCCCGCCACGGCCTCGATGCTGACCGGGCTCACGCCCCTGGAGCACGGGCTCGGCAGCAAGGGCTCGAGCTTCCTGCCCGAGAAGGCCGAGACGCTGGCCGAGCGCCTGCAGCACGCGGGCTTCACGACCGCGGCCTGGAGCGGCAACCCGATCGTCTCGCCGGCGCGCAACTTCGACCAGGGCTTCGAGCGCTTCCGCAATCCGCCCGAGGTCTTCCAGAAGAGCGCCGAGTTCTTCGGGGAGGTGCGCGCCTTCCTGCGCGCTCAGGCCGGCACGCGCTTCTTCCTGTACCTGCACCTGGCCGATCCGCACGCGCCGCTGCGACCGCTGGAGGAGGGCGCGCGCCTGCTGGCCGCCGAGGTGCCGCCGGACTTCAGCGCGCGCTGCGACACGCTCTGGGCCGCGACCAGCCAGGGCCAGGGCGTGCTCCCGGGCGGCGAGCTCGCGCTCGACCCGATCGCGCGGCCCGAGGAGCGCGCCTGGACGAGCCAGCTCTACGACGCCAGCGTGTGGAGCGGTGACCACTGGCTCGGCGAGCTGCTGGCGGAGCTCGCCGCGCTCGGCCTCGAGGACGAGACGATCGTGGCCTTCACCAGCGACCACGGCGAGGAGCTGTTCGAGCGCGGCTACCTCGGCCACGGGCAGAGCCTGCGCAGCGAGCTGGTGCACGTTCCGCTCGTTCTGGCGGGCCCGGGCGTCGCGCGCGGGGTCCGGAACTCCGGCCTGATCTCGGCCCGCAAGGTCGCGCCGTTGCTGGCGCGGCTCGCCGGGGTCGAGTTCGAGGGCGGGGAGGAAGTCATGAGCGCGCTCGCGGGTGGCGGACGCTTCCAGGACTTCGTGCTGTTCACGACCACCAAGGGCGCGTGGAAGGGGCGGCACAACGTGCGCCTGGCCGGGCTCACGGATGGCACGTGGAAGCTGGCCGTCGCCGAGAACGGTGCGCCCTGGGGCCAGGCGGAGCCGCCGCCCGAGGGCGACTGGGAGCTGTTCGATCTGCACGGCGATCCGAGCGAGCAACAGGACCTGTCCGCGAGCCGACCCGAGCTCGTCACTCGCCTGCGCGCCGTGCTGGAGGAGCGCTCGAGCAACCTGCGCGCACGCCGGATCGGCGTCGCCATCCCGGCCGGCGACGCGACGCTGCGCATGCTCGATGCCCTCGGCTACGGCGGCGGCGAGCACTGACGATCACCCGCCGGCGGCCCGCCCCGCGCTGGAATGCCCGCGGGCCGGTGGCTACGGTGAGCCGTCGTGCTGCGCCGCGCGATCCTGCTCGCCCTCCTCGCCTGGTTCGTCTGGCGCGGCGCGCTGGGGGCCGCGAGACTCGTCGGTGAGCTGGCGGTCGTCGATCCGACCTGGCTCGCCCGCGCGCTCACGGCCAGCGAGGAGCAGCGCCTCGCGTTCACGCTCGGGCAGCAGGACAGCGAGCAGGAGCTCGCGCCCGGCTACCACCTGGCCCTCCTGCGCGCACTCGAGGAGCACGTCGACCCGGATGGCGAGATCCAGGTCGTGCGCCGGCCCGGCCTGAACCGCCAGCGCCAGCTGCCGGCCCTCAACAACCTGGCGTTCCCGCGCGTCTTCCGCGTCTCCGACGGTTCGGAGCCGCCGTCCCCGGCTCGGCCGAGCTGGTTCCTCGACTTCCGCGACGAGCGGCGCGCCGTGCTCGAGGGACAGCGCGCCCCGATCGCGCGGGGCTCCGACTGGGTCCTCTGGCGCTGAGGTCGCGATGGTCCTGGGCCCCGGTGCACTGCTGCTGTTCTTCGCGCTGCCGATCCTTCTCGGCGTGGCCGGCCTGCGCGCGGCCGGGATCACGTGGCGCACCGATCCGCTGTCGTACGGCGGCTGGGTGTGGATGACCGGCGCGCTGCTGCTCGCGGCGCTGGAGCTCCTGCGCCTCGTGGGCGGCTTCGCCTCGCCCGGGCCGCTGGTCGCTGCCGCCCTGCTGCTCGCCGCCGGGCTGTGGGGCCTCGGACGGAGGACGCCGCTCGTCCTGGTGGAGCCTCGGCGCGAGTCGGCGGCCGCGCGCATCGTGCTCGGCGTGCTGCTCGTGCTGGCGTTGCTCGTCACGCTGCAGCGCGGCCTGGCCGCGGACTGGCTGGCGATCGTGCGCGACGACGAGGCGATCTACTGGTCGCGGCGCGCCAAGCTGTGGTTCGTGGCGGGCGGGTTCGGCGGCGTCTACGCGCGCGCGCTGGACGCGGGCGATCTCCCCAACGCCGGCAGTCCGCTGCTGAATCCGCTGCTGCAGCTGTGGGCCTTCGATCTCGCCGGGCGGATCACGCACGTCGTCAACCGCGTGCCGCTCCAGGTCTTCTCGCTGGCCCTGATCCTGTGCACGGCCGGAGCGCTGCGGCGCGCGGCGGGCTCGTGGGTGGCGGGACCGCTGCTGCTCCTGCTCGTGGCCAGCGCGCCGGCCCTGATCGCGACGCACAAGGCGAACAGCGACGTCCTGGTGGCGCTCGGCGCGCTGGTCGCCGGCGATGCGCTGCTGGCCTGGCGCGGGACGCGCGCCGGGCCGGCCCTCGCCGGGCTGGCGGCGACCCTGCTCGTGTGGTCGAAGAACGAGGGCCTCCTGTACCTGGTGGCCTTCCTCGGAGCCGCTCTGCTGCTGCACGGCCGCCGCATCCGCGCGCTGCTGGCCTGGCCCGCGGGCGCGAAGGTCTGGTGCGTGCCCGTCGTGTGCGTGCTCGCGAGCACCCTGCTCCACAACGCCTGGTTCGAGGCCAAGAGCACGCACGGCCTCGGCACGGAGGAGATCTCGCGCTTCGCCGACGCCTTCCAGCGCCTGCCGCCGATCCTGGGCGAGATCGTGCGCGCGTTCTTCGACCCGAGCCTGAACCTCGTCCCGGGCGTGTTCCTGCTCGTGTGCTTGCTGGCGCCGCAGGCCTGGCGCGGTCGGCTCGGCCTGCTCGCCCTGGCGGTCGTGCTGGCGTGGCTCGGCCTCGTGCTGGTCTACGCGACCACGCCCAATCCGCTGGTCGTGATGTCGAAGTCGCTGTACCGCGTGCTGTCCCAGCTGGTGCCGCTCCAGCTGCTGTGGATCGGCGCGCTCGTGCAGCAGCTGCGAGAGCGCGACGGGCAGGAGCTCGCCGCGCGCTTCCCGAACCCGGGATCCGAGGCGGCCGTTCGTCCGAGCCCGGCGTCGGTCCCGGCGCTCTAGGCGCTTCGCCGTTATCCTCTCCGCGTCGGGCGCGACTCCCGCGTCCGCCATCCCCAAGGAGATTCCGATGAAGACACGGTTCGGAGTTCGGAGTGCGCTGCTCGCTGTGCCCGTGCTGGCGATCGTCGGCGCGTTGACGCTGTCCTCGACCCATGTCCAGGCGGCCGCGCCGGAGGCCGCGCTCGTTGCCGCCCGCGCGGACGTGAGCACGGACGTGCCGGTGGAAGTCAGCGAGGTCGTCGCGGACGAGCTGGCGCTCGCCGCCAGCAATTGCACCTACTACAACAACGCGAGCCACTCGCAGATCGTCGGGCAGTTCGGCTACGACTGCTGCAACAACCCCGTCGCGTGGGGCAGGAAGACGCGCTACTCGGTGTGTGGCGGATGCTTCCCCTGCATCCCTCCGCCGCAGTAGTCGGTGGCTTGACAGGTCGAGGAGGACGGGGGAACCGTCCTCCTCGATCGAACCCGGAGCCGCGGTCCCGTCCGGAGCGCGCGACAGGGAATGACGGAGAGGGACAGGAGCTCTGGTCCAGCTGCGCCGGGCGCGCGTGAGCACACGGCTTCGAGCGGCCTCGCCATGAAACCGCCGCGCCGGGTCGGCCTAGGCTGAGGTCGAGACCGTCCCGGGGAGCCCACGGCCCCGTACCGCGCGACCCGGGCGGGCTCGGATCCCGTATGATCCCGTCTCCTCGATGCCGGTCTGCCGGCCCGAGGCGTCCCTGGAGGAACGACCATGGCTCGTCAGTTCGCGCTCGCGTTCTCGCTCGGCCTGTTGTCCGTCGCCTGTGGCCGCTCGACGGGAGGGAGCAGCGACGAGCCCTCCGCGCTCGCGATCGACGCCCTGCGGCACGAGCTGTTCGCCGCCGGCGTCCAGCCCCTGCCCGCGGCGCCGGTCGTCTCCGACGCGCTGTTCGAGCTCGGCCAGGCGCTGTTCTTCGACAAGATCCTGTCGGGGAACGAGGACGTGTCGTGCGCGACGTGTCACCTGCCGCAGTTCGCCACCGGCGACGGGCGCACGCTGTCCTCCGGCGTGCGCGGCATCGGGTTCGGACCGCACCGCGGCGGTGGCCAGATGATCCCGCGCAACAGCCCGGCGCTCTTCGCGCTGCACCTGAAGCGCGAGCTCTTCTGGGACGGGCGCGTGCGGCTCGCGGGCGGCCAGATCGCCCTTCCGCCCGCCGTGCCGCTCACGGACGAGATGCGCGCGGCATTCTCGCCGGGTCTCGAGGCCCTCGCGGCCCAGGCGATGCTGCCGCCGGTCTCGCGCGAGGAGATGCGCGGCGTGCCCGGCGAGAACCCGCTCGGCGACCTCGGCGACGGCTACAACACGTCGGGCGGCACGGACCTCGGCACGCGGGCCGTGTGGGAGCAGCTGACCGAGCGTCTGCTCGATCTGCCCGGCTACGTGCGGCTGCTGCGCGCGGCCTACCCCGGCGTCGAGCTGCAGGACTTCAATTTCGCGCACGCCGGCAACGCCATCGCGGCCTTCGAGGCGCGCGCGTTCGCGCGCACCGACAGCCCGTTCGAGCGCTTCGTGCGCGGCGACGACACGGCCCTGACGCGCTTGCAGGTGCGCGGCGCGCTCGCGTTCTTCGGCGCCGGCTGTGCCCAGTGCCACACCGGTCCGCTCTTGTCCGACCAGGACTACCACAACATCGGCCTGCCCCAGATCGGGCCCGGAGTGTCGACCTTCCCGAGCGGGTTCTTCTTCGGCTGGGACTTCGGCCGCGAGAACGCGACCGCGCTGCCCGGGCAGCGCTTCGAGTTCCGCACGCCGAGCCTGCTCAACGTCGCGCTGACCGGCCCGTGGGGCCACGCCGGGCAGTTCGCGGACCTGCGTGATTTCGTCGCCCACTATCGCGATCCGGAACGGAGCAATCGCCAGTACGACATCCAGTCGAACGTCGTCGATCCCGCGCTGGTGAGGATGGTGACGCCGAACTCCGACGCCGTGCTGGCGACGCTCGATCCGCGGCTGGAGACCCTGCCGGCCTTCGACGTGGACGCGGTGGTGGACTTCCTCCACGCGCTGACGGCCGACGATGCCCGCGATCTCGCCGACATCGTGCCGTCCTCCGTCCCCAGCCGGCTGCCGCTCTTCTAGGCCGGGCGACCGCGCGCCCGTCCGCTCAGGACTCGATCCGCTCCACCTCGATCGCCTTGGCCGGGCAGAGCCAGGCACACACGGCGCAGCCGGTGCAGAGCTCGGGCGCGAGCTCGGGGGCCGCGCCCATCGAGACGCGGATCGCCTTCGGGCGCACCGGACAGCGCTCGGCGCACACGTCGCAGAGGTTGCCCTGGGCCGCGTAGCAAGCCTCCTCGCGCACGTGGATACGACCCATGCGCGCGGCACCGGGTGAGCTCAGCGGTCGCAGCGCGCTCGGCTCGCAGGCCGGGATGCAGGGCATGTCCTTGCACATCCAGCAGGGCTGATCGAGCGGCAGGATCACGGGCGTGCCCTCGTTCGCCGCGCCCAGCTCGTGGCCGGCGCGGCGGATGGATTCCTTGGGGCAGGCGATCAGACAGGCGTCGCAGCGCGTGCAGGCGGCCAGGAACTCGGGCTCGGGCAGGGCGCCGGGCGGACGCAGGAAGACGGGCGCGCGCGGCGCGGCGCGGCGAGCCTCGGGCAGGGCGCCGCGCAGGGCATCCATCCAGCCGAAGCCGAAGAGCTGACGGCGCGAGAGCTGCGTGGTCATGGGGCGCGCCTACATGGCCGAGGTGCGCATCTCCATCGGCTGCTTCAGGAGCCACAGGCTGAACACGCTGAAGAGCACCATGCCGACCAGCATCGGGACCTGGCTGCGCAGCGCCGCGCCGGCGAGCGGGTACAGGCGTCGCGCCGTGCGGTCGGCGATCCACAACGAGTACAGGTGACCGACCAGGACCAAGAGCACCTGCACGCCCCACAGCGTGGGCAGGCTGGTCAGGGGCGCGAAGGTCTGGCCGGTCGTGCCGAACAGGTCCCACTCGCCGACGCCCGCGACTCCGAGCACGCTCCAGGCCTCGCCCGGCGCGAAGCCGAAGGGATTCGAGGCCAGCGTCACGACCTTCTGGCCCTCGATCAGCAGGTGCTCGAGGTTGTGCGCGAGGTGATAGAAGAGCGCGATCGGCAGCACGCTGTAGGCGAAGCGCACGAAGGCCGTGCGGAAGCTCACCTCGCTCGAGCGCGCGAGGAGCGTGCTCAGCCCGACCAGTAGCGCGTAGAGCGCGATCGGCCCGAGCATCAGGAGCCCCATGCCCAGGCTGAAGGCCAGGAGGTACGGCAGTCCGAAGGCGCCCTCGAGCCAGGCCAGCAGCGCGCGCCAGGATCCGGTCATGGTCAGACCGTGGAAGCCGGTGATGGAGAGCATCAAGAGCGCCAGGTAGGCCTCGTCCCGGCGCGCGTGTCCCTCGACCGCGAGGTCCGCGCCCCAGGGCCGCAGGCGCAGCTCCATGTTGTCGGACGGACAGCTCTTCACGCACTCCAGGCAGTCGATGCAGTAGGTGTTGGCCTGCAGCGCGCCGGGGAAGAGTCCGGTCGGGCAGGCGTCGCCCTTCTCGTTGCCGTGGAAGCAGTCCTTCGTGCGGCACGAACGGCACACGTCGCGGTCGGCGGGGCGCACCTCGGAGGCCGAGAACAGCGCGTAGAGACCCGACACGCGCCCGACCAGGCACGCATAGCGGCAGAAGGCCCGACGCTCGAAGATTAGCGCGCACACCAGCGCCAGGCTGACCATGCCGAGCGCGATCAGCGCGGTGGCGCGCGGGCTGGTGGTCACGCCGAAGCCGAGCTCGAGCCAGGTCAGCCCGACGAAGAAGCCCGTCGCCAGCCACACGTTGCGCAGGCGCTTCGGCCAGGCGAGCCCGAGCCCGAGTCCCTTCTGCTTGCGCCAGAACACGAGCCGCTCGGCCCAGCCGGCCAGCGCATCCCACGGGCAGACGTAGCACCAGGCCTTGCCCGCGAACAGGATCACGAGCACGAGGCCGCCCCACCACAGGGTCCAGGTCAGGAGCGGCGCGAGGTTGCGCTCGGCGAGCGGGTCGCCGTAGAGGCCCACGGTGATCACGAGCGCGAACAGGCCCACGACCAGCAGCTGGCACAGCGTCCGGAAGTGCGGCCAGCGCAGCAGGGCCTTCAGGCCGGGGACGCGGAAGAGGTCGAAGCGCGGTCGCGACTCGGCCTTGCCGCGCGAGCTACGCGCCACGATCTCGAACAGGCCGAAGCTCAAGAGCAGGATCAAGGCCACCGAGATCGCGTACAGCCACGAGGGGATGCCCCACATCGAGTGCACGAACCAGCCCGCCGGATCCGCGCCGAACTCGTCACGGTGGGCGAGGGAGCAGAAGCGCCAGGTGCGTCCCTGCCAGGTGAACTCGGGTGCGCCGGCCGCGACCTCGACGCGCGCGCCCGTCCCGGCCAGGCACACGGGGCAGTTCTCGCGCACGTAGGTGAGCGGCCCTTCCAGGAAGCGCGCGCGGCAGCGCTCGTGGCAGAAGGCATAGCGCTGGCCCGCATACACGGCCGTGAGGTCGCCTCCGACGTCCATGCCGCACACCGGGTCGCGCCGGCTCGCGCCGCCGGTCTCCGCGGCGACCTGGGTCGCGTCCAGCACGACCTCGTCCCCGCCGCGCACGTGGTCGAGCGCCACGAACAGCACGATCGCGGCGAACAGCAGGTACGGGAAGAAGAGGCGCAACATGGCCGGAGCGGGGGGCCGCCCGCGGGCACCCGGGACCACCATCGCCGCGCGCGCGCGCGTGCTCCTTGACGGATGTCAAGGGACCCCCGGGACCCTGCGGATCAGGCGGGGAGGGCTGCCGCCGCGCGGCGTCGCTCGAGCTTGATCCGCGCGGCGCGCACGAGCAGCACCAGGAACGCCAGCGCGCCGCCCCAGCCGAGCAGCGTGGCCGTGGGGCTGGCGGGCTCGCCCACCACCAGCGGGAAGTCGATCTCGTAGGGCTGGCCCTCGAGCTGCATCTCGAGCCGCAGGCGGTAGCGACCCTCGGCGCCGAAGCGCGGCGCGAGCTTGTGCAGGTTGCTCTCGAAGCGCGTGGGGCTCGGGCCCCAGACCACGCTCGGCCCCAGCAACCCGTCGCGCTCCAGCCGCGCCTCGACCTCGCCCGCGAATACCGCCGACGGGTCGTCGAGACGCGTGACGTAGGCGTGGACCTGCGCCAGCTCGCCCGGCGCGGGCCGGCCCGGATAGCCGGTCACCTTCACCAGGTACGGCCCGGCCTGCACGGCGTAGGTGATCAC
The DNA here is from genome assembly GCA_964631945.1 of uncultured Planctomycetaceae bacterium. Classification (GTDB taxonomy): domain Bacteria; phylum Planctomycetota; class UBA1135; order UBA1135; genus JABFRZ01. Next base: position 17,816 of record CAZWAY010000076.1, read on the forward strand.
CGGCGCCTGCGGGTAGGACTCGTCGTAGGCGTAGTGGGGGATCCCGAGGATGTGGTGCGCGGCCGCGACGCCGCTCAGCGCGAGTGCGAGCGCGCCGGTGAGCAGCCAGTGGTCGACCAGGCGCGTCCTCACGAGCGCACCTCCTGGCGCCGCCGGCCCCGGCGCAGGACGTAGTGCAGGGCATCGTCCGGACAGTCGGCCACGCACTTGCCGCAGTTGTCGCACTCGCTGCCGATCCGGTCGGTCATCGGGCTCAGCCCCATCTCGCAGGCCAGCACGCAGCTGCCGCACAGCGTGCAGTTCACCGGGTTGCGCTCGACGTTCACGACGCGCCGGCGGCCGAGCAGCGTGTACACCGCCCCGCCCGGGCACAGCGAGCGACACCACAGGCGCGGGCCGAAGCCGAGCTCGACCAGCGCGATCGCCAGCAGGAACCACGAGGCCAGCGTCAAGCCGGCCGCGCTGAAGCCGAGCCGGCCCTCCTCGGCGCGATCGAACATCACCGTGACGCCGTTGTGGGCCTCGCGCCCGACCAGCGCGGGCGGATACAGGTAGCCGAGCAGGGGCAGCCCGACGACGAACGAGAAGGCCAGGCCCACGGCCAGGATCACGTACTTGTCGCCGTGCCAGAGACGCAGCTTGCCGGGTTTGAGCTCGAGCACCCGCAGGAGCCGTCGCAGCTTGCCCGAGAGCTCCAGCAGGAACCCCGCCGGACAGATCCAGCTGCAGAACACGCGCCCGAGCAGCAGGGTCCCGAGCACCGGCAGCAGCACGCCCGCGATCAGCACCCAGCGCAGCGAGCGGCTGGCGGCGATCGATTCGAGCGCGGCCAGCGGGTCGGTCAGGGTCAGCCCGAAGAGCTCGAGCGACCAGGTGCTGCCGCGCACGCTGCGCGCCGCCACCAGCAGCCGATCCTGCTCGGCCTTGCGCCGCTCGCCGCTGGGCCGCTCGACGTCGGTCGCGAACGCCAGCGTGGCATCGGTCGCCGCCAGCGCGAGGCCTTGCACGCTGCCCGCGAAGCGTTCGCTGACCTTGTCGAGCTCGCGTGCGCTCAGGTAGTTGGCGTAGCGCGCCAGCACCGGGGTCAGGACCGTCAGGAACAGCACGAGCACCTGCAGCGTGCGGCGCGAGACCTGGTGCAGCGCGGGGAGCCTCACGACCAGCTCCTGCCCGTGACCACGCGGATGGCCTTGCGGTCGTAGACGATGCAGGCCTCCTCGCACAGCCCGCAGCCGACGCAGTGCTCGGCGTGCACCGTGGGCGCGTTGTGCGCTCCCTGGGTGATGGCCTTGTTCTTGAGCGGGCAGGCCGTGTGGCAGGCTCCGCACACGCCGCTGCCGTTGTGCGAGACGCACAGGCGCTCGTCGATCACGGCCGTGCCCATGCGTACCGCGCCGAGCTCGGCCAGGACCGCCAGCGCGCCCGACGGGCAGGCCCGGGTGCAGGCCAGGCACAGGTTGCAGGCCACGCGCGCGGCCGTGATGTGCGGCGTGCCCGCGTGGCGTCCCTCGAACGGCCCGAAGAACTCGATGCAGGCGGTGTCGCAGGCCTGGGCGCAGAGCTGGCAGCGCACGCAGGTCGCCAGGAAGTCGGGCTCGGCGAGCGCGCCCGGCGGGCGCAGGATGCCCGTGGCGAGCTGCTCGCGCGCGCGCGGCGCCGCCCCGCGCCCGAGGACGTTCGCCACCGCCGCCAGGGCCGAGCCCGCGAGCCCGACCCGCAGGGCGCCGCGCCCCGCGTCGAAGAGCAACGTCCGGCGGTCGCGCGCGACCTTCACGGCGTGCCTCCGCGCGGGAGCACCGTCACCGCCTGCGGATAGCGGATGCAGGCGCGCTCGCACAGGCCGCAGCCGACGCACAGATCGGGATCGATCTCGGGCCGCTCGAAGAGTCCGGCCCGCAGCGCATCCAGCGGACAGGCGCGCGCGCACACGCCGCAGCTCGCCCCGTTCCACGAGTAGCAGATGTTGTGGTCGATCTCCGCCGTGCCCATGTGCACCTTGGCGAGGATGTCCTCCCTGGTCTTCTTGACGAGCTGCAGCGCGCCGCTCGGGCAGGCCGCCGTGCACAGGAGCTCGTCGCCCGGCACGCTCGCGCACAGCATGCACGCCTGACGGCGCGGGAAGATCACGGGCGTGCCCTCCTCGGCGTCCCCCGGCGCGCGCGAGAAGTCGCCGCCGCTGCGCGGCGACAGCGCCACGATGGCGCGGTTCGGACAGGCGTCGCCGCATCGGAAGCAGCGGATGCAGCGCGAGAGGAACTCCTCCTCGTCGAGCGCGCCCGGCGGCCGCAGGCCCGCCGCCTCGGCCTGTCCGGAGGCCGTGCCCTTCATCAGCACGACACCACCGCCGCAGGCCGCTCCCGCGGCCATCAGGTTCTGGATGAAGGCGCGGCGGTTCATCGGCGCGGGAACTTCAGATGCGCTCGATACGCGCCGCGATCTTCTTGAAGTCGGCCTGGCCCGAGACCGGATCCCAGGCGCGGTGCGAGACGGCGTTGACCAGCCAGCGGTTCTTCCTGGGGTCGGAGCTGTCGGCCACCGACAGGTTCCAGGGGCTGAAGAGGTAGCCCGGGAAGGTCTCCGAGCGCGCCGGGCGCACCATCGAGTTCGTGCCCACCGTGACGCGGCCCTCGTAGGAGGAGCGGCGCGTGACGATGCGCACCTTCTCGCCGTCCTCGAGCCCGTAGCGCTCGGCGTCCTGCTCGTTCACCTCGACGTACTGCTCGGGCACGAGCCGCAGCGTGCTCGGGCCCTTGATGGTCTTGGCCGTGTGGAAGTGCTCGTAGACGATGCCGAGGCCCAGCCAGAACGGATACTTGTCCTCCTTCTTGGCGTCCTCGAGGGTCTTCTTCGGGTCGCGATGGAACTCGAGGTCGGGCAGCTCGGGCGTCAGCGCGTTGTCGCGCGCGCGCACCAGCAGCTCCGGGTTCTGGTGCAGCCAGGGACCCTCGCCGACGGTCGCGCCGTACTTCGTGAGCTCCTGACAGACCTCCTTGATCAGCGCGCCGTCCTTGCCGTAGTCCTGCTCGCACAGCTTGAAGACGGCCTTGCCGCCCTGCTTGGGGAACAGCGCGTAGGGCGCCTCGGCCCAGCCCTCCTGACCCATGTAGCGCCGCGGCGTGCCGCCCTTCTTGGCGATCTCGTAGGTCGGTGCGGGCCATTGCAGACCGCGCAGTCGGCGCAGCTGCTCGTACAGGCCGAGGCCATCCCTCTCGCGCACCTCGAGCATGCCGGTCAGGTCCGCGTCCGAGCCCTTCGAAGCACGCACGATGTCGGCGAAGACCTCCTCCGGATCGTAGCTGCCCTTGAACGGCCCCTCGGTGCGGCGCTTGTAGGGAATGATCGCGTCGGCATCGAGGCCCAGCTTCTTGGCCAGGAGGCGCGTCTTGTCGATGGCCATGTCCATGTCGGGCCGCGCCTCGGGGATCTCCGCGCCGTGCTCGTCGAAGCTGCAGCCGACGCCGTCGTTCACGTACAGGCGCCGCTCCGACTGGATGTACACGCCACCCGGCCACTCGCCCCAGGTCTGGGCCGGGAAGACCACGTCGGCGTACAGGAGGTTCGGCGCGTGCCGGTAGATGTCCTGCACCACGCAGAAGAGCTTGGTCAGCGCCGGCCGCACCAGCGTGTGCACGTCGGGCAGGTGGATGTGCGTGGTGTACATCCAGAACATCGCCTTGAGGTCGCCGGCCAGGGCGCGCTCCATCATCCCGATCACCATCGGGTTGGTGAGCTTGGCGGTCTCGGCCAGGCGCTCGCGCGGAACGCGCCACTGGTCCGCCATCCAGTTGCGCCAGGGCTCGTCGCTGAGCGGCTTGTTGAAGGGCAGGCGGTCGGTGAGCCCGCCCATCAGGCGCTCGCTCATCGCGTTCGGCTGGCCGGTCTGCGAGTGCGTCCCGCAACCCGGCCGGCCGAGGTTGCCGGTCAGCAGGTGCAGGTTGATGATCGAGATCGTGTTGTGCTGCCCGTGCAGCATCTGGTTGTAGCCGATGCCCCAGATCGTCAGGCAGCCACCCTTGCCGCGCTCGCGCCCCTTGATCGAGGCCGCCGCGAAGAGCGCGGCGAACGCCTCGATCTGCGCCACGGTCACGCGGCCCTGGTCGATGTAGGCCAGGCGCTCGACCACCTGCTGCGGCGAGTAGCGCGCCTTCACGCCGGCCACGTACTCACGCCAGCCGCTGGTGTGCCGATCGAGCCATTCCTCCGGCATGATCGCGGCGGGGTGCTTCTCCAGGATCACGTGGGCGATCGCGTTGAGGTAGGAGATGTCGCCGTTCAGCGTCTGGAAGTGGTGCGAGTTGCGCGGGTCGATGTCCTCGAGCCCCGTGACCGTGCCCGTGCGGCGCGGATCCGAGACCAGCGTCGGGATCCCGTTCTTCTTCTTGTGGTCGGCCACGCGCCAGAAGAGCACGGGGTGCGCCTCGCGCGCGTTGTGGCCCCAGAAGCTGATCAGGTCGGCCTGCTCGATGTCGTCGTAGCTCGTCGGCGGCGTGTCGGAGCCGTAGGACGCGAAGTAGCCCGTGACCGCCGAGGTCATGCACATGCGCGCGTTGGCCTCGATCGAGTTCGAGCCGATGACGCCCTTCATCAGGAGGTTCTCGATCCACTGCGCCTCCATCGTCAGCTGGCCCGAGCCCGTCAGGCCGATGCTGTTGGGCCCGAATTCCTTGATGTAAGCTGCGACCTTGTCGGCCACGAGCTCCTCGGCCTCCTCGTAGCTGGCCTCCCGGAAGACCTCGTCGTCGAAGCGCCCCTTGGTCTTCGAGACGTGGCCCTTGGCCGGGTCGGACATGTCCTTCCGGACCAGGACCCTGGTGATGCGGTCCTTGTAGGTCGGCTCCTGCGCGTTGAGCCCCTTGATGCACTGCACGCCCTTGTTGGTCGGGTGCAGCTTGTCCGGCGAAACCCCGACGATGCGCCGGTTCTCGATCTGCAGCAGCGTCCCGCAGCCGACCCCGCAGTACGGGCACTGCGCCTGCAACACCTGCCGCCCGGTGTTCTGCTTGGCCAGGTCCTCGGGCGTGAAGCGGGCGCTCCCGAACTCCTCCCCGTAGGCGGGCGTCGCCGCCACCGCCGCCGCGGTCACGCTGGAGAGCTCGAGGAAACTGCGCCGGGTGAGACTGGCTTTTCGGTCGACCATGGCGGGTGCTCCACGCTTGCGCCAGCCCGCAGGGAATCGCGCGGCTGGCCGGACGCCCTCACCATCGCCGGAAGCGCCCGGTCGCTCCTTGACCGATGTCAAGCCGGCCGAGCGGGCGGGCCGCGGGGCCCCGTCGCCCTGGCGAGCACTCTCGACGCTCGGAGCGGCCCCTATCCCGCAGGCGGTCGCAGTCCGATCCCGCCGGCCCGCCCGCTCAGACGATCGGCTCCAGCACCATCCGGCCGTACGCGATGAACGCCATGAGGAGTCCCAGTCCGACGCTGAAGACGATGGGCGGGAGCTCGCGGTACTGGACGTGTACCCAGACGAACACCAGGCTCTCGAGCGCCAGGACTATGGCGGCCACCACCGTGAGCGCCGGCATCCAGTGGAAGGCACCGGGGACGATCAGCCCGACCGTGCAGACGAGCTCGAGGATGCCGAGGGCCGTCCAGGCGGGCCGCGGCAAGGCACCGAAGGACGGCACCCCCACGCTCACCTTGTCGAACAGGAAGACCTTCATGACGCCCGACGCTGCGTACAGGAGCGCGGCGAAGGCCTGCAGGACCCACAGTAGGAGGTTCACGGCTGGAGCGAAGGGCTAGGCATCGGAAGCGACAAGCCGCACGTAGTTGCCATGATGTCTTGCTAGCGACGATTCATGCCTGGCGAAGGTTTGCATTGGGGATCCGACGCGACAGCCATAACAGATATGCACCGATGACAACGTCAACTGAGAAGCAAAAAACAGGATACCAAACAGGAACGCCAGCGTTCGTGATGAACTGACCATGCGTCAAGTCGTACAGCCCGTGAAGCATCCAGAACGCGCCGACCACTGCCGCCGACTGGCGGGCGCTCACAAATGCGAAGACCAGCCCAACCACGACGAACGGAGCACCGAGAAGCATTTCCTTGACGCCTACAGCCGGCATGTCGACCCGCAGGGCGAAAAGCCCATACAGGCCAGGCAGAACGAGCAGGCCCAGTGAATACAGCCAATGCTGGCCCCGAATGATCCGCGCCACGACTATCGTAAGAACGCCTACCACGACACCGATGATGGCTTCAATCAAGACTCTCTCCTTTCTTCAGACGCATAACGACAATTCGATGGATCCCTTAGGCCTGCGTAGCGCGCATGACGCGGGCGCTCTTGGGTGTGGGTGTCACGAAAAGGGGCACCGGGGCCCTGGCGCGAGCTGGGCCCGGCGCTGAGCTGCGTGCTTCCCTCCATGGGCCGGTCAGTGTAGCGCGGTTGGGGTGAGGAGCATCGGACGTCGGGTGAGTGACCTCGAGCTCCGTCGCGGGGGCACCCGCCAACGAGGGCTAGGCATCGCGGAGCGTTGCGAAGCCCAGCGTTGCTTCACCGAGCGCTCGCCATGCTGATCCCGAGACGTGTTCAATGACGGTGGCGGCCCGGAACTCGATTCGCCAGGAGCGCTGTATGGCAGAGAGTGCCTCGTCCGTGTTCTCAGACGAGCGCCGGTTCCTGGGATGGGCCAAGGTCAGGTGCGCCTCGTGTGGCCGTGCGCTGTTGTCCCGGAGCACCCACTGGCGCAGACTCTGAAACTCGGCCATGCCGTGCACGCACGGAAGCAACACCCCGTGCTGACCAAGACGCTCCGGTGGACCAAAGCCCAGGCTCAGGGACCGGTGAGGCCAATTACCGACTCGCCCCAAGAGCGCCTCCTGGCTGATGCCGGCGATCTCGTCCTCTCGGCAAAGCGTTACATGAGCCCCGATGAGGCCTGCTTGGATCGGGTCGAGTCGAACTCGAAGCGCATCCAAGGGCTCCCGATGCGGCGGCGACACGAAGAGCGTGAGTTGGGTTCGGGTGTGCACGGCTTCAGGAGCACCATGCTTACTCAATGATCGGTGCACAGGGGAAGTGCCTCGGAGTGAGGTCCGCCGCCGCGTCCTCTCTGCTCGCGAACGATTACTGCCCGACCACGACTGCGCTCGAGGCCTGAGGTAAGCGAGCGCCCTCGGCCGCGCCCTCCGGCGTCTCCCACGAGCGCAGGAATCCGACGATGGCGCGGAGCTCGGCTTG